>JAFPXF010000069.1 GCA_017394765.1 Bacteroidales bacterium | reverse complement strand
CACCACCAACTGCTTGGCTCCGTTGGCAAAAGTCATCAACGACAACTTCGGCCTCGTCGAGGGTCTCATGACCACCGTGCACGCCGCCACGGCCACCCAAAAGACTGTTGACGGTCCCTCCAAGAAGGATTGGCGTGGTGGACGTTCCATCCTCGGCAACATCATCCCCTCCTCCACGGGCGCTGCCAAGGCTGTGGGTCGCGTGATCCCCACCCTCAAGGGCAAGCTGACCGGCATGTCTTTCCGCGTTCCCACCGTCGATGTCTCCGTGGTTGACCTGACCTGCAAGATCGAGAAGGCCGCCACCTACGATGACATCAAGGCCGCCATCAAGAAAGCCTCCGAGAACGAGCTCAAGGGCATCCTCGGCTACACGGAAGAGGCTGTGGTCTCCACCGACTTCCTCGGCGACAAGAGAACTTCCATCTTCGACGCTGCCGCCGGTATCATGCTGAACGAGCACTTCGTGAAGCTCGTCTCCTGGTACGACAACGAAATTGGTTACTCCAACAAGGTTGTTGACCTCATCTGCAGCATGGACAAAACCGTCAAGCTGTAATCAAAACCCCATTTTGCCTTTTATGGCATCAAAAAAGGAGGATGTTGAAAAACGTCCTCCTTTTTTTTGTTTGTTATGGTTTTGCAATCAAAAAGCAATTTTCGTACTTTTGCAGCCTTAAAATAAAATCATATCAAGACATGGAAAATCCTAAACGATACACGGTTACTTCTGCCCTGCCCTACGCCAACGGCCCCGTCCACATCGGCCACCTCGCTGGCGTCTATATCCCTGCCGACATCTACGCGCGCTACCTGCGCAACAACGGCAAGGAGGTGCTCTTCATCGGCGGCTCCGACGAGCACGGCGTGCCCATCACCATCAAGGCCCGCAAGGAGGGCGTGACCCCGCAAGATATCGTGGACCGCTACCATAACATCATCAAGCAATCGTTCGAGGACCTCGGCATCTCCTTCGACATCTACTCCCGAACCTCAAACCCCACCCATCACGAAACCGCCGCCGCCTACTTCAAGAAGCTGTACGACGAGGGCAAGCTCATCGAGAAGACCTCCATGCAGTACTACGACGAGGAGGCCAAGCAGTTCCTCGCCGACCGTTACATCACCGGCACGTGCCCGCACTGCAAGAACGAGCACGCCTACGGCGACCAGTGCGAAGTGTGCGGCACCTCCCTGAACGCCACCGACCTCATTGATCCCAAGTCGGCACTCAGCGGCAACACCCCTGTGCTGAAGGAGACCAAGCACTGGTATTTGCCTCTGGACCAGTACGATCCGTGGCTCCGCGAGTGGATCCTCAAGGGACACAAGGACGACTGGCGCCCCACGGTGTATGGCCAGTGCAAGTCGTGGATTGACCAAGGGCTGCAGCCCCGCGCCGTCACCCGCGACCTCAACTGGGGCGTGAAAGTCCCCCTGGAAGATGCCGACGGCAAGGTGCTCTATGTCTGGTTCGACGCTCCCATCGGCTACATCTCCGCCACCAAGGAGTGGGCCGAGGCGCACCACACCGACTGGCAGCCCTGGTGGAAAGACCAAGAGACCCAGCTGGTGCACTTCATCGGCAAGGACAACATCGTGTTCCACTGCATCATATTCCCCTGTATGCTGAAGGCTGACGGCTCTTACATACTGCCCGCCAACGTGCCCGCCAACGAGTTCCTGAACCTCGAGGGCGACAAGATCTCCACCTCCCGCAACTGGGCCGTCTGGGCGCACGAGTATCTCCAGGACTTCCCCGGCAAGCAGGACGTGCTGCGCTACACGCTCACCGCCATCGCGCCGGAGACCAAGGATGCCGACTTCACCTGGGCCGACTACCAGGCGCGCAACAACAACGAGCTGTTAGCCATCTTCGGCAACTTCGTGAACCGCACCGTGGTGCTCACCCACAAATACTACGGAGGCATTGTGCCCGCCCCGGGCGAGTACTCCGACTACGAGAAGGAGATTGTGGCCAAGATGGCCGAGTTTCCCAAGACCATCGGCGACTCCATTGAGCACTACCGTTTCCGCGAGGCGTTGCAGGAGTTTATGAACTTGGCGCGCATCGGCAACAAGTACCTCACCGAGACCGAGCCGTGGAAGAAGCAGAAGGAGAACCCCGAGGCCGTGAAGACCATCCTGCACCTGTCGCTGCAGATCTGCGCCGCCCTTTCCGTGTTGTGCGAGCCGTTTTTGCCCTTCACTGCCAAGAAGTTGCAGCACATCCTCAACATCGACAACAAAAACTGGCAGGATGGCGGTCGTGCCGACCTGCTGAAGGTGGGCGCGCAGCTCAACCCTGCCGAATACCTGTTCGAGAAGATCGAGGACGCCGTCATCGCCCAGCAGATCCAGAAGTTGGAGGACACCAAGAAGGCCAACGAGATTGCCACCGCCGAGGCCGTGGCCGCCAAGGAGGACATCACCTTCGAGGAGTTCCAGAAGATGGACTTGCGGGTAGTCACCGTGTTGGAGGCCGAGAAGGTGGCCAAGACCAAGAAGCTGTTGAAGCTGAAGGTGAACACGGGCGTGGACGTGCGCGAGATCGTGTCGGGCATTGCCGAGTATTACGAACCGCAGGACCTTGTGGGCAAGCAGGTGCTGATGCTCATCAACCTGGCCCCGAAGAACATCAAGGGTGTGGAGTCGCACGGGATGGTATTGATGGCCGAGCACGCCGACGGCACCCTGAGCCTGATGCAGCCGCAGAAGGCAGTGAAAGAGGGGAGCACGGTGAAATAAAATTAAATATTAAAAATTAAGAATTAAATTATGGGGTGATGCGTGAAAGCGCGTCGCCCCCTGTTTTTATTAGGCGGTTATATACATGATGGCACAAGGTTGGCATGGACAGTTCTCCAAACAACGTTTTTTCCAACGCCTCCCTTTCGCGGCGAGCCAGTTCCATGCCTCTTGGATGCCGACTCCCGCGCCGGACTGCCAAAATATCAAGACACAGGAAAACAGATTGCCATTCACATTTTTCTTATCTTTGCAATTTCTTTTTTGTAACCAATTTTTTTATGAAAAAATAATCTACAATCACAACCCTGCTAAAAACATCATACAATGAGACACTCTTTTTTAACCTTATTATTCACATTGTTGGCGGTTTTTTGCTATGCACAGGACATTATTGTCACCACAGATGCCCGAAGGATAGAAGCCAAAATTCTGGAAGTTTCCGAGTCGGAAGTGAAATACAAGGAGCTCGACAATCTGGAAGGTCCGATTTACATATTGTCCACGCAAAGCATCGTGTCCATTATTTATGCCAACGGGAATGTTACGCTATTTCAGGACTCCTCATCAGAAAAGGAGTATCAGCAGGAAACAACCCCGAGTCTTCTCACCCGTTTAGGTGAAACATACACCTATAAAGGTCATGCGATGAAAGGCGATGTTTATGCCAATTTCTTGAATGACCACTGTCCAAGAGCCTATGAAATATACCATAGTGGATACATAATCTCCTATACCGGAATATGTTTGCTGTCTGCTGCAATCGGAATGGAATTGGGTACACTTATTGGCTGTGCCATTGCGGGAGGCAACCTCAACTATTCCATCCCTTACATGTATTGCGCCCTGGGGTTGTCTGTCGCCAGCATCCCCCTGTTGATTGTTGGATACAACAAAATGCATAAGAGTGTGGATGTCTTCAATCAAAAATGTGCCCTGGATGTCGATCATCGTCAAATCTACTGGAGCATTAACACAAATCGGCATGGTGTGGGATTGACACTGAACTTCTGAAACAGTTGATCTGTTTTTCCCTTGCCTCTTCCTCCCCTCCGCAGCCACTTTTTTTCAGGCCCCGTTTTTTGAAAGATAAAAAAGACTATTTTTGCACTTTGAAAACACGAACGCCTCGACTTATGTTAAAGTTTTTCATAAGGTTGTTTTGGGCATCATTCTTGTTTTTGATGTTGCCATGGACCATGCAGGGCCAAAGTTTCCCTTATGTCGTTTCCGTACAGACTGTTCAGGGCCTTTGTTATGACGATTCCCACATCATTGTCACCCTGACAGACAATAGCGGACATGTGGTGCAAATAGACCCGGAGACCCACAATGCCGTGGACATGAACTCCTATCCGCTAAGCAATGTCCAATACTACTACCAAAACGTCACGGCCGGGACAACGCTGCAGTACAGTTATAGCAATGACATTGTAGTGCCTGCCGGAACCTATCTCGTTGGGGTTGTGGTCAATATTCCAGGCGCAAACGGCGTGTGGACAAACGTCGATGTCCCGTATGGGAATGTCGCGGTGACCACCCAATACAATCACCTTGAAGCCATGGTATTAGATTTGGCCAATGCAAATTACCTTGGTCATGAAAGATGCGGTATGCACCCATCTCTATCGTGTGTTGCCTGTGGTCGTATTCAGTTGAAACTCGTCAATGGTCGTTTCCCCTATCACGTGGTCATTCTTGACGAACAAAATGATACGGTTAGGGATGTCACATATTCTCAACGGGTACAATCAGGTTCTAACGCTTCTTATGCGGATTTCAGGGATTATTACACATTTGATAGCATGGCTGTTGGAAATTACACCATATTCATTTCCGATGCTTGTAACTATTCGGTGAGGTTGTCTGCAATCATTCCCGATGTTTCACCATGGGGTTACGAATTTTATTTCAATCCCAACAAGAAATGCGAGGAGAGCGACAACATACTTTTTTTTGCATTTTCAGTGCGAAACTCTGGAACTACTGGAAGTCTCAAAAACTATATGCATCCTTATTTGAGCAATACGATGCAATATTGTTTCGTGCATTCGGGACAAGACACAACAGCATGGCGACAGATGCAATTTAATGATTCTTACGATGGAGGAGGATGGATATATATATATGACACACTTGAATCCGGCCTTCGGGTTTGTGAAATTATGGACGACACCCTTCAATTCCTTATCAAGGACATGTGTTTGGACAGCGTCTTCGTGACCAAATGGCATATTGTTTCTGGCTTTTTTTTAAAAGACTCCATGAGGATCGTACCTTATAATGGCATTGAAACTCCAGATACCTGCTCAATACACGTATCAAATGGCATATCCACCCAATCTTATCTCTTTTATGGTAATATAAACAACTCCTCAGGTTGGAATGTTTCCTATAGCGACCGTGTCATAACTGTTGCTTCGCGATACTATGGCTGTCCCCTGTTTTTTAATGCTTGGTCCCTTCCCGATTCCACCCTCTTGGCCCATGGCGAGTCCAATGATTTCAATGGATTCGGCGTTCCGATAAGTATTGCAGCAGACACGACATTATCTGTACATATCGCCATCAGCGACGTACATGACTGTGTTTTAGCCGAATTTGACACCACGCTCACCTTCCAGACGTCACAAGCAGAAGATATCGACTATTGGTGGGAGTGCGGACATTATGATACTCCTAACAATTGGTTCGTTTGTTGCGAAAATCGCTATATGTGGCTGCAAGAACATTTAGTGGAGGCGGATTCTTTCCGTAGAAACATGACCCTGCATCTCATTGAAAGCCCGCTATATAATCGATTCAACTTCACGGCAGTACGGCAGGACGGTGTATGGACCGTGAACAATGACGATCCGAACAACACCTCCACTTCCGTGGAATTCTCTTACGAGGACGGTTGGCGAGCCACCATCCGAGATGCCGAATGTCTCTCCCCGGGTCGCTATGTGTTTGAAATACACAACGATTGTGGTGACACCATAATTTCATACCAATGGAATGGGTATTATACGGATTCTACATTTTTAGTCTCCACGCCTCAATACAACGCTTATCAAGTGTGCGACCAATTCGTGATTCCAACAAACGATGTTTCTATTGTTCGGAACTACTACCATATCTATCCAGACATTGACAACAACGTACCACAAATACAAACAAGTCAACCTCGTTATTACTTTACAGTAAGGGGCCATTCCAATAATGTTTTTTTTTATGTAGAATCATACGAACCGTATATAATCCTCTCTCAACCTGGAGTTTACAGCATAGACTTGACCACAAATGCAGGATCCGATTGCTCTCGATTATTTTATAGCGATACTGTCTCCTTTACACAGACTTTCCTCAAATTTGATTTTGCAAATGCTTATATTTGTGATGTCTCAAGTTCAACGGGAATGGTCTTGGCACAAGCCATCAACGGCAACAAACCTTATACCTTCAATCTTTATGACCAATGGAACGCCAACGGCAATGTCATCGCCACCAGCGACACCGGGTTTTTCAACAACGTCCCCATGATGGCGGGGCAGCATCTGTCCGTATTGGTAACGGATTCCTGCAACAACAGTTTCTCGGTCAACCTTACAGCGTCCGCACTGACACAAGAGAACCTGATTATGTCAGTGGGAGACTCCATACATTGCGAAGGGGATACCCTGCACTTGGAGGCAAAACAGTTCCCGTTCCCGACAAGCTACCAGTGGACGGGACCCAACGGATTCAGCGACACATCACGGGTTATTGATGTCCATATCCCCTACGGCAGCGAAAGTGGCTGGTATAGGGTGGACATCACGAACAGCTTGTGCGGGAACACCCTTTCCGACAGCATTTACATTACGGTGACACCCGCCCCGAGAGTGACTATCTTGGGGGACACGATTGTTTGTCCTGACAGGCAGATCATATTGGATTTCATTCCACATGGTACAGGAACCGTCAACTTCGACATTCTGCATTCCGACAACAATCTCCGTACACATTACTCTGTAGCCGCCGGAGACACGGTGCAACAAAGCCTGCAGATTCTTTCCAATATCGTTTTTTGGGCCGACAGCATCTTCGATGAAGCCTGCGCCTATCACTCTTTCATCGACAGCTTCCCTGTCTTGATGAGGGTGTTGGACTATAATCCCACCCATGTTTACGACACGGTCTTGGAAAACAATCTGCCTTTTGGCATCTACGATACTGTTTTTCAAAATGCAGGTACTTACGAGATCACACTTTCCGACCAATTCGGCTGTGACAGTGCGGTATTTGTTCACCTTACCGTCCTCTATAATGTCACCGCAGTGGATGACTCCGTCGTGTGTTTCAGCGCGTTGCCATTGACATGGAACAACACGGTGTTCCGTGCAGACATGATGGACACCCTTGCGGGTTCAAGTGTTCCCATCATAACACACCCCGGTGTGCTTACAGCCTCCAATGGAGTGGACAGCACCGTGACGATGACCCTGTACGTCAACCCGGCCTATTCCCTCGCCGACACCGCGACCGTCTGCGCTGACGAACTCCCCTACATCTGGAACGGGGTCACCTTCACCGAGGCGGGCACCCAATATGTCACTCTTCCGACCATTGACGGCTGCGACTCCATAATCGCGATGACGCTGGTGGTCAAGCCGCTCTATGCCGTCACCGACACCGCAGTCATCTGCGCTGACGAGCTCCCCTACACCTGGAACGGGGTCGCCTTCACGGAGGCGGGCACCCAAAGCGCCACCCTCCCGACCGTCTATGGCTGCGACTCCGTGGTGGCCATGACCCTGCTTGTCAACCCGACCTACTCCGTCACGGACACCGCCGTCATCTGCGCTGACGAACTCCCCCTCACTTGGAACGGCGTCACTTTCACGGAGGCGGGCACCCAAAGTGCCACCCTCCCGACCGTGGACGGTTGCGACTCCGTGGTGGCGATGACGCTGCTTGTCAACCCGACCTACTCCGTCACCGACACCGCTGTCATCTGCGCTGACGAACTCCCCCACATCTGGAACGGGGTCACCTTCACGGAGGCGGGCACCTGGAGCCTTACCCTCCAGAGTGTCAACGGCTGCGACTCCGTGGTGGCGATGACGCTGGTGGTCAACCCGGCCTATTCCGTCACCGACACCGCTGTCGTCTGCGCTGACGAGCTCCCCCACACTTGGAACGGGGTCACCTTCACGGAGGCGGGCACCCATAGCACCACCCTCCAGAGTGTCAGCGGCTGCGACTCCATAATCGCGATGACGCTGGTGGTCAAGCCGCTCTATGCCGTCACCGACACCGCAGTCGTCTGCGCTGACGAGCTCCCCTACACCTGGAACGGGGTCACCTTCATGGAGGCGGGCACCCAAAGCGCCACCCTCCCGACCGTCTATGGCTGCGACTCCGTGGTGGCCATGACCCTGCTTGTCAACCCGACCTACTCTGTTACGGATACCGCTGTCATCTGCGCCAACGAACTCCCCCTCACTTGGAACGGCGTCACCTTCACGGGGGCGGGCACTCGGAGCGCCACCCTCCCGACCGTGGACGGCTGCGACTCCGTGGTGGCGATGACACTTGTCGTGCTGCCCATGCCCGAATTTTACGACACTCTGCATTTGGTCCAAAATCAAATGCCGTATCATTTCCTGCCTAACGACACGATACTGACGTTGAGTTCGACATTCATACAGTTCCAATACAGCCATCCTGCCGAGGGCTGCGACTCCATCTTCCACCAGACGGTCTTCGTACACTTGAACACGACACAGCAGGTGGACACTGTGGTCTGTGCCGCATCGTTGCCGACCTCCTGGCACGGACATCTCTTTACCGGGAACGCCTCCTTCACCGACACGCTGCAAACGGTGTTCCAGAGCGACAGCGTCGTGACGTACTCACTCACCGTCACAAACATCTCCGCTGACATCGGCAACATTGTCCAGGTTGTCTGTTTCGGCGACTCCACGGGCTCCGCGTCCGCCACTTTTTCGGGCGGCAACGCGCCGTTGACCCTGCGGTGGACCAATGCGGCGAACACCCCAGTCTCTTCGACCGACAGCCTTGGCGGCCAGCCGGCGGGATTCTATACCTTCACTGTCACCGACAACCTTGGTTGCTCCGCCTCCGACACGGTCACCCTCCGGAACCTGCATGCCACGATGGCACCGGGTGCTGTCTCCGAAGACCAGGACCTCTGCGAAGGCAACACGCCGGATCCCTTCCTCGGAACCCCGGCCTCCGGAGGCGCAGACGGCCACTACCTGTGGCAAATCAACCTCAACGGCACAGACTGGGTCGCCGCGCCCGGCACAAACAACGCCCAAAACTACACCTACCCCGATTCCGTCACGGGTTCCTTCTCCCTGAGACGCGCCTGGATCAGCGCGGCATGCGGCACCGTGTTCAGCAATACCGTGACCATCAACGTGTGGATGAACCATCACGACACGGTTGAGGCCAACGTCTGCCAAGACGAACCATTCCAGGATTTCGGTTTTGACATCGGGGCCGACGAGACTGATGAGGTCGGATTGCAGACGTTCACACAGCTCCTGCCATCCTCCCATTGCGACAGCACCCTTACCCTCCTCTTGACGGTCAACCCCAAATACGAAGCCCTCATCGAAGAAAATGTTTGCGAAGGAGACGGTTATTTCTTGAACGGTTTTTCAGTGAACCATCAGGAAACCATGGGTGTGGACGAACTGACGCGCGAACTCACCTTGCAGAGCGCGTCCGGATGCGACAGCATTGTCAGACTCCACCTGTCTGTCATCGACACCTCCCTGCACATTGAGAGTTCCACCGACGATTTTTGTGAAAGACTGTCTGCAGAACTGATGGCTGTCACGGAGATGACGGATTACCTCTGGAACACTGGCGAGACATCGCAAGAGATTACCGTGACACAGCCCGGTCTCTACAGGGTGACCGCCTATCAGGGACAATGCAACAGGACGGCCTCCTACCATGTGGAGACCTGCCACACCGACCTGCACTTGCCCAATTCCATCACCCCCGTCCATAGCAGCGGCCTCAACGACTACTTCTCCATTCCCGAAATGTTCCAGCAGTCCATCCGCCGTTTCGAAATCCGCATCTACGACCGTTGGGGCGAGCTTGTATTCCATTCCACTGACAAGAATTTCAAGTGGAGAGGAGAGTGTAAGGGACAAATCCAACACAACAGCATTTTCAACTACATCATCCTGTTTACAGACAAAATGGGGAATCACCAGGTGAAGGGCTCCCTCTTGGTACTATAGGCGGAGACGTTGCGTATGACGGCTTTAGGATAAAAAAAAGCAAAACAGGGTCTTCCCTGTTTTGCTTTTTATGTTCTCATTCCTGTATAAAGGCCTGTTATTTCTTTTTCAACAGAGAAATAACCAACAGGAGCAGGCATGCGCCGATGACGCCGACGATGATTTGCCAAACAATGCCACCGCCGGTGTTGACATGCAACAGGTTCATGACAAAGCTGCCGATGAAGCTGCCGATAACGCCAATGATGATGTTCCACAGCAGTCCGAAGCCGCCGCCACGCATGATGTTGCCGGCCAACCAGCCTATCACTGCGCCTAATACTAAGGAAATAATAATACCAACCATAATTTTAATGTTTTGGATTAATGATGAATTGAACGCGCAAACTTACTAAATTTTTGCCCACGATGCACTGTTTTGGCGATTTTTTTTCTAACACTGACAATCCAACACGGGAAATCGCTTTCTCAAAGGGGTGAGAAGATGAAGGGGCAATGTGCCCACAAGGATCTGCTCGCATTCGGGGCGGGCGGCGGCCAGCATGTTTCCTTCGGGATCGAATAGGGCAGTGCCGCCACGATGTTCGTGCCCGTTGCCATCGCGACCGATGCGGTTGACCACGGCCACATACGCCTGGTTTTCGATGGCGCGGGCAGCGGCCAGTTTCAACAACGCTTCCTCGCGCGGTGCCGGGAAATTGGCGGCATACAACAAGAGATCATAATCAGGTCTCCCCTCAGTACGGCGGTTGCGACTCCATTCCGGAAAACGCACGTCGAAGCAGATCAAAGGCAGAAAACGGTATCCAAAAGCCTCCACGACGGTGCGTTGCTCACCTGGCGTACACTGCTCGCGCTCCTCGCCAAAGAAGAGATGACGCTTGTCGTAAGTGCCACGCACACCTTCGGGCGAGATCCAGAAGAGGCGGTTGAAAAGGCGCGAACCCTCCAGCACGGGCAGGGTGGCCACCAGATGACATTTGTACTGCAGGGCGATCTTCTGGAGGAAAGCGCGCGACTTGCCGCCATCAGACAGGGCGTATTGCCGCATATCCGGACCGAAACCGCAGGAAAACATCTCGGGAAAGACCAACAAATCCACCTGACGGGACAGTTGCTGTTGCAACAGCGCCTCATAGTGAAGGAGATTCTCCTCCACCGCACCAGGTCTAATGTCCGACTGCACCAATCCTAAAGTCACCATATTCAAAGACTGATTTACAAATCACCATTCATTGATCATCAAATACAAAAAAACCCCGATTTCGTCGGGGCTTTGTGGTGCTGACGGGAATTGAACCAGTGACACACGGATTTTCAGTCCGTTGCTCTACCAACTGAGCTACAGCACCATCTCAGTTTTGAGGCTGCAAAAATACACTTTTTTTTTAAATTCAACTATCTCGTATCAATTTTTTTAAATCATTGATTATTAATAGGATTTATTCAAAAAAATGTTTGTTGCATCTTTTTTACCGAGCGATAAGATCCGTTTTTTCCAGAAATTCTGTACAATCTTCAAAGGTGGCGAAGGTGTGCTCTTTCGGGACCACAGCGGGGATGACGTTCATCTTGGTAAGCATATACATAGGCTGCGGCTGGATGATGGTCATCAATACGATGATGCCCTTGGCCTGCAAGTCCTTGATGGCCGTCTCCATCGCATAGAGGCCAGACTGATCCATAAAACTGACTAAGCGCATCCGGATAATCACAATCTTGACATTGTCGGGCACATCGTGCATCACCTCTTGGAAACGGGTGATGGAGCCGAAGAAGATGGGCCCGTTGAGGCGCTGGATGTAGATCTGGTGCTTGGTCTCTTCCGAAAGTCCGTGCTCGTCTTTCCATGGCAACTCCTTGTCGAACTGGTTGATTTCGCCCGACTGGTAGCCGCTCTCCACCAGGTCGCTGGCGCGTTTCATAAAGAGCACGCAGGCGATGATCATTCCGATACCCACGGCGATAAGCAAATCCACGAAGACGGTGAGCAGCAACACGGTGACGAGCACCACGGCGTCGGCGCGCGGGATGTTGGGCAGGTCTTTCAGCCCCTTGAAGTCGATGATGCCGACCCCCACGGTGATGAGGATGCCCGACAGCACGGAGAGCGGCACATATTTGACAAAACGGCCGAGTCCGAGCAGGATGGCGAGCAGGAAGAGGGCATGGACGATGCCCGACAGACGGGTGCGCCCGCCGCTTTTCACGTTGACCACCGTGCGCATCGTGGCGCCCGCGCCGCCGATGCCCGCGAACAGACCCGCAAACATATTGCCGATACCCTGACCGATCAATTCCTTGTTGCTGTTATGCTTGGTCTTGGTGATGTTGTCGGCCACCACGGAGGTGAGCAGTGTGTCGATGGAACCGAGACCCGCCAAGGTGAGTGCCGGGATGACGGCCGCCTTCAAGACCGCGCCCCACTGGATGCCCGCCAAGGAGACCTTCGTGAAAACAGGAAGCGGAAAGCCGGACGGTATCTCCCCGATGGTCAGGTTGGAGTTGAAATCCTTGACAAACAAGGATATGACGGTCACCACAATCAATGCCACCAAGGTGGCGGGTACCTTCTTCGTAATCAGCGGAAAAAGGTAGATGATGGCGATGGTGGCCAGCCCGAAAATCAAAGCGTACAGGTCGAAGCCCCCGATGCGAGACGGGAACTGCGTGATCATATCCACGATGAGCACCGGCGACTTCATCCCGAACAGCGGATAGATCTGCTGCAGGATGATGATGATGCCGATACCGCTCATAAAGCCCGACAGGACAGGGTAGGGGATGTAGCGGATGTATTTGCCAATTTTCAGGATGCCGAAGAGGATCTGGAAAACGCCGCAGAGCATTCCCGCCACCGACATGGTGACGAGCACCGTTTCGATGGAGTGGGCGCCCCCCGCCGACCAGATGCCGGAGATGAGCGTGGCGGTGATGACTGTCATCGGTCCCGTGGGGCCGCTGATTTGCGACGGCGTGCCCCCGAACAGGGAGGCGAAAAATCCGACCATAATGGCGCCCACCAAGCCCGCCAAGGCTCCGATGGCCCCGATGTTGGGGATGTCTTGCACGTCAATCACGCCAAAGGCCTGGATACCGAAAGCCAAAGCCAATGGCAAAGCCACAATGCCGGCGGTGATGCCGCCAAAAATGTCCCCTTTCAAATTAGTAAATTGTCTTTTTTCCATGATTATAATAATGTTTAGTCTATGACAAAATTTGAAATTTTTAATATAAATTATTTATATTCAATAAGTTATTAACAAATTTTGTTGGTAACATTTTTGTTTTTATTCTTGATAAAATGATTGATATCCAATATTTTATAAGGAAAACCACATTTTTTTCTTCCATGAGTATCTATTACGGCAGCAAAAATAACGAATTATCCGACATCTTGAGCTTCTTTTTAAAAAAACATCAAGCTATTGCGCATCAAGCTTATATCGTTGTTTATCATGGTTCAGCATCTTTTTTTGATTTGGGCGTGCCGGCGCGGCGGCTATGGCGGCATCTGCGTTCTCGCAGATGTAGAGACGTGCTATGGCGCGTCTCTACAGAACGGACGTGATTCCCGCCGCCGTGCCGTCGGGCTTTCCACTACAATGATTTTGGCTTAGAACCCATCACCATTCCGCGAGACGCGAAGCGTCAAGCGGAACCTCCATCTCACTAAGGAACGCATTCCCGCCAAAATCATTTTCGTTGCAATCCCTCACGCAGGCTCGTGGAAACCTGCACCCGTTTCGCGGCGAACAACCCACAACCTCGTCTCTTTGTCCGCACACCCGTGCGGACACCCCATAACTCCCCTTCTGATTTTCAGAAGGGGTGGCCGTAGGTCGGGGTAGTTAATATATAGATTTATAATACCTTATAAAAGAAATAACCACTATTAACAGCAGCAGAATCAAAGACCTCTATGTCCAGAATCTCCCCCGTGAACAGAAATTTGTCGGGTTATTATCGCATGAACCGCAATGCGGACAACAAGGATGGCCTAACGGCCAATCTCTCATATATCTACCCCGCCCTTCGGGCACCCCTTCTTCAAAAAGAAGGGGAGTTTTTTGGGTGCAGCACCCAAGGTGCCGCGAACACTAAAAGCGATGGAGTCCACGTCGTTATAGGTTTCCTATGGTCAACTACCTTATCATTGCCAAAACAATTCGTGCGTGGCGACCACGAGGCATCCATACAGTCCGGCGGTTTCAGTGCGCAGACGGCGATTGCCCAATTTCACCTCTGTATAGCCTGCTTCGCGGGCTAAGGCGATTTCCCTTTCACTGAAGTCACCTTCGGGCCCGATGAGCAACACCACCTCTTTGGCGGTGAATGGCTCGGCGGCAAACTGGCGGGTGTTTTTGTCATCGCACCAGGCGATATAGCGGTTGGCGACCCACGGACGCTGTTTTTCAATGAATTCGTTGAAAGTCAAGACCTCCATCGTGGGCAGCCAGGTGGTCTGGCACTGCTTGAGGGCGGATACGGCCACGCGGCGTAGGCGGTCCAAATTGACGCGCGGGCGCTCCGAGTGGTCGCAAATCAGGAAGGTGATGGCCTCTACGCCAATTTCCACGCTCTTTTCGACAAACCACTCGATGCGGTCTGCATTCTTGGTGGGGGCGATGGCAATGTGAAGATGCAACTTCCGTGTGCCCACCTCTTCCTTCACCTCCTTGATTTCCAGCACGCACGCCTTGGGGTCGGCGACCATGACAATGGCCCTCGCCTCCCGTCCATGGCCGTCGGTGAGAAAAACCTCGTCACCCTCTCGGTGGCGCAGCGCCCGACAACAATGTTCCGATTCCTCGGCACTGAGCTTGATTGTCGGTTGTGACAAGTCGGGATGGTAAAAGTATTGGTTGAAAACAGTTGGCTTTGTATCTTTGTTTTTCATTACGCGAGTATGGTTTTTTGAAATACACTTTCTTTTCCGCTATGGTTTCTTTCGAAACCACACATCCAGAGTTTATGCTGTGAAAATGTATAAACTAATCCCTGATATCCGGCTCCACGAGATAATCCCCCACTGTCATCGTCTCCCGCTCGAAAGCCACGCCGATTTTCACGACCTTGCGGCCTTCGGTTTCGTAGGGCAGGGCGTAACCCTTGCTGTTGATCTGGTCAAGGGCCTCCTGTGCTGTGCCGTTCGCTTTGAGTTCAAAAACGTAGGTGGTATCGGGCATCAGCACCACGACATCGGTGCGGCCGCCCGCGCACTTGACCTGGGTGCGCACATAGACGTTGAGCATCGAGAAAATCAGGTACAGCGACCATTCGTAGAATCCTTCGTAGTTCTTCACCTCCGCCAACTTCTTTTGGAAGCCTTCCACGTAGGGCAGTCCGGCAAAGTAGGCCTTCATCTCTTGCATGGCGAGGTCGATGTCGTTCTTTTTCAGGGAGCGCCAGAACTTCAGGGCGAAGCCATCCTGCACGTAACTCCCGTCCAGCCCGATGTAGGAGGGAATCAGTCCGTCGATGAATCCCGTGCGAACCTCGTTGTTTGGGATGGACAGGATATAGGAGTTGGACTCGCGGTCGTACTCCTTGATGGTGAGGTAGCCGGTTTGGTAGAGCAGCGGCAGGGCGGTGTTCATGGCCTCGGGGGGACGGTCGAAAGCGGTCGCCGAGGCTTCGATGCGCTCCATCGTGGTGATGTCGGTGCGGAAGTGCTGCATCTGTCGGATGAGGAAGGTCGGGGTGCCGCTTTCGAACCAGTAGTTGGCGATTTTGCGTTGGTTGAAACATTTGAGCAGACTGAACGGGTTGTAGATGTCGGGCGAAACTTCAGAAAAGCGGTAACCGTCATATTGCTTTTTCAGCTTGTCGTGCATCTCCTCGGGCGTGCATTCGTACACTTCCGCCAGCATCGCGATGTCGGGGGCCATGTCAGTGGCGAGTTCCTCCTCGGTGATGCCGCAGATGGCGGCGTACTTGGCATCCATGGAGATATTGGTGAGGTTGTTGAGGGTGGAGAAGATGCTCAGCTGGGAGAATTTGGTGATGCCGGTGATGAAGCAGAAGCGGATCAGCGCCTCGTTCGCTTTAATCTGGATGAAGAATTCCTGCATCACGTTGCGGAACCCGTCCAGCAATTCCGAAAGGTGGAGCTTGTCCAACAGGGGCGCGTCGTATTCATCGATGACGACGGCCACCTGCTTGCCGGTTTTCTCGTATGCGCGGTGGATGATGCCTTTCAGTAATTTGCCTGGCAGAACTTCATCCTCCTCCTTGCCGAACACTTTAGTCAACGGTTTCAGCAAAAACAGGAGGGTGTCACGCAGCTCTTCCACAGATTGGCAAATCTTGGCTTCGCTTAAATCCACATGGATGACTGGGTACTGCTCCCACTCCGTCTCCAAGTCCATAATCTTGAGTCCTTCGAAAAGTTCTTTTTGCCCTTTGAAGTAGGAGTCCAGCGTGGTGGTCAGCAGGCTCTTGCCGAACCGACGGGGACGACTGAGGAAGACGAATTTCATGCGGGTCATCTCCCACACCAAGTCTGTTTTGTCGATATAAATGTAGTTGCCCTTTCTGATTTCCGAAAAGGTCTGGATGCCGACGGGGTATTTGCGGACGGTGTTCATGACGGACGGTTTTATCGCGGCAAAGATACGATTTTTATCTCTTCACAAACTTCACTATTTTGCTAGCTCCATCTCTAGATACGAGACGAAGCATATATATCCCAGATGCCAAATCCGAGACATCAAACGTGAAAGTCTGATCGAGCATTTTCTCTGCCTTGATTACCTTTCCTGTCATATCCAGGATTGATATATCAAAATCAGAATTTGCTGTACTAGTCAGATTCAGAGTGGTAGTAGCTGGATTCGGATAGATGGAAATCTCATACTTCCAATCTGTCACAAGCGGATTTATTTCCACCTGGATAGGTAGAGTTACCTCATCTTCACAAGCCAATCCTACTTCAGCACCAAATATTCCAGAGTACTTCAGTACATGCTCTCCTACCGAAAGTCCATTGGTATGGACAGTGAAGACTGATGGGATACTCGATACCGACAATACATCATCGAGATACAGATCACCACCAGGCGGAGATACATAGATGACGAAAGTAGAATCAGTGAAAATTTGTGGAGTCTGGACAGTCATGGAGACATCCGGATTGTATACTTCTACCCACACTGAGTCGTGTGTCACACAACCATGTTGGTCAGAGAAATCCACAGACACCCACGTCGACATAGTCATAGGCGGAGTCAGGTATTCTGCTATATATACCGAATCCGTCTCTATCCACGTAGAATAATTCACACTATCCTCCAAGTCTCCTACATGCCACAGATAGCTAGTCTCATACCCCATACTTTGTGCATGTAAAGTATCTACTCCTCCATAGCACACTCGAGAATTTGTAGCTGAAAGTGAGATAGAGTCTTCCACGTATTCATAGAGATAACAAATAGCAAATTCTGTTTCATCTCCAAAAAATTTACACCCTCTAGAGTCGTATATGTAAACAAAATAAATTGTTCCACCAGCAGATAATCCACAAGCCGAGCAAGTAGTATCAGGTAAAAAAACTTGACCTGTGTCAGCATAGTAAAACCATGTGAAATGATATGGCGGAGTTCCTCCTGATAAACCAAGATTTATACATCCTGTTTGATTTGTACATACAGTATCTGCATAAACACCTGTATCAACCCACGGCTCAGGTTGCTCTATGGTGACACTATCATGATACTCACAGCCATTAGTTCCATGAGCAATTACATGATAAGTCCCTGCTCTCAAGCCAGTTAGAGTGAGAGAATCATAAAACGTATGGACAAAAAAGAATGGTGTATCTACCTTCGCTTTTATCCACTCATAATCCTGTACAGGATTATCCAAATCTACATGAAATGAACCATCCATATACGGATACAGATATCCATCAGGACATGTCACATGCTTGACCAAATTTGTGGGAATGGAGATAGTAGGCGGAACATGGATAGAAAAAGCGATAGCTTTCACAGCACTCAATTCTGCTCCATTCACAGAATCCACATAGCACATAATAGTAGTATCACTAGGAACATCGAATGTAACTACGATATACGGCTCCGTCGTATAATACCTCACCCCCTGACAGACATAGCTACAACTTGTCTGAAAATGTAAAGAAGGTGGTATCGGCGTACTAATCTCAGATCCAGCACACACAGATATAGTTAAACCATAAATAGTATCCCCCGAAAGTAATTGATTCGGAGTAGGAAGAGAACCATTCCTTGCGAATCCAGTCAGACTCACAAAGACAAAACACAAAAATACAATTAACTTTTTCATAATCTATATGTTCAGCAAAGAACCAACAACTTTACGGGGCAAAAATACAAAAATATTCAGATATGCCCGTATTTTATCATAAATATTAGCCGACATCGTTTTTTGCCCGCACACCTACGGCGTGCGCAACCTTCGAACCACTCTCCGCATTCCTACCGAGCCCTTCAGCCCTACGGGCTGTTTCGTGGCCGGAACGGTGTCCCGTTGATACGGTCGCGGGTGTTGGCAGGAGCGGTTTGGTGGGTTCGGAGGTATATACGCAAAAGGAACGGTTTCCCGAATCGGTTACGATTGCAAGTGGTGACAGGTTGGGTGGTTTGCTGGGTGTTATGCATAAACGCGGAAAGGGTGGTTGTCCGAATCTGTCACGGTCGCGGATGTTGGCAGGCCGTCAGGTCTGCCGGGCTTGGTAGTAGCACAGGCGTGTACGGGCGTGATGTCGCAGGCCGTTAGGTCTGCGGGCAAAAACCGAATATAAAACACATCAATCAAACATCTTCAAATATGTATCGTTCGTCAAATTCTATCTCGTTTTTTCTCAACATATCCAAATATTCCTCACGGAACGATCTCTTGGCATGGTGTTTTTCTTGATTCAAAATGTATTGCACAACTCTTGGCACATGACTCTTTGAATATGAAAAAGCCCCATAACCCTCCTGCCATTGGAATTGGAATCTAGTAAGCCTTTCTTTGTTTATCCATTCTGAAGTTTCGCGTTTCAATCTTAACATCAAGGATGATAAAGATTGTGTTGGTCGAAAACCAAACAATAAATGCACGTGATTTGAAACGCCGCCAATCGCCAAGGTTTTGTGCCCTTGGTCATTGACAATTGACGCCATGTAGCTATACAATCGTTCACTCCATTCTGGTGAAATTAATGCGTCTCTATTTCGTACGGCAAAAACGGTTTGAATGTGAATTTGGGTGTAAGTGTTGCTCATAATTTCATTGTTTTTTTAATAATTTTTTTGGGCGGCAAAAATACAAAAAATATCATAAAATATTGTGTATCAATATTTTAACAATAAATTGTAAAAATAAAACACATTGTATTGACTCTCTTTTATTTATGCCGACATCGTTTTTTCCCCGCACACCTACGGCGTGCGCAACCCCGAACCGCCGTCCGCATTCCTACCGAGCCCTTCAGCCCTAACGGGCTGTTTCGTGGCCGGAACGGTGTCCCGTTGATACGGGCGCGGTTGCGGTTGTTGGCCGGAACGGTTTGCCGGGTTCGGAGGTATATACGCAAAAGGAACGATTTCCCGAATCGGTTACGATTGCAAATGTTGACAGGTTGGGCGTTTTGCCGGGTGTTATGCATAAACGCGGAAAGGGTGGTTGTCCGAATCTGTCACGGTCGCGGATGTTGGCAGGCCGTCAGGTCTGCCGGGCAAAATCGAATTCCACATCGTTTTCCGAAATGCCCGCACACCTACGGCGTGCGCAAAAACCAAACCGCCGTCCGCATTCCTACCGAGCCCTTCAGCCCTAACGGGCTGGTTAATCACCCCTCTTTTTCGGACAGTTCCATCCACCGTTCGGTCTTTTCGTCTAACAGCTGGTTGA
Source organism: Bacteroidales bacterium (assembly GCA_017394765.1). The sequence continues at coordinate 27,451 of JAFPXF010000069.1, read as the reverse complement.
GTTCGTTGTAACGTTTGCCCCACTCGGCGAAGTCTTCGGGCGTGCCTTGCCCTAAGGCCATTTTGCCCTCGATGTCACTTTTCTCCTTTTCCAAGTCTGAAATTTCTTGTTCCAACTGCTCTAATTCGCGTTGTTCTTTGTAGGAAAGTTTTTTCTTGGTTTCTTCTCTTTGCGGACGATTTTCCACAGCAGGGCGCAATGCCTTCTCGATCTTCTTCTGTATCCGCAACTCCTTGTCTTTGGCTTGGCGGTACTCCGTGTAGTTGCCGTAGTAGTCCTTGATTTTCCCGTCGCCCTCGAACACGAAGATGTGATCGACCAACTTGTTCATGAGCCAGCGGTCGTGGGAGACGATGATGAGGCAGCCGCCAAAGTTCAGCAGGAAGTCCTCCAGCAGGTTCAGCGTGTCGATGTCGAAGTCGTTGGTCGGCTCGTCGAGGATGAGGAAATTAGGGTTTTTTAACAGGGTAATGAGGAGGTGGAGTTTGCGTTTCTCGCCGCCGCTGAGGTCCTCGTAGTAGGTGTACTGCTGGCTGAAGGGGAATCCGAAGTGGTTGAGGAACTGCGAGGCGCTGATATAGTTGCCGTTGTCCATGCGGATGACCTCGGCGTGTTCCTTGACGAGTTCGAGGACGATTTTGTTGCCGGCATAGATCATGCCATCCTGCGAAAAATAGCCGAACTTGATGGTGAGTCCCGGGGTGATTTTGCCTCCGTCGGGGCGCACCTCGCCCATGATCATCTTCAGGAAGGTGCTTTTGCCGGTGCCGTTTTTGCCCACGATGCCGCACTTCTCGCCTCTTTTGAAGATGTAGGAAAAGTCCTTGATGATGGTCTGGTCGGGATAAGCGAAATCCAGATGACTTATTTCCAATATTTTGTGCCCGATTCTTTCGGCTTGCACCTTGAATGCTTCGGGGGCCTGTTCCACTTTGCGGTCCATCTGCTCCTGCAGCTTCTCGAACTGGTTGATGCGGGCGCGCGCCTTGGAGGTGCGGGCCTGTGGGGAGGTGTGTACCCACTCGAGCTCGCGGCGGTAGAGATTGCGCAGGCGGTCGTGCTCGGCAGCCTCGTTGGCGAGGCGTTCGGCCTTTTTCTCGACAAAATAGTCGTACTTGCCGCGATAATGGTACAGCGAGCCGTTGCTCAGCTCGAAGATGTCGCTGCAGACGCGGTCGAGAAAGGAACGGTCGTGGGTCACCATCAGAAGGGTGATGTTGGCGGAGGAGAGGTAGTTCTCTAACCATTCGATCATCTCGACATCCAGATGGTTGGTGGGCTCGTCAAGGATGAGCAGGTCGGTGTCGGCAATGAGTGTCTTGGCGAGGGCGGCCTTCTTGCGCTGGCCGCCGGAGAGCTGGTTGACGTTCTTGAAGATGTCGTGGATGCCGAACTTGGAGAGTATCTCCTTGATGCGGGCTTCGTAGTCCCAGGCGTTGAGGCGGTCGATTTCGAGGATGGCGTTGTCCATCCGCTCCTGGGGCACCTTGTCGGTCATCCCCTGTTCGAGGAGGGTGACGCAGCTTTCGTACTCCTTGATGGCGCGCACCACGGGAGTCTCCTCGTCAAAGAGGGCATTCAGCACCGAGTCGTCGCCGTTGAAGCTGTCCATCTGGGGCAAATAGGAGACGACAATGTCGTTGCGGATGACGACCTCGCCCTCGTCGGGCACTTCGCGTCCGGCAATAATGTTGAGGAGCGTGCTCTTGCCCGTGCCATTGCGGGCGATGAGCGCACTCTTCTGTCCCTTTTCCAACCCGAAGGTGATGTTACGGAACAGGAGCTTCTCCCCAACCGTTTTGGAGAGATTGTTGACGGCGAGATAGTTCATTGGCTGTTGGCGATTAGCTGTTGGCGATTAGCTCGAACGGCTAATGGCCATTGGCTAATAGCTAATAACTACTTCACCGCGATGGATTCGATCTCCACCATGACTCCTTTGGGGAGGTCGCGGACGGCGAAGGCGGCGCGGGCGGGCGGGTTGGAGGTGAAGTATTGGGCATAAACCTCGTTCATCGCGCCGAAGTTGGCGATGTCGCTCAGCAGGCAGGTGGTCTTGACAACATTGTCGAAGGTGTAGCCGGCCTCGTCAAGGATGGCGGCGATGTTCTTCATCACCTGCTCGGTCTGCGCGGTGATGCCTTCAGGAACGATGCCGGTGGCGGGGTCAACGGGAATCTGACCGGAGATGAACAACATGCCGTTGGCTTCGATGGCTTGGCTGTAAGGGCCGATGGCGGCGGGGGCGTTTTCGGTGTGGATAACTTTCTTCATAATATAAGAAATTGATAATGAAACAATTGTTGTTTTTAGTTTTGAATTTGCAAAAATAATCTTTTTCTATTCCCATTTTCCCTCTTTTTTTATATTTTTGCACGAAAATAAAATACAGAAAAAAATGTCCTTTATTACTGACAGAATATCCCTTGACGGTCTCACGTTCGATGATGTGTTACTGATACCTGCATACTCTGACGTGTTGCCCAAGGAGGTGAGTCTCAAAACGCGATTCACCCGCAATATCAACCTCAACCTGCCGTTCGTTTCTGCTGCTATGGACACGGTGACCGAAGCGAAGATGGCCATCTCCATTGCCCGCGAGGGTGGAATCGGAGTGATCCATAAGAACATGTCGGTCGCCGAGCAGGCGAGGCAGGTGGCTTCCGTGAAGCGTGCCGAAAACGGCATGATCAATTCCCCCGTCGTCATTGGCCCCGACAAGACCGTGGGCGACGCGCTGCGCATCATGGCCGAGTACAAGATCGGCGGCATTCCCGTTGTGAATGACAAGAACATCCTCATCGGCATTGTGACCAACCGCGACCTCCGTTTCGAGAAGGATTTCAACAAGAAGATTGACCAGGTGATGACTCGGGAGAACCTCATCACGACCACGCGCGACACCGACCTCAACGGTGCCACGGAGATTTTGCAGCGTCACAAGATCGAGAAGCTGCCGGTGGTGGCCGAGGACGGGACGTTGCTGGGACTTATCACCTATAAGGACATCACGAAGGCGAAGGACAAGCCTTTTGCGTGCAAGGACAGTCAGGGTCGCCTGCGCGTGGCTGCGGGCGTGGGCATCACCGCCGATGCCGTGGAGCGCGCCGCCGCCCTCGTGGAGGCCGAAGTCGATGCACTCGTGCTCGACAGCGCGCATGGGCACTCCCTGAATGTGGTCAAAACCCTCCAGGCCGTGAAGGCGCAATTCCCGCATGTGGATGTCGTAGTCGGCAATGTGGCCACTGGCGAGGCTGCCAAGATGCTGGCCGACGCGGGTGCCGACGCCGTCAAGGTCGGCATCGGGCCGGGCTCCATCTGCACCACCCGTATCGTGGCGGGCGTTGGGGTGCCCCAGCTGAGCGCCGTATATGACGTCTATAAGGCCCTCTTGCCCTATAACATCCCCCTCATCGCCGACGGCGGCATCCGCTACTCCGGCGACATCGTGAAGGCTCTCGCCGCCGGCGGCAGCTCCGTGATGCTCGGCGGCCTCCTCGCCGGCGTCGAGGAATCCCCCGGCACCACCATCCTCTTCAACGGACGTAAGTTCAAGACCTACAGAGGTATGGGCTCCCTCGAAGCCATGCAACACGGCTCCAAGGACCGCTACATGCAAAGCGATGTCGATGATGTCAAGAAGCTCGTGCCCGAAGGCATCGTGGGCCGCGTGCCCTACAAGGGCGACCTTTATGAGGTCATCTATCAGATGGCGGGCGGACTGCGCGCCGGCATGGGCTACATCGGCGCCCACAACATTGATGAAATGCACCAGGCCAAGTTCTGCCGTATCACCAACGCCGGCGTGCTCGAAAGCCATCCCCACGACATCACCATCACCTCCGAGGCCCCCAACTACTCGAGTGATTCCAAATAACACACCTTATTTTTATTAGAAAATCTAAAAATCCCATCACTATGAAAAATATAATCGTCGGTATCGACTTTTCCAACAGCGCCATGACCGCCATGCGCCATGCCGTGGCCATCGCCATCCGTTCCAAAGCCGCCCTGCACCTCGTCTGGGTGAAAACCCCGGGAGCTTCCAACATCGGCATCGAGACAGAGGAGGAGGGGAAAAGCTATATGAGCCATATCCAGGAGAGAATGCAACAATGGGCCGCCTTGTGCAAAGAAGAGGCCCCCGAATGCACGGTGAACAGCGTCTATCTGGGAGGCAAACCTCATGTGGAGGTGAACGCATACGCCGCCAAGTTTCCTGAATCCATCATCGTTATCGGCGCCCATGGCGCCTCCGGCTTCGAGGAAGGCTATATCGGCAACAACGCCTACCGTATGATCAACGGATCCACTGTGCCCGTGCTCATCATGCGCGAAAACATCCAGATCAACCGTGACCTCACGAAAATTTTCGTGCCCATCGACATCAGCTTCGAGACCTTGCAGAAGATGAAACTGTCCATCTACCTGGCCAAGATCTTTGCCGCCCAGGTCTATCTCTTCGGTGTCATCTACCCCAACAGCGCCGAGACGCGCCATGTCATCAACGTGCAGCTGCGCAACGCCATGGAGATGTGCGACGACGCCAACGTCCGCAATGTCGCCGAAGCCCACACTGTCAGCAACAACGATGTGTGCAGCACCATCCTTAAATCCGCAAAGGAACTCGACGCCAACCTGATCACCATCATGCGTGAGGAGCAGGAGACCGACTTCACCGCCTCCCGCAACATGCGTCAGATCCTGAGCACCTCGTCCATGCCGCTGCTCGTCATCCCCAACCGGAACACTTTCTCCGCTGCACGCTAACAGAATCCCCTTTCGTCAAGAAAGGTTTTTGAAAAATATGATGAAAAAAAACGGCAAGCGTGTGATGCGCGCAGGCAACATGCTCAATCCGGAGCCTGCCGTGATGGTCAGCTGCGGTGAATCCATCGGCGAATATAATATTATAACTATCGGTTGGACCGGAACCATCTGTTCCGATCCACCGATGTGTTATGTTTCCATCCGTCCCGAGCGCCATTCGTACGACATCATCAAAAGAACGGGTGAGTTTGTCATCAACTTGGTGAGCTGTGACCTGACGACCGCCGCCGACTGGTGCGGTGTGCGCTCAGGTGCCAAGTTCAACAAATTCCTGGAAACCGGCCTCACACCCGTGCGCGCCACCCAGGTCAAGGCACCGCTCATCCACGAGGCCCCCGTCAATCTCGAATGCCGCGTCAAACAGGTAATACCCCTCGGCTCCCACGACATGTTCATCGCCGACATCCTCGCCGTTCACGCCGCCGAGAAGCTCTTCAACCCCAAAACCGATGCCATTGAGCTGTGGCGCGCCCATCTTGTGGCCTACTCACACGGCCACTACTATGAACTTGGCAAGATCCTCGGCAAGTTCGGATTTTCTGTCGAAAAGAAATAGATTCAACCTCGGTTTTTACATTGCTTTTTTTCGGGATTTTCAAAAATCCTCCGAAATTCTTCACCCTTTTTTCTGAAAAAAATGAAGATATTGTTGTAATATATTGATATTCAACAAGAAAAAATTTTTACAAACACGACGTTCATAAAAAACAAATTGTATTTTTGCGGTGTCTTACTTTACTAATACACCAAAACAATTATAACAATGATACAGTTAGAAAACATCGGGTTCGAATACAACAAGAAAAAAATGAAGAACCCGTCCAACCAAAGGTTCGGTCTTTTCAACGACTTGAGTCTAACCGTGGAGCCGGGGCATATTTATGGCCTGTTGGGCAAGAACGGTGCCGGCAAGACCACTTTGTTGAAGATTATGACGGGGTTGCTCTTCCCCCATGCGGGCAAGGCCACCATTTTGAGCGAGAACGCCTCTCTGCGCAAGGCCGAAGCGCTCCAGAACCTCTATTTCCTTCAGGAGGAGATGTATGTGCCGCATCTCAAAATAGCGCAGTTCGAAGCGGCCTACGCCCCCTTTTACCCCCGTTTCAACCACGAGCAGTTCGAGTATTTTCTCAACGAGTTCGAGATGGCAGGAATGCCGAACTATATGGACAAACTTTCGCACGGGCAGAAAAAGAAAGCGCTGATTGCTTTCGCACTGGCCACCAACACCCAGATTCTCATCATGGATGAGCCCACCAACGGCTTGGATATCCCGTCCAAGAGCGTTTTCCGCAGATTGATGGCCTCCTCCATCGACGAGCACCGGTTGGTCATCATCTCCACGCACCAAGTACGCGACCTGCACAGCCTCATCGACGTGGTGACCATCCTTGACGCGGGACACATTCTGCTCAATGCCTCCACCTTCGAGATCACCGACAAGTTGTTGTTCGACGTGGACAACACCAAGAGTGCCGACGGCAAGGTATTCTACACGGAGGAGACCCCGCGCGGCAATTATCAAGTGAAGGAGAATGTCAACCACACTGATTCCAACCTCGATTTGGAGTTGCTATTCAACGCTGCCATTACAAACAAAAACGAGATTTCCAACCTTTTTAAATAAACAGCATTATGAAAAAATACACGAATAAGATTTTGATTATCACATTGATAACAGCAGCTGTGCTGATGGTTGTCGTTGGCACGGTGGAAATCAGAAAGGCATATCACAACGGCCAGATAAAAAAGTCCGAGGAAATTATGAAACAACCTCGAGAGACGGGCAGTCAGAGAATCATTATTGAAGCGGACACCGTAATGGTGGTGAATGCCGAAACGGAAACCGATGAATAACCTTAAAAATCTGCAATTATGAATATCAAGAATATAACAAACCTTTTGAAGACCTATTTTATTGAAAATTGGAAAACGGATCTGTTCCAATTCGGCATATTGGCCGCTATAGTGTTGTTTTCTATCATCATGAATGGCAGAGCCAGCAATTTGAACTTTCCTATATTTGTTTCGATGATATTTCTGATGATTTATCCCGAGCGTTTGTTTCGCAATCTGCACGGCAACTCCCCAAAAATCCATTATCTCTCTATTCCAGCTTCAAACAGCGAGAAGGTGGTCGCCAACATGTTTTTGGCCAACATTTATTACGTGGCAGGACTGGTGATTTCCTGTACTTTGGGTCTATTGTTGGCACATCTGTATTTGAAAGTGCGCGGATTTGACGGCGTGAGCTTTTACAATATGTATGATGGCAATTGGGCTGGAATATTGATGATTTACGCTTCCTTGGCCATGTTCTTTTTCGGGAGCATCTATTTCCGCAGAAGAACCACGCTTTCCACTGTCGGAGTAGGCATGTTGATCAGCATGGTTTTCTCCCTATTGGTTACGTTGACGCTTTGGGTGAACGGTTTGATGCTGATTCCAAAGGACGCTGCCTTCCACGATTATATCTGGAGTTTTAATTCCTCAATCATTCCCTTATCGGACACGATGGAAAAGGCGATGGTGTATGTGGGGTTATCCGTGAGCATTATCTATTTTTACGTGCTCAGTTTTTTGAGAATGAAAGAAACGGAGGCCTAAGATGGGTATAGATTTCAGCAGTCAACAGACCATTTACATGCAGATTGTCGATTGGGTTTTCGACCAGGTGCTCACAGGTGCCTGGAAGTCTGGTGACAAAGCCAAATCGGTGCGCGAGTTGGCCGTGCAGTTCGAGGTGAACCCCAACACGGTGATGCGCTCTTACGACTATCTGCAAACCAAGGAGATTTTTATTAATAGACGTGGCGTGGGATCCTTCATCGCTGAGGATGCCGTCGATAAAATCATAGCCATCAGAAAGAAACGGTTCTTGGAGGTGGAGGTCCCCGCGTTTATTAAAAACATGAAATTGCTCCATTTGGATTCGGAAGAAGTTATTAATCTTATTAAACAATAAAAACATAAAACAATGAATGATTCAAATGTAAAAACAAAAAAGCCCGAAACCCGATCCCGCAAGTTCTGGCGTATCGTGTTTGGTTCCATGTTGGGATTCTTTTTCTCAACCATACTGGTTTCCTGTCTCTATTTCTTCATGATGATAGGGATGATTGCCGGCATCGCAAAATCCGCGGACGACACGACTGTTGTGAAGGACAACAGCATTTTGAAAATCGATTTCAGCCAACCCATACAGGAACGTGCCATGGATATGCCGTTCGGCGACATGTACGGATACGCTTCGCCGATAGGACTGGACAAGATCCTGTCTGCCATCAAGTCTGCCGCCACCGACCCGAAAATCAAGGGCATCTATCTGGCCTCTGCCAATGTCGCGGCCTCTCCCGCCACATCGAAGGAGATTCATGATGCTTTGCTCGATTTCAAAAAGAGCGGCAAGTTCATCTATGCCTACGCCGACTCTTACTCCCAGAACGGCTATTACATCGCCTCTGTCGCCGACAAGGTGATGATGAACCCCACGGGCAACATGCTGCTCAAGGGCTATGCCACCCAAGTGATGTTTTACAAGGGTCTGCTCGACAAGCTCGACATCGACGTGCAGGTAATCCGGCACGGCCAATTCAAAAGTGCAGTGGAACCTTATATCCTTGACAAGATGAGTGAGGCCAACACCAAGCAGATGACCGCATTGGTCAGCTCCTTGTGGGACAACTATTCCGGAGACGTCTCCAAGTCCCGTAAAATCCCTGTGGAAGAGCTGAACCGTATTGCGGACAACCTGCTTGCCTTTTCTCCCGACTCTGCCGTGAAACTCAAACTTATCGACCAGTTGGTCTATGCCGATGAGGTCGAGAAGATGCTCAAGAGCAAGACAGGCGTTTCCGGGGATGGCAAGCTCAACCTTGTCTCTGTCGGCAAGTATGCCAAGTCTGTTCGCGACGACAGCAAAGCCAAAAACAAGATTGCCGTGGTCTATGCCGTAGGTGAAATCAGCGATGGGAAAGGGGATTCCGAAAGAGGTATCTTCTCCGACACTTTTATCAAGGATTTCCGCAAGGCTTATCAAGACAAAGATGTGAAAGCCATCGTGTTGCGTGTCAACTCGCCAGGCGGCAGCGCGCTCGCCTCCGAGGTGATCTGGCACGAGATCGAGCAGGCCAAGAGAGCCGGCAAGAAAGTGGTCACCTCCATGGGCGACTATGCCGCTTCCGGTGGTTACTACATCTCCTGCAATTCCGACTATATCTTTGCACAACCCAACACCTTGACGGGTTCCATCGGTGTGTTCGGCATGATTCCTTCCGTGCAGAAGGCTCTGAAGAACAAATTGGGTATCACCGTCGATGGTGTGGGATCCAATGAACATGCCGGCTTCCTTGGCAGCATCTCCAGCCCGTTAGATCCCATGGAACTCAACGTGATGCAGCAGATGGTGGAGGAGACCTACGGACTCTTCACCCAGCGTGTGGCCAACGGCCGCAAGATGACGGTCGCCGCCGTCGATAGCATTGGCCAAGGACGTGTCTGGTCCGGCAAGGACGCCATCGGCATCGGCTTGGTCGATGAGTTGGGCTCTTTGGACGATGCCATCGCCAAAGCCGCCAAGTTAGCCAACGTTTCCGACTATAAGATTGCCTACTATCCGCACCAGAAGTCTTTCTTCGAAATGCTCTTCAACAAAGAGGATGAAGCCGACCAGATGATTCATGCCAAGCTCGGTGATCTGTATGATCTGTATCAAGGAGTGCAAACCATCCTTCATGCGACAGGCGTACAAGCCCGTATGCCCATGGAATTGTATATCCAATAAGATTGTTGAAACATTATTCTTATTTTTAACAAATAAAATCGGGAAAAATGAAGAAAATCATAGCAATATTTGTCTTTTTGTCTGTCAGCGTGACAATGTTCGCCCAGAATTTTTATTGGGTCTTCTTCACAGACAAGAACAACACAACGTTTGATCCCTATTCCTATTTTGATGCAAAGGCCATCGAACGTTATCAATTGAACAAATTAGATCTTTACGATATCAGCAACTATCCTGTCAATGAGCGTTATACGGATGCTGTGAATGCTTTGACGGAGGAGAATGTGGGCGTGTCGCGCTGGTTGAATGCGCAGGCGGTCATGGCCACCGAAACCGAGATAAAAATGGTAGAGCAGCTGCCATTCGTGGACAGAGTTCAGCTTATCGCCACGGAGGCGGCATTGGCACAGGCTCCGGTTGCAACAGGGAGAGAAAATGTTGAGGCGCTTGACGCCACGATGAAGCAGGTTGCCTTGATGCAGGGCGAGAAATTCCAAGCCCGAAACATCAACGGCAAGGGCGTGCGCATCGCTGTCTTTGACGGCGGCTTCCCCGATGTGGACACACATCCCGCCTTCAAGCATCTGCGCGACAACCACCAGATTGTGAAGACGTGGAACTTCGCCAACAAGAAGGAGCATGTGTATGGTTATAATTCCCACGGCCGTATGGTGCTGAGCTGCATCGCTGGCATTATGAACGACACCACGATGTTAGGCTTGGCTCCGGGCGCGGAGTTCCTGCTGGCCCGCACCGAAGTGGAGGCCGAGAAGCTGAAGGAAGAGGTCTGGTGGGTGCAGGCCCTGGAGTGGGCCGACCAGAACGGTGCCCACATCGTGAGCAGCTCGCTCGGCTATGGCATCGACCTGCACAGCCTCAAGGATATGGACGGCAAGACCTCCGTGGTGGCCAAGGGCGCCAGCATGGCTGCCGCCAAGGGCATCCTCGTCTGCACCGCCATGGGCAACGAGGGCAGCGACGGCGATTGGAAGATGATGGTCACGCCGGCAGATGTGGATGGCGTGCTCTCTGTGGGTGCGGTGAGTTCCTTGGAGACGATGGAGTCCTACAGCTCGTTCGGTCCCACCGCCGACGGCCGTCGCAAACCCAATGTGGTGGCTTGCGGCAACGACATGGTAGCCTCCGGCAAGGGCAACTTCACCTACGCGCAGGGCACCTCCTTCGCCACCCCGATGACGTCGGGCTTCGCCGCCTGCGTGAAGCAGATGCACCCCGAGTGGACCGCCACGCAGCTGCTGGAGGAGATCGAGAAGTCGGCCAACCACTACCCCTACTATGACTATGCCTTCGGCTATGGCGTGCCCCAGGCTGGCTATTTCACCGACGGTCCCAAGGCGGCCAAGCACTCCTTCGACCTGATGGAGGACGAGAATTATCTCTACATTGTGCCCGTGAACCCTTACGAGAATCTGAAGGTCTTCTACAATTACCAGAACGGTGACGGTAGCATAAACGATTATTTTGTCGTGAAATTCCTCACGGATAAGATTGTCACACCCCAATCCTCGTTCCGCATCGACAAGAGCGATTTGGAGAATGGCCAGACGGTGAACATCTGGTACAACGACCAATATGCGAAATATGTGGTGGGCAAGGACAAGGTTGCGGCTGCCGACTCCGTAGTGAGGGAAAACGTAACGATTTCTAAGGGTGACTTCGGTTGTGGTTCTTCGAACAAGAAGCCCTCCAAGGACATCTACACCAAGAAACACAACATTTATTCCGGCAACTTGGTGCTCAACGCCTCCTTTATGGTTCCCTCTATGTGGACACCTACGGGCAACATCCACCAGGCACAAAGGGTGTCGCGCTCGTTCTCGTTCAGCTATGTCAACAACTGGCAGCTGGCCAAGGTGTATGGGTTGGGATTCAGAATCGGGTTCGGCTCCTCCTGGTATGCGTTGCAGGACTACACCGACCCCAAGTACGGAACCCCGGCTTTACCGCTGGGTCCCGATCCCAATTCGGATATGGATGTGTACATCAAAAAGCACAACCTCAAGACTTCGCAGTTCGATTTGGAACTCTTCCAACGTTTCACACTTGCCAGACTCTCCACCACCAGCCTCTATTTGGAAACGGGTGTGTTCGGCGACTGGATCACGGGCAGCCGTCTGAAGACCAAGACTGAGATAGACAATCGGAGAAACAGCTTCGTGGAGCGGCATTATTTCCGCGAAGGCTTGAACAAGCTGGATTGCGGTGTGCGTGTGCGCATCGGTTTCACCAAGTACTGTGCTCTTTACGGTCAGTATCGTATCACCCCGATTCTCAAAAACGGCGTGGACCTGCCCAAGTGGGAGGTCGGTATCCAAATTTTCTAATGGAAAAGGAGGAATACTATGAAAAAAATATTGATAATTTGCCTGTTTCTTTGTTCTGCGTGGGGCATTGCCATGGCACAGTCCTCCAAAGTTGTCAAGGTTGTTCGAGCAGAGACCTTCACACTGAAAAACACGAACAACGAATTTGACTTGCGTGCAGTGGGAAAGGTGGTTGTTCGGGAGTGCGAAGGAGATGTGATTCGTTGTGAGGTCCGCATTACAGGATATGGCGAAAGCAAGGCGCAGGCCACGGAAAGGACGCAGAATATAGTGGCCACTTCGATTGCGGGTTATCCAAACAGCACCCCGTGTGTGGTGGTGGAGATGCAGAGAGGTCTCTATTCCCCAAAAAAATGCGAGGTCGTCACCACCGTCTATGTGCCTGCTACAGTCACTTGCCAAGTCAATGACAATTCCAACATGCTGGACCTTCTGAAACGTGCTGCAGAAAAAATGTTTTCACGATAATATTGACTATTGAAAATTCGTTACCAAGGGGCGGTCGTCTTCTTGCGATTCGCCCCTTTTTTCTTCAAACGACATGCTGATAGAACTGAAAAACATCCACAAAACATACGACAACGGGCAGCCGTTGCATGTGCTGAAGGGTATCAACCTCAGCATTGACAATGGTGAGTTTGTCTCAATCATGGGCTCTTCCGGGTCGGGGAAGTCCACGTTGCTCAACATTTTGGGCATTCTCGACAACTATGATGAGGGTGAGTACCATCTTGACGGTCACCTCATCAAGGGACTGAAGGAGCGCGAGGCGGCGGACTACCGCAACCGCACCATCGGGTTTGTCTTTCAGTCTTTTAACCTGATACCCTTCAAGACGGCGGTGGAGAATGTGGAGCTGCCTTTGTTCTATCAGGGTGTGTCGCGCACAAAGCGTCGCGAGGCGGCTATGCAGCTGCTCGACAAGCTCGGGCTGGCCAACTGGGCGAAACATTATCCCAACGAGATGTCGGGTGGCCAGAAGCAGCGTGTCGCCATCGCGCGGGCACTCATCACCCACCCGCGCATCATCCTTGCCGACGAGCCCACCGGCGCCCTCGACTCCAAGACCTCCGTTGAGGTGATGGACCTCCTCGGCCAGCTCAACCGCGAAGAGCAAGTCACCATCATCGTGGTCACCCACGAGAGCGGCGTGGCCAACTGCGCCAACAAGATCGTCCACATCAAGGACGGCCTCATCGGCGAAATCGAACTCAACAGCCAACACCACGCCTCAACATTCGATAAAAACAACATCAAATAACGCACTATTCGACAACAAGTACTCCCTATGCACGATCTTTTCACTGAAATATGGTCTTCCGTACGCCGTAATAAGCTGCGCACCATCCTGACGGGATTGGCCGTGTCGTGGGGTATTTTCATCATTATCCTGTTGTTGGGGGCGGGCAACGGCCTGATGAACGCCTTTATGAAGCAATCGCACGATTTCGCTACCAACACCATGGAACTGTACGGCGGCATGACGACCAAACCCTACGACGGGTTGCAACAGGGCCGCTGGGTGCCGCTGACCGAGCAGGATGTCAAAATCCTTCAGGGCCCGCTCTTCTCTGATCATATCGACGAGGTCTCCGCTTCCGTTGCCGATGGCAACAATAAATTGATAGAAGGCACACGAACTTACACAGTGACATTGTATGGTGTTTATCCTGCCAACAAGGATATGAATGGGGAGAAGATTTTGGCGGGACGCTACATCAACGATAACGACCTCAACGAACGTCGCAAGGTGGCCGTCATCTCTGATGTGCAGGCCGAGGACTTGATGGGCGGGCGCGACAACTATAAAGCCATATTGGGGCGGGCCATCACCGTGGATGACCAAGTGTTCACGGTGGTGGGCGTGCGCCGCAGCGACCGGCAGTGGCGTGACACGCGCATCCATGTGCCCTTTTCAACCTACAAACTGATATTCGCCTACGATGACCTCGTGAACAAGATCACGTTTACCTTCCACGGCCTTCGCACCCAGAAGGAGAACGAGGCCTTTGAAAAGCGTGTGCGGGCGGTCTTGAACCGGGCGCACCGTGCCGCCCCCGATGACGAGGGAGCGCTCTATGTCTGGAACCGCTTCACGCAGAATATGCAGATGAACCGGGGCACCGACATTCTGACCAAAGCGCTTTGGGTGGTGGGCATCTTCACGCTCTTGGGCGGCATTGTCGGCGTTTCCAACATTATGCTCATCACCGTCAAGGAGCGCACCCACGAGTTTGGCATCCGCAAGGCCATCGGTGCCAAGCCCAAGGACATCACCAAGCTGATCTTGGCGGAAAGTATCACCATAACGGCGCTGTTCGGCATTTTCGGCATGTTGCTCGGCCTGGGGGCCTGCGAGGTGATGAACGCCACCATCGGCAGCACCTCCATGGACATCTTCGGCGAGTCCATCAAGCTGCTTGACAATCCCCGCGTGGGATGGGGCGTGGCCATAGAAGCCACTATTGTCCTGATCGTCGCCGGTACCATCGCGGGCCTCTCACCTGCTATGAAGGCCGCCAAAGTCAGACCTATTGAAGCATTGCGGGAGGGCAAGGGATGAGACTGGATATTGACTTTTTCCAAGAGATTACAGACTCGCTGACGCGCAACAAGCGGCGCAGTCTCCTCACGGGCTTCGGCATCTTCTGGGGCCTCTTTATGCTGCTCTTCTTGGTGGGCGGCGGCAAAGGCGTGAAGGGGATGCTGGAACAGAACTTCGAGGGCTTCGCCACCAATTCCATGATTGTCTATGCCGACCGCACAACCAAGCCCTACAAGGGTTTCCAGGAGGGTCGCGACATTGTGTTGACAACCAAGGACGTGCAACGGCTCAAGTCGATGATACCGGAGCTGGCAACGGTCACGCCGGAAGTGTCCATGTGGGGTCAGACCGCCACAGTGGGTTCCCGAACGGCGAACTGTCAGGTTAGCGGGCGTGAAGCCGTGTATGCGCAGATACAAACCCCCGACATACGGTATGGCCGTTACATCACCGAAGAGGATGTGCGGCAGGAACGCAAAGTCTGCGTCATCGGCAAGCGCATCTATCAGCAACTCTTCCCCGGCGGAGGCAATCCCTGCGGGCAATTCATCCAGATCGGTGACATCTTCTTCCAGATTGTGGGGGTGGACTACTGCGTTTCCAACGTCAACATCACGGGCAATGCGCAAGACAACATTTGCGTGCCCATCACGGTGTCCCAGCGGCTCTACAATTTCGGAGAGGAGGTTGAATTGATATATATGGTCGGAAAAGAGGGGGTTAAGATGGTTTCTTTGGAAAAGCGCCTTCGCAGTATTCTGGCACGCGAGCATCTCTTCGACCCCACCGACGACGATGCTCTGGAAATCTTCAACAGCGAGCAGATTTTCAACATCGTGGACACCCTGTTCCGCGGACTGAACTTCTTCATTTGGCTCATCGGCATCGGCACGTTACTGGCCGGCTCCATTGGGGTGAGCAACATTATGATGGTCACCGTGCGCGAGCGCACCACGGAAATCGGCATCCGACGGGCCATCGGTGCCACACCTCGCGACATCCTCGTTCAAATTATGATGGAGAGCAGCGCCTTGACGCTGACCGCCGGCACTTTTGGCATCGTCTTTTCCGTCTTTGTGCTGAACATCTTTGAAAAGGTCAATATGCAGGACATGCACCCCTCGTTCCAGATCAGTTTCACCACCGCGATCCTCGCAGAGCTGCTCTTGCTATTGCTCGGCGTGCTCGCCGGACTGCCCCCGGCCCTGCGCGCCATGCGTATCAAGCCCGTGGATGCCATGAGGGATGAGTGAGTTGCTAAAATACTAAAATATTAAATTGTCAATTTGTAATCGGATTCAGAAGAGAAGAGGTTAAGAGTCTGGAAGTGAATGAAATAAAACATCTATATTATGAAAAAGATTTTGAAATACATCGTTTTCGCCTTGATTGCCATTGTTTTTATCGGCACGTTCATGTTTCTTTTCAAAAAGTCGAAGCCTGAAAAGGAGATGTTCGAGGAAATCGAGGTGGTAACCCGGACCATTGAGCGCACGTCGTTGATTACGGGCAAAATCGGGCCGCGAGACGAAGTGGCCGTCAAGCCGCAGATCAACGGTATCATCTCTGAACTCTACAAGGAGGCGGGACAGGAGGTGAAGGCGAATGACGTCATCGCGAAGCTGAAAGTCATCCCCGACATGGGGCAGCTCAGCGCGGCGCAGAGCCGTCTGCGCCTGGCCGAGATCAACCTCAAGCAGGTCAAGACCAACTACGAGCGCGAGAAGGGGCTGCACGACCAGCATCTCATCAGCGACGAAGAGTACGAGAATGCGTTGCAGCTTTACAACCAGGCGCGTGAGGAGCGCAGTGCCGCCCAAGAGGCATTGGAAGTGGTGCGCGACGGTGTTTCCTCCTCCAACTCCAAATCCTCTTCCACGCTGGTTCGCGCCACCATCTCCGGTCTTATCCTCGACGTGCCCGTCAAGGTGGGCAACTCCGTCATCCAGGCCAACACCTTCAACGACGGCACCACCGTGGCCACCATCGCCAACATGAACGACCTCATCTTCACGGGCAAGGTGGACGAAACCTCCGTGGGAAGCCTGAAAGAGGGCATGCCTGTGACCATCACCATCGGGGCGTTGCAGGACTACACCTTTGACGCCACCCTCGAATATGTCGCGCCCAAAGCCGTGGAAAGCAACGGCGCCAACCAGTTTGAGATTCGTGCGGCAGTGAAGGCCTCCGACGACAAGACCATCCGCTCCGGCTACAGCGCGAACGCCCGCATTGTGCTGCAACGCGTCGAGGATGTGCTCTCTGTCCCCGAAAGCGCCTTGGAGTACGAGGGCGACGACACCTTCGTCTATGTCAAAAGCGGCGAGAATGGCAACTATGAACGCCGCAAGGTGACCACCGGCCTCAGCGACGGCCTCAACATTGAAATCAAAGAGGGCCTCAAAAAAGGCGAGAAGGTGAGGGGAAACAAGATTATGAACTATTAAATTATTAAATCATTAAATTATGAAAATATGATTTGCGGTAGTTCATCACAATTCCATAATTTAAAATCTTAATATCTTAAAATCTTAATATCTAATAATTTAATAGTTTAATAGTTTAATAGTTTAATAACTTAATAACTTAATAATAAAAAGGTTATGCGCAAGATAATACTGTCCCTGATGATATTTCTCCCTCTTTTTGCTATGGCTCAGGAGGGGGCGTGGACGCTGGACCGGTGCATACAATATGCTTTGGACCACAATCTTAGTGTAAAACAGGGCGACCTGAATGTGCAGCAGCAGCAGGTGAACTTGAGTACGGCGCGCAATGCCGTATGGCCGGCTGTCAGCGCGAGTGCCACACAAAGTCTGTCGTTTGGGCGCGGCATCTCCGAGGACAACACGTATGTAAGTTCCAACACGGCGAACACCTCTTTTGGCTTGGGTGCCAGTGTCGATTTGTTCACGGGTTTGCGGACGAAGAGCCGCATTGACATGGGTAAACTTAATCTGGAGGCGGCCACTGCCGACTTGGAGCGGGCACGTCACGATGTGCGCGTCGCGGTGACGCAGGCCTATGTGCAGGTGCTCTACAACATACGCATCCACGAAGTGGCCTTGTCGCAAATTGCGATCGACTCGGTGCAGGTGGCGCGCATGGAGGCCTTGGCACAGGCAGGGCGGGCGAGTTCTGCCGAGGTTTATGCCCAGCGTTCCGCGCTGGCCCAGAGCCGCCTGACCTGCACGCAAGCCGCCAACAACCTGAAGCTTTCCCTGTTGGAGCTGAGCCAGCTGCTGGAGCTGCCCTCTCCCGAGGGCTTTTCCGTGGTGATGCCGGAGACCTCTTCCATAGAGGGTGCCGCCATCCCTGCCGCCGAGTCGGTCTATGCCGACGCATTGCGCACCATGCCCTCGGTGCAGGCGGAGTCACTGCGGGTGGCTGTGGCCCAAAAGAACATCACCTTGGCCCAGAGTGGCTGGTATCCTTCCCTTTCGTTGAGCGGCGGCCTCTCCACCGACTACTATGCCCTTCTGGGGCACACAGGCCGTGGCTTTGGCGAGCAACTTAAGAACAACTTCAGCCCATATTTGGGCATCTCCCTCAATGTGCCCATCTTCGACCGGCTGGCCACGCGTGACAACGTGCGCAGCGCCCGACTGCAGCAGAGTGCGCAGGAATTGCAGCTTGAGACTGTTAAGAAGACGCTCTATAAGGAGGTTCAACAAGCCTACTACGGTGCCGTGGCCGCGCGCGACAAATATGTGAGCAGCCGTGCCGCCGAGGAGAGTGCCCGCGAAGCTTTCAACGTGGTTACCGCCCGGTATGAGAACGGCAAGGCCAACATCACGGAGTTTAACGAGGCCAAACAGAACTATATGCAGGCCTCTTCCAACTGTGCGCAAGCACAGTACGAGTTTCTTTTTTATTTGAAGTTGATAGAACTGTTTAGAGGATAATGTTCAATTACTAATTTTTTTATTTTTGCATTCGTTAATTTAAAACCCCAAATATCATGTCAGCCAATATGTTTTTCCTGATTTTAGCTTTAGTCGTCGTATTCGTTGTATTCCTTGCAATATGCTATGTCAAGGCACCGCCAAAAGATGCGTTCATTATTTCCGGCTTGTCGCGCCAACCGCGAATCCTCATCGGCAAGGGCGGTTTCCGAATACCGGGTCTGGAACGTGTGGACAAGGTCTTCTTGGGTCAAACTTCTGTTGACATCAAGACCACCACGCCTGTGCCCACCAACGACTTCATCTCCGTGGTGGTGGATGCCGTGGCCAAGATCCGCGTCATCAACACGCCAGACGGCATCCGGTTGGCCGCCAAGAACTTCCTCAACATGACGGAGAAGGACATCGCCATGCAGGTCAAGGACTCCTTGGAAGGCAACATGCGTGAGATCATCGGCACGCTCGACCTGAAGTCGCTCAACATCGACCGTGACGGTTTTTCCGACCAAATCGCCAAGAAAGCCTCTCCCGACATGGGCAAACTCGGTATTGAGATCATCTCCTGCAACATCCAGAACATCACCGATAATGAAGGTCTTATCAAGAATCTCGGTGCCGACAACACCTTCAAGATCCGCAAGGAGGCTGCCATCACCAAGGCGCAGGCTGAGCGCGACATTGCCATCGCCGAGTCGGAGGCTGCCAAGGAGGCTAACGATGCCCGCGTGCTCAACGAAACCATCATTGCCGAGAAGAACAATGAGTTAGCCGTCAAGGTGGCCAACCTCAAGGTGATTGAAGACACCCAGAAGGCCAAGGCTGATGCCGCATACGAGATCCAAAAACAGGAACAGCAGAAGACCGTCAATGTGAAGACGGTGGAGGCCGAGGCCACCAAGTCCATCCTCATGCAGGAGAAGCAGAAGGAGATCAACGCCGCTGCCGTGGAGGCCGAAACCGAGAAGGCCCGCAAGGAGCAGGAGCTCACCTCCGAGCAGGTCAAGATCCAGCAGAACCGTTTGGAGGCCGAAATCCAAAAGAAGGCCGATGCCGACAAGTACAACATGGAGATTGCCGCTGCCGCCGAGTTGGAGCAGCGCAAGCGCCAGGCCGAGGCTGAAGCCTACGAGGCCGAACAACGCGCCCGTGCGATCAAGGCCCAGGCCGAAGCCGAGCAGTTCCGCATGGAGCAGGAGGCTATCGGTCGCAAGAAACTGGCCGATGCCGAGGCCTATGCCATTGAGCAGAAGGGATTGGCCGAAGCTGCCGCCATCGAGAAGAAAGGTCTGGCCGAAGCCGAGGCGATGCGCAAGAAAGCCGACGCCTTCAAGCTCTACGGCGACGCCGCCAAGGCTCAGATGGTCATCGACCGCCTGCCCGAAATCGCCCGCGCCGTGGCCGACCCCATTGGCGCCATCAAGGACGTGCGCATCTACGGCAACACCGGCGACGGCATTGCCCAAGTGTCAGGACAAGTGCCCGCCGTCATCAAGCAGACCATGGACACCGTGGCCGACGCCACAGGTGTGAACATGTCCAAAATCGTCGAACAATCCACCCTCGAAAACGCTGTGAAACGCACGGCCAAAAACGAAAACAATTCATAGAGACACCCCTTCGTGAATTATCTCTTGAACAGGTCTGTGCCTCCGCACAATGTTTGCCTTAATCACTAAAATGACATCCCAAAAGATGTCATTTTTTTGACTATTTTTGCGGCCCTTTAACCTAAGGACTTCGGTTTTTTTAAACTTCATTCCGAATTATGAAAAAAATTGCTTTTATTATTCTGATTATAAGCTTATTATCAATACATCTGCCTGCACAGAACCAGCATTTCCAACCCTGTCGCACCAAGATGGACCAAGTCATCAATTCCATCAATCAGATGTATGTGGACTCCGTGGATTTCGATCCATTGGTGGACAAGGCCATCTCCTCCATGCTGAAAGAGTTGGACCCGCACACCTCCTATATCCAGAAAAAGGATGTGCAGGCGATGACGGAACCTTTGCAGGGCTCCTTTGACGGCATCGGCGTGACCTTCCAACTGATCAAGGACACCATCAACGTGATAGAGGTCATCATCAACGGCCCGTCTGAAAAGGTGGGGTTGTTGGCCGGCGACAAGATTGTGAAGGTTGATGACACATTGGCTTGTGGCGATAACATCACCAACGACTGGGTGCGCAAGCATTTGCGGGGCAACAAGGGCTCCAAGGTCAAGGTCTCCATCAAGCGCGGACGCAATCCCGAGCTGATTGATTTCACCATCACGCGCGGTGCCATCCCCATGTACAGCATCAATGTCTCCTTTATGGCGGATGAGACCACCGGTTACATCAAGTTGGAACGTTTCGCGGCCACCTCCACCAAAGAGCTGACGGACGCCCTCCGCAAGCTCAAGGCCCGCGGCATGCAGGATCTGATCCTCGACCTGCGCGGCAACGGCGGCGGCTACCTCAATGTGGCCTTCGAGATATGCGACCAGTTTATCAGCGGCAAACGCATGATTGTCTATACGGACAATTTCCGCAAGACCGGCGAAAGCTTCTACTCCGGCAACAACGGCCTGTTCGAGGAGGGCAAACTCATCGTGCTGGTGGACGAGAATTCCGCATCGGCCTCCGAGATCACCTCCGGATGCATTCAAGACTGGGACCGTGGCCTCGTGGTGGGTCGCCGCACATTCGGCAAAGGACTTGTGCAGAAGCCGTTGCGGCTGGTTGACCAATCGGAAGTACGCCTCACCATCTCCCATTACTACACTCCCACGGGACGCTGCATCCAGAAACCCTACGACGACGGCCTCGACGCCTACTACAAGGACTTGCAGACCCGCGCCAACAACGGCGAACTCTACACCGCCGACAAGATTAAGTTCCCCGACTCCCTCAAATACAAAACCCCGAACGGCAGAATTGTCTATGGCGGTGGCGGTATCATGCCCGACATCTTCATCCCGTTGGACACCACCAAATACTCCACCCTCTACAACGAAATCGTCCGGAAAGGTGTCTTCGGAAACTTCGTGATGGACTTCTTGGAGGACAACCGCGACAAACTGAAAGCTGTCTATCCTGAATTTGAGGATTTTGAGAAAAACTATAAAATTACCGACGAGTTTTATCAAGAATTTATGGCTTTTGCCAAAAAAGAAGGGGTAAGCGACAGTGCAGCCTTCAAATTTTCCAATTATGCAGACGCTTTCCTCAAAACCAACAAAGAGAAGCTTGACTCTCTGTTCACCTCTGCCCGCAACATCAACATCCACATGTTGGACACGATGTTCATCCACTATGTGGACAAAAACTACGGCGAAGCCATGCGGCTGCGCAATGAGGCACATGCCGACCAGTTCATCAAAGATTACCTGCGTTTCGAAATAGCCCGCGGCCTGTATGGATACGGCGATGCCTATCGTATTTTCCTTGAAAGTGACGACACGTTCCAGCAAGCCCTTCAAATCATGCACAACAAGAAGATCTTTAAGAAATTCAAGGTCTATTTTGGCAAGGGCGACAAACTCTACAACGAAGACGACGAATAGTGATATCCAAGAAGACCATAGACGAAATCATGTTCGCCACCAAAATTGAAGAGGTGGTGGGCGACTTTGTCACCTTGCGTCGGCAGGGACAAAGCTTCGTGGGGGTGTGTCCGTTCCACAACGACAAGAACCCTTCGTTGCACGTCACGCCGCGCTTAGGCATCTACAAGTGTTTCGTCTGCGACGCCAAGGGCAACGCCGTGCATTTCCTGATGGAACATGCCAAGATGAGTTATCCCGAGGCGTTGGAGTATTTAGCCAAAAAATACAACATCACCGTCGAGTACGACCGTCCCGAGACCCAAGAAGAGAAGGAGTTGCGCAGCGAGCGCGACAGTCTTTTCATTGTCAACGAGTTCGCGGAGAAATATTTCATGGACCAGCTGCGCAACGGCGATGAGGGGAAAATGATGGGGCTCAACTATTTCAAGGAACGCGGCTTCAAGGATTCCACGCTTGACAAATTCCACCTCGGCTACTGTCCCGGCGGTTGGGACTCTTTCACGCAAGAGGCGCTCAAGCGGGGTTACAAGGAGGAATATTTGCTCAAACTGGGTCTCACCAAGAAGAGCGAAAAGGGCAAGCTCTACGATTTCTACCGCGGGCGCGTCATCTTCCCCATCCACAACACGGTCGGGAAGGTCATCGGCTTTGGCGGGCGCATTCTCAAAAAGGACGAGAAGGTTGCCAAATATTTCAACTCCCCGGAGAACGAAATCTACCACAAGAGCGACACGCTTTACGACCTCTATCTGGCCAAGAAGGCCATCCGCCAGATGGACAACGTCTATCTCGTGGAGGGCTACACCGATGTGATCTCGATGTTCGAGTCGGGCGTGGAAAACGTCGTGGCCTCGTCCGGCACTTCCCTGACTGACGGGCAGGTGAAGTTGCTCTACTCGCTCACCAAGAACATCACGGTGCTGTACGACGGCGATGCCGCCGGCATCAAGGCATCCTTGCGCGGCATCGACATGCTGCTCGAAAAGGGCATGAACGTGCGCGTATGTCTGCTGCCCGACGGCGAAGACCCCGACTCATTCGCCAAGAAACACCGTGACAGCGAGTTGCAGGAGTATCTCTCTCAAAATACCACCGACTTCATCCTCTTCAAGGTGCAGATCCTTCTCGAGGAGGCTGGCAACGACCCCCTCAAACGTGCCAACGTGGTTAACAACATCCTTGACAGCATCGCCAAGATACAGGACAACATTGTGCAATCTTTCTACATCAAGGAGTGTGCCCGCCTGTTCGAGCTGCCCGAGGCCACCCTTGGCAGCAAAATCCGCTCCATCCTCTGGAAAGCCAGCAACGACCGTCGCCGCAACGAGTCGGTACCCGCACCGGAACCCACACCACTGCAAGAGGTGCAGATACGTGAGCAACGACAAGCGGAGCAACAGCTGCGCCCCCAGGCCAACCTCCGCCGCGAAGCTGAAAAGGAACTGATTGTCATGCTCTATAAATACGGCCTCTATGAAATCGCTGTGGAGGCCGACAACGAAAACGGCTATGCCAAGCAGCGTGTGGACGAGTTTGTCTTCAACGACCTTTACAACGACGGTATCGCCATTCAGGATCCCATCCTGCACAAACTGTTCGAAAACTACGCTGAAAGGGCCGCCGTGCTGCAAGACCCCATAACCCTGCAGCGCACCCTCGTCTATAGCGAAGACCAAGATGAATACTCCTTTGCCATCGAGAATTTGGAAGGCGAAAGCTATCCTTACAGTCCCCGATGGGAAGAAAAATATGACATGTACACCCATTTTGCAGAAAACAACATCCAAAACCTGCAACAGGTGGTGCAAGACACACTTCTTTCTCTAAAACTACGTATCTTGGAAGAAAGAACCGCCTTTTTAAGAAACGAACTTACGCATCCGGATTATACGGAAGAAGATCAAGACATGATATTGTCTCACATTGTTCTATTGGATAAATGCAGAAACGAAGTTTCGAAACGACTGAACCGTGTGGTGAGCCGGTAGGGCCAACGCACGGCATTGGATATTAAAAGAAGAAAACAACAGGTTGATTTTTGTAATTCTTATATATGGCACTTTTTAAAAAGATTGATTGGAAGAACATTGACTGGAAGGAATTTATAAAGACCTACTCGCTGATTGTGGTGGGCACGTTTATCATGTCGATAGGATATGTGGTGTTTGTGTCGCCGCTGAAATTGGCACCTGGCGGAGTGTATGGTATCGCCATCATTCTGCACCACCTCTTTAACTTCCCGATCGGTCTGTCGGGCATCTGTCTGGACATTCCACTCCTGATTATCGGCACGCTGTGGCTCGGTCCCAAGTTCGGGGCCAAGACCATCGTAGGTGTGATCACATTGCCGGCGTTTATCTCCCTGTGGGAGAAAATTTATGGTTACGCACCGCTCATCGCCCTGCCGGGAGACCCCATGACACCCGATCCGGCGGCCAACTTCATCATTGCCCTCTGCGGCGGTGTCATCATCGGTATTGGATTAGGTCTGATCTTCAAGACCCGCGCCACATCCGGGGGCAGCGACATCATAGCCATGATCATCGCCAAATACTTCAAGCACATTCCCCTTGGCACCCTGCTCATCATGGTTGATTCCACGATTGTGCTTGCCGCCCTCGCCGCCTTCAAGGACTGGACCATTCCCCTCTACTCCTGGCTTATCATCTACGTCACAGGCATCGTCATGGACAAGGTTATCGTCGGTTTCCACTCCGACAAGGTGGTGTTCATCGTCTCCGACTGTTATGATGAAATCCGCCAGCACATCTTCGACGAGCTCGACCGCGGCGGCACCTTTCTCCATGGCGAAGGTATGTACAACAACGATGAAAAGAAAATCATCTTCACTTCCATTTCCCGTAAACAACTGCCTATGCTCGTCCACTTCGTCCACGAAATAGACCCGAAAGCATTCGTCTCCATCCTCGATGCCTCCGAAACCCTCGGCAACGGATTCACCTCACTCCGTGAAAAAGCACTGAATTAATACTCCAATCCAAAGTTCAAACTCAACTGCCACTAATCATTAACGATTCAACAACCATGACCAAAGAACAAGTCATCGATGTGTTAAGCAAAATCTACGACCCGGAAATTCCCGTGAACATTTGGGAATTAGGTTTCATTTACAAATTGGAAGTCAACGACAACAACGACGTTTACATCCTCATGACGCTCACGGCACCGAACTGTCCCGTGGCCGAGTCCTTGCCCTTGGAGGTCCGCAAGGAGGTGTCGGCCATCCCCGGCGTGGGCAACGTGGTCGTGGACATCACCTTCGACCCGCCCTGGGACATGGACAAGATGTCGGAAGCGGCGAAATTGGAGTTGGGGTTGATTTGGTAGTTGGGGGTTGGCTATTGGCTATTGGTTGTTGGCTGTCGGTTCGTCGTTTTCTTCCGGCGGGTTGTTGACAGCCTTGTAGCCGCCGGTCTTCTTGCTGCCGATATGCTGGATGAGGCCTTGCTTTTTGAGTTCTGAGATGCTGCGCTCGACGGTCCTCGACGAGAGTTTGGTTTTGGCAGAGATTTCTGCAGATTTGCATCCGGGATGCTTGCAGATATATTGTAGAACGGCATACTGTTTCTCTTCAGACGGAACATAAATGCTTTTTTTCCCGTTTTCTTGTTCAACATCCAATGGCCAATTTTCTTTATCACATTGATTTGCATGGAGATGTGATCCTATGACAACGACTGTCCAGTGATTGTGTTGAGTGTCCAAGTTGAAAGAAAGAGGTGTTTTCATCCAAGGCATCTTTCTCATAACCACAGTCTTTTCATCACACGAGTCAACATACTGGATGGAAACGATAACGGAGGGGGATATTCGGATAAACTCCTTGTCGCCAAGGTATTGCTCCATATACTTGATGGAGCAATTGCGGGTGAACACATCGCCGTCCGCTGTATAGACATACGTGTAATTTCCCTTTTTCTTGCAATAAAAGACATCGTCAACGGAAATATGTCGGCAATTGTTGTATTTATCACAAACATCAACCAACCGGGCATACTGGTAAACGGTTCTGGTTTCAATTTCCAAAGACTGTTGCAGCTGTTTCATTTCCCTTAAAACATAGGGGATGGTATTGAAAGCGAGATTACGGCAAAAGACAAGGAACAGGTGAGGGGAGAAGAAATGAAATAATCCCTCTTCACTAATCCATTGCGCATTGTTTTTTGCAATAAAGGAGTAGCCTACAGCCAATTCAGCGAACCCTGCCGCCAGCGAGGCGGCAGCGACCACAAACCAATACAGGAATATGTATCTTTGGCGCAGTTTGGGATAGAAGACATAATAGTTGGAGTACAAAATAGCCAACAGCAACAATCCGGAGAGGCATTCTTTGGCAGTGCTGCCTAAATACGGTCTGAGGAACGCATTCCTTGAGAAAAACCAAAGCAGGACGGTACAGGACAGGACATTCAGCAAGATGGAGGCAATTGTGTTCTTGTGTTTCATATACCTTTTCATATATTGATTCAGCGGCAAAGATAGTCATTTTTTTCGCCAGTAATTCCTTTTGCTGTTATTTAACCCGCCAGAACGGCGTCTTGACGGATTAAATCCGCATCTTAACATAAGACCCTGTTTTTTAGATTTTTGTTGTATTATTCTAATGGTTTCCATACAGTGCAACGTCATATTTTTGGTGTGACGGAACATATTCTTGCTTTGGCGGATAAAAACATTGAGAAAGTGATGGTATTTTTGCCGCCACAAAAAGAACAGATTATTATAAACAAATCAAAAAGCAATGAAAAAGGTATTGACAATGGCACTAATCGCGACTCTGCTGTTTGGTGCATGCGAGAAAGAGAACTCTAAAAACGCGGCACATCAACAGTCTCGCAACCGCGTAATCCTCACTTCTGAGTATGGCAAGACAGGAAATTCGGTTGTCCTTATGATGAACATAGGGCACGATGGAAAGACTTGTAATGGTTGTGTTCTGCAGGGAGGACAGTTGATTCATAAAAACTGTATGGGCCACGGCAACTACTGCGCAACTTCAGCAGCCGTGCAGCTTCAGCAGGCGGGTGCCACCATCAACGCCACCACGACCGACACGTTCGATTTAACCACAGAGAACTTCTTCCTTATGCCCAACCGTTCGTTGGACTATGTGGACGAAAAGAACAACCACTACTACCTGAACATCCCCGGCCAGATGGTCTATCGCGACACCGCCACCCTGCAGTTCACCTTCACCGGACTCTACTTCAGCGAGGGGCCGGCATACGAAAACGATTAAAACACTTTGACATGACTAAACATCTTCGGGGCAGAACACCCCACAAAGCGCATCCCCTATCTGCCCGTCCCGCTTGAAAACCGGCGGGACGGGGGAAATGTTTACGGTAATTCTTCAGAAACTTGTTTAAAATATTGTTCAATTAATATTTGATTTATCATGAAAAAAATAGTTGTTTTAATTGCCTTAATGTCTCTGGGATTGGGAGCACATGCCCAGTACCCATTTAT
>JAFPXF010000011.1 GCA_017394765.1 Bacteroidales bacterium | reverse complement strand
GGGAATTATATATCTGATGGCACAAATCAGGGCTTTTGCATCTTTTTTTATTTGGGCGTGCCGGCGCGGCGGCGGGAATTATGTCACATTCGCACACGCCATCAAATGCCGCCGCGCCGTCGGGCTTTCCGCTCCAATAATTTTGGTTTAAGACCCACCACCATTCCGCGAGACGCGAAGCGTCAAGCGGAACCTCCGTCTCGCCAGGGAACGCACTCCCACCAAAATCATTTCCGCTTCAATCCCTCACGCGGGCTCGACGAACCCTTCATCCGTTTCGCGGCGAGCAACCTGCAACTTCGTCTCAACGTTCTCCCGCGCCGCGATTTTCCCGCGCACGCACCCCTCCCAGGGGTTGCAGCGCTCGTTCCTCACACTTTAACCCCTGGCTACCAAGCTCTTGCCCCTGCCGGGGCTGCTCAAGGAAAGACATTATCCATTATTCTACCGAGCTTTCGCCCCTAACGGGGCTGCTCAAGGAAAAATATTATCCATTATTCTACCAAGCTCTTGCCCCTGCCGGGGCTGCTCAAGGAAAAATATTATCTTTCCTCCTTGTCCCGGAGGGACACCCTCTCAATAACCCCACATAAGCGACGAAGGAGCGCAATGTGGGGATGGATGACGGTGCCGACACCCTCTCGCGGCGCAGGAGTCATTGCTTAAGATGCCTGAAACTTGCTCGCCGCGAAAGTGAGGCGTTGGAAAAAAAGCGTTGCTTGGAGAACTGTTGCTACCGGCCTTGTGCCATCAGGTATATAAGCACCTTTATTTTTCTGCAATTGATATTTTTTGTGTCTTTGCAGAAAAATAAAACACCAAAACAACGATTGGTATGAAACTGACAGTGACGTAGAACGGCAACGGTGCGAAGTTGCAAACTGTCAGGCCTGCGAAACTTCACAGATCTTCCGCACCAACCCCGTGATGCACAAACTCATAAAGCATATAGCCAGTAGCAGCAGCAGTTTCGGGAGCAGCGAAAATGCCGGGAAGGACACCCCGACGGAGGCGATTTGCGGTAACAGCCATTGCGGATGCAACAGCACGAGCACGATGCCGATGGCGCCCGTGACGATGCCCGAAATGAACACGGCCACCATCATCCGGCGGTAACGCTTGGTCTGCGCCTCACGATACCGTTTAGCATATTCCGCCGCCTCTAACTTCTTGGAAAGCTGCTTCATATATTCGTTGCGGTCGCCCATGTCCGGCTGGTATTGGGCGAAAAGGTCTTCTATGGTGGTTTTCTCTTTCATCGTTCCAAAATTTGTTTAAGTTTAACTCTCCCTCTCGAAAGCTGCTGTCTCACAGCCAATTGGGAACCTCCCGTGATTTTCGCAATCTCCTTCACGGAGTAGCCGCTGACGTAGAACAGCAGGATGGCGCTCTTCTCCTTCAGCGGCAGCGTGCCGATGGCGTCGTACAGCTCCTGGTATTGGAAGGCGTCGTCGGCATCCGGACCGCCCGGCATCTGCTCCGCCGCGTCCAAGTCCGTCCGGCGGTTCCACCCCGACCGCTGGTGGTCGAGGAAGGTGTTGTAGGCGATCTTGAAGAGCCACGTGGCGAACTTGGCCCGCTCCACGAACCGCTCCATCGCGATGTACGCCTTCACCATCGCCTCCTGCGCGATGTCCTCCGCCTCCATTCGGTCGCCCTCACACAGGGCAAGCAGGAATCTCCGCAAAGACTCCTGCTCCTCCGAAATCAGGGCTATGAATTGTTCTCGTGTCATTCGGAGATTTGTTGCTCGGTTATCCGTTTCTCTTCAGTCGCTATCTCGCTCTGTAGCATCTTCTTGCTGACAAAGTAATGGATGATAAGGGCTATACCTACGGCCGTCAAGACGCCGCCGCCGACTACTCCAGTGGTCCTGTCCCTTAAAAACACAAAACCAAACAAATGGGTGAAGAAGAGGACTATTCCGATCAATGTGCAGATACAGCCGCCCAAAAGTTTTTCTAACAGTTTTTCTTTCAGGGATTTTTTGCCGTCTTCCGATGACATGTCCAGTTTGTCTAACACTTCGGCTGGGTCGAGATCTGGATTTTTCTCCAACAGGGCCATCAGAATTTCCGTCTTCTTGTCGATTTCGTGATTTTTCCGCTTGTTGGTCAGCAACAAGATCACCAGTGGTAATGCGATGCAGACTCCACCGATTATGAGTACCACCGAAATGATACCTATGATTTCTTCCATGACTATTAAATTTTAAGGTTACACATTTTCGTTTATTACCGAATCGATTCAACAGTTAAACGAACGACTGGGGCAAAAGGTGACATTTGAGGCGAAAAAAAATGTACCTTTGCACCCGAATTGAAAAGCGTGTAAATGAACGAAGTAAAGGTTATTGAAATCAAAAAGAGCGTCTTTGCAGAGAATGAGAAAGATGAAGGTTTCCACGAAGCTAACTAACGTATTTCTAACTTAATATCAAACCGTTATGTTTTTCCAAGTTTATGGGGCTAATGCCCTAGCTCAATGGGGAATGCTACTCGTCGTTCTCGTGGGTCTTATCTTATTCAACGAGTTTGCTCGTCGCACCAAAGCCGGCGGCATCATCACCTTTTTCGTCATCCCGGTCATCTTGACGGTCTATTTCGTGGCCATCGCCATCGGTGCGCGCGCCGGTGCCGACTGGGCAGTGAACAACCAGACGCACGTCTATATGAACGGCTGGTTCCACTATGCCAAACTGTATGCCGCCCTTACGGGATGTATCGGCTTCATGATGATCAAGTACAAATGGGGTATCGGTGCCAAGCACTGGTTCAAACCGTTCCCGTTCATCATCGTCGCCATCAACATCCTCATCGCCGTGGTCTCCGACTTCGAGTCCGCATTTATGGGTTGGAACAAGTGGTGGCTCTCCAGCGAGGGCGTATGGCTTTACGGTGGCTGGCACAACGTCATGAACGGCGTTGCCGGTTTGCTCAACATCCTCTGTATGACCGCATGGTGGAATGTCTTCCCGTCCAAGGACAAGAAAGACATGATCTGGGCCGACATGACCTGGGTTTTCATCGTGGTTTATGACATCTGGAACTTCGCTTACACCTACAACTGTCTGCCTACACACAGCTGGTTCTGCGGTATTGCTTTGTTGCTTGCCCCGACGATTGCAGCTTTGTTGTGGAACCGCGGTGGTTGGATCATGAACCGTGCCAACACGTTGGCTATCTGGTGTATGTTCGCGCAGGTGTTCCCGCTTTTCCAAGAGACCTTCAAAGACGGTTTCCAGGCCTTCAAGTGGGCTGTGCTTCCTGTTCAGTATCCTAACGGTATCGATACCATCACGGAGATCTACGCCGCTGCTGGCGGTGAGGCTGCCGCTGTGGGCACTACCGTGGAGACCGTGGCCGGCAATCCGACTATGATGACCGTGATCAGCGCCCTGGCTCTTATCACCAATGCCATCGCCCTGTGCTACATCATCGCCCAGGCCAAGAAGCGTCATATCAACCCGTACAAGGAAGATGTCTTCATCAACCAAAAGTACTACAAAGACGCTGTGGCAAGAGCCGATATGGAATAGTTCCATTATAGTTAAATACCAAAAGAGGCCGCGATTCGTGGCCTCTTTTGGTTTACTTTCATCTACGTCCATTGATAAGTTTTTTGATCGCTTGTAAAATAGATGTAATGGTGTTTTTTTGTTATTTTTGCGGTCAGAAAAAATTATTGCCTAACTATAGATATTATGATGAAAAAGTTGTCCGACAAAGACCGTGCGGCGCAAATGGAGAGCATGAAAGCTTTTGATGAGCAAATGCCGTGCGTGGGTATATTCTGGTACGATATGCAAGACCATTCCTTTTTCGGAGTCTGTAAAAAAGAACTTACCCCTAAAATGGTGGAAGAAGCCGCTGAAAAGGGATTGCCTTTCATTAACTACCCGAAACTGCACCGTCAGATTTGGGCGAAAGAATATTTCCGTGCGCAGGCAACACACGAGGAAACAAAGTTCAAAGGCGATTATACCCAAGTTCCCCGAGGAAGAGTGACTTGGAATATCAACAAGTTCATAGTTCTAGTTGGGAAATGGGCTGACCCCATCAAAGAAGAACTGACCGAACTCTTGGAAAAGGAGTTTTCATTGCCCTATTTTGAGTTTGTCTATGATGAGCATTGGGATTTGGGTCATGGCTGGTCAGGGGATATGTGATGATTATCGCATCACCCTTAGCAGGTATTCATTCGTAATCTCCGCCGGACGGTACGGGCAGACGGTGAAGTTGTGGTCGTAGTAGTTGAGCAGGTGGTACTCGCTGTTGGTCCATGTCTGGTGGAAATGCTCGCTGCAGGTGTAGGGTACCAGGCGGTCAGCATTGCCATGGATGATGCAGACGTTGCCGTGGTAGTTGGCCGCTGTCTCAAAGATGGGTAGGGTGGAGACTGTCTTCAAGTATCTGTATCCGAGGGCGATGCCGTTGTTGAGCGCGAGACTGTCGGGCATGTCGAGGGGATCGAAGTCGATGCCGAAGAGGTTGCCGCGTACCACGTCATCGCGAACCGAGGAGGCTGGCGCCAAGAGCACCAGAGCCTTGATGTCTTCCGGATGTTTGCCCGCCACCATCGCGGCCACCACCGCGCCCTGCGAGTGGCCCACCAAGGCGATGTCGTCCACAAACCGCAAGTCCTGAGCGTAGGCGAGCACCTGCTCCAGGTCCTCCATCTCATTGGGGATGGTCATGTCCACAAACTTGCCCTCGCTCTTGCCATGCCCGTTGAAGTCGAATTCCAAAACTGCGAAGTCGTTTTCCAGATAGTAGGCGATACGCCGCATTAGTGAGAAATCATGGTCGCAGTTCAGTCCGTGGCAGAGGATGACGAGGTCGCATCGTTGCCCGGCCTTCAGCTCTGGTTTGTACAATCGGGCCCATAACGTTCCTTTGCTGCCGTCGATGGCAATCGTGTCATATTTTCCGTAGAACGGGCGCGCAACACTTTCCATGAAATTCTTGTACAGCATATTCTCAATCTTATACGACAGTACTGTGCTAACCAACACTTTTCCGTCGGGACCGATGAGGTATAGGGAGGGGATCCAGCGCACACCGTAGGCCTTGGCCACCTCCGACTGGTTCATCCGTTTCAGCTCGCTTACCTGCGTATAAGGAACGCCGGATTGGGCAATGTAGTCCGTCCATTTCTGCTTGTCAGTGTCGAAAGAGACGCCCAGGAATTCCACACCCATTTCGTGCCATTTGTTGTACATCCGGATAACCTCGGGCATGTCTTTGCGGCAGTCGGGGCACCAGGAGGCCCAGAAGTCGATGACGACATATTTGCCTTTGGCGAAGTCGCTGAATTGTATGGTCTTGCCATCGGGAGTCTGGAGTTTGAAGTCGGGTGCGGGCGTGCCGGGTTTCAGCAGTTCCGCCGCATATTTCTCGTCCAAGTCGGGCACTTGCGCCTGCAGGCAGGAGAGGGTGGCCATCAATAAGCCTAAAAACAGGGTACATCGGATGTTCTTCGTCATAGTCGTGGGTTTTTAAATTGGATGCAAAATTACGGAATTTTTTTGTATGTTTGCTGCCAAATTAGATATATGACTGGATTCACAATCAGACCTGCCCGCATTGAGGATGCCGTTTTCCTGGGGAAATGTGTGTGTGAAGGCATCGGTTTCAGGATTTTTGAGGAGGAAACGGACCAGAATCGGGAGATAGCGGCGAACATTGCGCCGCTGGCTGCACGCGAATGCACGCTATATAGCTACCGCAACGCGTTGGTGGCCGAAGTGGAAGGCGAGGTTGCCGGGGCGTTCATCTCCTATCCGGGCGAATATTACCACGAGTGGCGGAAGGAGACTTTCCGCGATTACCCCTATTTCAAGGATTTGGATATGGATGTGATGCCCGACGAGGCCGGTCCGGGCGAGTATTATATCGACACCGTGGCGGTGCTGCCGCAGTTCCGCCGACGAGGCATCGGCAGCGGACTGATGAAAGAGCGTATCGCACAGGTGCAACGGGAGCACCCCGACTTGCGCATCACACTGCTCGTCGATCCCGACAACCTTGATGGCCAACGCATCTACAGTCGTCTCGGTTTTCATGTTATAGACCGCAACGTTATTGCATTCAATCATTTGTACTGGAAGATGGAGATGCGCTGCCTCCGTGATTGATTTTTTTTTGTACTTTTGCACCCCCTAAATATCAACTACAATCTAATTCAAAAATAATATGGAAAAATTCGATCCCGCAACCAACCTTGAAAGATTGGACAAGAAAGACGCCTACCGTGGCGTGAACCCGGCTATCTGCGATAGCGCAACCTTTATGTTTGAACAGGCCAAGACGATGACCGACACCTTCCACGGCGAAACCGAGGGCTATTTCCTCTATTCCCGTCACTGGAATCCCAGCACGCTCTCGTTGGCACAGTCATTGGCTGCCATCGAAGGCACCGAGCTGGCCTGGACAACAGGTTCCGGCATGGCTGCCATCACCGTCGCGCTGTTGCACGAGGTGAAATCCGGCGACCACATCGTCTCCAGTATGACTACCTACGGCGGCACCTTCGCCTTCCTGAACAACTACCTCAAGAAATTCAATGTGGATGTGACCTTCGTGAACATGCAGGACCTTGATGCCGTCAAGAAGGCTATCCGTCCGAACACCAAGGTGCTCTACACCGAGACGATGAACAACCCGCTGCTGCGTATCGCCAACCTTCCGGAACTCTCCAAGATTGCCCATGCTGCTGGTGCAAAGTTGTTGGTTGACAATACTTTCACCCCGATGATTTTCTCACCTGCCCGCCTTGGTGCCGATGTGGTGATTTACAGTATGACCAAGTATGTGAATGGCATGAACGACTGTGTGGCCGGCGCCATCTGCGGTTCCGCTGCCTACATCAACTCTCTGATCGATGTGAACGACGGTACGGCTATGCTGCTTGGTCCGGTGTTGGACACTTTCCGTTCCACCAGCATCCAGAAGAACCTGCACACGCTGCACATCCGTATGAAGAAGCACAGCGAGAACGCTATGTATCTGGCCAAACGCTTCAAAGAGACGGGCATCAAGTACAACTATCCGGGTCTTCCCGAGCATCCTGACCACGAGCTCTTCAAGTCTATGATGAACGACGGTTACGGCTTCGGCGGCATGATCTCCATCGATATGGGCACGGCCGAGAGAGCTTCTGCCATCATGGAGAAGATGCAGGAACTTGGCGTGGGCTACCTCGCCGTCAGTTTAGGCTATTTCAAGACCCTCTTCAGCAACTCCGGCAAGTCCACTTCCTCTGAGGTGCCCGAAGACATCCAGAAGGAGATGGGTATGAGCGAAGGCCTTATCCGCTTCTCTATGGGTCTGGACAACGATCCCGAACGCACGTTCCAACTCATCAAACAAGCCATCGACGCTACGAAATAGTTTTCGAGCAACCTTATATGAGAAGGTCGGATGCCCCAAAGGTGTCCGGCCTTTTTTATGGATATTTTTGTATTTTTGCCGCTCAAAACTGATTGAAATGAAGAAGATTTTTCTTTTGGGAATAATGCTGCTGTCCATGGTGGCCATCCGCGCCCAGGAGCGCAGCGATACCATCCATATCCTGCACAACGACATTACCTTGGAGGTTGCCGATTTCACCACGCGAACCATCGTGGGGCACGCCATCGTGACCTTGACGCCAAAACTATCGACAGACCACGTCACTTTCGACTTGGAGGCGTTGACTGTTGACTCCGTGCGCTGCAACCAGCAGACGGTCGCGTTCAGCCATCAAAACAGCAAACTTACTTTGCCACTGAATGGTGTTGCCGTGGGTGATACCGCCGTGGTGGAGGTCTTTTACCAGGGTGTGCCCACGCACGACAACTGGGGCGGTGTCTTCTTCATCGGCGAGTACGCCTACAGTATTGGCGTCACCCTGGACGCCGTGCCGCACAGCATCGGGCGGGCCTGGTTTCCCTGCTTCGACGAGTTCACCAGCAAGTCCTCCTTTGCGCTGCATGTCACCACCGAGCCGCAGAAGATGGCTGTGTGCGGCGGGTTGCTGACCGACACGATGACGTTGCCCAGCGGCAATAAACAGTGGACTTGGCAAATGGACGAACCTATCCCGGCCTATTTGGCGTCCATGGCAGTTGGCGACTATCGTGTTTATGAGGACACCTTTCACGGGCAGGAGGCTGTCATTCCCATCCAGATCTATGCGCAGCCGTCATATATTGACAGAATAGCAGGTTCTTTTGTGCATCTCAAGCAAATCCTGCGCGGGTATGAGCGCATGTTCGGTCCTTACCGTTGGCCTCGCGTGGGTTATGTGCTGGTCAACTTCAACGGCGGGGCAATGGAACACGCCACCAACATTGCCTACCCCATGTTTGCCGTCACGGGCACTACAGCTTACGAAACCCTCTTCGGGCATGAATTGTTCCATCACTGGTTTGGCGATCTCATCACCTGTGAACGCCCTGAGGAGATGTGGATCAACGAGGGATTTGCCGAATACTCCGAGGCTCTTTGTCAGGAGATTCTCTATAACAGTGCGACCACCAATGCCTACTTGGATTATCTCCGCGATATGCATCGCTCCACGCTGAAAAACATCGTCGCGAATGATGGCGGGCATTATGCCCTCGACGAGGTGCCGCAATCCGTCACCTATGGTACACATTCCTATCAGAAAGGGGCACTCGTTGTGCACACCTTGCGCCGATACATGGGTGATTCGCTCTTCTTTGCAGGTTTCCGCAATCTGTTGTCAAGCCATGCTTACGGTAACCTCAACTCGGTGGAAATGTTTCAATATCTGTCGCAAGTCACGGGAACAGATCTGATGGACTTCTATCAGGGTTGGGTTCACAACCCCGGCTTCCTTCACTTCTCCATCGACTCCATTGTGCCGGTCGGTGGCATGCAGTACCGTGTCTATTTGCATCAGAAGTTGCACCATGCCACCCATTTCGCCAACAGCAACAAGGTTGATTTGACGTTTGTCTCCACTTCGCGCGAGCTTTACACTGTGGAGGGTGTCATGTTCTCCGGCGAGTTCGGTGATGTGACGGTCACCCTACCCTTTGAACCATTGTTCGGTATGGTGGACTATCACGAGAAATTGATGGATGCCACGCTTGACTACACGGGCAATTTGGTGGACGGGAAGAGTCTCACAGGCACGGATGCCAATTGCACGGCCAAGTTGACACATTTTCCGGACACGGTATTGGTTCGCATAGAGCACAATCTCGTGGCTCCCGACCAGCCTGACCAGTTGCCCGACAGCATTTATGCCATGTCGGACAGCCATTATTGGACAGTGAACTTAGGCTATAACCCTCACGCGCAGACCACTCCGGAAGGGGCCACATCACCCGATGGCACGCTTACATTCCGCTTCCAGAGAGGGAGTCCGTCATCCTTGGATTATGAGCTATCGCACGGCTATGGTGTTGAGAATTTGAAACTGTTGTATCGTCCCACTGCAGCTGATCCCTGGCGGGTAGTGCCTGCCACGCAGTCCGGCAGCCCCGTCGCAGGATATTTGAAGACCGATTTCATCGCTTCCGGACAGTATGCGATGGCGGTCGGTTCACCAAGTGCAGCGGTCACAAACCGTGACAGGATGAAGTTGCAAGTGTTTCCCAATCCCGCGCATAGCAACTTGTTCATTCGGGTCGGCAAGACCGAATTTGCGGGTCGTGTGGAGATTCTGGATGCCGGCAGTCGTGTGGTGAAGCGGATGAAGATGGATGGCAATGAACTCAAAATCAATATCTCTCGCTTGCCGGCGGGCGTTTACTATGTGCGCATCATCGGTTCTGATGGCACCGACACGGCCAGATTCGTGAAATTCTAACGGCGGGGAGAACGTCTTTTTTTGTATTTTTGCCGCCCCAAAAAAGCGGATATGGCGTAATTGGTAGCCGCGTTAGACTTAGGATCTAATGGCGTAAGCCGTGGGGGTTCGAGTCCCCCTATCCGCACAAGGCGACGGACGAGGGTGAAAGGCCCTCGTCTTTTGTACTTTCATGTCATAACAACTTGAAAAAAAAATAGTAACTTTGCACCCGTTTTCCCAAGCTGCATCTGCTATGCCCGTTGTACTTTACCAGATACTTTTATTACTTGTCACCTCGACAGCCATTTTCTTCATTGTCATGTTTGCACAAAGTCGCAAGGCTTACAAACGGTTGCTGAAAAAGAATCTTGAAGAGCAACAAGCCACATTCACATTTTCCGACAAGATTGAGTTTTCGGATGTGAAACCGGACAACAAGGTTGATGAAGACCTCATTGCGCAACTCAAGACACTCTTTGAAGTGGACAAGGTCTTTCTCGACCCTGACCTTACCCTCAACCAGTTGGCCAAGAAGATGGGAACCAATCGTGCCACTCTGTCACACGTTATCAACCAGTATTTCCACAAGTCATTTCCAGCTCTGCTCAACCAATACCGGGTGAACGAGGCGTTGCGACAACTGACCGATCCCGCCAACAAATCTTGGAAACTGGAGGTCATCGGTGAGATGTGCGGCTATCGCAACCGACAAGTTTTCCATTCCGCCTTCAAACGTGAGACCGGCATTACTCCGAATCATTTTCGGAAAGTATCGGAGGAATAACATTATTTGACACAAAAAAAAGGCATCTTTTTTCGGCATTTATTTGTACTCGTGGCTGTATGGTGCTGCACAAAGCCATTCAAAAAAACTGTCATCATTTGCATATAATATTGTCATATATCTGAATCATGACATTAAGAAAGTGTATATATTGCTGTAAAACAGTGATATACAATATGCAATACGTTAGCTGTGACAAATTCCCGTTGTTGTTTCCAAAATTGAAACAATGATGAAATCTGACATCCTTTTCATAAATCAGGACAATTCACAATGAAAAAAACACGAAATTTGCTGCTTCAAAAATCAAGTTAAAGAAAGTTAAATTAAAACTGTTTGCTATGAGAAAAACATTTTTACGCATTGTTACGCTCGTGTTGATTCTTGGCATGGCCACGGTTGCGTCGGCACAAAAAGAGAACAAGCGAGAGAAGAAAACGAAGATGAAATCCGAAACGGAGCAGTCTGTTCCCAAAAAGGAGCGCAATTTTCGTATCAGCGACTACATTTCTGTGGGTGGCTTCATCAATGCCCAGTACGAATATCAGAACCAGGAGGTTCCCGATCATGACAATATTCAAAGCAGCATTATGCAAATACGCCGTGCCCGTCTCGACCTGAAAGGCAGTATCACGCCCAAGATCGAGTTCCGTTTGCAAGCTGATTTTGCCAACTCCCCGAAATTGGTGGATGCTTTCGTGAAACTCAAGTTCTGCCGTTATGCCAACTTGCAGGTCGGTCAGTTCAAAATTCCGTTCACACTGGAGAACCCATACGCTCCATTGGATCTTGAATTTGCTGACAACGCGCAGGTTATCTCGGCTTTGTCGGGCTATAAAGATGTCACAGGCATCAGCAGCTATGCCAACGGCCGCGAAATAGGCGCCATGTTGTACGGCACGTTGCTGCAGTTTGAGCGCGACGGCGAGAAGTACCCGTTGTTGGGCTATAGTGTCGGCGTGTTTGGCGGCAACGGCATCAACGTCAAGACCGATAACATGGCCAAGGATATTGCCGGTCGCATCGAGTTCCATCCTTTCCTGAAGCATCTTGTGCTCTCCGGTTCTGCCTATTGGGGGCGCTATGCTATCAGCGACGATTTGGACGGACTGCGTCTCCGCTGTGCAGGCGGTGCCGAATACCGCGACGATAATCTCACCGTGCGCGGCGAGTATGTATGGGGTAAAACCGGATTAGGACATGTCGGTGCGGACAATGTCCTGAGTGTCCGGAATATGGATACCCAGGGATTCTATGTGATCGCAGGCTATTGGTTCCGCTTCGGTTGGGGCTCCAAGAGCAACGTGCAGCAGAAACTCCGCCCTGTGTTGCGCTACGACTTCTACCAAAGGGACGTGGTTGACAACGTTGCTTCCATCTGCTATAGTGCCGGCATAGACTGGTGGCCCGAGAAACATGTGCAGTTGCGCCTTCAATACACCTTGCGCCAGCACCAGCATAATCCCTACCTCGCTCACTCTTTCCTGACCATGCTTTCTGTGAAATTCTAATGTTAAACTATAAATACAATAAAGTATGTCTTCGAAAACAGAAAAGAAACCGTTGATTAACGAGGAGTGGCTGATTGTCCTTCTCGGCTTTATCGTGCTGGGGTTGATTGTGATCGCTCCACGCTTCATGAACAACATCAAGATGTTGAATGTGGCTTCGTTGACGACCGGTGCGGGATGGGTCAATACATTGCTGACCTTTGCGTTCCTGTTCGTCGTCATCGTGGTGGCGGCTCTTGTGTCGCGCAAGCCGCTGAAGGGTCTGTTGCCGTCGTTTGTCGTCATTTTCGTGCTGACGTTGCTGGCACAGCTCTGTGCGAGTATTCCGTTTTGCAAGGAGTACGGATTGGAAGCTGTGCTGTTCGCCGTGCTCTTCGGTCTGCTGATCAGTAACTGCTTCCATGTGCCTGAGTGGTTGAAACCGGCCATCCAGAGTGAGTTTTACATCAAAATCGGCATTGTCTGCTTGGGTGCCACTGTTATTTTCGGCGAGATCATGAAGTCGGGTGCTTTCGGTCTCGCGCAGGCGTTGATCGTGGTGTTGTGTGTCTGGTACTTCGGTTTTTGGATTTCCCGCAAGGTGTTTCATGTGGATGATGAGATGGCTACCATGCTGGCCAGTTCGGTGAGTATCTGCGGTGTCTCTGCCGCTATCGCCACCTGTGGCACCATTGATGGCGACAAGAAGAAACTCAGCTACGTGGTATCTCTCGTGATGGTCATAGCCATCCCTATGTTGTACATCATGCCGTTGCTGTGCAAATGGATCCTGCCGTTGCTCTTCAGCGACCCGACGGCTGCGGCGCAGGTGGCTGGAGCCTGGATCGGCGGCACCATTGACACCACCGCGGCAGTGGCAGCTTCCGGTGGCATCCTCGGCGAGGAGGCTGGCAACACGGCTGTTATCGTCAAGGCCTCTCAGAATGTGCTGATTGGCGTGGCCGCCTTCTTTATCTCCCTCTATTGGTCGTTGCGCAAGACCGAGGGGGTGCAGCGCACCACGGGTTCCGTTATCTGGAAGCGATTCCCGAAGTTCGTTGTCGGCATGGTGATTGCCTCCATTGTCTTCAGCATCTGGTTCACCGGCGGCGTGGAGATTGGCGACACCGTTGTGAAATACAAAGCCTTGGCCAAGAATTTCCAAGGTATCTTCTTCGCCATCGCTTTTGTCTGCATTGGTCTGGAAACACGCTTCAAGGAGATCTTCTCCAAGGAGAACCGCCAGTCGTTGTGGGCTTTTCTCACGGCGCAGGGCTTCAACATTGTGTTTACTTTCATCGTGGCCTGTATCCTGTTCGGCGTTATTGCCAACTAATGGCTGGATGAATTGCAAAAAAACGGAGACGCATTTTTGCGCCTCCGTTTTTTTTGTGGTTATATATCATGAAACATGGCATGTAGTGCAAATGTGCCTCGGGTATGTGATTCCCTTTTTTTTGTTGCCTGGTTGCGTTAATAAAGCAGTCCTTCCATTGTTCCCACAATGATTTTGTGGAGGCTGCTCATCGTGTTATAGGCCGCCGTATGGCGCAACCTCGTGGCCCTGACCACTGTCAACAGTTTCTGGCAGGCCAACTTGTAGTAGTGTACAAAGAAAGCCGACAGGCCGGAAAGCGCCACATACGCGATGGCAATCCAAAAATGCTTGGAGATGATCCATGCCAACGCCAGCAACAGCAAATACCACACGGGGAAAGCGGCAATGGTGCCCACCACATACTGTACCGAAGAGTGCAGCATCGGGTCCTTCATCTTGTTGGTGAAAAACTTGGTGATATGTGTGGGCACGAAGTTGTTGATATAGCCAAAGAGGAACAGAGGCAGTGAAAGCAACATCAGCAGGATGCGAAGCACAAGACGGAAGATGGAAAGCTTCCGGTTGATGACCCAGTGGTGCAGGCCGTGTGTGCGCAACAGCGACAAGTATTCGCGGGTCTGCTCCATCAGCGTGTTGAAGGCCGGCACCTGCTCGTCCTTGAAGTGGCGGAGGTTGGCGATGATGGTCATCGCCGCATCCTTCTCATTGGGCAGATAGTGGGGTTTGAGCTTTTTGCGGCGCAAATAGGGCTCGCTCATCATGTGGGTGAGGGCCTCTATCTCATTGTAGTACTCCGGAATGTCAATGTCGGGGGTGATCTCCTTCACGCGGGCGCGTGCCTTCTCGTTCAGGGCGAGGTAGGCGTCGTTGGGTTTCTCTTTGTAAAGGTCGAAGAACTCCTCGTAGGTGAAGGCCGGACCCGCCGTGACCATCAGGTCGCTCTGGAAATCGAAATAGTTGGAGTAGTGGATGTTGAGAGGAAGCACCTTCACGCCCAAGTGAAAATCGTTGAGTTCCTCGGCAGCAAAGGCTATGCGGCAGAAGCCCTTCTTGAAGGTGTTCATGTAATGGCCGTGCTGGTGCGTGGCTTCCGGGAAGATGACCACCGTGCCGCCATTCTTCAGCACACGCGCTGCCCGCTCGTAGAGGGCCAGGTTGCTGCGCACATCGCTGCGGTCCCCGTCACGGCTCCGGAACGTGGGCATTATCTTGAGAAACCGGAAAATACGCGCCAGGAAGGGGTTTTTGAAAATATCGCCGCGCGCGATAAAGACGGGCTGGCGACCGTCGCGCCCCAGGGTGTGCAGAATGGCCAAGGCGTCCATCAACCCGTTCTGGTGGTTGGCAATCACAATCGTGGCCTCCCCCTTGGGCGGGATATTCTCCTCGTTTATGATATAGAAGTTCCGATAATAGACCCTGTTATGCGCGAAATTGAGGTATTGCAGATATAGCGCATACAGCCAGTCGTGCTTGTCGATATTCTCAAAAGAGATCATCCTTTTGTGTTTTTATTCAACTATCGTCATCTCATCGATAAGGTTCTGCGCATTGGCGAACTTATCGACGATAAAGAGGAAGTAGCGCGCATCCAGACTGATGTTACGGCAACGGTTTACATCGTACCAGATGTCGCTCATCGTGCCTTCCCAAACGCGGTCGAAGTTGGTGCCGATCAGTTCGCCCTTGGCGTTGATGACCGGGCTGCCGGAATTGCCGCCCGTGGTATGGTTGCTGGCGATGAAGGCCACCGGCAGTTCGCCGTTCTTGTTGGCATACCGACCGTAGTCCTTCTTCTCCCACAACTGTTTCAGTTTCGGATCCACCTTGTAGTCATATACATCGGGATCTTCTTTCTGGATGATGCCATCGAGGGTGGTGTAGTGCACATAGTTCACACCGTCGGCAGGGTCAAAGCCCTTGACCTGGCCGTAGGTGACACGCATCGTGAGGTTGGCATCGGGATAGAAGACACGGTCTTTGTCCTTCTCCATCAATGCCTTCACATAAGTGCGATAATAGGCGTCCAGCTGATCGTCCACATCATTGTGTTTTGATGCGGTTTCCCGATATTGATTATAAACGATATCGTACAACATCATCATCTCTGTATTGGCGGTCTTGGCGATTTGCTTGGCGGGGGCATTCTGCACAAACTGCGTGAATTTCTCATTGTCGGTGATGTAGGGAGCCGTGGTCCCCATCTTATCCCAGAGATTCTTCATCGTGGCACGCACGACAGCGGCATCATTGCGCACATACTTGAGCAGCGGTTCCGGTATCGAGGCGGGGTCCTGTTTGGTGAAATAGTAGGTCATCAGCTCCACAAAACACTCCTCGTCGATGGCGGGACAATAGCTTTGACGGAATGACTCGTTGCTTTTGAGCAAGCGCTCGCGGTTGGCCTCGAGCGTGGCGTTGTCCTTCTCCAAAGCAGGGGTCACCAGCAGCCGGTAGTAGGGATGCACGCCTTTGGAAATGATCTCCGGGCCGAAGAAACACTCGCTGATGAAAGTGGTGGTTTTCGTGTATATCGCATAGTTGTGGTAGGCGTGACGCATATCCGCGAGCAGGGTGCCGTATTGATTCTTCCGGTTATTGTCGCTGTTCACCCATTTTTGGAAATCGGTTTCCTGGGCCTTTTTCTTTTCGATGACGTTGCATTCGCGGATGCCTTTGCTCTCGCCCTGCCACTTCTTCCAGCCGTTGGAGATGGAGTTGGCCTTGGCTGAGTACATCAAGCGGATGCGCGGGTC
The DNA here is from genome assembly GCA_017394765.1 of Bacteroidales bacterium. The sequence continues at coordinate 11,122 of JAFPXF010000011.1, read as the reverse complement.
AAGGTTCATCTGCTTTTTCATCGCGTCGAGGCGGATGGTGCGGGCATCGATGGCGATGGGGTTCTGCACGTTGGCCACTACATCCACGCCGTCGGAGATCAGGAACTGCCGGGTGGTGCCGGGATAGCCGAACACCAGGGTGAAGTCGTTCTCCTCCACGCCCTTGATGGAGATGGGGAAATATTTCTTGGGCACCATCGGGATGTTCTTCGCAGAGTATTTGGCAGGTTTCCCGTCAGGGTCGGTGTAGATGCGCCAGATGGAGAAGTCGCCGGTATGGCGCGGCCACATCCAGTTGTCGCTGTCGCCGCCGAACTTGCCGATGCTCTCGGGGGGCACACCCACCAGGCGGATGTCGCTGTAGGTCTCGCTCACAAACATGAAGTATTGGTTGCCGTAATAGAAAGGCTTGATGGTGGCCTTGTAGGTGGTGCCGACGATGGCGTCCTCCGTGACTTTCTTGATGTTTCTCTGCACGATTTCCTGGCGTTCCTTCTCGGAGGTCTTTTCCGTTACACCTTCCAGCACCTGGTCGGTGACATCTTTCATATAAATCAGGAAAGTGACGGTTAGACCCTCCATCGGGATTTCCTCATCCATACTCTTGGCCCAGAAGCCGTTCTGGAGGTGGTTTTTCTCCATCGTGCTATGCGACTGTACGTAGGAGTAGCCGCAGTGATGGTTGGTGAGCAGCAGTCCTTGGGAGGAGATGAGCTCGCCAGTGCAGCCGCCGCCGAAGAGGACGATGGCGTCCTTCATGCTGTGGTGGTTGACGCTGTAAACGTCCTCCGCCGTCAGCCGGAAGCCGAGCTGTTGCATTTCGGCCTCATTGTAGTTGAGGAAGAGGGGCAGCCACATGCCGCCGTCGGCGCGGACCATTCCGAAGAGGGCCGCGAATAACAGGGTGAAGAGGATGTTTTTTCTCATGTCGTGAAATCTATGAATTAAGGCCGCAAATGTACAAAAAAATGTGATAGGATGTAAAGAAGGATGTATGCGGAGCTCCTGTGACGGACAGTGTTGCGGTGTCTTTTTTTTGTCTATTTTTGCAACTTGTAAAATTGAAATTCATAAAGAGTTACAGCTGGAATACATGATGCCTTTATCAATAGACCGTTTTAAAATGAGAAAAATCCCATATCTATTTGTGATTCTGATACTTTTTGTTTCGTGCAACGGGGTTGACATGGAGCAGCTGCGCCAGCATGCCACCTATCTTGCCGAGATTGACGGTGCCCAATGGGTGGTTTGTTTCGATGATGTGTCAGGGGACCAGGTGTCGGGCAGGGCTTACAAGGCCGACAAGTTGGTGGCCGACAAGCATCCGTTCACGGCCAGGGTGGGGAAGAGGAGTTTTGTCATTTCCGTGCCCGGTGTGGCGGAAAATGTGACTGTGCGCGCCAAGGTCAAGGGCGGGCGGATTGTGTGCAAGGGCAATGGGAATCTGGTGAAAAATATCGAGATCCGCTCATTGGACACGCCGCCGTACAAGTCTTTCCGCGCCCAATATGATGCGTCGGCTTATAAGGTGAAAGTGAAGAAGGATGTCACCTACGCGCGTGCGGAGGGTTACTGGAGCAGCTATCCGGACACGGACGAGGGCTTTGCGCGCATCTATGCCCGCCGTGTGCCCGAGCTGATGTCCGGTCCGGAATCCATGGAGCTGAAGATGGACATCTACGAGCCGGAGGGCGACAAGAGCGCCCGTCGGCCGCTGATGGTGCTCATTCACGGCGGAGCCTTCTTCAACGGCGACAAACAGGACGGGCCCATCGTCAAGTGGTGCCGCCACTATGCCTCGTTGGGCTATGTGGTCGTTTCGCCTAACTACCGGATGGGATTCGTGCCCAGTCGCGAGTCCATCGACAAGGCCGGCTATCGTGCCACACAGGACGTGCACGCGGCGGTGCGCTATATGCTGCATCGTGTCTCCGATTACCGCATCAATCCCGACTGGCTCTTCGTGGCCGGCTCGAGCGCGGGGGCCATCACTGCCCTCAACGTGGCGTTCATGCGCGACAAGGACCGCCCAGAGACCGTGCGCGGCGAGGGCCCTGTCACGAAACTTCTCCCAGAATGCAAGGAGAAAGTCAAGGTGCGCGCTGTGGGCAACATGTGGGGTGCGGTCGTGGACACGCTCATCCTGAAGAATTCCCCGAATACATCCATCATCTCCTTTCACGGCGATGCCGACAACATTGTACCCTACGGGCATGACTATCCCTTTAAGAACATCGTCCAGTCCGGTGGGAAGATAAGTGAAGGCCTGCGGCAGATCTTTTCATTCAAAGACAAGCAGACCACGGCCCCGGAAGACCAGCTTATCACCAAAATGTACGGTTCCAAGTGTATTGACCAGTATGCGCGCCGCCATGGGATGCGCAGCAGACTCTTCACGGCCAAGGGCAAGGGGCACAGCCTCCATGTGGACGACCATCGCAATATCGTCCCCTACTTCTACACCATCCAGGACTCCATGGCCAAGTTCTTCTACCAGGAGCTTGTGCCCGTGCCGCTGAACCTGCGCCATCCTTCGCGCCAGTCATTGGAGATCATGCTCGACAAGTCAAATGTCGCCGAGCTTTATTGGAAGGTCACGGGCGGCGTGCTGCTGGAGGAGACCCACAACACGGTCAGGGTGCTCTTTTTCGGCGACGAGCCAAAGCGTTTGCTGACGGTCTCCGGCAGGTACAAGAATGGGGTGGAGTTCAGCAAAACGGTGAAATACTGAGTTTTTCCGCATACCCAAAAAATCCGTACTTTTGCCGCCGAATTGTGTTCCCTTTGATATTTAGAATATTATCACGATTATGAAAAAGATACTACTACTCCTGCTGCTGTCGTTGATCACTGTTTTCCAGGCCCATGCAGTCCTCAAAGAAAAAGACCTCCCGCAGACCATCGGGGTGCTGCGCGCCGAGTTGGAGCAGGCCTACAACGACCAGAAGGCCATTATGGCCCGAATGGAACAGCGCACCTCCTCCCAACACGCCAACTTGGTTGCCATGTTGCAGAAGAGCAACCAGATAGGGCTGATGCTCTATTCCCAAAACTCCGACTTTACCTTCGATATGGCCTACGCTTGCCAGGCAGCCACCGAGCAGTACCGAACGCTCAAAAGCCGGCACATGCCGTACGAGAAGATGAAGGAGCGTCTCCGCTCGGAAATCGAACGCTACGACGCTCTCATCGACATCCTTCAGAACCTGCCTCCGCGGCTGTTGCCCAACGGCGACATCGCGACCCTGCCTGACTCGATCCGGATGAAGTTGCCCCAAAGAGTGCTTGACACCTCCAAGATGGCTCCTTATTTCCTGGATGAACAGGGCCTGAAGGATCGTGAGGCCTGTGTGGACTATGCCACCGCCATCCGCGACAACTACGCCAAGATTCTGGAGAATGTGGAACGCGACCAGGAGTATTACGAGCGCGTCAGCAAACGTGTGGGGAAACTCAACAGCTACGCCCTCGCCCGCTATGAGAAGATGCAGAAGAACATCTTTGTCAACGGAAGCGGCAGCTACTTCAGCACGTTGAAACGCCTCAGAATGTCATACATTCTCGCCAAGAAGGATGTGGACGACAAGTACAAGCCTTTGGAACGCAGGTCCGAATGGCGCGGTCCCGTCATTTACGGTGTCAGCATCTTTATGCTGTTCTATATCATCATTGCCAGCCTGCTCAGCTACGTCATCATGCGTTGGGTGTTGCCCAAGAAGTGGCGCGAACGTATCGCCGACAACAACAAACGCCCATTCCTCACCATCGCCTGCGGGGTGGCCATCTTTGCCCTCTCCATTTCCATTGCCCGTTTGTATGTGAAACAGAATTTCGTGCTGATGGCCATCAGCCTGATGACCACTTTCGCCTGGCTTGTGGAGGTAATCCTTGTATCTCTGCTTATCCGTTTGAACGATAAGCAGATACGCGCCGGTGTGCGTGCTTATACCCCTTTTATCATTATGGCGCTTTTGGTGATTGTCTTCCGTATCGTGTTGATTCCGAACAATCTGGTGAACCTGATTTATCCGCCCATCCTGCTGCTGTTCACCATCTGGCAGTTCATTGTGATGAAGAAGAAAATTGTCAAGCTGCCCGACAGCGACATCGTTTACACGGTCATCTCCCTGGTGGCCATGGTTGTGGCCACGGTGGCTGCCTGGTGCGGATTCGTCCTGCTGGCTGTCCAGGTGATGATTTGGTGGACCATCCAATTGGCCGCCATACAGACCATCACCTGCATCTACGATCTTTCCAAATTCTACGAGCAGCGTCATCTGGTCCGCAGGATAGTGAAGGACCATGGCGAGGAGTTCAAGGCTCCGGTCGATATGGTGAAGGCATACAAGAAGCTGCAGCCCAAGATGCGCAAGGGCGAGTATATCACCTACACTTGGTTCTATGACTTCATCATGAAAGCCCTGCTCCCCATTTTGGCGATACTGTCGGTGCCTGCCAGCGTCTATTGGGCCGCAGATATTTTTGAGATGAGCTCTTTCTGCAGGAAGATTTTCGAGTATGTGTTCATCAACAAGCCCGGTCTCATCCAGCTTTCTTTATATAAGATGTGTTTGGTGCTGGAACTCTATTTCCTGTTCCGTTACCTCAACTATGCCATCAAGGCTTTCTATAAGGTGTTGCGCAAACGCAAGAAAAAAGACTCGTTGGTGCGCGGACAGGGCAACGCCACGCTGGCCAACAACATCATCTCTTTCGTGGTGTGGGGCATATATGTGGTCTCCTCCCTGGTCATCCTGCAGGTTCCCAGCAGCGGCATCTCCATCGTGATGGCAGGTTTGGCCACGGGTCTTGGTTTCGCCATGAAGGACCTCTTGGAGAATTTCATCTACGGCATCTCCCTGATGACCGGGCGCTTGCGTGTCGGTGATTACATCGAGTGCGAGGGCATCCAGGGCAAGGTGGAGAGCATCAACTACCAAAGCACGCAGGTGGTCACCCTTGATGGCTGCGTCATCGCCTTCCAGAACGCCGCCTTGTTCAGCAAGAACTTCAAGAACCTCACCCGCAACCACGGCTATGTGCTGGTGAAGGTGCCCGTGGGAGTGGCCTACGGTGTCAATGTGGACGAGGTTCGAGGGCTGCTGCTCAGAGACTTTAAATCCCTGCAGACCAAGACCTCTTCCGGCAAGAACATCGTTGACACGAACCAGGGAATCAGCGTCGTGTTCAACGATTTCGGTGAGAGCAGTGTCGATCTTTTCGTCATTTGCTGGGTGCTGGTGGAGGAAAAGGCCGCTTTTGTGGCCAAGCTCAAGGAGGTGATCTACAACACCCTCAACAAGAACCATATCGAGATTCCGTTCCCGCAGCGTGACATTTATGTGCGCCACGTGGAGATGCCCAAGACTTCAACCCGGAAAAAGGATGAGAAAACGGCTGTGGAAGAGAGTGTTGCCCAAGAGGAGGCTCCCCTTGACGATCCCGAGAAGCGTGTTTTCAAGAAGCGTGGCAGGAAGCCGAAAGTCAAGACGGAGGAAGAGGCGCAGTAGGCTTCGTCATGCAGAGCTGAAGGGATGGAAAAAATAAATTCTCGGGGTTATTGAACCATATCAAAAAAAGTGTACTTTTGCAGCCCGAAAATTTTAAACGTAACAAATTATAAATCAAAGTAAGAAATGGCAAACCATAAGTCATCCATCAAAAGAATCAGAGCAAACGAGAAAAAGAGACTGGAGAATCGCTACTATTCCAAAACCATGCGCAATGCCTTGAGAGACATCCGCGCTATCGAGGACAAGGGCGAAGCGACGCAGAAGTTGTCCGCCATGACCTCCATGATCGACAAGCTTGCCAAGAGGGGCATGATCCACAAGAACAAGGCTGCCAACCTCAAGTCCGGCCTTATGAAGAAAGTCAACGCCCTCTAAAATCTCGATGCAGACCGAAACCTATCAATTCTCCGTGCCCATTCAGGTGCGGATGAGTGATTTGGATCCATTTGTGCATGCCAACAACGGCGCACAATGCAATTATTTCGATTACGGCAGAAGCTGTTATTTTGAACACGTCCTACGTGCGCCCGTGGATTGGCGCACGATGGACTTGGTTCTTGTTCATGTGGAGCTCGATTTTAAAATGGCCGTGGAATTTCACGATGCCATTGTCTGTGAAACCAAAATCGTCTCCATCGGTCACAAAAGCGTTAAAATGATGCAACAGCTGCGGGACACGCGTACCAATGTGGTCAAGACCACATGTTACAGTGTCCTTGCGGGTTTTGACCGGAACACCCACGCCTCCATCCCCGTCCGTGAGGAGTGGAAACGGTTGTTCCTCGATTTCGAAGGACTTTCCGATGATCAGCAAAAATAGAATTTCAGAGATTCGCAAGTTACATTTGCGCAAGTTCCGCGACGAGTCGCGGCTTTTCCTGGTGGAGGGCCGCAAAAGTGTGGAGATGTTGTTGCGTTCCGAACTGCGGGTGGTCGATCTTTATGCCACGGAACGTTTTTCCGCTGGCAATGCCGCTTTGCTGTCCGATGTCCGCATCACGGAGGTTACGCCGGCGGAAATGGAGCGTATCAGTACTTTGAGCACACCGCCGGAGTTGTTGGCGGTAGTGGAACAGCCCGGCACGCACCCGTTGCCCGAGGGCCAGCCCCTGCTTGTGCTTGATCGCATCGCCGACCCCGGCAACCTCGGCACCATCGTGCGCACCGCCAATTGGTTCGGCATCCGCCATATTGTCTGCTCCCCTGATACGGTGGAGTTCTACAATCCTAAATGCATCCAGGCCACCATGGGAGCCTTCTGTGATGTGCAGGTTTCCCGTGCCGACCTTGTTTCCTTTCTGGATCGTCAGTGTGCTTCGCGACATGTGCTGGGCACTTTCCTTGACGGCGAGTCTGTTGACACCTTCGCTTTCCAACCCGACGACATCGTTGTCATCGGCAGCGAGTCGGATGGCATCTCCGCGCCGGTCGCCCGTTGCGTGACCCACCGCCTGACCATACCGAGAGGGGTAGGGAGTGGTTACTCCTCCGAGTCGCTCAACGCAGCCGTGGCCGCCGCCATCGTGATGCAACAATTCGCAACAAAATCGTAGAGACGTCAGGGCACGTCTCTACAATTTCGTGATAGCGCATATTTACAAATCACATAAAAAAAAGGGGGAATTATATACTTGATGGCACAAATCAGATTTTCTTCATCTTTTTTTTTATTTGGGCGTGCCGGCGCGGCGGCGGAAATCACGTCACATCCGCATACGCAATCCAATGCCGCCGCGCCGTCGGGCTTTCCGCTCCAATAATTTTGGTTTAAGACCCACCACCATTCCCCGAGACGCGAAACGTCAAGCGTAACCTCCGTCTCGCCAAGGGACGCATTACCACCAAAATTATTTCCGCTTCAATCCCTCACGCAGGCTCGTCGAACCCTGCATCCGTTTCGCGGCGCGGGAGTCGGCATTGCTCGCCGCGAAAGGGAGGCGTTGGAAAAGTATGTTGTTTATCCCGCCCCGGTGCCATCATGTATATAGCTACCAAAAAAAATGAGGAACATTCCGCAGAATGCTCCTCTCTTTTTTATGTCTTGTGGGACGTACTGGACTCGAACCAGTGACCTCTGCCGTGTGAAAGCAGCGCTCTAAACCGACTGGGCTAACGTCCCGATTTGAGGCTGCAAAAATACACTTTTTTTCGATACCTCAAAATGTGGGAACATATTTTTTTCTAATCCTTTTTCATGGATTCTAATGCGCCCTTGACTTCATCGCCGGCCTCGTCCACGGCGTTGTTGAATTCTTCAAGCAGGATGCGGGCTTTGGCCTGTGCAAAATAGCCTTTGCACGCGCCTTTCAGCTCGTTGACATGACGCTGTTCGTCACCTGTGAATTCGTTTTGTTCCACTTTGGCAATCAATTTGTCGTACTGGGCCTTGGTTTTCTCGAGGTCGGAATTGGAATATTTGTCGTAGTTTTGTTCCACTTGTGCGGTGAACTTCTCCAGTTTCTTGATTTGTCCGCTCTTGCAAGAGGTGAAAAGCACCATCAACGGCATGAGCAGCAGGATGACGATGTGTTTTTTCATAAGTTTCAATTTTAGGGTTTACAAACGATGGTGTCGGGATTTTATTTTGCGTTTCTGGCTCGGATCATCGCGCCGGTCTTGGCTTTGCCCACCCGGATATAGTCTAACAGCGGACGGTTGGAGGGGCAGATGAAGGAGCAGGAGCCGCACTCGATGCAGTTCATGATGCCGTTCTTCTCGCAGTCCTCCCACCGTTGCAGTTGGGAGAGGGTGCATAACAGGGTGGATTCCAGTCCCATCGGACAGCCGTTGACGCATTTGCCGCAGCGGATACAGGGATAGACTGGACCGCGCTTGCTCTCCTTTTCGCTCATGAATAGGAAACTGGACATGCCCTTGGCCACGTAGGCGTCGAGGTTGGAGATGGCCTTGCCCATCATTGGGCCGCCGGAGATGATCTTGCCGGTGTCCTCGGGAATGCCGACGGCGTTGAGCACGTCGCGGATGGGGGTGCCTAAGCGCAGGCGGAAGATCTTGCACTGCTCTTTGGGGATGGATTTGCCGGAGACGGTGGTGTAGGCCTGCACGATGGGCTTGTTCTTCTGCACGGCTTGGTAGAGCACATACATCGTGGTGATGTTGTTGACGATGCAGCCCACGGAGATGGGCAGGGCGCCGTTGGGCACGCTGCGACCGGTGATGGCCTTGATGAGCTGTTTTTCCGCTCCCTGCGGGTATTTGATCTTCAAGGGTTGTACTTCAATGTTGGTGAACTTCTTGGCCATCTCCACCAGAGCGGCGATGGCTTGGGGCTTGTTGTCCTCGATGCCGATGATGGCCTTGGAGGCGCCGGAGGCGATGAGGGCGCACTCAATGCCGATCATGCACTGCTCGGTGCGCTCCAGAATCACGCGGTTGTCGGTGGAAATGTAGGGCTCGCACTCGGCGGCGTTGATGATGAGGTACTCGCACTTCTGCTCGGGCTTGAGCATATACTTGATGTGCGTGGGGAAGCAGGCGCCGCCCAGCCCCACAATGCCGCGGTCTTTCATACGGGCGATGATATCGTCTTTGCCCAACTTGATGTCGCGGATGATGTCGGGGGTGGTGTCGATGCTCTCGTCCCACTCGTCGCCTTCGCGGTCGATGACGATGGCGGGTTTCTTGTAGCCGGAGATATCGGCGATCATATCAATCTTGCTGACGGTGCCGGAGATGGGGGCGTGGATGTTGGCGCTCACGAAGCCGTTGGCCTCGGCGATGAGTTGGCCCACCTTCACCTTGTCGCCCTTTTCGACGATGGGCTTGGCGGGGGCGCCGAGGTGCTGGGTCATATAGACCACGGCCTGGTCGGGCAGCGGGAAGGTTTCCACGTTGGCGGAGTGGGCGAACTTGTTGGCCTCAGGGTGGACGCCACCCATACTGAAGGTCTTCTTGCCTAATTTCTTGACTTCGGCCTTGATGTCTTGCGTTATCTCGTGGGCCAGTTCATTGGCCAGCTCTTTGGATCTTTCGATACTCATAGTACTATGCTTGTGCGGGTTGTTTGACTTCTTGTTCTGCGGGTGCAGCCTCGGCGGGTGCTTTCTTCTCGGGGAAGTTCACGGCGTGGATGGCGCCGGTGGGGCACTCGGCCACGCACTTGCGGCAGGCCTTGCACTTGGTGTAGTCGATGTAGGCGAGGTTGTCGGTCACGGTGATGGCCTCGAAGGGGCACACCTTGGCGCACTTGCCGCAGCCGATGCAGGCGGCGTTGCAGTTCTTGCGGGCCACGGCGCCCTTCTCCTTGTTGTTGCAGGCCACATAGACGCGGTGGTTGTTTTTGCCTTTGTCGCGGATCTCAAGTACGCCGCGCGGACAGGCCTTGGCGCAGGCCTTGCAGCCCACGCAGAGCTGCTCGTTCACCTCGGGCAGATGGGTTTCGGGGTTGATGTGGATGGCGTCAAACTGGCAGGCATCCACGCAGTCGCCGCACCCCAGGCATCCGAAGGGGCAGGCGCCCTCGCCGGAGAAGACGGTGTTGGCGAACGCGCAGGTCAACGCCGAGTCGTACATCACCTTGGCGGGCGAGTGTTCGCAGGTGCCGTTGCAGCGCACCACGCACACCTGCGGGTCGCGGGTGGCGGCAGTGATGCCCAACACCTTGCCGATTTTGTCGTAGTCGCCGCCCGGACAGTAGGCGATGCTGGTGTCCATAGCCTTCACCATAGCCTCGGCCATGGCACGGCAGCCGGCAAAGCCGCAGCCGCCGCAGTTGGCGCCGGGCAGGCAGGCCTGCACCTCGTCGATGCGCGGGTCCTCTTCCACGTGGAAAACTTTTGATACAAAATACAGAATCACAGCCGCTATCAAGCCCGTAAGGCCTATGGTCAATGCGGCGTAAAGGATAGTTGTTGTTGCCACTTTGTGAGTATTTTAATTAAGACCGCAAAAATAAAAAAAAATGGTGTATGTCGGGAGGAAAAAAATGCAGAGGGGTTGCAGAGGCCTGGGAACGTCGGCAAAACCTTTACTTCACCACCCTCACCTCGCATTCGGTTTCCATCGCGCAGCCGTCTGGACTGCTGGCCGTGAGCGCCACCCGAGTGGCGTAGGCACGTTTTCTAATCCTTTAAGCATCCCAGCGGAATAATCTTAACCCCATCGGGGCGGGAATATGCCATTTTGCCCCTGTGAGAACTATCATCACAGTCGGGTTCGCGTATAGGGATTTGCTGCTCTTGCTTGTTATGCTCGCGAATCAGATTTTTATGGTACTTATATACATGATGGCACAAGGCCGGTAGTAACAGTTCTCCAAACAACGCTTTTTTCCAACGCCTCCCTTTCGCGGCAAGCAGGTTTTATGCATTTTGGATGCCGACTCCCGCGCCGCGAGAGGGTGTCGGTGCCGTCGTTCCGCCCCACACGGCGCTCCTTCGTCGCTTGTGTGGGGTTATTGAGAGGGTATCGGTACCGTCATCCATCCCCACACGGCGCTCCTTCGTCGCTTGTGTGGGGTTATTGAGAGGATGTCCCTCCGGGACAATAGAGGTAATCATTTTCCTTGAGCTGCCCCGACAGGGGCAAGAGCTTGGTAGCGCTGCAACCCCTGGGAGGGGTGCGTGCGCGGGAAAGTCGCGGCGCGGGAG
>JAFPXF010000068.1 GCA_017394765.1 Bacteroidales bacterium | reverse complement strand
GGAAGAGGCTTGACTGGGCGAATTGTAGTATCCTACCGTGACAATCTCGGACAGACCGTCGTTGTCAATGTCACCGATGTAGGGTTGGGCGTACATGTGCGACAGCGGTTGGCTGCTGGCTCCTTGGACGATTCCCCAGTCTATCGCTTCCACATCCGTTGTGCAGTCCGCAGGCACAATGTTGTCAGGTAATACAACTTGTGCCGAGAGGCCGCCTAAGCATAGAATGCCGAGTAAAGCCATCCAAATTCTATGTGCTTCAATAAATATTTGCATAAAAAAAAGTCGTGCAAAAATACATTTTTCCACATAACGGTATATAATATAAAAATGTTGCGACACAAATTCAACTGCCAAAATTGAAAACAAACCTACTTTGCAACAATTCCAAACGAAAATGGCACCCGTGCGGGTGCCATCTGTATCCAGTAAACGCAGGTTGCTAATTAAAAATCGGGCTATATGACTATTTGACGAGGTCAACGATAGCCTTGAATGCCTCAGGATTGTTCATCGCGAGGTCGGCAAGGGCTTTGCGGTTGAGCGCGACACCCTTCTTGGCCAGATTGCCCATGAGGACAGAATAGGACATTCCGTTGATGCGGGCACCGGCGTTGATACGGGTGATCCACAAGCTGCGGAAATTTCTCTTTTTCGCTTTTCTGTCGCGGTAGGCATACTGCTGGCCCTTCTCCCACGAATTGACTGCAACGGTCCAAACGTTTTTACGTTTGCCGAAGTACCCACGGGTACGTTTCAAAATCTTTTTTCTTCTTGCTTTGGAAGCAACGTGATTGACTGATCTTGGCATAATTGATTCCTTTCTTTTCCCGTCAGCGGTTTAATGACTAAACTCTTGTTTGGCTGAGCGTGAAGTTTTTGTTTTAGTTAATAATTGATGTTAGTTGTTAGCACATTCCGAGCATTTGACGGACAGTGCGGTCCAAGTTGTGCTCCACGATGGCGCTGTAGGCCAGGTTGCGTTTTCTCTTGGTACTCTTTTTGGTGAGAATGTGGCTGTGATAAGCGTGATGTCTCTTGATTTTGCCGGTGCCGGTCAGAGTGAATCTCTTCTTGGCGGCGGACTTGGATTTGATTTTTGGCATTTCTTTGAGTTTTAAAAGTTTTTATGATGCGTTTACTGTGTTTCGTGTTTATTTCTTCGACTTCGGGCTGATGATCATCGTCATGTTGCGGCCCATGAGGGTCGGCATCTGATCGGGCTTGCCGTAGTCGGCGAGGCGCTCGGCGAAACGGAGCAACAGCAACTCGCCCTGGTCCTTATAGACGATGGAACGCCCTCTGAAATAGACCTGCAATTTCACCTTGTAGCCGTCTTGCAGGAACTTGATGGCGTGGTTGCACTTGAAGTTGAAGTCGTGGTCGTCGGTCTGGGGACCCATGCGGATTTCCTTGACGACGGTCTTGGCGCTGTTGGCCTTGATTTCCTTGGCTTTCCTCTTCTGCTCGTAGAGGTACTTTTGGTAATCCATCACCTTGCACACGGGCGGGGTGGTGTTGGGGGAGATTTCCACGAGGTCAAGTTCGTACTGGTCTGCAATGGCCAAAGCCTCCCGCAGGGAGACTATCTTGGGCTCGAAATTCTCGCCGACGACGCGAACCGTCTGGGCGGTAATGTGTTCGTTGATTCTGTGCTGGCTCTCCTTTTTCGGACGCGGGCCCATGGGATTGCGCGGCTTGTTGTTCGGTGTGCTAATCAAGGCTCCTTTCTTTTTAATATTAAATTCTTTACTTATAAATTTTTGGGCGGCAAAAATACACTTTTTTTAATTTATTCTATTGGTAACCGTAATTTTTTTATTTTTGCAGCGTTAAACGGAAGGCTGACTTGTCCGCCTTTCGTTTTGGAACATGTTCAATCAATGGTCACGGATGCAAATCCAACCCAAAATCAATTAAAAGTGAAAAGGATATCCATCATCATCGCCTGTGTCGTCTGCATGCTGCTGCAAGGCATCGCGCCGGCGCGCGCGCAAAGCTCCGAATTCGGTGCTCTCTTCGGCACCACCTTCTATCTTGGCGATATCAACCAATCCAAGCTGTTCAAGAACTCACACCTCGCCGGCGGCTTCGCCTACCGGTACAACATCTCGCCCCGATGGGCCGTCAGGGGCAACTTCCTGTTCGGGAAAGTCTCCGCCTCCGACGCCGCCTTCAACAACACGCGGAATCTCAGCTTCATGTCGCCTATCACGGAATTTTCGGCGGTGGCCGAACTCAACTTCTTGAAACTGTATAACGTGCCGCAGAAAAACCACTTCACGCCCTATATCTTCGCGGGCATCACGCTCTTCTCTTTCAACCCGCAGGCACAGCTGGACTCCGCCGGCACATGGTATGAGCTGCAGAGCCTCGGCACGGAAGGGCAGGGCATTGCCGACACCAACGGCCTGGTCACCAAGCGCTACTCCCTGACCAACGTCGCCATCCCCTTTGGCATCGGCATCAAGGTCAATATCGGACGCCACTTCACCATCGGCGCCGAATGGGGCATCCGATACACGTTCACCGACTATCTCGACGATGTGCGTGGAGTCTATTTCGACAACGAGATCATCCGCGAGCAGCGCGGCAGCATCCCTGCCGACCTGGCCGACCGCACCCCCGAGCTCACAAACCCCTCGACACACGAGCCCTATCCCTTCAATGTCGCCGGCACACAGCGCGGTAATGTCCGTACGACCGACATCTACTCCTTTGCGGGCATTTTCTTCACGGTCAAGTTCGGTAACGAGTCCAAGACCTGCGACCTGCTCAAACCTCGTCACCCCCGCCATTAATCTTTCGCAGGATGGACCAGACGGAAAGAGTTCTCGATCCCGCCAGATTGCCGCGGCATGTGGCCATCATCATGGATGGCAACGGACGCTGGGCGCAACAGCAAGGCCGCGAGCGCACATACGGCCACAAGCATGGCGTGGAGGCTGTGCGTAGTGTCATCGAAGGTGCCGGTGAAATGGGCATCCCCTACCTGACGCTGTACGCCTTCTCCACGGAAAACTGGAACCGGCCCCGCGAGGAGGTCGAAATGCTCATGGGACTGCTTGTGCAGGCCATTCACAACGAGCTGGACGGACTGATGAAAAACCACGTCCGGCTGCAAGTCACAGGCCGCTTGGGCGACCTGCCCGACAACAGTCGCGCCGTCCTGCAGGACGCCATCGACCGCACGGCTGGCAACGACGGGCTCACTGTGGTGCTCGCCCTCAGCTACAGCGGACGTGCCGAGTTGGTCGATATGGCCCGCAAGGTGGCCCGAGAAGCCGCCTCCGGCACCCTCGACCCCGAGACGGTCACCACGGAGACCGTGCAGCACTGCCTCTATCACGGCGAAATTCCCGATCCTGATATCCTTATACGCACAGGTGGCGACTGCCGTGTCAGCAATTTCCTGCTCTGGCAAATCGCTTACACTGAACTCTTCTTCGTACCCACCATGTGGCCCGATTTCAGGAAAAAGGACCTCCGCGAAATTGTGCTCGATTTCCAACACAGGGAACGTCGTTATGGAAAAACGGGAGAGCAGGTCCGTGAACAATGATATTTTCACTATCTTTGCCGCCAATTTTCTAAAACCGCGAATGAAATTCACAAAATACGTAGCAACGATCCTCCTTTTTTTGTCAGTGATTTGCAACATAGCAAGTTACGGACAGGTTGTGGTGGGTGATGACGGTCCTGACAAGCCCGTGAAGATCGACTACGCCAACCCCACGGAATATGAAATCGGCGGCATCACCTCCTCTGGAACTGCTCCCTTGGACCAGCGTCTCCTCTCTTTTCATGTGGGTGACAAAATTCTCATACCTGGCGAAGAGATTACCAAAAGCATCAAAACTTTATGGCGGAGCGGCCTCTACGACGATGTCGAAATCACGGTCACCCGCATCAATGGCAACATCGCGTTTCTGGATGTGCGCCTCGAAGACCGTGCCCGCCTTGTCTCCTTTGGCTTCAAGGGAACCACGAAGACAGAAGAGAACGAGTTGCGTGAGAAACTGCACATCTCACAAGGCAACATCATCAACGACAACATGAAGACCACTTGTGCCAACATCATTCGTGACTATTATGTGGACAAGGGTTTCTATGCTTGCTCCGTCAACGTGCAGGAAATCCCGGATGAGAAAATCAAAAATGCCAAGAGCATTCTCTTCGATATCCAAAAGTACAAACGTGTCCACATCTCCAAAATCGACATCCGGGGCAACAAAGAGGTGACCAGTGCCGTCCTGCTCCGCTCCATGAAGGAGACCAAGGAGAAATTCCTCTTCATGCCCTTCTATAAATTGGATACGGCCATCGCCTACTGCGTGCGGCACAAGGGCTATTATGAGTCGAAAGATATCAAGGAGCACTTGGATGATTACTTCTCCGATCGCGTCAAACTGCGCATTTTCAAAAAGTCCAAATTCATCAAAGAGAAGTATGAGGACGACAAAGTAAACCTCATTAACAAATACAATGAGTTGGGATACCGCGATGCTGTCATCACGCGCGACACCTTCTATCTGGATGGTCGCGACATGCACATTGACATCGATGTGAAAGAGGGCCCGCGCTACTATTTCCGCAACATCACATTCGTGGGCAACACCATTTACCCCACCAGCATGCTCTCGCGCCTGCTTGGCATCAGCAAGGGCGATGTCTATAACCAGACGCTCTTGAACAAGAATCTGACCATGAAGGAGGACGGTGAGGATCTGGCTTCGCTCTACATGAACAATGGATACCTCTTCTTTAGCGCCAATCCTGTGGAGGTCGCCGTGGAAAACGACTCCATTGACATCGAAATCCGCATTCGCGAAGGCAAACAGGCCCGATACAACAAGATCACGGTGACGGGAAACACCAAGACCAACGACAACGTGATTTTGCGTGAGGTGACCACCATTCCCGGACAATTGTTCAACCGTGCCGACATCATCCGCACACAGCAGGTGCTCATGTCGCTTGGTTATTTCAATCAGGAGAAGATGGATGTGCAACCCAAGCCCAATGAGGCCGACGGCACGGTCGATATCAATTATGTGGTGGAGGAGACCAGCTCTGACCAGCTTTCTCTGAGTGCGGGTTATGGCGCCATAGGTTTCGTCATCACGGCAGGTATCGCCTTCAACAACTTCTCCACTCGCAAGCTCTTCAAGAAGGACGCCTGGACACCCATCCCTGGTGGCGACGGACAGCGCCTGTCCTTGAACGTCTCCACCACGGGTGCGCTCTATCAGTACTATAATGCTTCCTTTACAGAACCATGGCTCGGAGGCCGCAAGCCCAACGCGCTCACTATCGGTGTCTTTTACCAACGTCAGACCAATGGCATGAAAAAGACGGATACCACTGGATTCCGCTCCTCCAGCATCGCAGGTGCCTCCATCTCCTTGGCCAGCCAGCTCAAGTGGCCGGACGACTATTTCCAGATGTCGCACACGCTCTCCTACGAATACTACACCGTCACCAACTGGTCGGGTTACTATTTCTTCAATAATGGTAATGCCAACAGTTTGAGCTACATATTCACCCTGGCCCGCAATTCTGTCAATGCGCCGATCTATCCTCGGGAAGGTTCGAATATCAGCTTCAGCGTGCAGCTCACCCCGCCCTATTCGCTGTTCGGCCATAAGGACTACAGTTCCATGACCGACCAGGAAAAGTTCCGTTGGCTGGAGTTCCACAAGTGGAAGTTCAGTGCCTCTTGGTTTACGCGCATTGTGCAGAATTTGGTGCTTAACGTCCGCTTCAAGATGGGCTTCATGGGTTGTTATAACAAGGAAATCGGCATCCCGCCGTTCGGGCGATTCTATTTGGGCGGCGATGGGCTGTCGAACTTCAGCTACGACGGTCGTGAGGTCATCGGCATGCGCGGTTACGAAGACGAGGTATTGTCGCCTTATCTCGACGGCAGCTCCACGGGAGCCAGCATCTACAACAAGTTCACGGCCGAGTTGCGTTATCCCATTACCCTCAATCCGTCAGCCACCGTCTATGTGCTGGCCTTCATCGAGGCCGGCAAAGGATGGCTCGACAAACGGCAGTACAACCCGTTTAACATGTACAAGTCCGCAGGCCTTGGCGTGCGCGTGTATTTGCCTATGTTCGGACTGTTGGGCTTCGACTGGGGCTATGGCTTCGATGATGTGCCAGGCCGCTCCAAGTCCGATTGGGGAAGTCATTTCCACATCTCAATAAACCAATCCATAGATTGATAGTCTATGCACCTGTTGTTTTCAACTAAAATAAAAAATATATAGTCACGTTAATCACACGTAAAAATTTAAAGCTATGAAAAAACTGTTCTTATCCGCTATGATCGTCCTGCTTGCCCTGACGGGATTTTCACAGAAGTACGCTTATATCAATTCCGAATACATCCTCAGCAATATGTCCGAGTACAAAGAGGCTCAAGCCGAGTTGAACCGCGTGGCCGTGATGTGGCAAAAAGAGATCGAGGCCAAGTTCGCCTCCATTGACTCCATGTACCGCAAATACCAAGTCGAGTCCGTCACCATGCCGGAGCAGATGAAAAAGAACCGCGAGGATGCCATCATCGCTCAGGAAAAAGCGGCCAAAGATCTTCAGAAAAAACGTTTCGGACAAGACGGAGACCTCTTCAAAAAGAGAGAGGAATTGGTGAAACCGATTCAAGACCGTGTCATTTCCACGGTGAATGACTATGCCAAAGAGAAAGGATATGCTTTTGTGTTCGACACGGCCGGGGAGATGACCATCATCTATGCCGATCCAAAGTGGGATATCAACAATGCCATCCTCCAAAAACTCGGTATCTCGGTCAACAGCGAGTTGGACGACTAAACAGATTATACAATAAATAGAAAACGAACGAATAAGATGAAAAAGATTTTGTTACTTGTAGCCGCAGCCCTGCTTTTTTCTGTAGGCACGGCCAATGCCCAGAAGTATGGTCATGTGAATTCCGGTGATATTCTGCAAGTCATGCCGGGTGTGGACTCCCTTCAAATTAAGTTGCAGGCTTTCCAAAGCGACCTTCAGGCCATGTATGAGAGCATGATGAACGAATATCAGACCAAGAAAGACAAGTTCGACCGTGAGGTGGGCACCATGTCTTCCGCTGTTCGCCAAGTGCGCGAAAAGGAGCTTGAAGACCTTGGCCTGCGCATTCAGGAGTTCCAGGCCAACGCCCAGGAAGATCTTGAAGAGAAGCAGTACGAACTGGCCAAACCTTTCCAGGATGCCATTCAGAACGCCATTGACAAGGTGGCCAAGGCCAATGGTTTCGCTTACATTTTCGACACCAAGATTCTGCTTTACTATGAGAGCGGTGAGGATATCACTCCGTTGGTAAAGAAAGAGTTGGGTATTAAATAGGAGGGACAGCGATGAAAAAACTGACCATTATCATACTTTGCCTTTTGGCGACTTTGGCCGGATTCTCGCAGAAGGCCAAGTTCGGGCATGTGGACTACGGCGCCTTGATGAAGGAGATGCCGGGCATCGACACCGCCCAGCAGGCGTTGATTGACTACCAGAAGGAGCTGGAGGAAACCGGCCAGCAGATGGTGAACGAGTTCAAGGAGAAGCAAACCGCCTATATGCAGCTAACCAACTCCGGTGCCTCCTCCGCCATCTTGAAGGTCAAGGAGGACGAAATGATGAAGCTCTACGAGCGTATTCAGGAGTTTGCCTCCATCAGTGAGCAAGACTTGCAGCAGAAGCAGCTGGCGTTGCTCCAACCGTTCCAGGACAAGTTGTTGGAAGCCATCAAGAAGGTGGCCTCCGCCGGCAACTATACATACATCTTCGATGTTTCCACCCTGGCCTTCCATAGCCAAAGCGACGACCTCACCGAAGCGGTGAAGGCTCAAATCAAGAAATAATTTTAAGGTTGCGGGCAGTTGCCTGTCAACAGCTGGTTATATAACAAGGTCCTGCCCCAAAAAGTGCAGGACCTTGTTGTATAGTGGCAAATAGGAATGCTATCTCAGTTCTTTCTCAATGACACTTCCTATTCTTCTGTAGATCTCTTCCGCCACGCGGGCGTTGTTCATCGTGTAGATGTGGATACCGTCGGCTTCGTTGGCAAGCAGTTCCAACACTTGGTTGACGGCGTAGGCAATGCCGATCTCATACATGGCTTGCTTGTCGTCGCGGAAACGGTCGATGAGCACGCGCAGTTCAAAAGGAATGGTGGCGCCCGCCATGTTGTTGATTTTGTTGAACATCGCGGCACTGGTGAGCGGCATGATGCCTGGAATGATGGGAATGGTGACGCCCATCTTGCGGGCCAGACGCACGAGACGGTAGTAGTAGTTGTTGTCGTAAAACAACTGTGTGATGAGGAATTGCGCCCCTGTATCCTGCTTGAGCTTTAACACGGCGATGTCGTCGCGTAAACTTACGGACTCGATGTGCCCTTCCGGATAACAAGCGCCTCCAATGCAGAAATCGAGGCGTTGACGCAGATATTCCATCAATTCCGTGGCGTGTTTGAAATGCTTGAGATAGTCGCCCTCAAAGTGCACGGGTTTGTCGCCGCGCAGGGCCAGCACGTTTTCCAGTCCCTCCTCCCGCATCCGCAAGGCGAGATTGTCCACATCCCGCTCGTCCAGGGCGCCGCAGGTGAGGTGTACTAACGGTTCGGCCACGGCATGCCGCTGGATGTAACTGGCGAGATTGAGGGTGTTTTCACTGTAGTCACCCGACGACTTGAAGGTGACGCTGATAAAGTCGGGCCTGAACTGCTGCAGGGCGTCAATGGTGGCGTAGATGTCTTGGATGCTACTATTCTCGGGATTCGGGGGAAAGACTTCGAAGGAGAAGGTTTTCTTCTTTTTCAGGATGTCGCTGATTCGCATGTTCAATAGTATTTAGACAAAAAAACGCGAATCCGGAGACTCGCGTGGTGGCAGGGGAAGAGAGAATCGAACTCCCATCTGCGGTTTTGGAGACCGTCATTCTACCATTAAACTATTCCCCTTTGAAAAAGGGCATTGATACAATGCCCTTTTCAAGATTTGTAATGTTGACTTAGGTCTTAGTCAAGGATTTCAGTCACCTGACCGGCACCCACGGTACGACCGCCTTCACGGATAGCGAAACGGAGGTTTTGGTTGAGGGCGATTTCGGAAAGGAGTTGGACATCGATCTCGACGTTATCACCAGGCATGCACATTTCAACGCCAGCGGGCAGGGTGATAGCACCCGTCACGTCCGTGGTGCGGAAGTAGAATTGCGGGCGATAGTTGTTGCCAAACGGGGTGTGACGGCCGCCTTCTTCTTTCTTCAGGACATACACAGAAGCCTTGAAGTGTTTGTGCGGGTGGATGGAACCGGGTTTCGCGATAACCATACCACGACGGATTTCGTCCTTGTCAATACCACGGAGCAGCAGACCGACATTGTCGCCAGCTTCACCTTCGTCAAGGA
The DNA here is from genome assembly GCA_017394765.1 of Bacteroidales bacterium. The sequence goes on along the minus strand of JAFPXF010000068.1, from coordinate 36,451 downwards.
TCTTGCGGAACATTTCGACACCAGTGACAACGGATTTGAGCTTTTCAGCACCCATACCGATGATGTCAACGGGATCGGAGGTGTGGATGACACCAGTCTCGATACGACCAGTAGCCACGGTACCACGACCGGTGATGGAGAAGACATCCTCAACAGGCATCAAGAAGTCTTTATCAACGTCACGCGGAGGAAGCGGAATCCAAGTGTCAACAGCGTCCATCAATTCAACAATCTTCTCAACCCATTGCGGCTCGAGGTTCAAGCCACCGAGGGCGGAACCACGGATAACAGGGGTGTTGTCACCGTCGAAGCCGTAGAAGCTCAGAAGGTCACGGATATCCATTTCAACGAGGTCAAGCAACTCAGGGTCGTCAACCAAGTCAACTTTGTTCATGAAAACAACCATTCTCGGCACACCGACCTGCTTTGCCAACAGGATGTGCTCACGAGTTTGAGGCATCGGACCATCGGTAGCAGCCACAACGAGGATAGCACCATCCATTTGGGCGGCACCGGTAACCATGTTCTTCACATAGTCGGCGTGACCCGGACAGTCAACGTGTGCATAGTGACGATTGGCGGTCTGATACTCAATGTGAGCGGTGTTGATGGTGATACCACGCTCTTTCTCTTCAGGAGCATTATCGATGGAATCGAAGGATCTGAGCTCAGAGAGACCTTTTTCAGCCAACACGGTGGTGATGGCAGCGGTAAGGGTGGTCTTGCCGTGGTCAATGTGACCAATGGTACCCACGTTAACGTGGGGTTTAGTACGTTCAAATTTCTCTTTTGCCATTTTTTTCTATAAATTTGTTGTGAATAATTTTTGAGTTGAAGGGTCTTGATTAACAATAAAAAAAAGAGCCGTTGACGAGAGTTGAACTCGTGACCCCCTCCTTACCAAGGAGGTACTCTACCACTGAGCTACAACGGCTTTTTTTGTGCATTAAATAAAGAACACTTCGTGTGTCGTTTTGAGCGTGCAAAAATACATTATTTTTTTGAATACGCCCACTTTTGGTGCTATTTTTTTTATTTTGCTTGTAATTTGTTGATAACCAGTGTTAAACTGTCGCGCCAATAGGGTATTGAAATTGAAATTTCGCTCTTGATAAGGCTCAAATCAAAGATAGAATAAGCAGGTCTTGACGCTTTTGCCGGATATTCTGACGTAAAGATGGCTTTCACCCGGCATTTTTTTCCACCTATTTCCATGATGGCTTTGGCGAAGTCGAACCAACTTGCCGTGCCCTCGTTGGCGTAATGGTATATGGTCACACCCGTTTTGCAGATGTCTGTTTCCAGCACCTTCAATATGGCCGCGGCCAGGTCGCCCGCGTAGGTGGGACCGCCCACTTGGTCGCACACCACGGTCAACTCCTCGCACTCGTCACCCAGCTTCAGCATCGTTTTCACGAAATTGTGCCCGTATTCGGAGTAGAGCCACGAGGTGCGGATGATGGTGGCGCTACAGCCGCTCTCCCGGATGGCCTTCTCGCTCTCGGCCTTGGTGCGGCCATAGACCGACTTGGGCTCTACAGGTGCGTCCACGGGATAGGGATGGCACGCCTCGCCCGAGAAGACATAGTCGGTGGAGATGTGTACCAGATGGCAGCTGTGTCGCTTGGCGGCAGCGGCCAGCAGGGCCACGGCATCACGGTTGATGCGGAATGCGGTCTCCACCTCGTCTTCGGCCTTGTCAACCGCCGTGTATGCCGCCGCGTTGACGATGGCGTCAATATCGTGACCGGTGACGAATTTCTCTATAGCCGCTTCATCGGTGATGTCCAGCTCCTCCACATCCGTGAAGAAGAAACAGAAGCGGTCTTGGTATCCCTCTGCCAAATCGCGCAGACAGTTGCCAAGTTGCCCGTTGGCTCCGGTAATGAGGATGTTTTGTTTGTGGTTCATTATGTGTGTTTTTGATTTACGTTTTGCGGTTTACGATATCTCCTAACTATTATCTGATCAGTATGATTTCCGAGATACAGAGGTCGTTGTATTTCAGGCCGGGGGCGATGTCTCCGATGTCAATGCGCAGCTGATATTTCTCGATATGCCCGAAGTTTGCATAATAGCCCCACAGACTGTTTTCATCGGTGCGAAAGATGATGGCGTTGTCGGTCAGGTTTTGCCAGTCAAATGCGACAGGCTCTGCCGACACTTTGTTGGGTCTGTCGATGCGTTTCCCGTTTTCGTAGAAATGGCTCCAACGGTTAAACACTTCGTTTGATTGGTTGTCTGCGACCCATTTTTGCGCATGGTCGTTGAATTTCTTGCAATAATAGGTCTCGCTGGCTGACACTGTCTCAATCCGGCTGTTGTTCCGCCACACATCCCGGTTCTTGCAATAGCCGTTGTATAATAAAATCCCATTTGGGATGAAATTGGTGTCATTGACTGTTATTATAATATAGTATTTGCCGGCGGAGTCGGCAGTGAGGACCGTCGTGGTGGAGAGGTCGCCGTCGCCGAGGTTCCGGACGGGATACTTCGGGTCTGCGCCGGAGAGCGTCACGGTGTAGCGGTCTTGTGGCACGCGGTGACTCAGGATTTTCGCGATTGGCTGGGTGACCTGCCGCGAATGGAAGTCCACCGTGAAGGGCTTGGCCGTGGCGAAGTCGAAGTCCGTGGCCTCATAGCGCCACACGTTGTTGGCACCTTTTTTCATCTTCAGCCCCTGGATGCCGGAATGATTCCTGTCCTTTCCACGGAAATAATATTCGTCGGAAAGGATTTCAATATGGGAGGCGTCCAGTTCGGCAATGAAGCGCTGCGCCTTGCCGTTGCCCCAGTGGGCGGCGGGGGCGAAGTCGTATTCGAAGGCTCCGTCACAATAATAGTTAGCCTTGTAATTTTCAAAGTAGTCGGAGTGATCATACAATCCCTCCTGATAGAAATGCTCCACGGTATAGCGCACCTCCAGCATCACGGTTTGCCCCGCCGGGATGTCAAGCCGGGTGTAGAACCATCGCCGCGAGACGGGGGTGGTGTGAAACCAAAGTTCTTCCCCCCACTCTTTGTACAATTTCTGGATGAGTGCCTGAGAGTAGGTGTCCGCGCTGTCGGGTTCCAAATCCACTTGCAAATCAAAAGCGATGACTTTCTGGGAAGGCTTGATGACCGTATCTTTCGAGCACTGCCAGGGCAGTTGCCGCCCGTCGAGCGAGAAGACGACGTTTTGCACGTAATCGTCGCGCCAGCCGATTGCTCTTCGGCTCTCGCTGTAATCGTCCACCCAGCCCCACCGGGCCTCGCCGGTGCCGTAATAGTCGATCGGAAAACCGTAAGGCAACTCCTTGAAATCCTTCTTTGACTGGTTTTGAAGGAGATAGCGCACCACCACGTCGGTGTGTTTGCCATTGGGCACAAACTTCACCTGCTCGTTGAGAATCTGCACCTCCGGCACGTGTACGGCCACCGGCGATGACGAAAGGGTAATCGCCGATGTCACCGCCACCGGGTCGCCGTTGGGGAAGGCCGTGGCGACGGAGAGAAAGAGGAGAAGGAAGAAGAGGTGACGCATTGTCTAAAAAGTTAAGAGTTAAAAGTTAAGAGTTAAGAGTTTCTTGGGGATTTCTGAGTGTTTTCCTTGGTCGTTTTGACTATAGATGATAACATTTTGATGAGTTCGTCGGTGTCCTTTTTTAATGATTTGTACTCCACTTCTGTTAAGTAGTCGGCAGAATAAATTATTTCAAGCCAGTAATCTGTTTCTCCTGCTTCTTTTAAGGCGATATTCATTTTGCTGATGAAATCCTTACGACTTTGGGCAAACAACCCCTCTCTAATATTGGCTCCAATACTCGTGCCTGACCGAAGAATTTGTTTGGATAGGATTGTCTCTTTCTTTTTATCCAGCAAAAAACGATAACATTTTGCCACTCTTTTCGCAAAGGCCAAACTCTTCTCCCCAACGATACTCTGCCTCTCCATAACTTTTAACTCATAACTATTAACTCTTAACTCAATTCAACGCTCTCTCTGAACCTTGGCACCTGCGTCTTCTTGAACCCTGCCTCGGCCAAGTGCTTGGCGTATGCCTGTCGCACGCCCTCCTCGCCGTGTACGATGAAGATCTTCTTGAGGCGGCGGTTGCCTTTCTGGCAGGAGAGATAGCGGATGAGCTCCTGATAGTCGGCGTGTCCGGAGTAGGCGTCGATGCGTTCAAGGTGCGCTCGGACCTGATGGTCTTCGCCGAAGATGGAGACAACGGGATCGCCACGCATGATCTTGGCACCAAGGGTGTTGGGTGAGCAGTAACCGACGCAGAGAATGGTGGTCTTGGGGTTTTCTATGTTGTTGGCCAGATGGTGCTTGATACGTCCGGCCTCCATCATGCCGGAGGCGGAGATAATGATGCAGGGGCGGTTGAACTCGTTGAGTCGCTTGGAATCATCAACGCTGCGCACATAGGTGAGGTTGTCAAATCCGAAAGGATCCTTGGTGTTTTCCATGAATTGCCTGAGGTCGGCGTTGAAGTTCTCGTCGTGCAGCCGGTAGATGTTGGTGGCGGAGCAGGCTAAGGGACTATCGACGAAAATCTCGATGTCGGGCAAGTCGCCGGCTTTGTTGAGACGATGGAGAGCATAGACGATCTCCTGTGTTCTTCCGATGGCGAAGGAGGGGATAAGGAGCTTGCCGAGGCGTTTGGCACAGGCGTCGCGCACAATCAGCATCAGCTGCTTGTCGGCATCGTCGAGTGTGGAGTGGAGACGGTCGCCGTAGGTCGATTCGGTGATGATGTAGTCGGCGAAGGGGAACGGCACGGGATCCGGAAGGATGCGCTTGTCGTAACGCCCGATGTCGCCGGTGTAGCAGAGCGTGCGGGTCTTGCGCCCCTCCTTGAAGGTGATGTGGATGGCACCGCTGCCGAGCATGTGACCCGTCTCAAAAAACTCGATGGAGATGTCGGGGGTGATGTTGAATTTCAGTTCCCTCGGGATGCTGATGAACTGTGTCATGCACTCGGCGGCATCCTTCTCGGTGTAGATTGGCTCGATGGGCTCCTTGTCGATGCGCTCCTTTTTCTTGTTGAATTGCTTCGCATCAGCCTCCTGGATACGTCCGGAGTCGGCCAGCATGATGGCGCAGAGGTCGCGTGTGGCGGGCGTGCAGAAGATCTTGCCCCGGAAGCCGAGTTTATAGATGTAAGGGATGAGTCCCGAATGGTCAATGTGCGCGTGCGAGAGCAGGATGAAATCCACCTCTTTGGGGTCGAAGCCCAAGTCGCGGTTCATGTGGTCGGTTTCCAAGCCCTTGCCCTGGTACATGCCGCAGTCAAGCAGTATTTTGACGCCTTTTTGGCTGGTGAGCAAGAATTTGCTGCCCGTAACCTCTTCGGTGGCGCCTAAAAAGTCAAGTTTCATTGTTGAAGGGTTAAGATAATTAGTTTTCATGTTTCGGCCAGACATTCCGCCAGCCGTAGAAAAATCCAAGATGATAGCGCGCTGCGAAGTAATAAACTGCGTGGCGCAATTTGCCGAGCGGCATGTACAGGAACAGCAGGATGGCCGCCACATAATAGATTGTGACGACAGCATGGCTGGCCGGCATCAGCAAATAGAGCATCGTCATCAGCTGGAAGGTGGAGACGAGTGCGTTGGAGATGTAGTCGTCGGGATTGGAGAGGGGTTGCAGATCCTTGGAGAAGGCGCGTCGCAGCAGAAGGATGTAGCCGCAGGCGGCGGTGACGGCCAACAGGCAAGGGAAGATGTAGTGTATCTTGTCGGGCCCCGATATCCAGCGGTTGAAGAACGGGAAGAAGGAGAGCACGAACACCAGCAAACAGAGGAAGATGCCGACGTGGAACAGGATGCCGGAGGCGTAGGCCGGCAGGTGCAGGTAGGCCGACTCCTTGTTCTGCGGCATCATCGCCGTGGTGTTGGAGTAGATCACCCCTTTCTTCGTGTCGCCGCTTTTCTCAGACAGGTCGTTGGGCTTGCCGAGTTTGACGATCTTGAGGAAAAACACAAAAAGACTGCAGAGACAGATGGCTGCCGCTGCAATCGACAGATATTGCATTATACTCATAATGAATAAAGTTTAGAGTTATTAGCTGTTGGCGGTTAGCTAAAGGCCAATTGCTAATGGCTAATAGCTAACCGTTAAAGGCCACTACACGCAGCCTTCGGGTTTGGGAAGACCGGCCACACGGCAGGCGCCACGAGCGGGACCCAACGGGAATAGCTCGTAAATTTCCTTGAGTTTCAGTCCTGAAGTCTTGCAGATGACCCTCACCATGGGCGCAATGCCTTTCTCTTCGTAATTCTCGCGAATGCAATGCAGGATTTTCCAGTGGTTTTCAGTCAGTTCGTTGATGCCGTCAACCTTGGCGATCTCGGCGGCCAGGCCTTCGGTCCATTCTTCGGGCTTGAGCATGAAGCCGTCGCCGTCCAATTCATAAGTTTTTCCTTCGAAATTAATGCTTGCCATAGATGTGTTTTTTAAGTTTGCAAAAGTACAAAAAATAGTGATTGGAAGTAAAAGTTGGTGTTTTGGGGTGGGAACCATTCATTTTTAATTTCCCCATTCCCTTGACATCTTCACTTAATAACTTAATAGTTTGATGATTGAGTGGCTTGACAACCGGTCTCGCTCTTCATGAAGTGCGCGATCATCCCGTCGGGGTCGCGGAGACTTTTCTGGAGCCATTCGAAATAGAGGGCGTCGCGCTCCTCTTGCGACAGGCGCCAGTCAATGTCGGAGTGGCGGAGCCGTTCGGTAAAGTGGGAAAGGATGATGGCCGCGGAGTTGGAGATGTTGAAGCTTTCTGTGAAGCCGTACATCGGGATGAGGGCGGCACAGTCCGCGCCCTGGACAGCCTCATCCGAGAGCCCCGTCAGCTCTGTGCCGAAGAGGAAGGCGGTCTTCCGGTCCAAGGGCAGGTCGTTGATGGTGGTCCGCTTCTCGTCGGGCAGCGTGGCCACCACATAATAGCCTTGCGCGTGCAAGTCATCGATACATTGCCGCATGTTGTGCCTGGCGTGCGGGTAGTGGTGCAAAGTGAGCCACTTGTCGGCCCCCATGCTGATGTCCTTGTGGATCTCGAAAGTGTTGCGGTTCTCCACGATGTAGGCGTCTTGCACACCGTAACACTCGCAACTGCGCATCACCGCGCTGATGTTTTGCGTCTGGTAGAGATCCTCCAGCACCACCGTCACGTGACGGGTGCGGTTGGCAAGGACTTCCAACAGGCGCGTCTTGCGCTCCTCGGTTACAAATTGTTCCAAATATGCGGTCAGCTTGTCTCGTAGCCGCAGGTCTTCTATCTGTCTCATGGATCTCTATATAGCAAGAAAGCCCTTGTTCAGGGCTTTCTCTATGGTTTGTCGCTTCAAATTATTTCTTGAGGTTGCCTAATTTGGAACCGACTTTGAATTTGACCACGTTCTTTGCGGGAATCTTGATGGCCTTCTTCGTGGCGGGGTTCAGACCCTTTCTGGCAGCGCGTTTCTTCACTTCGAAAGTGCCGAAACCCACCAGGGAGAGCTTGTCACCCTTCTTGAGGACTTCGCTTGTGGTGCACATGAAAGCGTCAAGAGCACTCTTGGCTTGAACTTTGGTCAGACCGGCTTTTTCAGCCATAGCATCGATTAATTCGCTTTTATTCATACTCGTTAAAATTAAAAGGTTTATAAGTTAGATTAATGAGCAGCAAATGTAAGGGATTTTGTGAATAAAACCGTTTTTGGGAGCCTTTTTTTTTGCAATGTGAAAAAAAACACCTGCTTGTTGAATAGATATTTTTTATTTTTAAAAAAAATACACTAAGAAAGCGTGTTTGTGTAATTATTTTTTCTGAATCCTGCTAAAAAATCTTCGATATTCATGCGTTTTTTGCCCTCGATTTGTACGATTTCAAGGGAAATTTCTCTGTTTTTGGTGGAAACTATCAACTTTTTTGAGTTTTCCACGCGCATTGTGCCTGGCTTTGAAGTACTTTGTGCTTCGCAGATGGAGGCTTTGAAAACCTTCAGGATAACTTCCCGGGCCGGGTTCTTCTCATGGGCGGATGGGGTGCCCGCGTCGCCAAGGGTGTGCAGACGGGTATAGGCTCCGGGGTAGGGGGAGAGCCCGCGAATCCTGTTGTAGAGATTTTCGGCGGTGTCGTCCCAATGCAGTAGCATGTCATCCTTGAAAATCTTGGGCGCGGGTTTGAGTTCTGTGGCGGAAGGCTGCGGCACAGGGTGTAGGTCGCCGGCTTCGATGTCGCGCAGTGTACGCACGGCGATGTCGGCCCCGGCCTCCATGAGCTTGTCGTGCAGGGTGCCGCCTGTGTCGTCGGTTGTGATTTCCACTTCGGCTTGGCGGATGATGGCGCCGGTGTCGGTGTGCTCGTCGAGGAAGAAGGTGGTGACGCCGCTCGTTTTCTCCCCGTTGATGATGGCCCATTGGATGGGGGCGGCGCCCCGGTACTGGGGCAGCAACGAGGCATGGACATTGAAAGTCCCCTTCGGGGGAAGGGTATAGACCTCCGTGGGCAGCATGCGGAAGGCGACCACCACGAACACATCGGCCTGCAAATCGCGCAGTCGGGCGACAAAGTCCTCGTCGCGGAGCCGGGCGGGTTGCAGAACGGGCAGATGATGCTCCAGCGCATATTGTTTGACATCGGAGCATTTGAGCTGTTGCCCGCGCCCGGCGGGCTTGTCGGGGGTGGTGACCACGGCGGCCACGTCGTGTCCCTCGGCGATGATGCGGTCGAGGGTGGCGACGGCGAACTCAGGGGTGCCCATAAAGACCACTCTCATAGCATCAGGCTTTTGGATTGGACAGAGACTGGCGGAGGGCGATCATCTTGAGGCAGCTGACGGCACCCTCGACGCCCTTGTTGCCATGTTTGCCGCCGGCGCGCTCTTCGGCTTGCCGCATGTCGTTGGTGGTCAGTACGCTGAAGATGGCTGGCTTGCCGTGGGCGAGTCCCACCTGCATGATGCCGTTGGCCACGGCTTGCGCGATGAAGTCGAAGTGGCGTGTTTCACCCTGGATGATGCAGCCGATGCAGATCACGCCGTCAAGATCCGGCTTGAAATGCAGCAGCATGTCGGCACCCGAGGGTAACTCATAACTGCCCGGCACATGGTGCGTCACGATGTTTTCGGGTAGAACACCCTGCTCCAACAACGCGGTGCGGGCACCCTCAAAAAGAGAATCGGTAATGTGGTCGTTCCATTCGCTGACCACAATACCGATTCTGATATCTTGAGGAGAATTGAGTCTGAAAGGTATGAACTCAGACAGGTTCTTCTTTTTCTCTTCTGACATTGGGTTTATTTACATTTTGCTTGGGCACGCTCCTTGTATTGGGCAATGCTCATCTTGTTGTACTCTGCGAAGAAGTTGTCTTCAATCTTCTGGTATGCAGCCAACGCCTCTTTCCAATTCTCTTGTCTTTCGTACATCTGGCCTAACTTGAAGAGCGCGATCGGCGTGTTGAGAGGATCGTTGCCCTTGATGGCCTTTTGATAATATTTGATGGCTTCAGACTCGTTGCCCTGATCGTCATACAGATCGCCGATGAGGGTTTGGCAACCATACCAAAGCACATCTTCTCTTTTCTTGAATTTCTTGAGACAGTCGAGAGCTTCGTCCTTCTGGCCCAGTTTGAGGTAACACAGACCTGCATAGTAGCGGGCGGTGTTGGCCGTTTTGGTGATCTTGTAGTTGTCGGCGATGGCGAGGAAGCCGTCGTTCTCATCGTCGCCTTCGAGGGCGAGGTTGAGGGAGGTGCTGTCACCGGCCATCAGCATGCTGACAGGATAGGTGATGTTGGCGGAAGCCTCGGCGTTTTTCTTTTGGATATAGAAACGGTTGAACAGAATGAGCGCCAACACTACGAGTAAAATTCCGATAACGACACCGTAGATGATGTTTTGATATTTGTTGAAGAAAGCGATGGTTTTGGTTACGAAATTATCATTAACTTCTTCGTTTTCAACTTTCTTGCTGCCTAATTTTTCGTTGCTTGCCATAATTCTTTACTTTATTTTTTTGAGGGCGCAAAAATACACTTTTTTTTCTATCTCAGACAGTGCTATTTTTCTTCGTCCTTTTTGTTGGGGAAAATATCTTTCAACCAATCCCTGAAAAGATAGAAATAGGCCCTTTTGTAGATGTGCCTGAACATGAATCTGTCCTCTTTGTGGTTGATTTCTTTCTCTTTGGGATGGGTGAGCGGCATGATGGGATAGGCATTCTTGCGCAGATGGCGGATCCGGCGTTTGTCGTTCCCTTTGAAGCCCACGTTGGTGACGAGGTTGAGGTAAGGCTGGATGCAGATCCCGTCATGGGCCCAGACGTGCAGGTTGATCTGGTAGTCCCAATAGGGAGCGTTGCTCTTCTTGATGATGTTGAAGCGGTTTGTCCAGTAGGAGCGGTGCCTCGGCTTTTTCATGTAGCGGGCCACAATGTTGGCGATTTTCTCGTTGTCGTACTGAGCCATGGAGTAGGTGAAATCCTGCCAGCGGTTACGCCAGGTGGCGAAGCCCCAGCTGGTGGCGTACGAGGAGAAGAAGTAGGAGCTGCCGCCCCGTCGGAGACGTTTCTTGTATTTCTGTCTGCTTCTATGCCGCAGGTATGTGCCGCCGATGCTGAAAACCTGTTCATCGTTCCTATATTGCCGCAAGAGTTCTTCGCAATAGGGAAAGAAATCGTATGTGGGTATCGTGTCCTCGAAGAGGATGATGCCTTCTTCCTCGTTTTCGAAGAACCACTGCATGGCCTTGAGGATCATTTTGGACTTGCCGAGGTGCTCTTCCTGCCAAAGAGTGTGCATTTGGCACGGCCAGGCGGGTTGAATGACCGCGCGCGTCTGATAGACATGCGTGCGGTCAAGGGTGTTGCCTGCTTTGCAACCGTCGCCGGCCACATACAACTGTGTGGGCTGTATGGTCTGAAGAATCTGGAAAAGATTGTGCGTCTCCTCTATCCGGTTATAGAGAACGAGCAATATAGGAACTTTGAACATCGTAAAAAGAGTTGGTTATACCAATTCGTGGATGACAAGGCCGGAGCGGAGTTTCGGCTCGAACCAGGTGGTCTTCGGCGGCATGATGTTGCCCGTGTCGGCAATGTCGATGATCTGCTGCATGGAGACCGGATAGAGGGCGAAGGCGACTTTCATCTCGCCGTTGTCCACGCGGCGTTTCAGTTCGCCGAGACCGCGGATACCACCTACGAAGTCGATGCGCTTGTCGGTGCGAAGGTCCTTGATGCCCAGTACTTTGTCGAGCACCAAGTTGCTGAGGATGGTCACATCCAGCACGCCGATAGGATCATTGTCGTCGAAGGTGCCGGGCTTGGCGTTCATCTTGTACCAATGGCCGTCAAGATACATGCTGAACTCGTGCAGCTTGGTAGGTTTGTAGATGTCGGTGCCCATGTCTTCCACGGTGTAGGCTTCACCCACGGCGGCGAGGAACTGCTCCTTGCTGAGACCGTTGAGGTCTTTCACCACGCGGTTGTAGTCGATGATGTTGAGCTGGTTGTCGGGGAAAATGACCGTCATGAAGTAGTTGTACTCCTCTTTGCCGGTGTGGTTGGGGTTGTGCTCTTTCTTCTCCTGTCCCACGAGGGCGGCGGCGGCGCTGCGGTGGTGGCCGTCGGCGATGTACATGGCGGGAACCTTGGTGGCGAACAGCTCAACCAGCTCGTCGATGAGGGCGCGGTCGTCGATGACCCAGAAGCGATGGCCGAAACCGTCTTCCTTGGCGATGAAGTCGTAAACCGGGGCCTTGCTGGTCACGGATGCCACAATCTCGTCGATGCGGGCCACGGCAGGGTAGGCGAAGAACACCGGCTCCACGTTGGCGTTGGTGATGCGCACGTGTTTCATGCGGTCCTCTTCCTTGTCCTTGCGGGTCAGCTCGTGTTTCTTGATGATCTTGTTCACATAATCCTCGCTATAGGCGCAGGCCACGATGCCGTACTGCCAGTGGGCGTTGGGATCGGTGGGGTTCATGCTCTGGGCGTAGATGTAGAGCTTCTCCTCCTTGTCCTGCACTAACCAGCCGTAGTCCTTGAAGCTGTTGTAGTTCTTCACCACTTGGAGATAGACTTCCAAGGAGTGCTCGTCGGTGCCTTCGGGCAGGTCGATTTCGGCCTTGGTCACATGGAGCAGACTGTAGGGGTTGCCTTCGCATTCCTTGCGCGCCTCGGCGGAGTTCAGTACGTCGTACGGGCGGGAAGCGAGTTTTTCAACGATGGATTGGGGAGGACGGAATCCTCTGAACGGTTTGATAATGGACATAGTATTAATATTTTAAATTAATTTGTTGTTTTTATTTTTCGCGGTGCAAAAATAGTAAATTTTAGGGAATAGGATGTCAATCCCGAACCAGTGGTTGCCGATTGCTTTTTGGGGCAAGACATTGGGAGAAGGTAAACTCGAGAAGGCCATCGCCATTTCCCCACCACGCGCATCACCCTTGTCACGTATCTAGAGACGCGTCGTGGAGCGTCTCTACACATTCGCGATTTTCCCGCGCACGCCACCCCCGCTACGAAGAACGGCAGCAGGAAGAAGATGACGGCGTGTAGAGACGTGCCATGGCGCGTCTCCTATCGGGCGTTGCCCACGCGGTTGCCGAAGAGTTGCACCCGCGATTTGGTCCGGAAGAATTTGGGCGGCACGTCCAACGCCCAATTGGTGAACCCGAGGACGAACCCCGCGAGCGCAATTATTCTGAAATCCTACAATATCAGCATAGGATTATCCAACAAAGCGTCAACTATCTGATGGTAAACCAAGCGGTCGGACACCTCGGTGATGGTCGTCACTTTGTTTCCGGCATCTTTCGACGACGCCCCACAATGGTATATCCGCTCGCTGTCAGTATTGTAATCAAGAATAATATAACGATCATGAAAAATGCCACAAGTCTTGCGGAAACCGATTTGAATGTCCGGATATTGTTTGTGAAAATCATCAAAGTCGGCCTGATGAAGCCCTTTCCCAATGTTGTCGCTAAAAACATTGATAGACACACCACTCGCTACGTTTTTAAGCAACACCATCGTTTTAAGACCGATATAATTGTCAACAACGAAAACACTGATCTTGGCTGATTTATAGATGGTACTATAGGCGATATTGGCATCCACCGATTCGCCGTTAAGGATTAAGTATTCGCGTCGTATCATAGGGTATGTGAAGTCGTGCATCACTTTGGCCAAGTCGGTTTGAGTAATCATCGTGTTCTTGATTTCAGCAATGTCCGCCGTGTTTTGGGCGGTTTGAAGGGAAAGCTGGACCAACTCATTATTCCCAATCAAGCACCTGTTTTCGATAATGTAATCCTTCATCATCTTGAATGTTCGAATCAGCGCTTTGCTTTGTTCTGTTGCCAATCCGCCTTTCAACACAGTCATAAGCATATAGATGCCTTGCTCTGTAAAGACGTATGGAAGGTGTTGGCGGCCGCCCTTTTTCCCTGCGTTTGAGGTCAAGTTTTTTGACCTCGAAGGTGATGTTTTTTCATAAATTGTTGATTTTTCGCTTGTTGAAAGGAGTTTTGAGGTCAAATTTTTTGACCTCAAAAATTCTTCGTATTCATTTTTGGTCAATTGGAACCGAAAGTCATCGTCAAATTTTTCGATATTATTTTTTACCTGTTGGTTGAAGGCTTTTGTGGTATATCCATATATCGTCGCCAAATCTGCGTCAAGCATTACCCTCACACCCCGAATAATATAGATGAGGCTGCTGAGGTCTTCAAATTGGTTTGCATTTCCAGAATCCATAGTATTTAATTTTCTGGCTGCAAAAATATAAAAATATTACGATATATTTTACAATATGTTAGTTTTATGTAAGATTTACACGATAACAACACCTTTGCTGCAGACAATAATCCATTACAACCTCTCCACCACAACCGCCACCACCGCCACGAAGAACGGCAGCAGGAAGAAGATGACGGCGTAGCCGAGGGCGTTGCCCACGCGGTTGTCGAAGAGTTGCACCCGCGATTTGGTCCAGAAGAATTTCGGGGGAACGTCCAACGCCCAGTGGGTGAACCCGAGGACGAACCCCGCGAGCGCAAGCCCGCCCGCGAGAACATACACGTGTGTTCCGATGCCGATGTCGCCGTAGGCGAGTTCCGACAGCAGCACCAGCAGCCCGACGAGGTTGGTGATGGGCGCGATTTTTTGGAGGAGCCAGAGGAGGGCGGTCATAAATTATCTATTTCTTTAGTGAAAATTCGACCCCCATTATTCGTACATCATATTTTTAATTTCCTCCACATCAATACCTTCACAGATGATCTTTCCTTCCCTGATCTCATCTAAATATTCCTCATTTTCATAAAGATAATGAGTGACCCCCTGCTCTTTAAGTTTTTCGGCTATCTCATAATTGATATCAACATTGTAGAGAATTTCATCAATCTCCTCACTGGAGTATAATCCGCCTAAAGATTCCAAAACCTCTTCTTGCTCCGGCGTGAGGTATGAGCAGTTTCCGAGAATATCCCTCGTCCAGTTTTCTCTTCCCAATTTTTCCAAAATACATTGGGTGACCTTCTTATCGTTGATATAATGGACCAATTCGGCAATACCGCTTAATTGTTGGGTGTTTAATTTTTCCATAGTTTATTGATTTATGGTATTGGATTATTTTGGATTTTATTGACAAACTGCCGGACCATATCCCAATATCTGCCGTCGTCCTGTTTATGCGTATGTCGCTCAAGCGAGTGAACAAATTCAACAAACAGGATGTCATCCTTGTACGGCTTTTTCTTCAAATAAGGCAACAGGAAATTGTACACCTGACTGTATCGGATGACAATGTAACCCGACAGCGTATCGTATTTTGTCGAGACAGGTGGTTGGCCAGTGAGATAAGGTTTTGGGGACGAGGTGGAATCCAAATGGCGAAGCAGCGGATGATAGTCGGGTAAGAGAATGTGTATGCCGTGTGGCATATTTATTTGGGAGGAATTGTTAGCTGAAATATTTTGGTTTTCAAACTCTTGAAGAATATCATAATATTTGTCCAATTGCGACTTGATCACTTGTCCGTTGGCATCATATACCAAATCACTTAACGTGGAAAGCAATTTGTTCTCAATAGCACACAAAAAACCATTATAGACATAGAACAATATGTCCACTCTGCCCGTAGAATCGCCCCATTCCCGTTTCACGTTTAAGATTTTGCCCGCAAACATAATGCCGGGCTGAAATGGCCTGTCTGTAGAGCTGAAACTTGTGTTTATCCATTCTTTCACCAGTTCGGGATATTTACCCATGAAGTGCGCAATGGCATTGGAATAAGCCACTTCGTCATAGCTGCGGCCGCAAACATCCAGATATGTCGTTTGTGGGATTTTGGTGGCGAATGAGTTCAAATTCACCATTTGAATAGTATCTTCCCACAATTGGTTATTATCCATTATTTGTTGCAGATTCGCATAATCGGACGAGCTGTCTTGGACATAGTTCTTCAAACCTTGCCCCAGCTTCGTGTCTTTAAAGGTCACAACGATGTCATGTTCTTGCTGATGGCTTCGGAGATTTTTCGCATTGCTTCTCGGGGCAAATTCCATGCAGATGCTTTGCTTGGGCGTGAGTACTTTCTCCGCCTCGAATGTCACATTGACCTCCTGTTGGGCCGCACCGAAAAAGATCCGTTGCAAAGAACTCCCTCCATAGCTGATGTTGCAGGACAAACTTAATTGAGTGTTGCGGTTGTCGGACACACTTTTGGTGGGGTCGTACAGCATGGTAAGTCCTTCGGCCTTGGCAACCACCTCCACGGCATTGTCGCCAATGGGTTTGACGAAAAGAATCCGGTCAAAGGTCAGTTTGCCGTTGTTCACGTGTTGTTTGCCATAACGACCATCGTGGTTAAGGTAAATATAATGCTTGCCGTCATCGGCCTTAAACAGATTAATGACTTCGTGTCCGAGGTTGGTGTCCAGATACTCGCCGGAATACATTCTGGAAATGACTATTTCCTTCATAATATCAGATTGAAATAGACCATGTGGGTGGTGCTTATATTGCCAATATCAAGCTTCTTTAACAGAATATGCATTAGGATATTTTTTCTTGAAGGCTGCAATGGCATCTTCTAATGTTTTGGCAATCATCGTCTCTATTTGGAAGGCGGTAGAAGTGAAGTATATTTTACATTTAAATTGGTAATAACCAGAACCTCTACGACCAATAATTGAGCAAACTATCACGGCATGTTCGTGTTTTCTTTCTTTTGATGTTTTGGTGTTTTTCATAATCATATACTTTTTAAATGAGGTCTTTCTTTTAAACCACTACTTTCTATGCTTTTTTCTCAAAGTAGAAATTTCAAAATCATTTGGTGGATTTCAACAGTTGTATCACCGTTTTGACCCCGTCAATCGTCACCTTGTTTCCATCGACGGCGGCCAAAATAAAAACGTAGTCATCGTTTCTTTCGGCAAAGTCTTCGCAACGGGTGATTTCCACCACCTCGTAATTCCAACCCATATCCTTCACCGCGATTTCCGCAACGGATCCGACCAACGACAACGACAGCGGGACACCACCATCTTTGTCGAAGAGCGTGACGGCCCACGTTGTGAACTGCTCGTCTTCATTGATGCAAAATGTCCCACCATGCTTTTTCAACAGTTCTAAGAGCTGGACATTCAGCTTGCCACACGGGCCAGTGTTTTCGAGGATTGTACTCATAAAGTATCACAATTGTTTTACCGTCCAACCGTTGGCATTTATGATTTTAAAGGGCCTGCCGAAGCCGCTTCTCCATTTACAACCAGTCTGCTTCAAGAAATCATCAGCGGAAATACCGTTTGATTCGTTTGATTCAACCACAAAGCTCCATTCTTCACTGGAACTTCTGACGGTGCTCCCGTCGGGTTTTTCTATCCACTGCAATGCAGACAAGCCCTTTCCTGTTACTAAAAGTTTATACCTCATGATAATACGATTTTAAGTTGCCTACTCTTTTATGGATTTTCGGCCTCCTCCGCAATGTGTTACAAAATCAAAGCCATACACTCAAAAAAGAATGTATGGCTCATTCAAATTACGATATCTTCTCAATGTTCCAGTAGTAGCTGGTCAGCATTTTTAACGCGTCTGGATCAGTGAAACCGACACGTATCAGAGCTTCCTTCACTTCATCGGGTGTCGGGGAAAGTCTTTGGCGGGAAATGACTTGCAAAATAAACCCTTTGGGAAATTTTGAAATAGCAGTTAACCTCGGTGTCAGTCTATAAAGATGCATGATTTCTGTTTGTTAGTGATTTGCCTACTCTTTCTCGGATTTTCGGCTTCCTCCAATGAAATGCCTTGTAGCATACGGCTACTCAATGTCCACATACACTTCCTTGAAGCCGAACGCCTTGAATAGTTCTATCAGTTGTTTTTTGCCGGATTCCCTTGCTTTATCGAGAATCCCATCCTTCAGGGCATCTTCTTCAATACGTTTATGGGCTTTGGCGATAGCTCTGTTAAATACTTTGTCATTATTTGCTTTTTGCCCTTCAATGAATTTAACGTCATTAGGATTAATGGCAAAAGTGAAAATCTTGACATCGGGCAAAATGATGGATAATGTCGTGTCGTGTTCAATAGTGATATTGTCTTCGTTAAGTTCTTTTAGATCGAAACCGGCACGAACTCTACCTTTAGCTATAATAATAAGGGAATCCTTCTTTTTGATAGGTTCACTTTGAATGATCTCCTCGTAGAAGCACGCGGTGGAGAGCTCCTGTATGCTTTTGATGTTTTTAACCACGGTAGGTGTGTCCATGATTGATACCTTGTTCAAATATTTGTTGAGATACCCAGCTTTATATACATAAAAACCAGCACCCGCCAACAAGGCTACGATAATAGCTCCAATTATTAAATTTTTCATAACTTTTCGTATTTTATTTGGATACCACTTTCATTAAATCCCAGTTCTACTAATAAAGTTCTAAAAAAGGCCTCCGCATTCTTTTTTGCTTCTTCGTATGCGCCCATTTTAGGGATGTCCTTCTCTATGCTCTCTTGACCTAATTGTTTGATTTTTAGACGTTCATCATTTGTATATTTGGATCGGACTCCTGTTTTTTTCTCATAGGCGACTTTGATTTTATTGACGGGCATAAGTATTTGATACGTTGGTTCGGGCAAGATGAGCTCTATTGACTTATTGTTCTCATCAATGTTTGCTTTGAGCTTTTTTAAATCAAAGCCGACCTTAAAAGTAGCCATGCAGTTATAAATAATTTTGCGATCGCCATACCATTTTGAGTCTTCGTCGGAGGCAATAACTTTGGTCACGGTATATTCTACGCAACTCAATTCCGACATTTCCTTTATTTCAGGCAACTTTTTGTTGAACTTTTCCTGCAAAGTCTCTTTCTTAAACGGGTTCACATCCGAGATTTTCTCGCACGAAACATTCAACAGCATTGCCAAAACTGTTATGATGTAAATGCTTTTTCTCATAATCTTGATAATTAATGAAAAGAGTCAAGGCATCAATGCGACAACCTTGACTCACCAAAATAAAATGCTATTCTTGGGCACCC
This sequence comes from Bacteroidales bacterium, assembly GCA_017394765.1. The sequence continues at coordinate 17,918 of JAFPXF010000068.1, read as the reverse complement.
ACGGCTTTTTCGTAAATGTCCACAATCTCATAGCGGAAATCAGACAAGCGCTTGACTTCCATCGTAGTGTCAATTTTGTCCTCGATTGTTCCCAAATATTCGATATAGCAGTTTCTCACATTCTCAAACAAAGCGGGATTGTTGGATAATTTTTTGAGGACAGTGTTTGTGAGGGAAAACTTGGATCTGCCCATGCTGATGTCCACAATTGCATTTACGATGCTTTCTGACATGACAATAATTTTTTTCTCATCCATGATGTAAATTTTTTAAGTGAATAATATTTGTTGATTTATTGCAATACAATGATTTGTGTTCTTCTGTTCACTTCGTTGTTGCCGGCTTCAAGCGGTTCGCTACTGCCCTTGCCCTCGTATTCCAGGCGGTCGGGGTTGATGCCGCGGGCGACCAAGAAGTCCACCACTGCTTTGGCCCGCTTTTCGGAAAGCTTCTGGTTGAATGCAGGACTGCCCTCTTCGGAAGTGTGGCCCACAATCTTCAGTCTGACATCCGGTTGTTTCTCCAGAATCTTCACCAAGTCGTGCAGCACGAATTTCGCGTCATCGTTCAAGTCGGCTTTGCCGGATTTGAACTTGGCCGCGTTGAAGTTCTTCTCGATTTCCTCAATCTTTTCCTTGAAAACCGTTACAGTGACAGTGTCATGGATCAGCACCTCTTTTTCGACTTCCACTTCGTAGGGAACTTCGACTTCCACCTCTTGTACTTGTATTTCGGCCTCTTTGGTGTGGCGACCCAAGAAGAAGGCACCTACAGCCGCGCCTGCCAATAACAGCAACAGCAGCCACATCCACCACGGGATGCGTGTTTTGGTTTCATCATCTTTTTCGTTGCTCTTTTCCATTTTCGTCTCGTTTTTCTTATTATTACTTGATTTGACTTTGTCTGCTGATGTTTGCTCCTTCGGAGAAATTGGAGGAACCGAGGTCTGGACTTGGGCTTTTGCCTCCTCTTGCATTTTCTCTTGAGGTACAACTTTTTTCCCTTCGGCCACATATTCAAGACGGAAGCCGCATTTGTCGTATTTCTCGCCGAATTCGAAATTCGCCAGCTCAACACCGAATTGTTTGGCGTGGTTGGACAGACGCTCCAGACTTGCACTCGACCACCGGGAGGCGACAGCTACTTTTGAACCGTCACTCATACAGAGCAGTTCTTCGTCTTCCCTGAAGTAGTCTTGCCATTTCGGCTCATCCACCATCTTTTCTATGGGGATGAACAGCCGTTTCACGCCGGAATCTGGGTTCAACTTTTCAGGAAACGCTTTGCACAAGTCTTTCAACGTGGTTTGCGGAAACATTTTTAGGTACGCGTGCAAAATGCCGAGTGCCATTCTGTTTTGCGTGTTGCTATATACCCGAATTGTCGAGTATGTCACATTTGGATCAGTGGGGGTGTTATTCATATTATTCTCGTTATTATATGTCTGTTCTGTTTTCCATGCCCTGAACAGGAATCCTTTTTTCGTTAAACAACTACGAGACAGTAACTGAAGTCGGCGCGACTGCGAGGATTGCTGTGCGATCCAATTGGAGTCCATTGTATATCATACGTTCCAGCAAGAGTAAAGCCAAGATGGGCATTAGCAATTTTACTGTTGCTATTTTGCCAATCCAAAGGACCAGAAACATTTGTCCTGTCATCTTTCATGTGAAAGTCATAGTAGTTAACATGGGGGTCGTTTGTATTGTTAATATAGGCTGGATCATTCGTTACAAAAAGAGCGATACCGTTTCGTACTGCTGCAAAGGTGTTTCGTACCAATTCCAGTCGATAAATGTCCTTCCAAAACCCATACCTTCCGAGGTCCTGTGCTCCTTGGTCGCAAAGAATATCCACATTGTTTACAAGTTGGTTGAATATAGTTGTAGCTGTATTCAGCCTACGCGTCTTATATTTTATTTCGATAGGTACGAACTCGTGCTCGTCGTACACCACTATGTCGATATACATTTCCTGAGGATTTCCAAATCTGTTTCTCCATGGATAATATCCTTTCAAGAGTCCCGTAGGAACGTGATACTCGTAGAGCAACTTGTACCCTTTGCTTTCTAGATATTTTGCTAAAAGCATTTGTAAATGTAGCTCGTTGTTTATTGTTGTGGACGAATTCCCTAAACTCTTCAAATAGAGTTCTATATCAGTTGTGACTTTCTTTACAAAATTTGTTTTTGCCATAATTTTTATTTGTTAATCTAAATTCTATATTTACAAGCATAGTCAATTTTCCACCCGCAAAATAAAAACTTTCCCGTCAAACCGCCATAACCCATTTTGACCCATTTTAATGGGCTGTGCGCTTCATGCGATGGCGCTTTCTTTCCCGTTCTTATCAGGCGTCAAAAATATACAATATATAATTATGATTATCAATTGTTTAGCAAAGTGTTGCTTGGCGGATTGCACAGAATTAATGGGCGAGTCAGCCCCGCTGGATTAGCGACATGGTAAAATATCGCAGTCTGAATGGTTGGAAAACAGTAAAATATCGCAGTCTGCGGGTGTGAAAAATGGTAAAATATCGCAGTCTGAAAAAAATCAGTATTTTTGCACCGTCGTTTTGGTTAGAGGAAATGACGTTAAGAACAAGCGTTATCAGTTGTTTGGAAGAAACAAAAAACAGTCGATATGATAGACAAAAGAACACTGGAATTCATACTTACCGACCAACAAGAAGAATTGGAAGAGAAAGCCCAAGATGAACTGTGCCAAAGGAAAGAGATCGTTCTTATTGACACCAAAAGTTCACAGGCCCAAGTGGTTATCGGCGTACGGCGTAGCGGCAAGTCAACCCTTTGCTACCAGGCCTTGCGAGATGCTGGGGTGAAATATGCGTATGCCGATTTTGATGATGAACGACTGTACGGGCTTGCGGCTATGCAGTTGAACGATGTGCTGGAGGTTCTATATAAGATATACGGGGACTTCAACTACCTTTTTCTTGACGAAATTCAAAATGTGGAAGGCTGGCTCCTGTTTGTAAACCGGATGCTTCGGAAAAAAATGCATGTTGTCATCACAGGGTCGAATGCCAAGCTGTTGAGCGGTGAATTGGCCACACACCTTTCGGGAAGGAACAAGGAGATTTCACTTTACCCGTTCTCCTTCAAGGAGTTCTGCACAATGAAACAGGTTGATACCGAACGTATGACCACCAAGGCGGAGGCGTTCCGAAGAGCAGCTTTCGACGAATATATGAAACAGGGGGGATTCCCTGAACTTTTTTCTGTCGAAGACAAAAAAGCTTACGTCAACACACTCGTTGACAACATTTTGAAACGCGATATTGAGCAACGTTACAAGATTTCCTATAAAGCCGCTTTTGAAAATATGGCGCACCATCTGCTGAACGTTTCGCCGACAATGGTGGTTTCAACGGATCTTGCCAACACCTTTCACATAAAATCGGAACACACCGCCAAGAATTACGTGGGGTACTTGAAACAAGCATACTTGCTGATTGGGGTGAGGAAATATTCCCCCAAAAGCAAGGTGAGAGCAGTGCAAGAAAAGGTCTATGCCGTTGATGTTGCCATGATGGACCAGCGCGAAAACGCCTTTGCGGGCGAGAACCTTGGTCATCGGCTTGAGACTGTCGTCTTGATACATCTGTTTAGGAAATGCAAAATGGAAGACATGGATGTCTATTATCTGAACGACCGTTATGGCGAATGTGATTTTGTGATTTGCAAGGGAAATACGGTTGTTCAAGCGATACAAGTGTCTTATGACATCAGTTCGGAGAAAACGCGGAAACGAGAAATCAACGGGCTTCTGCTTGCGGCTAAACAAACCAAATGCACCGATTTGTTGTTACTCACAGACCACGAAAGTGAAATGGTTGAGGAAGGCGGACATCAGATAAAGATACAGCCCGTTTACAACTGGTGCCTCGAATCGGGGTTATGATTACTTAACTTTCCCCCATCCCGTTTATATATCCCCAAGCTGTCCCTGTTGCTCGCGGTAGGAGCGGCTCAGGTCGGCGAAGAAGTCGTGGCCGAGGATTTGGGCGAGCTTCATCAGCGTGTTCGTGTCAATCCACTGGCGGGAGAAGATGAGATAGACGTTGTTGCGGTGGCAGCCTAACTGCTGCGCCAACCACGGCACCTTGATCCCCTTCCGGATTACCTCCCGACGGATGACTTGCCCTATGTGCAGACCCTCTTCGCTCATTGCTCTACCGTTTGTGACATAAAAAAGGCGTGGAATTTCGCTTGTCCGACTCTCGGGTTTCCACTCCCACACATCCGACAAACATTCCACGCCGTTACAAACGGCTTGCGGAATCTGCCCTTGATGTGTGTTGCCCCCGATTTGACGGAGAGCGTGTGGAAATTGAGAGTCAAGGATAGCTGCAAACGCTATTTTATATGTTCGATTGTTTCTTTTCTTTTTCTACTATCTATTTTGGTGACACTGATAAACGGGATGAAATTCCGCCCGTCCATTTTGACCCGCAAAACTACAATTTTTTCGGATATGTTGCAATGGGTCAAAATGGGTGGTGTGGGGTATTTGCAAATTGTTTACTTTTGTCGCCGAAAAAGGTTTCCCTATGGACGACGGCGACAAGACCTACATCGAACACCTGAAAAAACTCCTGTGCGAGGCGGTGGACCGGCAGATGAACCGCGCCTCCGACTTCGTATTCCTGCAGGCATACGTCTTCGAGCGCACTCGCGAGAACATCGGCATCAACACGCTGAAACGCATCTGGAACTACGGCAACGCGCCCGTGGTGCCGCGCATCTTCACGCTGGATGTCCTCTCCAAGGCCATCGGCTACCGCAACTTCGAAGACATGAAACGTTTCTACGGCGACGAAGGAAACGAATCCTCCGACAAGGTGCTCGGCAAGGTGGTGACCAGCAGCGAGCTGCGCCCCGGCGACCGTGTGATACTCTGCTGGGATCCGGGCCGCCGCTGCACCGTGGAGTACCTCGGCAGCAACGCCTACCGCGTGCTCAGCAGCGAACAAACCAAGCTCAAACCCGGCAACACCTTCCAGATTGCCTTTTTTGCCACTGGCTCGCCCCTCATCCTCTCCAATCTCGTGCAGGACGACTCCTTCGCCACCCTCTACGAAATCGGCCGCAAAAGCGGGGTGACGCAAATTATGGTGGAAACGGGGAAATGATTATGTTTTTCCTGTAACCAGGGCGGCGGCTCCGCCTTGCCCTGGGCTACCGAGCTCTTGTCCCTAACGGGGCTGCTTGAGGAATGTCATCTATCGGTTCAATCCTCCTGAACTTCCCCCATTCCTCGTTTTTCCGGTATTTCTCCACCGACTGGGCGGGTACGTACAGCACCGCGCTGTCGGGGATGTTGAACAAAGAGTTCGGTAGCATCGTGGGCGGTTCATCGCAATGGATAATCATCGTCTGTAGGGCTACATTTTCATTGAATGCATAGCTTTCAATGCGCTTCACCCCGCTTCCGATTTCCACCTTACGTAATTTGCGGCAGTATGAGAAACTATAGCTCCCCAACAATTCTGTTTTGTTAGGAATGACAATTTGTTCGATGTTGCTCAAATAGAAAGCACCGTGACGGAGTATTCGCAACGAGTCGGGAAGGCGGCAAGTGCGGAGGCTATAGGAGTAAGCTGCAAAATCTCTGGGTATCTCAATTATATGGTTCGGGAGCACAATCTCCTCCAACCAACTCATATCGTTGAATGCACGTGGCGGCAAAACATAGACGGAATCATCTACAATGGCTTTTTTCAAGGAACTGCACCGATAGAAGAATTGGTCGGAATGGTTGGGTGGAATGCCTGTGCTACAGTCCAATGCCTTCCATATCAGAGTAGTCAGCGAGTGACAGTCTGAAAAAGGTGCGTTTTCCAGCACCTTCAGTGAACGTGGGATGACGAGTGTGTCCGCAATTCTGTTGTCTCCGGCGAAAGCCCCCTCCCCGATCCGTTGGAGGCCTTCGGGAAGCGTCAAATGGGTAAGTTCAATACAGCCCTGGAATGCGCAGGAATCCAACTCTGTGACGCGGTAGCGGACGCCTCGGCATCGGATTCGCGAAGGGATGACCATATCGCCAGAAGGGGCGTTGGGGATATCGTGCCAGCTTCTCGCATTGCTGGGGCATACGAAGGCCACCGTGCGGTGCCAGTGCGACAGTACCTTGGCATAGACTGTCTGCCCGGAGTCTAACGTGACAGGGAATTTCTTGCCGTTCGGGTGCATCCACCAACAGAAGAGACCGACTATGACCACAGGCAGCAGCCATAACCACCATCGCGGGCGCATCAGCCTGGCCAACGAGGCCACTGACTGCGGGCGCTTGTTGGGGTCGGGGTGCTGCGCGTGGTGTACGGCGCGGCCATGGCGGTGCGGGAACATCCGCTTCAGCAGGCCGCCCAAGGCGTAGATGTCGCTGCGGTGGTCGGCGACCTGTCCGGCCAGTTGCTCGGGCGCGGCGTACTTGCGCGTGCCGCCTGTCTGCCGGAAGGCGAACCCGCTGTTGTCGGAAAGCCCGAAATCGATAATCTTGGCCGTCATCCCGTCTTTGGTAATCAGGATATTGGAGGGTTTCAGGTCGAGATGCCAGATCTGCCGTTCATGACAATATTCCATGGCATCCAGAATCTGCCGGAAGATGCGCCTGCGGGCGGCAGCGGAGGGCTTTGTGGCTAACCAGTCGTCGAGATTCTGCCCGTCCACATACTCCATCACGATGCAGAGCCCAGCCTTGGGGTCTTCCTCCAGACTGTTCACGCGCACGATGTGGGGATGGTCGAGTTGCACCCCGATTTGGTACTCCTTGGAGAGGAACTCTCGCATGGCAGGGTTGTTGCGGTGTTCGGGCGCAAGGCCTTTGAGCACATAGTAACGTCCCCAACGGCGGGCGCGGTAGAGCACATTGCCCGCTTGCCGGCTCCGCGTGGGCAGGAGCTCGTGGCCCGAGAAGATGGACGACAAGGCGTCAAGAGAACCCGTGACGGCGCCGGACTGGGATGTCTCACTGTATTCTTGCATCTGAATCACTCTTTTTCAGCGGGCAAAGATACCAGTTTTTTTAAAACGGTGTCCTGCTTTGACGAGACTGTAAAAAATGTACTTTTGCACCCGCATTCTAAAGAACCGTTTTTTGATTACAACTTATTAAAAATAAATATATTATGAGTAATGTGTTAGCCATTCTGAAGACAAAAAAGTTCTGGATTGAACTCCTGATCATGACCATAGGGATGATGATTACGGCCTGTGCGGTCTATTATTTTCTGGTGCCCAGCAAGCTGATTATCGGCACTATCTCCGGTCTCTCCATCGTGGTGAGCGGCGTTTCCGAAAGCCTGTTCGGGGTAGCGTTGCCCGTCTCCACGGTCATCCTGGTCATCAACGCCATCCTGCTTGTACTGGCCTACTTCCTGATAGGCAAGGAGTTCGGTGCCAAGACGGTCTATACGGCCCTGATTCTCGGCCCGATGATGCGCGTGCTGGAGACCTATTTCCCCTACGAGAATTTCATCCGCACCGACGGGGCTATCCCTTCCATTATGGGCGACATCTGGTTCGACCTGGTCTGTTTTGTGCTGCTGCTGAGTGCGGCCCAGTCGGTCCTCTTCAAGATCAACGCCTCCACCGGCGGCCTGGACATCCTGGCCAAGATTGTGAACAAGTACCTGCATTTTGACATCGGCGCCTCCGTCTCCGTGGCTGGCGCCATCATCTGCTGCACGGCCTTCGCCATCAACCCCTTCTATATGGTGGTCATCGGCCTCATCGGTACCTGGATCAACGGTCTGGTTGTGGACTATTTCACGGCCGGTCTCAACAACAAGAAGCGTGTCTGCATTGTCTCCAAGGACTACGACCGTATCCGCCGCTACATCATCGACGAGCTGGTGCGCGGCTGCACTCTGTACGAGGTGATTGGCGGTTACACCAACGAGCCCAGCATCGAGCTGGAGAGCCTGCTCACCAAGGATGAGTTCACCCAGCTGATGGCCTACATCAACAAGAACAACATCAACGCTTTCATCACCGCCGGCAATGTGAGCGAAGTGTACGGTTTCTGGATCAAGGACAAGAAAAAGCTCAAGGAGCATGTGGACCAGCGTTAGTTGCAGCGCTCGTCCCATACGCTTTAACCCCTGGCTGCCAGGCTTTTGATCAGGGATTGCTCAAGGAAGAACGTCGGTTGTTGGCATAACAGGGACTTTTGCGATTACCTTGCCACCTTGCGTGTGACGAGACCGTTGGCAGTGTCGGCACGCACAATGTAAACACCTGTGGCGAAAGGGGTGATGTCAATGGCGGCATGGTCTCCTTCCACCTTGACGGTCTTCATCAACTTGCCCGAGATGTCGTAAATCTGCACGTCCCGTATGGCACATTCCCCGTTAATAATGACTTGTCCGTCACGAATGTACACCTGCAGGTCGCTCATAACCACGTCCTCCACACCTATGATGGGGGCGAAGATGGCGGTTACGGAACTGTCACCGACAAGATGCAGCGTGTCCGGATTGATAGTGTCCCCGTTGTCCCAATGCGAAAACCGGTAGCCGTCGTTGGCAATGGCTTGGATGATGGCGGTGGAGTCCGAACACCGAATGTTGCTGCCGTCTTGTGGAATGATGGATGCCGTGCCCCAAGTGCTTTCATAAGCAGAGATGTTCAGTTGAAAATCCACACCCCTTTCCAGATAATTATGGAAACTATAGGAGGTGTTCCAAAGCAAGGTGTAATAGTACATGCTTCCACATGGAATGGAGAAAACGTTGGTGTTTGAAAGAAGTTGTGAGGCATAAGCCAATGATCGGCTGATGGGTATTTCCCAAAATAAAGTGACGGTGTCCAATGTGCAATCATTGAAAGCGTCTTCCCCGATGGAGAAGACGGAGTTGGGAATGGAGATGTTGGTCAGGGCCCTGCAACTCGAAAAGGCGGAGTTCCCGATGACGGTGACAGAGTTGGGTATGTGTATGCTGGCCATCGAAAGGCAGCCGTAGAAGGTGCCATTGCTGATGGTGGTGACGGAGTTGGGTATATCGAAACTCACTATGTTGGAGCAGTTCTTGAATGCTCTGTCGCCGATGGAAGTGACGGAGTTGGGGATGGAGATGCTGGGCAGGGTGCTGCAATTCCAAAAGGCTTCCTGACCGATGGTGGTGACGGAGCTGGGAATGTTGACACTGATCAGCGATGTGCAGTAGGCAAAAGCTTTATTGCCGATAGAGGTGACGGAGTTGGGAATGGAAATGTTGGTCAGGGAAGAACAACCGGAAAAAGCAAGGTCGCCGATGGAAGTGACGGTGTTTGGGATGATGGTGCTGCTGCAGCCAAACATCAAGGTGTTGCTGCTGGTTTCAATGATGGCGTTGCAGTTATTCCTGCTGTCAAATACAGGATTCCCTGTCGATACAATCATGGAAACAAGGGACGAACAGCTGTAAAAAGCGTCGCTGCCGATGGTGGTGACCGTGTTGGGGATAGTGACGCCGGTCAGATAGTGACAATATTGGAAAGTGCCTACACCAATGGCGGTGACAGGATATGTGAGGCTGTCGTGGTGTACGCTGTCCGGAATGACTAAATTCCCCGTGAAATTATTACCGTAGCTGGAGGGAAATGGGGCTACGACTTGGGCTTCACCATTCACCACTGTATAATACAGTGTATGTCCGCTCGGTGACACGGCGCTGAAATCGTATGCGTGGCAGGGCAGAGTCAGGCATATTGTGACGAAGATGAGGATGAAGAGTGAAATGTGTTTCATAATATTCACTATTTTAATTGATTATGATAATTTTCAAGATTGGTTTTCATTAGAAAAGTGGCGCAAAGATAGCAAATTTTAGGGAATCGAAAATTTATCTTATTTTTGCACGTTTTTTTATGGATTATGAAACCTGTCCAAATGGTTGACCTGCAAGGTCAATATGCAAACATACGGGAAGAGATTGATGAGGCGGTGCGTCGTGTGCTCGCGGAGGCCTGCTACATCAACGGGCCTGCAGTGTCGGACTTTGCTTCGGTACTGGCTGCCTACACGGGTGTGTCGCATGCCGTGACCTGCGCCAGCGGCACCGATGCCCTCCAACTGGCCCTCATGGCGCTGGGGCTCCAGCCAGGCGACGAGGTTATCACCGTGCCCTTCACCTTCGTGTCCACCGTCGAGGTCGTCGCCGCGCTCGGACTCAAGCCCGTGTTCGTGGATGTCCGCCCCGACACATTCTGCATGGATGTTTCCAAACTGGAGGCCGCCATGACTTCCCGCACTAAAGTCATCCTGCCAGTCCACCTCTTCGGCCAATGTGCCGATATGGAGACGATTATGCGTATTGCTTCTGCCCACCATCTCTTCGTGGTGGAGGATGCCTGCCAGGCACTCGGCGCACAGGTGACTTTCTCCGACGGTTCTGTCCATCAGGCCGGCACCATGGGTGACATCGGCTGCACCTCTTTTTTCCCCACCAAGAACTTGGGTTGCTTCGGTGACGGCGGCGCGGTGTTCACCAACTCGGAGAAGTTGGCTGCCACCATGCGCAGCATTGCCAACCATGGCATGTCGCAAAAGTACTATTACGATCAGGTGGGCATCAACTCCCGCCTCGACACGCTTCAGGCGGCTGTGCTCCAGGTGAAGTTGCGCCATCTGGATGAATATATCCAGTCGCGGCAGCATGCTGCCTGTCTCTATAACGAGGCCCTGGCAGACCGCCCATCCATCATCACGCCCGCCAAGGCATCCTTCTCTACTCATACTTACCACCAATATACCTTACGTTTAGACTCAGGGTACCGCGATGCCGTGCGGCAAAAACTGTCAGACGCCGCAGTCCCTTCCATGATCTATTATCCCTGTCCGCTGCATCTTCAGGCCGCTTACCAGTCTCTTGGCTATAAGAAAGGAGATTTTCCTGTTGCCGAATTTCTGGCCAAGTCTGTGCTCTCGTTGCCTATGCACACCGAGCTGACCGAAGAGCAGATTCAATATATTGTTCAATACTTTTGATATTTAACTTAGCAATTTTCAATAATTTATGGATTATTTCGCCCATCCTACCGCTGTTATCGATGCTGATTGCCAAATCGGCGAAGGTACCAAAATCTGGCACTTTTCGCATCTCATGCCGCATTGCAGGATTGGCCAAAATTGCATTATTGGCCAGAATGTGTTTGTGGCCGAGGGTGTTACGATTGGTGACAATGTGAAGGTGCAGAACAATGTGTCCATTTATGCGGGGGTTGAGGTGGAAGACGATGTCTTCTTGGGCCCTTCGATGGTGTTTACCAATGTATTGAATCCCAGGAGTTTCATTGAGCGGAAGTCGGAATTCAAACAGACGCTTGTGCGCAGGGGCGCGACCATAGGCGCCAACGCTACCATTGTGTGCGGGTGCGAGATCGGACGTTATGCGTTGATTGGAGCAGGAGCCGTGGTCACCAAGTCGGTACCGGACTATGCCCTTGTGGTCGGCAACCCGGCCCGTCCAATAGGGTGGGTGAGTGCCTTCGGCCACACCCTTGCTTTCGATGCAGCTGGAATGGCCACCTGCTCGGAGAGTGGAAAACAGTATCAACTCAAGAATAATCAGGTCATTGAATTGTAGATGAAGATTCTTTTGAAATATGGACTTCGCATCTTGTTGTTGTGCTGCCTGCTGACAGGCGCACTTTCAGCCTACGCCACACACCAGCGTGCCGGCGAGATCAGCTATGTCTATGTTTCGGGCCTCACCTACGAGTTCACTGTCACCACTTATACCTACACGCCCAGTTTGGCCGACCGCCCCGAAATTGACATCATCTGGGGCGACGGTACTGTCACAACGGTGCAACGAACCCTCAAGACGGATTTGGGCAACGACATCAGCAAGAATGTCTATGTCACTCAGCATACCTTTCCCGCGTCGGGTGTCTTTTATGTCTCTTTCGAGGATCCCAACCGTAATGCCGGCATCGTCAACATTCCCAGTTCTGTGGAGATTCCCTTCTTCATTGAGACCATGGTCGTCATCAACCCCTTTGTCGGGGGCAACTCCTCGCCGCAACTGCTGAATCCGCCCATTGACAACGGCTGCACGGGTGTGATTTATTACCATAACCCCGGGGCCTACGACCCCGACGGCGACAGCCTCTCCTATTCGTTGGTGGACTGCCGTGGCTATAACGGAGAAGTGATTCCCGGCTATGAGCTGCCGTATGCCTCCAATTTCATTGCCATCGACTCTGTGACGGGCGACTTGGTGTGGGATTCACCCACCATGGCGGGAGAGTTCAACATTGCCATCCTTGTGCAAGAATGGCGCAACGGCATTCTCATCAGCAGCGTGGTGCGCGACATGCAGATCACCATTGCGCCGTGCAACAACCAACCGCCTGTGGTGCTGGTGCAAGACACCTGCGTGTTGGCCGGCACTCGGCTGAGACTTCCGGTGCAGGTTCTCGACAACACCTCTACACATGTCACCCTCACCGCCACGGGCGAACCTCTCTATCTTGAGGACGGTCCCGCGCAATTTATGACTATCACGGACAGTGTGGCTTATACCACCCATTTCAACTGGAACACACAATGCTCCCATGTGCGCACTGCTCCCTACGAGGTGCTTTTCAAGGCACGCGATAATGGTCCGCAGGTGGAGCTGGTCTCCTTCAAAACCTTGCGTATCACGATTGTGGCACCCAAACCGGAAAACCTTGTGGCAACACCGCAGGGCAATGTCGTCCACCTCCAATGGTCTCCCGACTCCTGTCCCAATGCTGTCGGCTACGATATATACCGGCGTAACGGCAGCAACCCGTTTGAACCATCGCATTGCGAGACTGGCATGCCTGATGGGACTGGCTACCAATGGATTGGCCGCACGAATGCATGGGAGGACACGCTTTTTACGGACAACGGTGACCAACTGCCGTTGTATCATGCTAATGACTACTGTTATCGCGTGGTGGCCATATTTCCCGATGGTGCTGAAAGCTATGTTTCCGATGAGGTTTGCACCCACATCTTCAACGATGCCCCGTTGCTGATCAATGCCGATGTGGTGACCACCGATTCCCTGTATGGCACGTTGAAAGTACGTTGGATAGCCCCGCCCGAAATTGACTCCGTGGCCTTCCCACCACCGCATTTTTATAATCTCTATCGGAAAAGCCCGGAGGGAACGGAGTGGACGTTGCTCAATGCCAACCCCTATCCGTTTGTCGGCACGGATACATCCGAATGTCTTGACCATGATCTTAATACACGCGATTTCCCCTATACCTATCGCGTGGACTTTTTCAATGCCGATACTGTTATCGAACATTCCGACCCTGCCACCTCCATTTTTGTGACCACCACTCCCGGTGATCGCCGCATCGCGCTCAGTTGGCAGGTGCAACAGCCTTGGAGCAACGTGGCCTACACGGTCTATAGAAGCACCGATGGCTCTGGATTGTGGGATTCCATCGCGACGGTGGCGGAGACTTCCTATACGGATTTCGGGTTGGAGAACGGACAGTGTTACTGCTACTATGTGCGTGCGGAGGGCTATTATTGGCTCCCGGATACCATAGGACCTCTCTTCAATCGCTCGCAAATCGCTTGTGACACGCCCATCGATGACGAGGCACCGGAGCTTCCGAAAATCGCCATCACCACGGATTGCTCCGTAGTGACTTACACTTGGTCTTTCTCGTCCGACAGCGCCGCCTCCGATGCATTCTGCTATTACATATATTACAAGCCCACGCTTGAGGGGAGTTTCACATGCATTGATTCATTCACAACGGAGGGCCACATTTGTTTTCCGGCACCTTGCACCTATCAGGTGTCCGCTCCCGACGTGATCGTGGGATGCTTCGCCATGGCTGTGGCCGACACCAACCACAATCGCACGCGGATTACAGATTCTGTCTGCATCGACATTTACGATTGCCTTGACTATCGTTTGCCCAATGTCTTCACACCCAACGGCGATGGTTCCAACGATCTGTTCCAGCCCTTTGAACCCTATCATGGGGTTGAGAAGGTGGAAATATTCATCTACAACCGCTGGGGCAAGCGGGTGTTCCACACTCAGGATCCTGCCATACTTTGGGACGGCACTGATGAGATGACGCACCAACCTTGCTCCGCCGGGGTGTTTTATTATGCCTGCAATGTCTATGTCAACACCCTCACCGGCATGTTGTCCTATCCTTTGCACGGATCCATAACGCTGATAAAGTGACCATGTCTAACTTGTTGTAAACTAAAATCCAAAAGTATGAAACAACTCAAAACACTCATTTTTGCACTGATGGCGGTGATGGCGTTTGCTGCCTGTGACCGAAACGATCCGCCTGTCGCGATTGACGACGATCCCATTGTGGGACCCGACTCCACTGTGGTGCCGGAGGAGCCCCAAGACAACATTTACCAATTCAAGGTTGAAACCGGCGATGGCGACAGTGTCTCGCTTTCTATGTATAGAGGTCAGGTGCTCCTTGTTGTCAACACTGCCACACAATGTGGTTATACTCCGCAATATACAGACCTCGAACGAATTTATGAGACATACAAGGATAGGGGCTTCGTCATTCTTGATTTCCCTTGCAACCAATTTGGTGGCCAGGCTCCAGGGTCCTATGACGACATACATGGCTTTTGCACCGATCACTATAGCATCACATTCCCGCAGTTTGCCAAAATCAATGTCAATGGTTCCCATGCTTCTCCGCTTTATGTATGGCTTAAGAGCAAAAAGCCAGGTAATATCCAGTGGAATTTCACCAAATTTCTCATCAATCGCAATGGCGAAGTTGTTGAGCGATTTGAACCGGCATACTCCATGTCCAGGGTCGAGGAAGCCATTCAGGGCCAGTTGTGATGTCGGTGATCACGGCCCTTTCAAACCGGCAAATGTAACACGAATAAAAAAAATCGGATAAAAAACTATGTTTCAAGAAAAAAGTGTATTTTTGCCGCCCTTTAAAAAATTAGTATTAACCAAAAAAAGAAAGAGGTATTACCTATGATTATTGTTCCCGTGAAAGAGGGCGATTCCATTGACAAAGCGCTCAAAAGACTGAAAAAGAAATTCGACAAAATTGGTGTGAAGAAAGAGATTCGTACGCGCCAGGAGTTCACCAAAAAGAGTGTCATCAGAAGGGAGCAATTGCGCAAGGCCATCTACGTTCAGCAGCTTCGTAACGCTGAGAACGAATAAGAGGTTTTTGACAATCAACACAAAACAGGGTCCAGCCCTGTTTTTTTTTGCCCGTTCAACACAATAATATATATATACTACAGTTATATGAGCATGATTTCCTACTCGTCATTCATCGACTATCTGCGGTATGAAAAACGTTCTTCAGAACATACGGTCACGGCTTATGGTCGTGACCTTGAGCAGTTTGCGCGATATATGGAGGAATCGTTGGGCATTGGTGCGCTTCAGGATGTGACGGCGGGCGATATCCGGACATGGGTCATCACATTGCTGGAAGACAGCGGCAACACGGCACGGACGGTCAACCGTAAACTCAGTGCCTTGAAGGCGTTCTATCGCCACGAGGTGAAAGTGGGGGCCGTGATAGACAACCCCATGCGGCAGGTGCGGTCGCCAAAGTTCCAGAAACGCTTGCCCGTGTATGTGGAGCAGCGCGACATGGAGCACCTTTTCTCCGATGTGGAGTTTGGCGAGGGGTATGAAGGCGTACGCGACAAGCTGATCCTGGAGATGTTTTATGCCACCGGCATGCGTCTCTCGGAACTGCTCAACCTGCGGAAAAGCTCCATCGACCTCTCCAGTAACACTTTGAAAGTGTTGGGAAAACGCAACAAGGAACGCATCATCCCGTTCGGTAACAGGCTGCATGACTTATTAACAACGCATATCGGAAATTATGAAAAAAAATTTGGAACAGATATTCAAAATTATTATATCTTTGTTGCCGCCAATGGAGAGCAACTCTATCCAAAGGCGATCTATAGAATTGTGCGAAAATACTTGGACATGGTTACAACAATCGACAAGAGAAGTCCCCACGTGATCCGCCACACTTTTGCGACGCACATGCTCAACAATGGCGCGGATTTGAATGCCATCAAGGAGATTCTCGGCCATGGCAGTCTGGCCGCCACACAAGTCTATACGCACAATTCCATGGAACAACTCAAATCAATTTACAAACAAGCCCATCCTAGGGCATAAAACAAAGGAGGTTATTATGACTATCAACATTTCTTCCGTACATTTCAAAACGGATCAAAAGTTAGAAGAATTCATCAACGAAAAGGTCGAAAAATTAAGCAAACTTTACGACGGGATTATCAGCGCCGAGGTGACCTTGAAGTTGGAGAACACCGAAGCGCCCGAGAATAAGACGGCCGACATCCGCATTATGATTCGCGGCAATGACGCCATCGCCAGCAAAACCGCCAAAAGTTTCGAAGAGGCAGTCGATGTGGCAGTCGATGCCCTTAAAAAGCAGTTAGTCAAAATAAAAGAGAAAGAACAGACCAAACGGTAGTGATTCAGCAGGCTTGATGACAGCCTGCCCGAGACGGCAAACAACAGACTGCCAACATGCCATAACGTCGAGAATACTACCATCACGATAACCGCTTCGCTCTCCTTGAGGTGCATCCTCCGGGAGAGCGAAGTTTTTTTCTCTCTTCTTGCAATAATATAATTCCCCATACGTTTATCATTGTTGCTGAAAAGAGATAGTCTCATTAAAAAAATAATACAATGAACAACAAATCTGTCACCATCGCCATCATCGTTGGCATTGCGTTCTTCCTCGCCGCCCTGGCTCTGGGCATCGCATTCTATCAGACCAAGAAACCCGTCAAGACGGTCTCTGTGGTCGGTCTCGCCGAAAAGGACTTCACTTCCGACCTTATTGTCTGGAATATCCAGTACGATGTGATCGAGAATGACATGAAGACATCCTATACCAAAATCAAAGAGCAGGCTGCCATTGTCAAGGAGTTCCTTCAGAGCAAAGGCATCAAAGATTCCGAAATGGACTTCAAGAACATCTCCACGGATCGCAAGATGGACAGCCATTGGGAAAACGGCCATTGGGTAGAAAGGTTTGTGGGTTATGAATCCAGGCAGACTGTGCGCATCGAATCCAAGGATGTGGACAAGATCGAGAAAGTCATCCGCGCCATCTCCGAGCTTTACGAGCAGAATATCAACATTGACAGCTGGAATCCGGAGTATTACTACACCAAGCTGGCCGACTTGAAGATTGAGATGTTGGCTGAGGCTTCCAAGAATGCCCGCGAACGTGCGGAGACCATCACCAAGAACGCTGGTGGCCGACTCGGTGACCTGAAAACCGCCACTACGGGCGTCTTTCAGATCACGGCACCCAATTCCGCCGATGAAGACTATTCATGGGGTGGTGCGTTCAATACCTCCTCCAAGCAAAAACATGTAAGCATTAATATGCGCCAGACTTACTATGTGAAATAGTCATAGGACATAAGATACGGGCCACAGCAGCCTGTGTCTGTTCACTTCCTCGATTGCATGATGAAAGCCGGTACTCCAAAAGTGCCGGCTTTTCTCTTTTTTTTGCAGGAATATAGTCTGCAATGAGCAGCATGAAATTGTCGGTTTTTGCGGTCTTTTTCCAAAAAGTTCCGAAATGAATCTCCAAACGCCCTCCTTTCACCCCCTTGGAAATGAACAAAAAGGGTGCTTTTTCCACAATTCATTGTTGAAAAAGTAGCCTCGAAAAAAAATTATTTCACTGATTATCAGAACAATAGTAAAAAAATGAAAAAAAAGTGCATGGTAGTGGTTGCAATGTATTGGAAAAAGTGTATTTTTGCGGTCCCAATTGAGAGGGAAACGGGACGAGTCCCGCGGAGCAGAAGGGAGAGAGGGGAGGCGGTTGGGAATGTTCATTGAAAGAATGGAAAGATGTAGCAAATACTCAAGGATTTTT
>JAFPXF010000067.1 GCA_017394765.1 Bacteroidales bacterium | reverse complement strand
TTAGTTTTTCCTTATCCCAAAATGCAAAGATACACTTTTTTCCGATGAACAGCCTTAACCTCACCTCATTTTTTTCAATATACAAATTGTTTGTCAATCGTGTGGTGATGCCTCGGAGAGGTGTCACGCACGCACTGCAGGTCGCATCTCGAAGAGATGCGACCAAATGCTATAACCACTCAAAACTCCCTTTTCCCGCTCCCACCTCGAAGTGGCATTTGGCGATGCCGAGGTCGAGTTTGGCATAGCCGATGAGGGAGAACTTCGCCTTTGCCTCCACGCGATTGTTGTCGTGCAGGATGAACACGAACTTCTGCTGGTTGACGGCCGTGGGTGCCAACAATGCAGCCTCCACACCACGCCCGAACCACGCGGGGAAAGGCTTCCCGTGGTCGGCGGTGCGCTGGTCTTCCGTCACGTCGGAACTGGTCCGCTTCTGCGGGTGCTGCACGCCTTGCGTGGCCCCGTAGCCGAGCGACACCACGCAGACGAGCGTCTCGCCGTCGTCCACCTTGTACTGGTCGGGTTGCTTGCGGAAGGTGAGTCCCACCCAGCAGGTGTTCAGTCCGAGCGTTTGCGCCAACAGGATCACCTTCTCGCCGTAGTAGCCGAGTTTCACGTCGTCGCCCTTCTTGCAGATCATGGCGATGTAGTTGCGCACGCCGCTGAACTTGCCGTACTTGGCCATCCCGCCGGCAAAGGCGTTTGGTTCCTCTGTCACCAACTGTATGTGCAGCCCGCCCTCACGGTTGCATTCGTCAATGAGGGTTTGCAATTGTTGGATTTTCTCTGCCTCAATGGGTTTTTCGATGTATTGCCGCACACTGTGGCGGGCAACGATGGCTTCTTGCAGGGTCATATTCTTGTTGTTTTGATTTGTGTTGCCTGAAAAACTAAAATTTCTGTTCGGTAAAGAAGGGATAATCTGTTAATATGCCGCATCTTTCCCATCATTTCGCCAGCAAGCGTTGGATTTCTGCTTCCATATCTTCTGGTGCCACCATCGGCTCATAACGCAGGATGGTCTTGCCGTCTTTGGAGACTAGGAATTTGCCGAAATTCCACTTGATAGCGTCGCCTTTCTCGAAACCACTGCCGGTTTTCTGATGAATCATAGTGAGCTGTGAGGCGAATTTCTCATATCCTTCCGGGTAGCCTTTGAACGGGGCTTTGGCTTTCAGAAACGTATAGAGCGGACTCTCCTCCTTGCCGTTCACATCGATTTTGTTGAACAGCGGGAAGGTGACATTGTAGTTAACGGAGCAGAAGTCCAAGATTTCTTCGTTCGTACCCGGCTCTTGTTCCAAAAACTGGTTGCAGGGGAACGCCAGAATCTCCAATCCCTGGTCTTTGTATTTCTGATAAAGTGCTTCAAGACTTTCATACTGCGGGGTGAGGCCGCATTTGCTGGCCACATTGACGATGAGCAGCACCTTGCCTTGGTAGTCGGCCAGCGACACATCGTTGCCTTTGATGTCCTTGACAGTGAAGCCATAGATGTCTTTAGGCAATTTTTTGTCAACGCTTTTTTGCCCGAAGCAGTTGATGCACAGTGCTATGGCGAGAATCGAGAGGTAATAGTTGAGATGTTTCATAATTCTTTTTTATTTGGATTGCGAAAATACATTCTTTTTCATATCTCCCACCGTTATTTTCGGGTGGTGGTACTGGTGCGCCTTGGGCGTGGGCTTGCGGTTGAGCTCCACAGCCTGCTGCGGACAGAAGTGGACGCAGGCGAGGCACTGCGTGCAGTTGTCGCCGCAACGGGCTTTGCCGTCCGTGAGGGCGATGTTGCCTTGCGGGCACACCTCAGCGCAGATGCCGCAACCCACGCAGATGTCGGTGTTGACGGCGGACGTGAGCATCGGCAGCGTGCGGCGTTGCATGCTGGGACGGGCGCACAAGGCGCCTATCGGTCCCCACCACGCGTAGTGCAGGCTTTGCGTGCCGGCAGCAATCTCCTCGGTGATACGCTCCAACCGATCGGCGTACTTCTCGAACTTCCAGACTTGCTTGTTGGGGTCGCGCCCGAAGCCGACGGCACTGTTGTCGGGCACGCGGATTTTCTGGCTGTACGCTAACGGCAACCCCTTGTCGGCCAGCAGTTTCTGAACCGTATGGATGGCGTTGCCGGCCTGCGCGCCGCAAGGGATGACGATGAAGACGTACGCCTCCTTGGGCAGCTGCAGTCGCGGCAGCAATTCCGTCACCGCCCGCGGCGTATTGAACCAGTAGCTGGGATAGACCAGCCCGATGCGCCGCTCCTGCGACAAATCCTGATACACCGCCTGACTGAGCGGCATCACCGTTTCGTTGAGTCTCTCCGCGATGTGGCGGCTGATGGCCAAGCTGTTGCCCGTGCCCGAGAAATAGAGGATCATAATCGAATATTAAATTGCAAAATTACAAAAATATCAATTGGCTGTCAACAAGTTTCTTGCCGTATTTTATTTCCGTACTGCCTTAATCCAGCTTACAAAGTACCTTAGTCCTGCTATTGCGAGGGCGGCACCGAGGCCCGGATAGAATCCGGCAAAGAACTCCGCTGGCATTCCGGGGATGAATTTCAAGCTGATGCCCAATCCCATCATGAAGAATATGAGAATATAGCCGTGAAGGTCGAAAAAGGCGAACAGCGACTTCTTCCGTTTGGGAAAGTCGAGGATGCGCCGGGTGTATCGCTTGACGAAGTTGTTGAACATCAGCGAGAAAGCGACGGAAACAGCGACGGCAATCAAAACCAGCCACCATACCCGTCCGGGTTGGTGGCTGGACACCTCCGCTATGGCTTTCACGCCGGTTGTGAAGATTTTGATGCCGGGACCAAGCCAGCACAAAACCTGCATCAGCAGCAGATGCTCCCGGTTGACGGGCAGAATCCTGTCAGTGTTCATAGATCTTGGTGAATTGGTACTTCTCCCGCAGCTCAGCCTGCTTTTCAGGTGACAGCGAGGTGAAGTAATTCTTCCAACCCGGACAGAAGTTGATGTGCCAGCGCCAGAAGCGGCCCATCAG
>JAFPXF010000066.1 GCA_017394765.1 Bacteroidales bacterium | reverse complement strand
CTGATTCATGGTTTTCTTCGTTGAATGAAACAATACTAATAAATTCTTTACTCTCTAATTAATTTGTTTGATATTATACATTCCCCTGTCACGGGTCGTGTTGGTTTCAAATACCGGTGTAAGTGGCAGGCGTGATAGCCAGCAACTCTGCCTTCACGGCATCGCTAACTTGCAGCGTATTGATGAAATCGTGAATGGTTTCGGCCGTGATTTTCTGATTGGTACGCGTGAGGGCCTTCAAAGCCTCGTAAGGCTGAGGGTACGCCTCACGACGCAAGATAGTCTGAATGGCCTCAGCAACAACGGCCCAGTTATTTTCGAGGTCGTCTTGAAGCTTCTGCTCGTTGAGGATGAGCTTACGCAAACCTTTGAGGGTGCTTTGAATGGCAATGATGCTATGCCCCATAGGAACACCGACATTGCGCAGAACCGTGCTATCGGTAAGGTCGCGCTGCAAACGGCTCACGGGAAGCTTCTGCGCAAGGAACTGCAGCAAGGCGTTGGCAATGCCCAGGTTTCCCTCACTATTTTCAAAATCAATCGGGTTTACTTTGTGTGGCATAGCACTCGACCCTACCTCGCCTGCTTTAATCTTCTGCTTGAAATACTCCATCGAGATATACATCCAGAAGTCGCGGTCGAGGTCGATGATAATCGTATTGATGCGGCGGATGGCATCGAAGACAGCGGCCAGCGAATCATAGTTGCTGATCTGAGTCGTGAACTGTTCACGCTGCAGGCCCAGCTTTTCGCTGACAAACTGATTGGCAAACGTGCGCCAGTCGTAGTCGGGATAGGCTACATGATGAGCGTTCAGATTACCTGTTGCGCCACCGAACTTAGCCGACAGAGGACAATTCCTCAGGGACTCGAGTTGTTCAGACAAACGATAGACATATACCATCACTTCCTTTCCAAGACGTGTAGGCGATGCCGGCTGACCGTGAGTCTTTGCTAACATGGGAACCGTCTGCCATTCTTCAGCATACTGGCGCAGCTGATTGACAAGCTCCTCGAGTTGGGGAACAAACACATCCGTCAACGCCTCTTTCAGCGAAAGGGGCACACTCGTGTTATTAATGTCCTGCGAGGTAAGACCAAAGTGGATAAATTCCTTATAGGCAGCCAGTGACTGGCCGGTTTCGGAAAGTTTATCGATTTGTTCTTTGATATAGTATTCGACGGCCTTTACGTCGTGGTTGGTGACACTTTCAATCTCCTTTACTCGCTCGGCGCCTGCCACATCGAATTCCTGGTAAATGGCGCGCAGCTGGGGAAACAGAGCATGCGGGAACGAAGCCAGCTGCGGGAGCGGCAGCTCACAGAGCGCAATAAAGTACTCAATCTCTACCCTGATACGGTAGCGAATGAGTGCATATTCCGAAAAATAGTCTGCTAATGGTTCGGTTTTTCCGCGATAACGCCCATCAACGGGAGAAATGGCAGTTAATAAATTGAGTGTCATGAATGTGTCGTATTATAATACTTTATCGTTTACTCTTTTTCTGTATTGTTCCTGAGGATTATCCTTATCTGTCACGCCTGCGTTTCATCATCGAATGGCAGACATCTTCGTGGGCGTTGACGGATTCGAACCGCCGACCCTCTGCTTGTAAGGCAGATGCTCTAAACCAGCTGAGCTAAACGCCCTTTTTCATAACCTCGCAAGGATGCTAAAAGCATCATCACGCATTACGAGGTGCAAAGTTACTTCTTTTGTTATAAATAGCCAAATAAAATGATATACTTTTTCAAAAAATTAACCATAAAAAATCCCGGCAACCCCGAAGGATCACCGGGAAACACCCCAAGTGGGCGTTGACGGATTCGAACCGCCGACCCTCTGCTTGTAAGGCAGATGCTCTAAACCAGCTGAGCTAAACGCCCTTGTTTTTCTAAGCGGGTGCAAAGGTACGCACTTTTTCGGAAACCACCAAATTTTTCTGCAACTTTTTTACCTTTTTCTTCATTTAGAGTGCGATAAGTACGTTCAAACAAAGATAAACCGTGAAGTAAACAGGCATATTAAAGTGTTTTTTCAGTGTACGAAACTATTCATAAGATTATTGAGACACGCACCGTAACACATAGAGATATGATCCATAATACACGGAGATATGTTCCTAATCATACTGGGACATACTCCTGATCATACTAAGACATGCCCCATAACATACAGAAGCGCGCTGCATATCACACAGAAGCATGCTGCATAACATATAGAGATATGTTCAAACATTATAGAAACATGACCAGTAGCAGAAAGAGATGCGTTAAACTGTCATTGATTGAAACAAGAATTCTTTAGCCCAATCGATGAAAGAAATAAGAGGAAAAGGGTGGAAACATAACAAAATAACTTTGCAGAGTCAGAAGAAATCCGACTCTACAAAGTTATATGATTCGCTAAGCGAATAGCTGCGATAGCAGTGCCGACAAGCGGCAAACTGCTTTGTGTCAGGAGAAATTACTTAACCTGGACAGTAGCGCGACGGTTGAAGGAGATGGGAGACAGCTCGTCAACACCACCCTTACCAACGGTCTCAATCTTATCGCGGCTTACGCCCATCTTAACGAGCTCCTCAGCAACGGTCTTTGCACGCTCTTCAGACAGCCACTGGTTGTGGTCAGCCTTACCGGTAGCGCTATCAGCATAACCCGTTACGAGCAGGTTGGTGTTGTTCTCCTTAGCATACTTAGCAACACCCTCGATGTTCACGAGGTCCTTCTGCGAAGCAATGTTGGTCTTGTCGAGGTTGAAGAACACCGAAACAGGAGTGGTCACGAACTCACGAACAGCCTTCGGAGTCTCAGCGGGCTTCTGGTTAGCCAGAGCCTCACGCAGACGGCCATTCAGGCGAGCGTTCTCAGCGTTAGCATCGTTGAGCTGTGCGTTGAGGGCGTCGATCTGGCTCTGAGAGAGGGCCTTGATAGCGTCCACATCGGGAGTCTTGTCCCAACCCACGCGGCCGAGGTTGAAGGTCAGACCGAGCTCAGCGGTGAACCAACGGTCGTGGTTCGAGGGAGAGGGATCGCCACCCTTACCACCGAGGTCAACATAGCGCTTGTTGCCAAGACGGCCTTCGAAGTCGTCACCACACATTGTGAAGCCGAGGTCGAGGTTGAGGAGTACGCGCTTCGAGAGCTTCCATGTGTTCAGCAAGCCAAGGCTAGAAGCGAGCTCGTAAGTGTTGTACGAGCAGTTACGGGTAATACCTACACCAGCATAAGGAATGAAGTTCCAAACGCGAGTGTCGCTGTAACCACAGAGCATGTTGCTCAGGTTGAACAGAGCCTGTTCCTGCAGATTCCAGAACTTGATGTCGTTAATGTCCTTGTTCTCGCTGATCACGCTACGACCATTCATAGCAGCAAACTTTGTGCGGAGACCGAGACCAGGAGTGAACCACTTACCAACTGCTACCGAGAAACCGGGAGCGCTGCGGAAATCCTTGAAGGGGCCCTTAGCGAAGTCGGCGCCCTTCTCTTCGTTAGAATAGAAAGCATTCCAAGAAGCATTCACCTGGACGAACCAGTTCTGCCAGAACGAGTTTGTTGCTACGCTATACTTCAGCGTAGGATCTTCCTGTGCCATAGAGGCCATCGAAACACTGGCAAAAGCCAGAATCATCAAAAACTTTTTCATAACTTAATAATTAATATTAATAAACTTAAAAATCGTTATTGCACAACTAGCATTTTCGGGTACAAAGTTAATAATTAATTTTAATAAGCATCATTTTTTGCTATTTTTTTTTCGTTTTTTTGCCGAAAAAGGGCATTTTTTCCTTATTTTTCGGTGTTTTCGGGGCATTTTACCCTAAAAGTCGGTCAATTTCTTGCTGTTTAAGGATGGTTAGGATGGGTTTGCCATCGGGTGTATAATTCACATTTTGGCAGGCAAAAAGGTCGTTGATGATGCCTTCCATCTCCTCATTTCCCAGTATTTGCCCGACGGGAATCGCTGCATTTCGAGCCAAACTCAGCGCAAGGGAATTGCCTATTTCATCTTGTATACCGCCACTGGATGTGTCTGCATTCTCAACCATATCGCGCACCAAGGCAACAGGATTGACTCCTTCAAGACCGGCCGGGATGGCATTCACGGCATAGCTGCCATTGCCCAGCGAAGTCAGCTCGAAGCCCATCTCTTCCATCTGCGCCGACACATGATCGAACACCGTCTGCTCTGCAGCCGTCAGCTGGATAATCTCCGGGAAAAGCAGCTTTTGGGAGACCCATTGCCGGTTTTTCTGCAAGGTCTGATAGTGCTCATATAATATACGTACGTGCGCGCGATGCTGATCGATGATCATCAGACCCGACTTCACCG
The DNA here is from genome assembly GCA_017394765.1 of Bacteroidales bacterium. The sequence continues at coordinate 1,340 of JAFPXF010000066.1, read as the reverse complement.
CCGTCATAATATAGCGTCCTTTGTATTGATAATGCGATGGAGATTTATCGGCGATGAGCGTATCAGAATCCCCTGCCCCACTGGTTTCAGCGGGAGTTGTATCAGGCGAAAGTGTGTCCTGATGCTGCGTGAACGGAATCGGCTGCTGAGCGTCGCCCGCCGGTTTCAGGTTCTCGTAGAGCTGTTGCCAGTCGTTCACTGCCTTGCGTTTGCGCTCAGCAGGTGTTGATGAGAACGGATTATACTGAGGATTATACTCCACCTTGGGCATTGTCGGCATCGCTCCCGGCTGGAACACAGGAATTTCCGGTTTCCCCTGCGTATCGAAGTCGATTCTCGGGACATCGTTGAAAGCACCGATGGCATCTTTCACCGCTGCGGTAAGGATTTGCCAGATAGCCTGCTCGTTCTCGAACTTGATTTCCGTCTTTGTGGGATGAATATTCACATCGATATCGGCTGCAGGCACTTCGAAATAGATGAAATAAGGCACCTGTTCGCCAACGGGAACAAGTCGGTCGAAAGCGCCCTGAACAGCCTTGTGGAAATAAGGATGCTTCATATAGCGCCCATTCACGAAGAAATACTGATGAGCCCCTTTCTTCTTGGCCGACTCCGGTTTACCCACGAAACCATGAATGTGGCCAAGCGTCGTATCGACCTCCACGGGCAGCAAGTCCTGATTCTGGCGTTTTCCGAAAATATCGATGATGCGCTGACGGAAACCGCCTTCCTTGAGATTGAGCAGTTCCGTATTATTGCTATGCAACGTGAAAGCCACCGACGGGTAGACCAGCGCGATGCGCTCAAACGCCATGAGGATGTTATTCAGCTCAGTCGCGTTCGATTTCAAGAACTTACGTCTTGCCGGAACATTGAAAAACAGATTCTCAATCTTGAAATTACTACCCACAGGACACGAACACGGCTCCTGGCTCACGAAACGAGAACCTGAAAGCGTGAGCACCGTACCCACGTCATCTCCCGGACGCCGCGTGCGCAGTTCCACCTGCGATACAGCTGCAATCGACGGCAACGCCTCACCACGAAAACCCATTGTATGCAGGTCGAAGAGGTCGTCGGCCTTCCTGATTTTCGACGTTGCATGCCGTTCGAAAGCCAGGCGGGCATCGGTCTCAGACATGCCACAGCCATCGTCGACCACCTGAATAGCCGTGCGTCCGGCATCAACCACGATGACGTTTACCGTCTTCGCCCCGGCATCAATGGCATTTTCGACAAGCTCTTTGATGACGCTTGCCGGACGCTGTATCACCTCGCCAGCAGCAATCTGGTTCGCCACTGAGTCGGGTAAGAGTTGTATCACGTCGGTCATGATT
>JAFPXF010000065.1 GCA_017394765.1 Bacteroidales bacterium | reverse complement strand
TTTCTTGGTCGGGGCGATGTAGAACGAGATGTTGCTGTTGACCAAATGGAGCAGCTCCTTGGTCGTGGTCAGCGAGAAATCCTCCGGCAACGTCAGGGCACCGTCCGACATCTCAAGCAGCTGCCGTTTGATCAGTTCGTCGTTCACAGAGTTCCGGTTGTAGCTCAAGTACATCATCTTGAGGTCGTTGGCCAACACTTTGGCCATGCGCTTCCGTTGTTCCTCGGGATACTCCGCTACAGCCTTGATGACGTTTTCCATGTTGCGGCCGTAGGTCCGCAGCATGATGTGGTGTTTGTTGTAGTCGGGTTTGACAATCTCCTTTTCGCTGGTGTCGGGCACGGGTTTCGGGAAAGGACTGTCGATGTCGAGTTTGTAATCGGAGATGATGTAGAGATGGTCCCACAGCTTGTGCCAGTAGTCGAGAGGCTCCTGGTTGGACAGGGTGGGTTGCTCCTTGGGGTCGTTCAGTTGCGCCATGACGCGCACAATGGCGCGGGCGGCGATGTTGCGCTGCTCACGGTCTTCGATCTTCATGGTGTCTTCCACCATTTTCTGGACATTGCGTCCATATTCGCGGATGAGCAGTTTGCTGCGTTTGGTGTTGTATTCGATCATGAGTCGGTTTTCAAAAAAGAGTGCAAAAGTACATAATTTTTGGGAATTATATACTCGGTGGCACAAATCAGGGCTTTTGCATCTTTTTTTTTGATTTGGGCGTGCCAGCGCGGCGGCGTGGAATCACGTTGCATTCGCACACAACATTAAATGCCGCCGCGCCGTCGGGCTTTCCGTTCCAATGATTTTGGCTTAGAACCCACCGCCATTCCGCGAGACGCGAAGCGTCAAGCGGAACCTCCGTCTCGCCAGGGAACGCATTCTCGCCAAAATCATTTCCACTGCAATCCCTCACGCATGCTCGTGGAACCCCACATCCGTTTCGCGGCGTGCAACGCACACCCTCGTCTCAACGTTCTCCCGCGCCGCGATTTTCCCGCGCACGCATCCCTCCCAGGGATTGCAGCGCTCGTTCCTCACGCTTTAACCCCTGGCTACCGAGCTTTTGCCCCTGCCGGGGCTGCTCAAGGAAGAGCATTGGCTGTTGTTGGAATCAATTTCTTAACTCCTTAATTTCTTAATTATCAACATTGAAGACCAACGCCCAACCACCAACTATTCGGCACAATTCGCGATACTGTCGAGGCGGTGCAACTCCTCGGTGGCGATGCTGTCGCGCAACAACCGCTGCCGGGCGCGATAAGAGTTGCGATAAAACGCCACCACGGGCTTGGTCTCGAAGTGGATGCGGTGGACCGTGGTGTCGCAAGGCCAGGTGCCGTTCCGCAACTGTGAAGCGGGAATGCCATGGCAGAAGTCGATATAGTAATCCCATGTCGTGTCCGTGCGGCTGTACGGCATGCGCACAATGACAATGCTCGTGTCTTTGGACAAAAAGAGCGGACATGCCGAGTTGCCATTGGTGCCCACCACATAAGGCGCCTCGTCAATGTGGTGCCCGATTTCGTGCTCGTGTATGTACTTGCCCATCCATTGGCAGGCCTGCTTGTTGGCATCCTCCACCGCATCTAACTCGTATTTGCTGTACGCATTGTGGATGCCTCCTGTGATCTCGTTGAAATAGAGCGATGTGAGCGGCTGGGTGAAAATGATGTGCCGGATGGGCATGAAGGACATCAACGCCATAAGTCCCATCACCACAAAATTGGTGTATTTGTCATTGATGCTCTGCAGGGTGCATTCGTACCCGCTGACCGCTATCAACATGAAAAGCGGATAAATGCAGTAGTAAATGGCCCACATGGTGTCCGGGTTCAGGTAGTGTGTCCGCACCTTGAACACGCAGTAGAAGAAGGTGTATAGGAAGATGAAGATGGAGTACGGCTTCAACGATTTCACGGCGGTCTTGAAGAAGACAAAGAAGAACGCGAACCCAATCAGGATGACGGTGGGAATGGTGATGAAAAGGTATTTGGCCAGATAATACCGTGGATGGTTGTCCGGGCCGATGATGTGACCCTCGAAGAGCTGGTTGCCGGCCAAGGGGTAGTTGACCGTGAGCAACGCAAACGCCTGGTTGGGCCTCACGATGGAACTTTTCAGGAAGAAGGTGCAAAGGGCGTGGACCGAGTAAACAATGACGATGAATCCCGCCAGCATGGCCATCAGGATGCAAAGCGGCTTGAGGTATTCCCATTTGAAGAACTTCTTCAAAGGATTGTAAAGTAAGAAGTTTAGAATTACGAAGATAATGAAGAAATGGACGAGAATGAAGCCTGCATTATAGGTGGAGAGGGCCAAAAGCGTGCCCAATACGATTTTCACCACACGATAAATGCGGATGACGGGCAATTCCCGGCAGAAATAGTAGATCTGCGTGATGGTGAAGATGAACCCGAAGGCGAAGGTGACATCGACCACGTTGCATACGGAGTATCCTAAAAAGCGCGGCGATATGAACAGAAAAAATGCCGTGAGGAATGACGCCCGCCAGTTGAAAGCCCTGAGGATGAGCACGGAGAGATAGACGATGAGCAGCCATCCAAAGATTGAGCTGATTAAATGCTTGAGTATAAATATGTTGTTGACATGCAATGCCTTGCCGAGTGCACATAGCGCCAAATCAATGTATTGTGCTTGCGAGGAGGCGTAGGGATGTGCGTGCAGTGTCGCGGCATCCACATCGTGGTGGAAATACCCGAGCACCAATTCCGAATACTCGTTTTGCACGATCTCCCGTTCGGAAATGCCCACATGACGGCTCATCAGGATCATGAAGACCAACATTGCGACCAAGGAGATCCAGAGCAGGTACTTGAAAATGTCGTCGGCACTTTTCAACGAGAGGCTGAAGAGGCTTTTTTCGATGGTGTACTTGCGCTTTTCCTGTTGTTTGGAAAAACGCAGTTTCCATACATCTTCATCAAACAAGTTTTGAGAATAGGTGATCTTCATCAACACCTGTTTGATATAGTAGTAGATTTTTTCTGCAAATTTGAGCTTGTCTTGCGCCATGATTACGAAATGGTTGAGGTTGAGAATTGTTGGCGCAAATTGCGCAGGTAGGTGACCGCCGCCGGTCCGGTGTTGAAAATCAGGTCGATGATGGATAGGTTGGGCACGAAACCGAATTTGTGTCCGAACACTTGGTAGTAAGGCTCCGTAAGCCGGAAGGCGTAGTCGGGCGCTGACTGCCCATGGGGTTGGATGAGGGTGCGCAGATCGTTGGCCGTCAAGGGGGTGAAATCTTCAGTCAGGTGGAGATGTGACGGCAGTTGCAGCATCCGCAAAAGGGTGCGGGTGAGCTGCAGGTTGAAGTCGAAAAGCCGTTCATGACGCTGTTCGTAAAAGGGCAGGAGGGCGTCCTGATAATAGAGGAAATAGGGGCTGCAGCCGTAGGCGGACACTATGGCGCGCCAATGGGTGCGCTGCCACGGCATGGCATAGTCAATGCGGGTCTCGGCAATGGGCTCGTGGTTGCGGCTGTGTACAACGGGCACTGTAAGCGCCTCGGGACCGTTGGAGGTCAGGATGACGCAACGGTTGCGGAAAGTCTGCTTGCGGTAATGCTCACAATGCTCCAGCCAAGCCTCCTCTTGGGTCAAAAAGGCAAAGTATTCGACAGGGGGAAGATAACTCGTGGTCAGGAGCGGAGCCATGGCATGGGGAGAGACACCTCCTATTTGGCGATAACCACCTTGGAACGGTACAGCTGGCAGCCATCGTTGATTTCGACAAAATAGATGCCGTTGGTGAGGTGGCCGAGGTTGAGGTTGAAGGTGGGGGAGAGTGCAATGTCTTTGGAACTGACCAGCATGCCCATGGCATTATAGACATTACAGCGGCCGACAGTCTCCTTGAAGGATCCCTTGACGGTGACATTGCCTGTGGACGGGTTGGGGTTGACATTGAAATACTCGATATGGCTGCTGTAGTCCTGCACACCGACCACTCCGTGGAAATTCATGCCGGGAAGCGTGCGTACTCCCGTGTTGTCAGGGTCGAGCCACGGCTGGAGCTTCTTGCTGTTGTTGCTGTTGTTGTTGTTGGTCCAGGCGTAGGAGAGCTTGCCGTAATAGTCGCTGCCTGCAGGATAGTTACAGGCACTTTCACCAGTGCTCAAGTCGCCGATGATCAGCTTGTTGGCATTGAAGAGCGGGGAGCCGGAAGAGCCCTGTTCGGTGCATCCTCTGTTGGGATTGGTGTACCAGTTGACACCCCAGTACTTGGTGCCGTAGTTGAAAACTTGGCGAGGGAAGCTGAAACGCTTGCGTGCGCCGGCAGGATGGTGTATGGCCAAGCCGACGGATGAGGTTCCCGTGGCATCCCAACCTGCGAAATAGAGGCTGTCGGACCAGGGCTTGGAAGAGAGGTCCTTGGTGATGCGCAGCAACAGGAAGTCGGAGCTGTTGTTGATGCCGGTGTTGGAGTTGTAGCTGATGAAAGCCTTGATTTCACCGCCGGTGATGAACTTGACGGGGCTGACACCGGTACCGTTGCAGTTCAGGTATTGGTAGAAAAAGTCGAAACGGAAGGAGGAGCCGTCACCGTCCAGACAGTGGTTGGCGGAATAGACGTATGGGGTTTTGTCCATGCGGACGTTGTTGATGAGGGCGCCGGAACAGAAGTAAGTCCCCGTGTTGCCGGTGATGGTGATTCTCACCACAGAGTTGATCTGGTCATGCCAGGCTGCGCCTTCCGGACAAACGGCATGGTAGTGGCAGTCTTCGGCATCGTCCACGCTGCCCTTCCCGGGGTCGCCCGCGAACCAAACATTGCGGTAGATATGGCTCACACGGTCGATTTCGATAACACCGTGGTAGTGGACGTCGGCAGGCTCGTGATACTCGATGGTCAGCTCGTCACCCTCGATGAATTCGGAAGCCATCACGCCGTTTGGCTCGATGTCCTCGGCTGTGTAGGTGCCGGTCAGATGCTTGCGGTCACTGCTGTACACATACATCGTGGCCCCCTCCGGAATGTTGAAGGTTGAGAAGAAAACGGCCATGGCACGCGCCTCCGGGGAATGAAGCGTCAGACGCCACAAACGGGAACCGTCGGGCAGGATGTCCGTGCGGCCCGAGTTGTTGAAATTGTAACTGACGTGACGCACCGCGCCAACGCGCATCGGACTTCCTTCTTTCATGTTCTGATCGTCTTCCGCCAGCAGCTCATTAACATCGTAGGCCGGGAAATCCACCCTGTCAACTGCCATGGAAATGTCATTATGGGTGAAAGAATAAGGAAGGCCCACCACCTCTTTCTGGGCATGGGCGGAATACAGAAATAACACTGTCAGAATTAAAAAAAGAAAGGATTTTTTCTTTGTCATGTCAATTGCTTTTTTGAGGCCGCAAAAGTATAAAAAAAAATGTACCTTTGCAAGCCAAATTTAAAACATCATTATGCCCTCTAAGAAAAAAGTCAAATTTGAAGGAATTGCCTACGAAGGAAATATAGAAGAGCTTATTATACAAGCACTTATAGAAAAGCAAGGTGCCGATATACAATGTATCGACTTGAAAAAAATCAATCATGTCTATTTTGATTATTTCATTGTTTGCACCGGAAATTCCAAACCGCATGTGGAGACATTGTGCGACTATGTGCAGGAGCAGACGCAGCGCGTGGCCAACCTGAAACCCGTGCATGTCGAAGGCCTTGAAAACAAGGAATGGGTCCTGTTGGACTATTTCAATGTGCTGGTCCACATCTTCCAGCCCGAAGCGCGGGAATATTATAACATTGAAGCGCTTTGGAACGATGCCGACATCCAAAAGTTCTAACTCCTTAATCCTATTTTATGGCTCAGCAAAATAAACGGGATGACGGCCGCTCAGGCAAGAATCCATTTAATACGACAGGAAAGAACTCCAAAGACAAGAAAAAATTCAACTTCGGCCTTATTTACTTGTTGTTTTTCCTCGCCCTGATTGGTTATTGGTTTCTTTCCGGCACCGAGACCCCAACCGTTGAGGTGGACAATACCCAGTTCAAGCAGATGGTGGAAAACCGCGACATCGACCATGTGGAGTATGTGCGCAGCGTGGAGAAAGTCAATATTTTCCTTAAGACGGAGGCCCTCGACAAGCCCGCATACGACAAGGTGAAAGAGAATGTGGACGGTCCCCAGTACTCTCTGCCCGCCGGCGACTTCCAGGTCTTCTACAACGAATTGAAGGATATTCGGGGAAACGCCGTCCAGAAACGCCTTGCCAAGGACAGCACCCTCACGGAGATGGACGTTGTGGATGAGTATGATTTTCCCGTGAAGCAGAACAACACCAAGAGCTGGGGATTCGAGATGTTTTTCTATGTTCTTCCGATGCTGTTGTTCATCTTTCTCATCCTCTGGTCCATTCGCTCTATAGCGAGAGGTGGCGCAGGAATGGGCGGTGGCGGCAGTATTTTCAATATCGGGAAATCGCGGGCCCAGGAGTTCGACGAGAAGTCCGGGCAGCTGGTCACGTTCAAGGATGTGGCCGGACTGGAAGGCGCCAAGTTCGAGATTGAAGAGGTGGTGGACTTCCTCAAAAACCCCAAGAAATACACGGTGTTGGGCGGCAAGATCCCCAAGGGCGTGCTGCTGGTAGGTCCTCCGGGCACGGGCAAGACCCTCTTGGCCAAGGCCGTGGCCGGCGAGGCCAAGGTGCCCTTCTTCTCCCTCTCCGGATCCGACTTTGTGGAGATGTTCGTGGGTGTGGGCGCCTCCCGCGTGCGCGACCTCTTCAAGACCGCCAAGGAGAAGGCCCCCTGCATCATCTTCATCGACGAGATTGACGCCATTGGCCGTGCCCGCGGCAAGAATGCCATCTCCAATGCCAACGACGAGCGTGAGAGCACCCTCAACCAGCTGCTCACCG
>JAFPXF010000064.1 GCA_017394765.1 Bacteroidales bacterium | reverse complement strand
GTCTATGACAAAGAGGATTTTCATATAGCATGATATAATGGAAACATTTTTGCAAAAATAAAACCTATTAGTGTCACAGCGTTGTCCTCAAAATGACAAAAAATGTTCTATTTTACACATTTCATATTAAAAAAAAGTGTATTTTTGCTTTTTTGATGACGTTAAGTCAAAGACTTAATTGTTCTAAATATAATATTTATTGTTCTGAAAGATAATAATGATAGTATTATGAAAAACGGAAAAAAGAAGAGTGGTGATTTGCCGATTTTATACGATTCGGAAAAAATCATAAAGCGCACCTCTTGGCATGACAGAGAGCTTTTGATAGCTGAGATAGGAATTTACGAGGATGCCAACATACCAGAATACTTTCGCACCAGCCATTATGCCATCCTTTTCGTCATGCAGGGCGCCCTCAGCGGGAAATTCAACCAGCTTGACATCGAAATAAAAGCACCGGCCGCCGTGTATATCTTCAATGACCATGTGTTGCACTACAACAGCAGCACCCCTGACTTGAAGGTTCGCCTGCTCTCCTTTTCTCCTGTCATTGCGGAGAAACTGTCTCTTTCATTGCCATACGACAAGCTGCATTACGCCTACGTCCGCCCCGCCGCACAACTTGACGCGTCAAGCATGCAGACGATAATGCTCTATCTTGACCTCATCGAGGAACTGATGCAGAAAGAAAACCAGAAACGGCAAACGACCATCCTGCATCTTGTCCGCTCGCTCCTGTCTTTCCTTTACGAATTTTTCACCGACAGCCTTGCTACACAAAAACCACTTTCCCGTGCTGAGGAATTGACGGGGCGATTTCTGTCTTTGGTGGATCAATGCTGCCACGAGCATCATGACATCAAATGGTATGCCGACGAACTACACCTGACGCCCACGTATGTGGCCAATGTGGTGAAACAGGTGACGGGCAGTACCGCCGGCGACTGCATCAGCGAAATCCTGATTCGAAAAGCCAAGTCGCTGTTGCGGACCTCCACGCTTTCTGTCCAAGAGATTTCCGACCGCCTCGGCTTCCAGAACCAGAGCCATTTCGGCACCTTCTTCCGCCGCGCGGTCGGCGTGAGTCCGAAAGCGTTCAGGACAGGGGGAGAATAAAGCGCAACGAAGGCGTTTCCCCGCTGGTGTTTAGGATGAGTTTCCGGTAAGATTATTATCTATACACGCATCACCTATACCTCTTCCGAAATTCCGAAGGTGACATTCCCTCCTGGCGCTTGAAGAACTGACCGAAGGCCGACTGGTCCGGGAAGCCGAAATGGTCGGCAACCTGCTGATGGGTCATCTTGGTAGTCAGCAGGGCGTTCTTGATTTGGCCGATTAAAAACTGATGGATAAGTTCTTTCGGCGTTTTGTCGGTTTCCTTTTTGCAGACCTTGAAGAGATAACGCTCTGACACACAGAGTTTGTCAGCATAGAATGTGATATTGCGGCATCCTGACGGAGTGTTTTCGCCGACCAGCTCGAAAAAATGGTTCAACAGCTGACGAGAACGTTTGCCGTTATCGCCAGACGACGAGGTGGTGGTTTCTCCCACCGCATTGAAGATAGAAAGCAACAGGTGGACGAGACTGGCGGTGACCATTTTGTGGCGGGCGATGAGATCGGGTTGCCCTACTGCCATCCGAAGCAGCTCATAATCGGCGGCAAACATTCGGCCAAAAGGCTCAGCCAGCGTTGTGGCACTCCAAAAGGCCGTTTCCAGCGTCCCGATGTCGGCCTCCGCCCCAAGCAAAGCATATACGACATTCATCAGCGATTCGTCAAAGGTCATAACCTCCACGACCATATTTTGGGTGGACGACTGCACGCGGAACGTCGCGCCCTCCTGCACGGCAAACACCGTTCCGGTAACTAATTTGTACGTGTTTTGCTCAAAAAGCACCCGTATGCTGCCTTTCAGCACACGGCAGAGCCAAAAACCGTTGAGGTTGGATTTCACGATTTCTGCACCGTGGTGATATTCTTGGATGGTGATTTTCATTCGGCAAAAATACAAAAGTTCCGAAAATATACAATACTGGTTCACCATCATACACCTTTGTTCCCTTTCGGCACGGTATTTTTGCATTATTAAACAGAATTGAAATGATATTTTGTAATTGTATGAGAATCAGTAGATTACTGATATTGGCAACTGCGTTGTTCCTGATGGTGTCGTGCCAGAATAAAGCGCAAAATGAGCAAAACGAGCCCGAAATCCATGAGTTGCTCACGGTCACGGCGCAGGATTACACCTTGGATGCGGAATATCCTGCTTCTATCCAGGGTGCCCAAGACATCAAGATCATTCCTCGTGTGGAGGGACATCTGATGGGCGTGTATGTGAAAGAGGGCGAGCGTGTTCGCGAAGGTCAACTGCTGTTTCGTCTCGATGACGCACCCAGTCGGGCGGCAGTGGAGTCGGCCAATGCCAATGTGCAGATGATGACGGCCGCTTTGGACAAGGCGCAGTTGGAATACAACGGTAAGAAGAACTTGCGGCAGAAATCGGTCGTCTCCGACTTCGAACTCTCGCTGGCCGAAAGCGACCTCAATGTGGCGAAAGCGAACCTCGCAGCCGCGAAAGCGGCCCTCACCTCCGCCCGCAACGACCTCAGATACACCGAAATCCGCAGTCCTTCCAACGGTGTGGTGGGGCGCATCTTTTACCGCAAGGGCGACCTCGTGGGGCCTTCCATCCAGAACGGACTCACCGTGGTGGCCGATAATCGTCAGATGCGGGTCTATTTCTCGATGACGGAAAAAACGGTGATGCAGTACCTTTCCGAGCACAAAAGTATGGAAGCTGCGATACTGCAGATGCCCGAACTGCGGCTGCAACTGCCCAATGGCACCCTTTACGAGCATACCGGCCGTGTGGAAAGCATCAGCGGTGTGGTGGACGAGCGCACGGGAGCCGTCTCGGTCTGCGCCCGCTTCGATAACCCCAACGGAATGCTACTTAGCGGAGGTACTGGCAAAATCGTTATCCCCACCGAACTGCACAACGCCATCGTCATCCCGCAGGAGGCCACCTACAGCATCCAAGACAAGGTGTATGTGATGAAAGTGGTGGACGGGAAAGCGGTGGCTAGCTTAATACGTATTGAACCCACCTCCGACGGAAAGTCGTATGTGGTGACGGACGGACTAAAAGCCGGAGAGGTGATTGTGGCGAAGGGAGCTGGGTTTGTGAAAGAAGGAACAATAATCGTAACTACCGACAAACTACACAGATGATAATTCCTCTCTTTTATTGTTCTCGACGTAAAAAACTAATGGAGGCAAATCGGCAAAAGCTGACACAAAACATTAAAAACCAATATTATTCTGTCTATATCCATCTGAATCTGGATAACAACAAACGCACAAATTATATAGGGACTTTGACAACTGAAAAAAAGTGTATTTTTGCAAAGTAATAAAAATAAATGTTGATGAACTATTATTTGGAAAATTAAAGAATTAGAAAGATGGATACTGAACGGCCATATATTGTGATGATAAGCTCTTCGGTTAATGGGTATGAAGATCAACTGCTTCAGATAGAATCAATGTTTAATAGTCTTGGGTATTGGGTTGTGATGTCAATGTCTGGAACAATGAAGGTGAACCCTCATCTGCACAATTTTGACAATTGTTTAAAAGCGGTGGAGGGTTGTGATGTTTTCTTTGGTATCATTCGCCCCGATTGTGGTACTGGGCGTGCTGGTGATGAATGTGTGACTTTTAAAGAATTCAAACATGCACGTAAACTGAACAAACCATGTTGGTATGTGATTGACAATAAAATAAAAATATACAAAAATCTTTTGAAGACTTTGACATTGCGAGAATTTCCCGACACAAAAGACGAAAACTTAAAAGCTGCTATCACTTCTTATTATGACCGACAAATACGAGGACGGAAGCATCTGCCAAGAGTACTTGATTTTTTTGAATCAAAAGACTTTAGGCAGTTTGACCCACAGTGTTTTGATATGGAAGACTTTGTTAACCATAAAGGAATGGCAAGAGAAGAAGTGACCAATAATTGGATGCAGTATTGTAACAATTTGCTTGAAATAGCAAAATTTATACGAACTAATTTTGAAGATAAAAGTTTCATAGACAGCATCATAAAAGAATCATGACTATGGGAGATAATCAATTTATAGTGGACTTTCTGTTACAAAACCGTCAAAACGTTTTGTTTTTTTCCGTATTTCAAACAGAAGATATTGTTAAAGCAGCATGTGCTTTGGCCAACACTCACGGAGGAACATTACTAATCGGTATTAATGAACATGGTGATGTGATTAGTGTAAGTGATCAAGATATGGCAATAATCACGACATCACTTTCAAAAGAAATATCTCCTTCGCTTCCCTTTATATCTAAAACGATAGAAATAGACGGGAGAAAAGTAGGAATAGTTTTGATTTGGGAGGGAGCAGACAAACCATTTGTTACGAATGGATATTCCTATATTCTCAAAAGTGATACGGTTGTCGCTGCATCCTCCGATGAGATTATGGGCCTTTTTGCTTCCAAACAGGCTGTTGAAGACGGATGGGAACGGATGACACAAGGAATGGATTCTCTATCCTTGTTGGATGTCGAGGTGTTGGACAAGATAAAGACTGCTTTGAAGGAGAAAGGAAGAGTGAACAGTGATGCATCGGACGAAGAAGTTTTGAGGTCAATGGGGTTTATTCGAAATGGAGAGCTGACCAATGCTGGTATTGTTGTTATGACAAAGACACCTTCTGTATTTATTCCACAGACTCGGATTCGTGTATCTGTATTTTCAGAAAAAAATGGAGCACCCACATTGGTAGATGTCAGACTTTTCGATTCCAGTCTGGTAAAGGCTGTTGATGATATTTCTGATTATCTTTATAATTTATATCCTAAAAGGGTCGTGATTGACGGGATGGTGCGCCAGGAGATAGAAACTATGCCTTTAACGGCCATACGAGAGGGATTGTTGAATGCTGTTGTTCATCGGCAATATGAGAGTTACCAATCTTTTGCCGCAGTTAATGCTTATGCTGACCATTTGGAGATTATTAATAGCGGAAATTTGATGAAAGGGGTTACATTGGAAGGATTGAAAGACACTCATCGTTCTGTGCTTCGCAATCCTGACATAGCAAATGCATTTTATCAGCTTGGTTATATTGAGATGGTGGGTAGCGGTACTTTGAGAATAATATCGGAATGCCAACGTAATGGGTGTAAAGATCCTGAATGGAGCATTCAGCACAATTGCGTTGTGTTGACCTTCCCTGATGTCCATCATCGTTTGTCTTCTTTAGAGAAAAAACATCAAATAGATTTATCAAAACTTTCTTCTGATGCCTCAGTGAGAGAATCTTTAGTGAAGATAGTGGAGTATATGAGCCATAACAAAAGAATTAAATTGAACGAATTAACAGGTATTACAGGTAAAAGTTACCCGACCGTAAAACGGTATATGCAGATATTGAAAGAATCCGGAATTGCGAGATATGATGGAAATTTGCGTTCGGGAGGATGGGAACTGATTTAGTTCTTACTTGTGGTGGCAATACTGATAATGACCCCAATAATGACCCCAATAATGATCCCAATAATGATCCCAATAATGATCTCAATAATGACCCCAATGATGATCCCAATAATGATCTCAATAATGACCCTGATGATGATCCCACTAGTAATCCCAATGATAAGATAGATAATAGACCTGATGTTGCTCTTAAGAAAAAACCGGAAAAAGAATCCAATTTTTTCATACACATTTTTGAGTTATACAACAATTTGTATCTTAACACACAATCTGTTAAAAAAACAGAAATGATTAATTCAAACCTAACTACAGACAAAAAAAGAAACACATGTCATTATTCACCAACCTACTAAAAAAGCATAATCCCTTAATCGTTCTTCATATCAATACTCCGATAAGAAGCCGTGTTTTTCTCTTCAACAAAGAGATGGGCGTAGCTAAACCCAATGTTGATTTTACCATTAAAGTAACCGAAGGTGAGCAAGATCTCCTTTTAGTAAGCACAGACGACGATACACTTAGATGTCATATAATCTATGCTGTTCAATCACATGGAGCTAAATGTCAAATTATCGTTGAGATGAATCAATACTGCGATGGCGTTGATTATGATAAATTGGCAACTGAAGAACCCACAAACGAAGAAATAGAACAAGGTGTAGAAGACGAACATGGCGTAGTGTATAGTAGTGATGGCAAACAGCTTTTGAATTGTAAAAACGAAAAACTAGAGGTATATAAAGTAAAAACAAAATGCAGAATTATTAGAGCTGGTGCTTTCTCTTTCTGTCAAGACATCCATACCATCACCCTTCCAAAAGGTCTCTCCAATATAAGTGATAAAGCTTTTTATGGTTGTAAAAACCTTTCTTCTGTTAACCTACCAGAAAGTATTAATCATATTGGCAACTGGGCTTTTCTTAACTGTAAAAAACTTAACACAATCACGCTGCCTGGAAATCTTACTTATATCGGCGAAAGCGCATTTAGAGGCTGCGAAAGCCTCTGCTCCATTACACTACCAAAAAGTCTTAATCATATTGGAGAAGGTGTTTTTTCTAATACAAATATCAGTACGATTGATTCAAAATCCCCATATTACATATTCAAACAGAATTGCTTGATTGATGAAAGTGAAAGTAATAAGAAGATGCTAATACATTTCTTTTCAGATGAAAAGTATGTGATGTTACCACAAAGTATAACCCATATTGGAAAATTTGCATTTTGTAATCGCAAACACCTTACCGAAATCACTCTGCCTGATGGTCTCATTCAATAGAAAGCGGTGCTTTTCAAGATTGTGAAAGACTGACAAACATCAACCTGCCAGATAGTCTTGCATATATTGGAAATGCGGTTTTTATTTCTTGTAAAAACCTTATCACTATTACACTGCCGAAAAGAATTACTCGTATCGGGAATCAAACTTTTCTTTGGTGTAAAAGCCTCACCTCCATCAACATTCCTGAAGGTGTAACCCATATTGAAGAAAGTGCTTTCTGTTGTTGTGAAAGTCTCACAGCCATCACCCTTCCTGAAGGTTTAACTCATATTGGAGATAGGGCCTTCTGTAGTTGCAAAAGACTGACTACTATCAATCTGCCAGAAAGTCTTTCGTCTATTGACAATGCGGTTTTTGATTTCTGTGATAGTCTCTCCGCAATCTATATTCGTAACGGCACAAAAAATCATTTTAAAGAATTACTTACTAAAGATTTGCATGGCAAATTAATAGAGGTTGTTTGATGGTGAATTATTCTTTTTTGTTTGTTAGCGACTACAATAATTGCAAAAAAGAGTGATAATCCAAGATACTGATTAGTTCCGAAAACCTACAATATCGGTTCACTTTTATACACTATACTCTCGGTCTTACTTACTATTTTTGCTCCTCCATAAAGAATAGCGATTATGGCCGTCAAAACCTTTATATCCAGACCCTTACTCTCCCTCGTCATCAGCGTGTTCATCGTGCTGTTGGGGGTGATTTCGTTGCTGTCGCTGCCGGTGGAGCGCTATCCCGACATTGCGCCGCTGGCCATCTACGTGTGGGCGAGCTATCCAGGCGCGAGTGCCGAAACGGTGCAGAAGAGCGTGGTGATGCCGATGGAGGAGGCCATCAACGGGGTGGAGGGGATGACCTACATGACTTCGTCGGCCAGCAACGGCTCGGCCAGCATCACCATCTACTTCGAGCAGGGTGCCAATGCCGATATGGCCGCCGTGAACGTGCAGAATCGCGTCATCCAAGCACAGGCGCAGCTGCCCGCCGAGGTGCTGCAGACGGGCGTGGCGACCGAGAAACGGCAACCCGGCCAGCTCCGCATCATCGCGCTGGAGAGTCCCAACGGCACCTACGACGAGAACTTCCTCAGCAACTATTTCTACAACAACCTGCGTCCCGCCTTGCTGCGCATCAAAGGCGTGGGCAAGGTGGAGGTGTGGGGCGCGCAATATGCCCTCCGGATCTGGCTCAAACCTGACGTTATGGCGCGTCACAAGCTGATGCCCAGCGACATATCCGCCGTGCTGGCCGAACAGAACATTGAGGCCTCTGTCGGTTCGTTGGGCAGCAACTCCGACAATGTGTTCCAATATATGCTGCGCTATACGGGTCGCAAAACCGAGGTGTCGGAGTTCGAGAACCTTGTGATTGCTTCGCTGCCCACCGGCGAGGAGCTGCTGCTGAAGGATGTGGCAGATGTGGAGTTAGGACAGTCGGATTACGACTACATCAACAGCATCAACGGGCATCCGGGCGTGATGGGTTCGGTGAGCCAGATGGCCGGTTCCAATGCCACCAAAATCAACCTCGAAATCGACAAACTGCTGGTCGAAACCGAGAAATCGCTGCCCAAGGACGTGAAAATCGTCACCTTCGACAACACCAACGACTTCCTCTTCGCCTCCATCCGCGAGGTGATTCTGACACTCGTCATTGCCATTCTGCTGGTGCTGGTTGTGGTGCTCTTCTTCCTGCAAGATTTTCGCGCCACGTTGATTCCCGCCGTCGGCATTATCGTCTCGCTCATCGGCACTTTCGCCTTCATGAAGGTGGCGGGATTCTCCGTCAACCTGCTGACGCTCTTCGCGTTGGTGCTGGTTATTGGTACGGTGGTCGATGACTCCATCGTGGTGGTGGAGGCGGTGAAAACGAGGCAAGGTAGAGACGCAAAATTTTGCGTCTCTACAACCTCGGCCCGCAAAGCCTCGGAGGAGGCTATGAATGGTCTTTCCGTCACGCTGTTCACCACCACGCTGGTCTTTATGGTCATCTTCATCCCCGTCGCCTTCATGGGCGGCACCACCGGCATCTTCTTCAAACAGTTCGGTCTGACGATGGCTGTCGCGGTGGGCATTTCGTTGATCAATGCACTGACATTGTCACCGGCATTGTGCGCATTGATGTTGAAACCGTCGTCTTGTAGGGGCGAATCATCATTCGCCCCTACAAAGGCGGTGTCCGATCGAATCAAAAATGCCTACGATGTAACCTTCTCCGCCCTATTAAAACATTACACCAATGTGGTCCGCTGGCTGCTTGGCCGCAAATGGCTTACGGTCGGCAGTGTGGTGGCAGTGTTGCTGCTGTTCGGCATCCTATTCAAAGTGGTGCCCACGGGCTTTGTCCCCAACGAAGATATGGGCACGCTCTTCGTGGACCTTACGCCTCCGCCGGGCTACACGGCCAACAAGACTTTCGAGATGATGAACCGTAATTGCGACAAGATCCGTGAGTTGCCCGAGGTGCAGGATGTCGGCGGCGTGGTGGGTGTCGGAGCCGGTGCCAATATCTTCATCCAACTGAAACCGTGGAAAGAACGCCGAGGAAAAGCACACTCCTCTTCCGCCATTATGGAGAAAATAGACGAGATTTTGTCCCAGGAAACGGAGGCGCAGAGTTTCGTCTCCGAACCGGGTATGGTGGAGGGCTATGGCGGCAACGGCGGCTTCGAGTTCTCGGTGCAGGGTCGCAACGGGCAAGATGCAAAAACGCTGCACGCAGTCACCACCCGTTTTATGGAAAAGCTCAGCGAGCGCCCGGAAATCGGCGAGATCTATTCGAGCTACGATGTCAACTATCCGCAGTACCGTGTTGATTTGGATGTGGCGCGGTGCAAGAAGATGGGGGTCGCACCCTCCACCGTCCTCAACGAGATGGGCGCTTGCTTGGGCGGCGACTATATCTCCAACTTCAACAAGTTCAACAAGGTGTATCAGGTGGATTTGCAGCTCCGGCCCTCCGACCGCAACCGACCCGAGTCGTTGGCGAGTCTCTTTGTGCGTTCCGAAAGTGGCGAGATGATGCCCGTCAACCAGTTCGTCACCCTCACCAAAGAGTATATGCCGCAGTCCATCAACAGTTTCAATATGTTCCCCAGCATCGATGTGTCGGGTAGTGTGGCGCAGGGCAGCAGCTCGGGCCGCGCCATCAAAGCCATCCAGGAGACTACCGCGAAGGAGCTGCCCGTGGGCTACAGCATTGAGTTTGGCGGCATCACCCGCGAGGAGAACCAGACATCCGGCAGAGTGATCTTCATCTTCCTGATATGCATCGTATTCGCCTATCTCGTGATGGTGGCCCTCTACGAAAGTCTTTTCATCCCGCTGGCGGTGATGCTGTCGGTGCCCTTCGGTCTGGCGGGCAGTTTGCTGTTCACCAAGCTGTTCGGCGTGGAGAACAACATCTACATGCAGATCGGGATGGTGATGTTGGTGGGTCTGCTGTCAAAGACGGCCATCCTGCTCACCGAGTACGCTTCGCAGGCGCGCCGCGAAGGGATGTCGCTCGCTGATGCGGCACTCAGCAGCGCCAAAGTGCGTCTGCGTCCTATCCTGATGACCTCGCTGACGATGATTATCGGTATGCTGCCCCTGATGTTCGCCTCGGGCGTGGGTGCCAATGGCAGCCGCACTATCGGAGTTTGTGTCGTGGGTGGAATGCTGTTCGGCACGCTCGGCTTGCTCACCGCTGTGCCCACGCTTTTCACCATCTTCCAAAAGATTCAAGAAAAAGTACACTATGAAAAATAGATTGTTTTTGATATTGGTATCGGCATTGATGGTCGGCTGCGGTGTGCAGAAACCGGTGGTTGAGGAAGCCGTCAGGCCAAATCTTCTTGAACCGGACATCGTACTGGTTGACAGTGTCCCTATGCGTTCGTGGCAGGAGATTTTCGTGGACGAATCTTTGCAAGCACTGATTTCCGAAGCGCTGACGAACAATGCCGATGTGCGCACTATGCAGCTCAATGTGGAACAGGCCGCCATCCAGATGCGGGTGGCAAAATTGTCTTATCTGCCGTCGTTCACCCTGTCGCCATCGGCCACTGTCACCAAAGCCAACGGAGCACCGGTTTCCACCAGCTACGAACTGCCGCTCACGATGAGCTGGGAATTGAACCTCGGTGGACAGGTGGAAGCTCTGAAAGCAGCAACGAAATACCAGTGGATGAACGCACAGGAACAACTCAAATATACGCAGTTGCAGCTCATTGCTTCCGTAGCCAACGCTTACTACACGCTCATCATGCTCGACGAGCAACTGCGGCTTTCGGAGCAGAGCGTGCAACTGCAACGGGAAACGCTGGAGACCATCACGGCGATGAAGGAGGTGGGGATGATGAACGAATTGGCTGTCAATCAAGCCGAAACAGAATTGCAGGCCACTATCGCTTCGGTAAGCGACTTGCGCCTGCAGCGCGAGAAGACCGAACGGGCACTGAATTTGTTGTTGAGCCGCACACCTCAGAATGTTCAATATTCCAATTATACGGATGTGAAAGATATCAATATGGATGCGGATTCACCTGTCAGTTTGGAGGCGCTGGCGATGCGTCCGGATGTGCGCAGCGCCGAGTATCAGCTGCGGGCCTCGTTCAGCAACACCAAAGTGGCGCGCTCGCAGTTCTACCCGTCGCTGAAGCTCACTGCCAGCGGCTTATGGACCAACAACATCGGCGAGATTGTCAATCCCGCCAAACTGTTGCTGAACCTGATTGGCGGACTCACACAGCCGTTGTTTCAGATGGGACAAATCAAGGCGGGATTTGAGATAGCCAAGTCGCAGCAGGAACAGGCGCAAATCGCCTTCGAGCAGGCACTGTTGCAGGCGGGCAGCGAGGTTGCCAATGCTTTGTCGGAATGCCATACCACCCAGCAAAAGCTGCTTGTCCGCAAGGCGCAAGTGGAGGCTAGCCGAAAAGCGGTGGAGAACGTCCGCGAACTGATGCAGTATTCCCCATCCGTCACCTATCTGGAAGTGTTAACCGCCCAGTCGTCCTGGCTCAACGCCCAGTTGCAGCAGACTGCCGACTGGTTGGAGTTACAGCAGGGAAAAATCAATCTATACAAAGCATTATGCCGATAAACCATAGAATTATGCAGTCAAGAGTCAATAAAAATGTAACCTTGTTGCCGCTGCAACCCGACGACCGCGAGCAGTTCATCCTCGATAACCAGCGGGCGTTCAAGTACGGAGCCACCGAAGAGTTCGGTCTCCGTGACAATCATTTTGAAGAGGACGGCGAAATCATTTCCCGTGCCACTATCGAAGCCTCCATTGATGGCGAAAATGCTGAAACCTACCGCGTTCTACTTGACGGGGAGCGTGTTGGCGGTGCCGTTATCAGCGTGAAAGGCGGGTGTGGCGAATTGGAACTGCTGTTTGTCAACCCCGAAGTCCACAGCAAGGGCATCGGTTATTCCGCCTGGTGCCTTATCGAACAGCTGCACCCCGAAGTGACGGTCTGGGAGACCCACACACCCTATTTCGAGAAGCGCAACATTCACTTCTATGTCAACCGCTGTGGTTTCCACATCGTGGAGTATTTCAACAGTCGTCACCCCGACGCAAACGATCCGGATAGCGGAAGTCCTGACAGCGACGGGATGTTCCGTTTTCAGAAAATAATGTCTGAGAATGATACCCATTAACAATTCAATCAATCTTTTTCTTTTGCGATGTTAAAAGAACAAAACGCTATTTTTGCAGCGGCAATCCAATTCGGGTATAAAACAAAGTTCGGGCCGTTGATGGCCAATGTTCATTGGAACAGCCTGAACAACAAAATAGGGGTGTATTTTGGGGCTGGTTATAATTTTTGATTGTTAAAATGAATGTGCGATCCCACAAGTTAGTAAATCATAGTCAACCGATACAACTCTCCGACCATTTCGGTTACCGCAAGTTGATGCGCTTCACGCTGCCCTCCATCGCCACGATGATTTTCACCTCCATCTACAGCGTGGTGGACGGCGTGTTTGTCTCCAACTTCGTGGGCAAAACACCCTTTGCCGCCGTCAACCTGATGATGCCATTTCTGTACCTGATTGGTGTGGTGGGTTCGATGTTGGGCACGGGCGGCAGCGCGTTGGTGGCCAAGACCCTCGGCGAGGGCGACCATCCCAAAGCTAACCGCATCTTTTCCATGCTCATAGTGGTCTGCTTCGGCTCAGGTGCTTTGTTTGGACTGTTGGGTATGCTGTTTCTGGAGCCCATCGCCCGTTTCCTCGGCGCCGATGCCGCCATGATGGACAGCTGTCTGCTTTATGGTCGTATCATGCTGTTGGCACTGCCGTTTTTCATTCTGGAGATGATGTTCCAGTCCTTCATGGTGACCGCTGAGCGACCTCAGTTGGGTTTTGCCTTCACGGTGATTTCCGGTCTGCTTAACATCCTTATGGATTACCTTTTCATCGTGGTTTTCGGCTTAGGCCTGAGCGGCGCGGCGTGGGCCACCTTCCTCGCTTCGGTGGTGGGCGGTGTGGGGCCATTGCTCTTTTTCGTTTTCCCCAATAAGACGATGCTGCATTTTGTCCGTCCGGTTTTTGACGGCAAGGCGCTTCTGCAGTCGGTTACCAACGGCATCAGCGAATTTTTTGCCAGCGTTTCAGGAAGTATCCTTGCGATATGCTACAACTTCCAGTTGATGAAATATATCGGCGAGAACGGAGTGGCGGCTTACGGTGTCATCATGTATGTGCAGTTCATCTTCTTCGGAGTTTTCCTCGGCTACGCCATGGGTACCGCGCCCATCGTGAGTTACAACTATGGGGCGCAGAACCATTCGGAACTGCGCAATGTGTTCCAACGCAGCATGAAAATCATCGCTGTGTTAGGGGTGTTGCAAACGCTTTTGTTGGAACTGACGGTGCCTTGGCTCACTAAGGTTTTCGTGGGCTACGACCCGGAACTTTACGCCCTCACCTGCAGGGCGTTCCGCATCTACGGCCTCTCGTATCTCCTGGTGGGGTTCAACTTTTACGCTTCCTCGCTCTTTACCGCTTTGAACAACGGCATCGTCTCCGCCGTCATCTCCACGGTGCGGACTCTGGTGTTTGAAACCTCCGCAGTGTTCATCCTGCCGGCTATCTTCGGTGTGAACGGCATCTGGTTCTCCATTATCTGCGCCGAAGTGTTGTCGTTGTCGCTGTCAATCGCCATGATCTACAAATACCGGGAGAGGTATCATTACATGTAACGGTAACAGTGATGAGCTACAAAACGAAAGAGTCGTTTATCCTATTGTGAGTCCATTAACGGTCTCCTGCAGCCCGTTGAGGAAGCCCGCCGCCTCGAAACCATCCATTTGGGCGTGGTGGAACTGGAACGAGATGGGCAAAGTGGTTTTAAAGAGCCCTCGGCGGTATTTGCCCCAGGCCAGGAAAGGATTGGTGAACAGTTCGGAATAGACACTCGGGTGATATCGAAGGTTTTGAAAATCGTCACTTTCGGCATCCCAGCCGTCTTCCACAGCTCGAAAGCAAATCCGCGTGGCGAGTCTTGAGGGTTGACTTCTTGTTTCATAGTGCATATTTATTTTGAAAAATGATCCGCAACCTATATGGTTTGATGCCGAATTAATGGGTTGTCTCCTTCAAGGGCGAAAACGGACATCTCTTGCCGATGCATTGGTTGTTACGGGCCGAATAGTGGCAGACAATGTGCGGTTTCTCCATCTCGATACCGAAATGATCCTTCACGAACTCGATGGCGGAAAGGATGGAGAGGTAGGAGTCGCGTTTGCAGCAGCGCGGGCCGCCGATGTCGCCGATCGCGTTCAGCGATTTGGCGGTCATCCAGTGCGGCAAGGAGAATAGTTCCTGCGACAATGGAGTGGCCTTGGCGATGATGGAGACGAACATACCCGAGCTGATGCCCGCGCCACAGGCACCCCAGAAACCGCAAGCACCTCCGGGAACCTGCTTGCCACGATTCATCATCTCCGCAAGGGCTTTGGGAAGATCAATCTCCCCTCCGGCATTCTTGTAGGCCGTCAGCAGCGCGGCACCCACCATCACGTGGTGCTCCGGACCGTGTATATGGCAGAACGGCAGTTCCATCATCTTGTTAAGGATTTCGACGGGATTTCTTGACGACTCCGCCAGGCAGAGGCCGACGATAGTGTCCATCCCCGCCGTGTGGCACTCGGAGCAGATGTAATGGCCGTTGACGCAACGGGTCTTGCTGTTCTCCTTTTTGTGGCATATCGCACACTCCATCAGTGTGTTCTGTTCAAGATATTCCAGCGGCGCACCGCAAATCAGGCATTCTTCGTGGTTCATATTTTTTTTGTGGCAAAAATACAAAAATCCTCAACCAAGGATTTGTCCTAACAATTCCATCTCACGTTTCGCTATTCCAAGACTGACGGCCATTCTTCGCCAACCTTTGATGGCATTCGTCACCTCTTGTATGATTTTTGATGCCTCATCTTTGCCAATCATGTACTCTTCCGAGGATCCCAAGAGAAGATTCAAATCGGACTTGTTGGTTGAAGAATTGATGAGGAGACTTTGGTATTCGTTGGTGGTGGGATTCATGTCGTAGGCGGGCGAGAGTGTCCAGCCCTTTGGGGTGAGCAGGAAGCCGTGGTTGCGGAAATGGTCGTCTGTGTTGCCAATAGCGATGTTGAACGCTACACGGCGGTAGAGCTGACGCAGATTGTTCTCCACGTCGCAGCAGTTCTGGAGGATGAAATCAACGATGTCGAGATAGCCGTTGCCCGTTTGGGCATTGCTGCCATCCGTCAAACCCAAAAGGGTCATCGCTGACGCAAAGTGGATTCGTCGTCTGTCAGCAGTTCTGTCGAAACGCTTGGAGAGCAGCGCATGGTATTTCTCACCCGTGGAAATGACACTTGTTTCAGCGGCATTTACACCAGCCTTTTTTGCCAACAGATGACTCAAATGCTCCCAGAGCGACACATCGTAATCGTCGTTGCGGGACGGGAACTTGGCCACGTAAAGGCAGCCGTCGGTGCCACGCACACCCGCTTTGGGACGTGCACCGCCCAACGAACTTCCCGGATGAACGAGTTGTTGTATCCATTTCTTTTCGGGCAAGCGGTTCTGCTCCTCGCTTTTCTCAATCTCCATACTGGCGGCAACCAAAGATCGAAGGTCGGCCAACGGAGGAATGCGAAGATGACTGTCACAGTTAATGAACTCGCCATCGGGTATCGTCTTGAAACGGAAACCACCTATACGCGAAAAGTCATCAATGCCAATGAGATAGTCAAATGACGAGAGTCTCCTGATAGGTCGCCGTTCTTCGGTAGCTAAAATCTGTTCGCGTCGGTTTAACAAGAGCCTGCCCCAACGGTCGGGCAACGCATCGCTGAAACAGCCGAAAATGTCACGTCCAGGTTGGGTGTACTGCTGTCCTGGATAGTTGTTGATGTCGGCGCTCAGAAAGAGACTGCCGTACTGCCGAAGCCAATCGTTATCGAATTTGAAAGCATAGCTATCCGAGCCACGAAGCGATTCATAGCTCAACTCGCCCACCAACATCGGTTCAGCCAGCCAGTCAAAATCCGCATAAACATATAATGTCTTCATACTCTATCCATTAAACCATCAACTTTAAACCTTTTTCGACGCCCTTTCGCGGTGTTTCAGCGCGAGGTCCTGCAAGGCTCTGCCCATCTCATCCTTCTGCGCCAAAAGCAGAATGTCATCATCCAATTGTAAAGCATATAACACC
>JAFPXF010000063.1 GCA_017394765.1 Bacteroidales bacterium | reverse complement strand
CTGGGACGGGAAGCTGCTTTGTTTGGAAACCGACGCGCAACTGACGAGCCTGACCAACCAGACACAGGGTTTTTTAGCCTGCTACACCTTCACGCTCGTCACCCGAGGTGGGCTTTCGTTGACCTACAACGACCGGGAGATCCGGCTTCGTGCGGGCGACTTTTACATCTATTCGCCGGGCATGGCCGTCACCGTCAACGCCATCACCGACGACTACCGGGGCATTTGTCTGTTGGCGGACGAGAACACAACGCTCGAAACGCCGGTGGTCCGCGACATGATTAGCATGGCTTACAAGCCCGCCATGCAGCTGACCGAACCGAAACTCACGCTTCCGGAGGAAACGGCCGCCTTGTTCGAGGCCCGGATGCGCGAAATCATCGCCTATCTGCATTCGGACAACCTCTACAAGCAGCAGATTCTGCGTATGCTGTATGCGGTCTTCCTGCTCGACTTTCATAACGTGAAGGAGAAAGTGGGAGCGCACGGACATATCCCGCACCGCATGGAGGAGATCTTCATCGGCTTCAGCCGTCTCTTGCCGCTGCACTTTGTGAAACATCACGACATCGGGTTCTATGCCAACGAGTTGAACATCACGCCCGACTATCTGTCGCGGATCGTCAAGCGAGTTTCCGGGCGCACCGTGGTCGATTACGTCAACCAGATGCTGGTGATGGAAGCGGCTTTCCTGTTGCGCACCTCTCAGCTCTCCATCTCCCAGATCGCCGACCGCCTTCATTTCGCTGATCTGCCCTCGTTCAGCAAGTTCTTTTCGCGCCTGAAGGGGGTGTCGCCGAGGGAGTACCGGGAGAGGAAAAAATAGGGAAATTTCACAGCACATTTCAGAACATTGATTTTATCCCGTACGTTCGCGTGCAAAGTCTCTTCATTCGCGTTGTTCATCACAAATTGTTACAAAACAACTTAGAAATACCCTCAAATAATGATATTCGGGGATGAAGGGAGACGTTATTTTTGTACTCGGAAAAAAGAGCGATCTGTGCTCTTAAAAAATAGGATAAACACAAAACAATAAAATTATGGAAAACAAAATTTCAAAAGTGTCCCTTTTATGGGTGATTGTTATGGTGGGCTTTTTGGCTCACACCGTTGCTGAACTCCTCCCCGTTTTCTGGGGTGTCGATATTGCCATAGCAGGTGCTACGGGCGAAGCACCAACAGGTATGTTGATATTTATGACTGCGGTGTCTTTCTTTATCCCAATGTGTGGCCTGTTCTGTATGCAGTATCGCAAAAGTAAGGCTATGCGTGTTCTCAATCTTGTGCTGGCTTCGCTGACAATGCTTTTCAACATTTTCCACGCCGGCGAGCTAATCACAGAGTTCAGCCCCGTACAACTATTCATACATCCCGTGATGGCCGTCATAGGCGTGTATCTGTTCGTGTTCTCGATACAAGTTCTGAAACAAGAACCGAATACTCAGCCTGACTATGCAGCCTAATTACAAGAATTGGATGCCCACAGGAATGGTGCTCCTTGCCCTCAGCGGTTCAGTGGCCTGCTTGATTCTCTTTTTTGTTTTCAATAGGGTTGAAATGCCGTCGGCCGGCACTCTGAAAGCCGTTTTGAAAAACGTATTCCTCGTCCTTTGCATTGGGTTGGCTTTGGTTACCATTTGGTTATGGCAGTTGCACAGGGCTTTCTCCTATAACGGCACGCGGCAGATGTCGAAGCAAATCATAGAGGGCGTTTCCGCATACGTCACTATACCAGAGAACGGAAAAGGGCTTGATGTGGGATGTGGCAGCGGTGCCTTGACGATTGCCGTGGCAAAACGCAACCCAAAGGTTCAAGTGGTCGGCATTGACCGATGGGGAGGAGAATACGCCTCATACAGCCGGTCTCTCTGCGAAAAAAACGCGGAGGCAGAAGGTGTAGGCAACGTTTTTTTCACCAAAGGCAACGCCTTGAAGCTGGATTTTGACAACGGCACCTTTGATGCTGTGTGCAGCAACTATGTCTATCACAACATTCCCGGCAGGAATCGGCAAGCCATTCTTTTGGAAACCCTTCGCGTGCTGAAAAAGGGAGGCACGTTTGCCATACATGACATATTTGCCCGCGCTTTGTACGGAGATATGAATGCTTTCATGCAAAAATTGAAGGATATGGGCTATGAAAGAGTGGAAATGATTGATACCACAAAAGGGATGTTCATGACCCCATGGGAGGCAACTTGGATGTTATGCAGAGGCTCGGCGATACTTACCGGTAAGAAATAGAAAATGGGTAAAAGTCAAGAGCTGTTTAGAACTTGAAAACAGGATGACTCTCAACCGTGTCCGTGACATCGGACCCCTCAAATTTTCTGATACTGTTGACAAAGAATATGACTGCCGGAAGGAAGGCAATCTCGTAGGCAGTTTTCAAGACGGATTGGTCAGTTGCTTGGCATCAAAGATGTTGGAAGCAATGAACATCACGGAAAGAGCTGGCACTGTTGTAAGAAACCGACGCTCACATAAGGCAACGCAGCTCTTTTATTCCGTGCTGGAGTTTTAGCGATTCATCAGCCGGCTTTCACCCCAGTTGTACTGCGGGTAGGCCTTCTTGAGGTCGGCGGCGCACGGTTCCACAGGGCTGCCGCCGCTGGTGGCGAACACGTTGAGCACCTTGCCGCTGAGATCGTGGGCCTCGATGAAGGTGTTGACGATGGTGGGGGCAGTGTACCACCACACGGGGAAACCGATCCACACCGTGTCGTAGTCGGCGATGTTATCGCATTTGCCCTTGATGGCAGGACGCGAGCTCTTGTCCTGCATCTCCAGCGTGGAGCGGGACTTCTTGTCGCGCCAGTCGAGGTCGGCGGCGGTGTAAGGCTGTTCCGGGGTGATTTCGTAAAGGTCGGCGTTGAACTCTTGGGCGAGTTTCTGTGCGGCGGCCTTGGTGGTGCCGGTGGCAGAGAAATAAACGATCAAAGTCTTTTTCATCTCTTTCTGATTGGTTTGTGAATTCTTTTGGTTTTCAGTGCCTTTGGGCGACTGAGCGCACGCGGCCATCATCAGGCAGCACACGGCGACGATAAAGGTGATGTTTTTCATTTCTGTCTTTTTTTTAAGGCCGCAAAGATACATCTTTTTCGTTACAATTTCGGCTCGTCGAAGGGGAAGGATATCTCCACCATCTCATTGTCACGCTGGATGGTAAGGGTAATCTCCGTCATCCCGTCGAAAAAGATCCTCCGTTCTTCAAGAGAAATCCCCTTCACATCCCGTCCGTTGACAGCCGCGATGCGGTCGCCGTTTCTCAAACCGGCTTTCTCAGCATTGGATTCCTCAGCCAGACTGTTGACTATCCAATATCCGAGGGTACGGCTTCGGTCGGTGTAGGAGAATCCTCGCACGGGACTTTCAAATGGGTCATTGAACTTGGTGTTCGGCCTAAGAAAAAGGCGCTTTCCCGGAAGGTCGATGATCATATCGAAACGTTCCCAGAAGTCATTGCCGACAATGCCGATGTATTTCTTGCTGGCGAGCGCCCCGCCCGTGTTGTTGCTGAATCCCATGACAATGTCGTTCATGGTGAAATCGCCCACCGAAGCGCTTTTCGCCCTGAAATCACTGCCGGAAGATGCCCCGCCGATACCGCCGACAGCCGTGGAGTATCGTATCTGCGGTGTGATGTTCGTCAAAGCATATTCTTGAGCCACCAAACTCGTCAACTCCACCGAGCCGCTGCTGCCAAGGTCCATCAAACCCTCACCTTCGATGATTTTCCCCTCACTGATGGCAACCGTCATCGGCACATAGATGCGTCTGTTTTCATAGCGTATGGGAATTGAGGTAAAACCTTCGGTGCTACCCAATTGATCTTCAAAAGCCATCTGTTCGTTCAAATAGTCAATCGTGATGACTTTGTCGTCCAAGTTGTCAACACCCAGTATGCCGTCGGCGTAATCGCCCACGATGGACTTAAGCTGGATGATGGGAGAGATATCGCTTACATACTCTTGACCCGAAACAGTGTAAGTCAGCTCGTTTAGGATGACCCGTACTGTTTCCTGACTGTTTCCGGCACCGCCCATCCTGCCCTCGACTATCCTACTGTATTGGAGGTTGCTGTCGGCAACGAAAAAGCTGTCGATGCAGGTGTAGGGGGATCCGGTGTCGAAGACCAGCCGGGCGGTTTTCCCGTTGACCTTTGATTCCAGGTAGAGATGGTTGTAATAGAGGATCTTGTTCATTTGCTGCCCCATGAGGGTGGAGAAGCAGAAGACGGCCGTCAGGGAAAGCAATGTCTTTTTCATTTGCGATAATTGGTAAAAACAACGCCGCAAAGGTACACAAAATAGCGGTTTGCAGTTGGGAATTTGCGAAACGAGGCATCACATCTCCGCCCCCGCGAACCGCTTCAACGCCCCCTCGTCCAACCGCTGCACCGTCCATTCGTCCATCGGGACGGCCCCGATGCTGCGATAGACCTTCAGGGCAGGTTCGTTCCAGTCGAGGCAGATCCACTCCATACGGCCGCAATTGCGTTCCACGGCGATCTTGGCCAAGTGTTTCAGAAGGGCTTTGCCGTATCCCCTACCCCGCTTCTCGGGAAGGATGAAGAGGTCTTCGAGATAGAGTCCCTTGCGCCCCACGAAGGTCGAGAAGTTGTGGAAGAAGAGGGCGAAGCCGACCGCCGCGCCGTCTTCCTCCGCGAAGACCACCTCGGCGGAACGCTCCAAGAACAAGGAATGATAGACGGTGGCTTCGTCGGCCACCACCTCGTCGGCGCATTTCTCGTAAACGGCCAACTTTTTGATGAATTCCAGGACGAGGCCCGCCTCTTCGGGCTTCGCCGGACGGATAATAAAGTGCTTATTCATAAGTTTTGTCTGTTAATTGTCATAACTTTCCGCCCACGATCCGCTGCATCACCACCGCGCACGAGGCGTCGCCAGTGACCGACATCACGGTGCGACCCATATCAATGAGGCGGTCGATGCCGGCGGCCACGGCCACGCACTCGACAGGTATGCCGGCCGAGGCGAACACCATCGCCATCAGGGCCAAACTGCCTCCCGGAATCCCCGGCGTGCCGATGGATGCCACTGTGGAGGCGAACGCAATGGCCAGGTACTGGCTCATCGTGAGATCAATGCCGCAGCAGTTGGCCATAAACACAGAAGCCACGCCCAAATAGATGGCCACTCCATCCATATTGATGGTCGCGCCCAACGAAAGCACGAACCGCCCGATGTCTTTGTTGACCCCCATTTTCTCGGTGCACTGCATCGTGTAGGGCAGCGTGGCCACCGACGAGTCGCTGGAGAAGGCGAACAGCATAGCCGGCTGCATCCCCTTGAAGAACTTCAACGGCGAAAGACCGCCCAGCAGCCCCACCGCCGAAGCATATACCACACCAGCGTGTACGGCGAAACAGAAATAGGCCAAGGCCAACAGCGCTGCGTAGGAGCCGAGTACCGCCGGACCGTTCTCCACCACCACGGGGGTCAGCATACAGAACACACCGATAGGGGCCAATGCCATGATATACTCTAGGATTTTGCCCACCACGTCGTTGAAACTGAGCGTCACTTTGCGGGCCATCTCTCCCTTCTCGCCTACGTGCACCATCGCGATGCCGAAAAACAAGGCGATCACGATAATCTGCATCATCGCCATAGAACTCACCGGCTCAAGAATGTTGTTCGGGAACATCTCCACCAGCTGATCCATCACCGACAGGTGAGGTGCTTCGACGACTTCCACTGCCGCTTCTGTGCTGATGCGTATGGTCGGCAGGATACCTCTGAGAAGACTGGGGACGACCAATCCCAACGTCACCGCGAAAAGGGTCGTGGTCATGAAATAGAGCAGTGCGCGCAATCCTAACTTGCCCACCTTGGAGATATCGTTCATTGACAAGATGCCAGCCATAATCGAAAAGAGGACCAGCGGCACCACGATAAACTTCAGCAGGTTCAGAAAGATGATGCCGATAGGCTTGATGTACGTGTTGACGAAGTCGGCCTGGTTGCGCAGAAGCACGCCAGCAAGCACCGCCAGCAGTAGTGCGATTCCTATTTGGGTGGTAAGGGATAACTTTTTCATGAGAAGAAGTCGTTGGAAAGATTTTGAAAAGGATTATGGACAACTCCTCACGCCAGCCGCTCCAGCAATTCGATCAGCACCCGCCAGATGTCGTGGATGGTCGAGAGTTCCACGCGCTCGCTGGTGGAGTGCGGCTCCACGATGCGCGGACCGATGCTGGCGATCTGGATGCCGGGATAGTGCTGCACGAAGAAGCCCGCCTCCAACACGAAGTGCATCGCCACCATGCGGGGACGCCAGCCCAGCACGTCCTGGAACGTGTCGCTGACCCGCTGCAGGAACGCTGACTGCTGGTCCTCCTGCCACGCCGGGGCCGACATCACGACCTCGGAAACGGCACCGGCATTGGCAAAGGTTGCGGCAATGGTCTTGCTCAACGCGGCCATGTCGTCGTCAACGAAGCTGCGGGTGTGGGTCGAGACAAAAAGGTGGTCTTCTTCCGCCACGATGCGCCCCACATTGTTGGAGGTCTCTACCGTGCCGGGCATCGCCGCGCTCATCTGCACCACGCCCTGCGGCACCTTCTCCAAACTGCGGACCAACGCCGCGACAGTCTCTTTGGGGATGACCGTCTCCCGCTTCTCGCACGCCTCCATACTGCAGGTGATGCGCGGGTCGGTGCCCGCATATTGTGTCTGAAACGTCTGGTTGATGTTGTCCAACAGCTCCTTCACGAACTCGGAAGTCCCGTTGTTTTCGGTCCAAATCACCATCTCGCCCGACGATGCAATCGAGGCGTTGGCTTCACCGATCTGAATGTCAGCAACTTCGATATCCTCTTCCTTGCTGATTACTTTCATGATGATTTTAGTCTGCTCCACCGCGCTGCAGCGTCCCTTGTGGATATCGACGCCAGAGTGGCCGCCTAATCCGCCCGAGATGCGGATGCGGCGCCACTGGCCGTCCTTAGGCGCCGGCAGCCGTTTCACGGGGATGCGGTGGAACTGCAGGCAGGCGCCGGCAGCCCCGGTGGTGATGGTGTCGTAGTCTTCCGAGTCGAGGTTGATGACCTTGCGGCCTTTGAGGAAGTCCTTGCTGAGCTGCGAGGCGCCCGACATGCCGTCCTCCTCGTTGGTCGTGGTGATGACCTCCAGGGCGGGGTGTACGATGCGGTCGTCTTCGAGCACGGCCAATGCCATCGACAGTCCGATGCCGTTGTCAGCGCCCAGTGAGGTGCCGCGGGCCTTCATCCAGCCGTTCTCCTCGTAGGCCTCTATGGGGTCGTTGAGCGGGTCTTTCATGCCCACGCAGACCATGTCCATGTGGTTGAGCAGCACGATGGGCTCGGCCGTCTCGTGTCCGGGCGTGGCGGGCTTGCGGATCACCACGCAGTTCTCTTTGTCGCGCTCATACTCCAAATGCAGCCGCTCGGCGAACTGGCAAAGGTAGTCGGCGATGCGCTCCTCATGGTGCGAGGGGCGCGGAATCCGGTTCAGCTCGCGGAAGATGCTGAAAACGCGGTCGGGGTTGATGTTGTGGGTTGTCATATTTTTGGAAATTGATTTTTTTAATTGTCAGAATCCATTTTTCAAGAAATCAGCAAGTGGGATGTGAATGATGCCCTCATATTTGCTGGAATCCATGAAAGGGGTCATCGATATTACATATTTCGGGTAGTTGTCGTTAATCTTCTGAAGGTTCCCGAATTCGCGTTCGAAAGTTGACTCTTCACTGATGAGATAAGCTGCCTGAACGTAAATGGTGTCATCACCCTTTGTTCCTACGAAATCGATTTCCGTGGCATACATTTGTCCGACGGTTACCTTATATCCTAAACGGATGAGATGCTGATATACAATGTTTTCCACAATTTTCTCAATGTCATTGGCACGCCTGCCGCCCACTATGAAATTACGGAGTCCGACATCACCAAAATAATATTTGTCGTTGTTTTCCAGCAGTTTCTTCCCGTGTAAGTTGAAACGTGTTACATTATGCACAAGAAAAGCCTCGGACATTGCTTTCAAATAATTCAGAATGAGGTTCTTGGATACTTCATTCTTGTTGGATGTCATATAGTTCTGAATATTGGTGGCCGACAGTGGCTTGCCGATGTTGTCACCAACATATTTGATCAGGTTTTCCAAAAAGGACACATTGCGCACTTTTTTGCGACGGACGATGTCTTTCACCAGGATTGTGTTGTAAACTCCCTGAAGATATTGCCGAACGACTTCGGGGTCATCCAGTCCGATAGGTCGAAGGCCGGGCAGTCCTCCAAAATTGATATATCTACGGAGCGTATCATCACTATCTTCCAAATTATGGAAGATCAGGAACTCTTCATAGCTGAGGCCCTGCACGAAGATTTCCACATATCTGCCAGAAAGCAGTGTCGCCAAGTCGCTTGAAAGCGTGTCGGAATTGCTGCCTGTCACAATGATGTCAATATCCGGATTGTCATAGTAATTCCTTAGTCCGCGTTCAAATCCCTCGATTTCCTGAACCTCGTCAATAAGAATAAATGTATGCTTATTCGGCTCTCTTCGTTCGTCAATATATGCCACCAGATCTTTGTAGTTCTGGATGAAGTCGAAATCGGTCTTTTCCTTGTCAATATAGATGACGCACGAGTCTGAATCCTGTCGTTTCCGTTGGACAACCTCCCTCATGACGTAACTTTTGCCGACACGGCGTTGACCGGTCAAAACAAGAAGTACGCCTGTGCCGAGAAATTTCTCTACTTTTGAGTAGTAATAGGGTCTATAAACCAGTTCCATGTCTCAATATTTTTCTCGCGCAAAAATACTATTTTTTTGTTCACTATAATGAACAAAATGAAAGATTGTCAAATTTTGTTCATTATAGTCAACGGATTTTTAAAATTGACTCGGTCTCGGAAAGTTGATTGACACTACTTTTTCCGTTTTTCTGAACGAACAGTCTTGCGCCATGCATTTCATTTCAGCGCTTAATCAAAAAGATAGTGATATGGGTTCTCTTTTGCTTCTATGTCAATGTCAGATTGGTCTGCGTACATCCATCGCCCGTCCTTTTTGATCAGACATTTTCTCAGGCTTTCCGTTCCGTCATTATCCCAAAGAGCTATGCCAAAGGACTTTAACCCTTTCCATTGATTATCGTTAATGGTGTATATATGGCAGCTGACCCAATGCGATGGTTGTGCGACATAAGGAACGATGACTATCGCTCTCTTATCACCTTCGGTAATAGGAAAACATTGCGCGAGGGCATATACATTGCGAAGATAAAGCGGTTCAACATCCTTTAGGTTGAGTACAGCCATTACGTTTTGCTCTTGAAACCAGCACCACCAATCATTAGTGGTGTCATTGGGGACTTCTGAAATAAACTGTTTGTTCGTCTCTGACCAGATTTGTATTCGCAAGGTATCATTACGGTTAGCAGAAAGAAAGTTATCAATCCAAATAGGGTTTTCGTAGGGTACCATTTCTATCTCAGTTCTTGGGACGTTTTCAACGGCCGAAGAATCTGTTTTTGATTGAGGGGCAGTACATCCCGCGATTAGGATGAAAAGGCAATTAACAGTAAGCCCGAAAAAAATCCTCATATCTTCATTGTCGAGCTAAATCGTCACTTTTTCAGCTTCATCCCGTCCTTGAAGGCTTCGCCAACGCGCTGCGAGACAAGGTAGTAGCCGTGCGTATAGGGGTCGAAGGCGATGGCCTTCAGGGCGTCAATATCCACTTTGCCGTCCTTCATCTTGTCGGCTTCCACGGAGGTTTGCAGCACCTTGCCGATGACGCCTAATCCTGTATCATCACCCTGGTATTCAATAAATTCGCACTCCATCGCAATGGGCAGCTCGTTGATGACGGGAGCATCCACCAATGAGGATTTGGTGGCGGTGAGACCGCTCTTGGCGAACTTGTCTTTCTCCTTGTGGCCCGACACCACGCCGAAATAGTCGGCCTCCACCACGTGGGCGGCGTCGGCGATGTGGACCACAAAGCCCTTGCGTTTCTTGATGTTCTCCACCGTCTTGTGGGTTTCGGTGAGGTTGAGGGCCACGCGGTCGCGGTCGAGCATGGTGCCCCAGGCGGCGTTCATCACGTCAACGGTGCCGTCCTCGTTGTAGGTGGCGACGAGCAGAACGGGCATCGGGAAAATGGCTTCGGTTGTTTTAATCGGTTGTTTCATAAGGGATTGTATTTAACTTGTGATTACTTGAAATGCTTATTGGTATTGGAATGCAAAAGTAGAAAATCTGCCAATAAAAAAGCACAAAAAAATCCCCTCCTAATGAAATATATCATCGGAATTCTATAAAATCCAAAGAAATAATTTGCCGAAATCAGACAAAATCCAAGGAAATCCCTTATTGGCTGTTGCGGAATTCTGTGGGGGGCATCCCTGTTTCGCGGCGGAAGTAACGGCTGAAAGTAGCTTGTTCCTCGAAGCCCAACATATCGGCGATGGCCTGTATGGTGAGGTCGCGACGCATATGTAGCAGCATCTTTGCTTCCACAACTACTTGGTGGTGGATCCAATAGGTGGCGGTATGCCCTGTCTCCTGCTTGATGATGGAGCTGAAATACTTGGTCGATAGACAGGCTTTTGCGGCATAGAAGTTCACATCGCGATGTTCGCGGAAATGTTGCGCGAGGTCGCTGTGGAAACGAGCGCTGACCTTCATTTCGACAGGAGTCTCGTTTAACTTGCTCTTGCGGTAATGACTGAGCAGGCGCAGAAGGAATTCCAGCAGTCGCGTCATCAACATCCGATAATTGGGGAGTTTGAGGCGCTTGATTTCGCGCATCCCCTCTACCACATTCAATATCATCTTGTACTCGTGCTTGTCGAGCTTCACATTGGGGTGTGGCTCATAACGGTAGCGCAGTTGGTTGATGATTTGCAGCATTGGGTCGTTCAGCACCGCAGCGTCAACAATG
>JAFPXF010000062.1 GCA_017394765.1 Bacteroidales bacterium | reverse complement strand
CGAAGAGAACAGTTTTGTGGTGCCACCGGCCCGAAACGGCTATGTGCGGGACTTGTTGGACAGGTCTTTGCTGCCCGCCCAAAAGGCCATGCGCCTGCTCGAACTGTTCATGCTGCTATCCGTCTTGATCTCCCTGCTCGGCCTCGTTGCCATGAGCACCTACTATAGCGGCGAGAACACGAAGAGCATCGCCGTGCGGAAAACCTTCGGCAGCGATGTGCGGCGCGAACTGTGGCGCACGGTCAGAGGCTACATGATGCTCGTCGGAATTGCGGCCATCATCGGAACTCCCCTTGCTGTTTGGCTTAGCGGCAAATACTTGGAGCGTTTCGCCTATCGCATCGAACATTACGGCTGGGTCTTCGCCGTGGCGGTCCTGCTCACCGCGCTGATGGCCTTCCTCTCCGTGCTGTGGCAGACCCTCCGCGCCGCGAGGACGAACCCTGCGGAGGCGTTGAAGAAGGAGTAGTTACTTGAAAAGGTCAATTGACGTGTGCGAAATGGTCCAGATAACGGTTGAGTGCGGAAAGGGTATCCAAATCCCCATCAAGGAAAGCCCCGCAGTAAAGTTCCCGGAATCGGCAGAGCTCTTTCAGGAGGGCTTTGCGGTTGGGTTGCCCATGCCTGCCGTATGCGATGGTCAGGTCGATGAGCTCCTGCATTCGCTCAAAGGCCTTTTCAGCGTTGTCGCGACGACCCTTGGCGAGCCATTTCGTGGCACGATAAGTTTCGCTCCCAATATTGGCCATTTGTTTTGCAAAGGGCATATCAGCCCATGCTCCGTTGCTGAGATTGTCGTGCTGCATTATTCAACGAATTTTGAAACGATGGATTTTATTTGTTCCCTGACTTCTGGATTCTCAACATCACGGCTGCGGTTGCCTTGCCAAGAACGGATATTGATTAAGGAGTCGAATTCGATGAAGTCCTCTCCTGTTTCTTCAGGATACAGGTTGAATCCCCAAAGATTATTTTGTTCTGAACCGTTTTCGAGCAACATCGACTCCAAGTCGGCATGGAGCTCTGCATCAACAGCAAGAAGACCTTTCTCCACATCGGCCACACACTTAATCATGTCAATGAAAGTGTTGGCAGCTAATTCTTTAAGTTGTTCTCTTGATATTTTTTCAGTAAGAACTTGCATAAATCATATTTTTCGGCAAAAATAATAAAATATCATCTTCCTTGAGCAGCCCCGGAGGGGCAAAACGCGCGAAGCGCTAATAACCCCACACAAGGCGAAGCCGTAGTGTGGGGCTTGACAAGAACGAAAAACCAACCATTATGCGAATCATCCAAAAATCCAAAACCGAGATGGTTTCCGCCATCCTCAACATCGTCGGGCTGGCTGCTGCCTTCGCCGCCCTCTACATCATCCTCGTGCAAGTGCATCACGACCTCACCTACAACAAGGCACTCAAGGATAGCGACCGGATCTACTGTCTCTCCATGCCGGACTGGTCGTCAGGGGGCGATGCATACATGACCTTCGTCAACCGCCCGATGTCGGAGGCTATCATCAAGGCTGTGCCCAGCGTTGAGGCGGGCGGATGCGCTGCTATCAAGGGTGGCGATGTTGTCTCCGCACGCACGAGCGAGGGGCAGTCGCCTGTTGAGCTGAGGGTTACCAGCTTTTCCAGATCCGCCATCGATGTGTTTGGTTTTGAGCTCGTTGCCGGCAGCTTGGACAATTGGATTAGTAATAAGGATGCGGTGATGTCCGAGTCGACAGCCAAACGCATGGGCTTGCAAGTGGGCGACCATTTCCAATATGGTTACTGGAATTGGGCGGATGTCACGGTGGTGGCCATCTACAAGGATATGCCCGTCAACAGCGACCTCTCCTCCTTCGACTTTATTCTGAACGTGGGTGAGGCGGGTATGGACGACTGGAGCCAATGGGGCTGGAATTATTTCATTAAGCTTAAAGAAGGTGCTGATTTGAAGGATTTTGAGGAGGCCGCGAAAGCGGTTGCCATCGATAATTGGGTGAAAACGCAAGGAATCAAACTGGAGGGCATGAATGAAAAGGAGAAAGAAGAGTTTGACAAGGGCTGGAGTCCTCATTTAGTGAAACTGACAGACACCTATTTTGCCGACAATGTCGGGCATCCGGGCAAGTCGGGCAACCGCAACACAACCATCACGCTGCTGGTCATCGCCATCTTCGTCATCGTTATCGCCTTCATCAACTACATCAACTTCTTCTTGGCGTTGGTGCCACTGCGGTTACGTGGTTTCAATACGCGCAAGATTTTAGGCAGCAGTCGATTACAGTTGGTACTGTCGTCGGTGGGCGAGTCACTGCTGATGGTTGCTGTCGCTTTGGGCTTGGCATTGACGGTAGTTATTTTTTTCAAACAATCCACTTTGGCTTCGCTCATTGAAACTTCGTTGGACCTTGGCCAAAATTATGGCATTGTCGCGTTGACCATTGGTTTGGCGTTGTTCATCTCGGTAGTCGCCAGTCTCTATCCGGCGTTGTTCGTCACTTCGTTCAATCCAGCCGTTGCATTGAAAGGCACCATCGGCACCACGCAGAAGGGCAAGGCCTTCCGTATCGCCTTGATTGGCTTGCAGTTTACGGTATCCATTGTATTGATTATCTGTGCGATATTCGTCCACGAGCAACGAAATTTTATGATGAATCACGAAATGGGATTCAATAAGGAATGTTTGTTGCAGTCGCACCTGACGTTTGAACTTGCCAGCGATCGCAACACTGTGGAAAGCCAGCTGAAGTCGGATCCTGCGATCAAGGAGATTGCCTGGGGCGACGGCCCGTTTGTGGCCGACAGTCGCATGACGTGGAACCGTCCGTTCAAAGGCGAGCAGGTGCATTGGCAGGTCTATCCCGTCTCGTGGAACTTCCTGCGTTTCATGGGGATAGACATTGTGGAGGGCCGTGACTTCACCTTGGCCGACGAGCAGTCGGAAGACGGGGTCTATATCATCAACGAAACGGCGCAGAAGATGTATGGCATCACCACCGAAGACCGCATCCAGGGGCATAGCGGCAATCCGGCTGAGATTGTTGGCATCTGCAGGGACTTCAACTTCTCCTCCTTGCGCAACGAAATCGGGCCGTTCGCTTTCTACATCTATGGTAAGGAGCCGTGGAGCCCTTGTTGCCGACTGTTCATCCGCACCGAAGCGGGTGTTGACACGGCAGCCGTGATGGCACGCACGTTAAAAGTCCTCAACGACCTTGACCCTGTGATGGACGATGGCTTCTCGGTTTGGGTGAGACCGTTTGGGAAATCCATTGAGAACCAATACAAAAAGGAGAACAATCTCTCAACGCTGGTCACGTTGTTCACCGTTTTGGCCATCGTTATCTCACTCATGGGCGTGTTCGGGTTAGTGATGTTCGAGACGGAGCATCGCCGCAAGGAAATCGGCATCCGTCGAGTGCACGGGGCCACGGTGAAGCA
This sequence comes from Bacteroidales bacterium, assembly GCA_017394765.1. The sequence continues at coordinate 54,575 of JAFPXF010000062.1, read as the reverse complement.
GATATTGGCGATGTTCAACTCCCGCTTCGTGAAGATTGTGCTGGTCTGCTTCGTCATCGCCGTGCCCATCAGCGTGTTCGTGATGCATCGCTACTTGGAGGGTTTCGCCTACCGCGTGCCGTTGCACGTCTGGGTGTTCGCGGTGGCCCTGATCGCGGTACTGTCCGTTACTATCGCGGTGGTCACCTTAAGGAGTTTGCGGGCCGCGACGGTAAACCCGGTGAAATCATTGAGGACGGAGTAAATTTAGTCGGCAAATTATGCAAATTTCACGGGTGTTCCAATCATTTTCAGGGCATAAAAAAACAACCTTCCCACGTTTAAAATGGGAAGGTTGCGTTCCAGGGTGGTCCCACTTGGGCTCGAACCAAGGACCCGCTGATTATGAGTCAGCTGCTCTAACCAACTGAGCTATGGGACCCGATTGCATCGCAATCTTTTGAGGCGGCAAAAATACGATTTTTTTGCAAATGCCCCAATCTTTTATTGAGCAGCTTGAACCGGTGCGCTCTTCTTTTTCTTGGCGGGCTTCAGCGGCTCGTTGCCAAAGGAGTAGCTGACACCTACTAAGGCGTTGATGCCAAAGTTGTTGAAGTTGTAATAGGTGGAAGCATATTGGCAGCCGATGTTGTTGACCATTGCAAAAGCGGTCAGCTGTTTGGTGATGAGATATTCGAATCCGATACCGAAGTTAAGGATGGGTTTCATCAGTTTTTTGCCATCGCTGTTCTTCTTCAGATCGTTGACAAGTTCGTAGCTGCTGATAAAGGTGTTGCCCAGCGAGTCGGTGGCTGTGACGGGCGAGAGTGCCCAGCGTCCGAAGGCGATGCTGGCGTTCACGTCGAAGATGAACTTCTCTTTGAGGATGTACTTGCCCTCGAAACCGATGCCCCAGTTGGGCTTGTAGAGGGGCTTCTCAAGATGTCCGATGCCGGGAACATTGAGATGCTGGAAGAAGTAGTCCCAATAGTTGGCCGTCAGGTTCAGGTAGAGGTGGTTGATGGCTTCCCAGCTGAGGTTGGCACAGACGTTGAGCGTGCTCCCCTTGTCTGCATACATGACATCGAATTGGTTCTTCAGCGGACTGCGTGTGTCGAGGATGAAGAAGGGGTAGTCCTTCACATAGGCGTAGCGCGCGGAGATGTGGTAGTTGAGCTTCTTGACGATGTTTCCTTTCACGCCGCCGTAGATGCTGATTTGCGAGCGGGTGAACTTGAGACTGTCAAGCTGTGGCTTTACATAGGGGTTCTCGTAGAGCAGGCTGCGCAGGGAGTTGTACTCCGACTTGCCGTCCACGCCCGCGTAAAGGCTGAGAATGCCACGGATGAGACCCATCTGTAGCTCGGCAATGGGATAGACAGGACAGTAGGTTTTGCTGTTGGACATGAGAACGGGTACGCCTACGCCCAACAGAAGATGGTATTCCTTGATGGTGAAATTCATCGTGGGACGGAACTCTACCTTGAAACTGTTGGTGAGTCGCGGCACCTGTCGCTGCTCGTGGGAGCCGATGGTCACGGAATCGCCCCAGTGATTGTGATAGAAGTCGAAGTCAATGTCGAACTGATAGTGTTGGTAGCCGGAAATCTTGAGGAAACGGTCGTCGTATGCCAAGATGGCGCGCAAGCCCGCGTCATGCTCCATGTCTTTCCAATAGGTGTGTATAAAGTCGTATTTGATTTTCACATCCTCTTTGAACTTCTTGTCTTCGGTGGTGTAGTTGGAACGTATGCCGACCTCGCCGTACACGTGGTTGAAGTTGTTGTGAATGCTGTCGCGATACTCTTTGGCATAGAATTGCTCCGGAATGCCCCAGTTCCTGTTGTAGCCATACAGGTTTGCTAATTCGTGGTTGTAGCCCACAGACGAGTAGAGGGTTTGGGTGCGGAAGAAGCGGTTGAAGAACAGGTGCAGCCGAGTGTCGCTGGTGGGGGCGTAGGCATACTGCTGTTGCACTTTGCCGATGGGCGGCGCCCAGGAGGAGAAGTGGTGGAAGTTGAGCCCGTATGAGTATTTGGTGCTTTGGCAGTTGTGCATGGAGAGCTCGGCCAACGGCGTGATGGGATAGCCGAAACCAAGCTTGATGTAGTTCCGATAGAGCACATCGCGCACTTCGGGGTTCAACTTGCTCACTTTGATTTCGGCAGGATTGAAGTTGAGCTCCGGCTTCTGTGGGCTGATTTCGTAGCTGTAGGTGACTTCCTCTTTGAGCGTGTCGTCAATAACAGCTTGGTCGTTGATCTTGGTGGCGTTGGTCAGCTTGGGAACATATTGGATGAGCAGGTGGGCGGAGTCAACGACCTGGGCATGTAGCGCCGTGGCACAAAGCAGGATGACGGCGATGAACGTGATTCTATGCATTTTCTTGTGTGTATTCATGACGTACATTATTCTTTGTTGTTGTTTTTCTGGTCTTCGGCAGCTTCGAGAGCTTCCACTTCGGCAATCTTCTCGCGTGCCAGGGTCACGAGTTCCTCGCCCTCGTAGTTGTCAACAATGCTTTGATAGGTGTGGCGGGCTTGGAAATAGTTGCCTTTGGTTTTGTAGAGGTCTCCGTAGAGAATGAAAGTGCGCGCGTACCAGTATTCGGAGGAGTAGTTGCTGCCGAGAATGTTTTGGATTTGATTCTCGCATTCTTTGAGATTATGATCCTGGTTGAGAGCGATGTCGGCCAAATGATAGGCGGCCTCGGCGCAGAGATCGTTGGTGCCCTTGTTGGCCAGGCGTTTGTAGTGCTGCTTGGCGTCCTCGTATTGGCCGAGCTCCTTGGCAGAGTTGCCGGCCACGAGCAGCGCCTCTTGCAGCAACTCGGCATCGGACTGGTTGGCATTCACGACGTTCGTGGCGGCGGTCAGGGCATTGCTGTAATCTTTGAGGAAATAGGCGCTGCGCATGGCACCGTTGTTGGCATACAATACCTCGTCGGGATCCGTGGTGCTCTCGATCAGCTTGTTGAAGTACTTCAAGGCTTTTTCATACTGTTTTTTGTTGTATAAAATGGAGGAGGCCTTGTGGAGAGCTGTGACATCGTATTCCGATCTGTGCCCCTTGACGACGGCTTCATAGTCCACGAGGGCGTCGTCGTACTGCCGTTGGCCATACTGGCACTCGGCCTTGAAGAAGTGGGCTTTCTGGGCAAAGGATCCGTTGGGGAATTGGCGGAGGTACTCGGCACAGGCGCGCACGGCCCCGTCGCAATCGCCGCGGTTGTATTTGGTCTCGGCAGCGCGGAAAGCGATGGAGTCTTGACGGTCGGCGGAGATGTTCATGTTTTTGGTGCGGATGTAGTCGAAGAACTCACTGGTGTTGCCCTCCTCGGTGTAGATGGTTTCCAGGTTGGCAAGGGCATCCTTGGCCTCTTGGGAACCCGGATAGGTCTCCACCACATATTTGTAGGTGGAGATGGCCATGGAGGTGTTTCCGCTGTTCATGTAGGCTTGCGCCAAACGGGTGTGGGCCTGGCGCACATGCTGGCTCTTGGGATGCTTCTGGATGAAACTCTTGTAGGCTTGGATGGCCTGGTCGAAGTTGTTCTGCGTGTGATAGGTGACGGCAAGGTCGTATTCGGCGTCATCGCGGTAGGCGGAATGCGTGTAGTTGCTGTTGAGCCGCTCCAAAGCGGCGATTTTCTTGGCATTGTTCTTTTGGTAACCGTAGCACTTGGCCAACTGATAAACGGCATAGTCGGCATTGGCCTCCCCGAGGCGCTCGCATTGGTCGTAGTACTTGATGGCGTTGTTCAGATCCTGCTGCATGAAATAGCAGTCGGCAAGACGGGCGGTGGCGTCGGCTTGCTTGGCCCTCTCGTCGGCCTTGCCGTATTTGGAAAGGTAGTTCTTGAAGTAGGTGGTCGCATCACGATAGCGCTTGATCTTGAGGGCTGCATAGCCGAGTGTGTAGAGGGAGTTGACATAGTTTTCGTTGAAGGTCGCATTGGCACTCTTCTGGTAGGTCTGCAGCGTGTAATAGGCGTCCTGGTACTTCTCGCTGCGATACTGGCTCTCGCCCTTCCAATAGAGGGCGTTGAGGTTGATGTCCTTGTCAATGGGCGCACCCAGTGTCTTTTCAAGCGTCTTCAAGGCATCCGTGTAGTTGCGGTTGTTGATGAGCTCCAGAGCGCGGAAGTAGGTGCAGCGCTGGTAGGCGCGCAGTATTTCCGGCGACTTGCTGCTCAGCTTCTCGATGGAGTTGATGGCGGCTTGATAGTTCTTGGTGGAGAGGTAGAGCTTGGAGAGATAGGAGGAAACCTCTTCGCTGCGGGCAGAGTGCGGATAGCGGTTGCTGTACTCCTGCAGGGCTTCGATGCCGTTGTTGAAAGGACTGGTCGAGGTCTGACACTGCAACTTGGCATAGTTGTAAAGAGCGTCTTCCTGGATGTCCTTGTTGAAGTCGAGTTTGGAAGCCTCCTTGAAGGCTTGGATGGCGAGGTTCTCCTGTTTGTCGCGACGATAGCAGTCGCCGATGAGATAGTAGCTGTTCTGGGTCATGGCGTCGGGTTTCTTGTCGTTGACACACTTGGAGAAACAGTTGACGGCATCGGCATAGCGGGCGGTGCGGTAGAAAGAGAAGCCGGCGGCGAAATTGTCGTTGCGGTCGAGGGCGATCTTCTCACTCGCGAGGAGCTTGTCAAAATTGTTGGCCGCATCGTCGTATTGGTTGAGTGCATACTGGGAGATGGCCACGCAGCGCAGCGTCCGCATCTGTGCGGGGTCATTGAAGGAGGTGATGGGCGGGGCCACCGCAAGCACCTTTTCGTAATCACCCTGCTTGAAATAGATCTGGGTGAGGAAGGCCGGCACCTCTTCGCTGTATTCAGGCTCGTCCTTCAGAAGGAGGAAATCCTCCAATGCGGCCTCATATTGCCCGTCTTGGTATGCCATGTAGGCCAAATAATAGATGGAGCGCAGCTTGTAAGGCCCCGATGACTCGCGCGCCTGCTTGAACATCGCCTTGGCACGCTCGTACTCGTTGGTCATGAAATAGGAATAGCCCTTCTTGAACTGGTATTCGGCCACATTCTCCGGCTGGATCTCGTTCTCGTAGATGAGGTCGTACTGGACGATGACCTTCTTCCACTGCTTGCGGCTGAAGTAGTGCCTTCCCAGGTAAAAACGCGCCTCGGGCACATAGGAATGCACCGGGTATCGGTCGATGAAGCCTTGCAGCAAATAGGCCGCATCGGGGTTGTCAAGCCTCTCGGCACAGACCCCCATGTAAAAGTAGGAGTTGGTGCGCAGGTCCTGCTGCATGTCCGTGGTGTTCTCATAGACCTGCTTGAAATACTGTTGCGCAGACCCGTATTTCTCGTTGGAGAAGAGGTCCATGGCAGTCTTGAATTCGTATTGCGGTGACTTGAAGTTCTCCGTGCGTTGCGCCGTCGCTCCCGTCAAAAAGCCTGTCAAAAAGAGGATTGTGAGCAGGCTGGATTTCAATATCTTCATATAAATGATCGTTTTGTTCGAGGATACAATAAACGGCCAAAAATAGAAAAAAAGTGTTCTTTTATTTTTTTTCTGTTTTTTATTTGTAAACAGCGGAGTTTTAATAAGTGGAGCCTCCTGCCCCGTGTTGGTGGCCGATTTCTGCAGATGTCAAATTGAACTGAAAAAAACTGTATTTTTGCAGTTTTTTAAATTCAAATCCAAAAGAACTCATTATGTGTGGAATCGTAGGATACATTGGATACAGAGAGGCTTCACCTATATTGATCAAAGGACTCACCCGGCTTGAATACCGCGGCTATGACAGCGCTGGAATTGCACTTGTGAACAGGGACGGGCGACTTTCCGTATATAAGACAAAGGGGAAAGTGAAAGATTTGGAGGCGCTTGTGGCCGACAAGGACACCAGCGGCACCATCGGGATTGCCCATACCCGCTGGGCCACACACGGCGAACCCAGCGAGCGAAATGCCCACCCCCACTGGTCAGAGTCCAAGAACCTCGCCCTTATCCACAATGGCATCATCGAGAACTACCATACCCTCAAAACCCAGTTGCTCAGCTTGGGCTACCATTTCCAAAGCGACACCGACACGGAGGTCATTGTGCAACTCATTCAGTATGTGATGGATTCTCATGATGTCTCGATGGAGGAGGCCGTGCCCTTGGCACTTAACACGTTGACAGGGGCTTATGCCATCGTCATCATCGACAAGCGGCAGCCCGACCGCATGATTGCAGCCAGGAAGGGCAGCCCGCTCATCATTGGGGTGGGCGATGGCGAATTTCTGGTCGGCTCGGATGCGACTCCCATTATAGAATATACTGATAAGGTTGTCTATCTCGAGGAGGAACAGATCGCTTTTTTGCAGCGGGACCATGACCTTCGTGTCGTCAACTTGCGCAATGTGGAGCAGACCCCGGTCATCCAGCGCCTGCAGATGGATTTGAGCCAGATTGAGAAGGGTGGATTCCCGCATTTCATGCTCAAGGAGATCTATGAGCAGCCCCAGACCCTGCAGACTTCCATGAGGGGGCGGCTCAATGCCGAGACGGGTGAGGTTAAGCTTTCCGGTGTGATTGATTTTTGCGACCGTATGCTGCAGGCCCGTCGCATCATCATTTGTGCGTGCGGTACCTCCTGGCATGCCGGCCTCATCGGCAAGTATGTCATCGAAGAGCTGGCTCGCGTGCCCGTGGAGGTCGAATACTCCTCTGAATTCCGCTACCGCAATCCGGTGCTCTATCCCGATGATGTGGTGATCCCGATCTCGCAGTCGGGCGAGACTGCCGACACCTTGGCGGCCGTCCAGCTCTCGAAATCCTCGGGGGTGCTGCTGTTCGGCATCTGCAACGTGGTGGGCTCCTCCATCCCGCGTGCCACCCATACGGGATGTTACACCCATGCCGGCCCGGAAATCGGAGTCGCTTCCACCAAAGCCTTCACCGCGCAAGTCTCCACGTTGTTTTTGCTGGCCCTGAGTTTGGCGCAGGCCAAGAACATGCTCTCCGAAGAGCGCGTGCGCACCCTTGTGCAAGAGTTGCAGCGCATTCCCGAAAAGATTGCCAAGATTCTCGAACAGGACAGGAAAATCTCCGAAATCGCCAAGGTGTTCACCTACGCCCGCAATTTCATCTATCTCGGTCGCGGATACAACTACCCCGTGGCCCTCGAGGGAGCCCTCAAACTCAAGGAGATTTCATACATCCATGCCGAGGGCTATCCCGCAGCCGAGATGAAACACGGTCCCATTGCCCTCATTGACGAGGAGATGCCTGTGGTGGTGATCGCTCCCAAACGCGGCCATTATGAGAAGATTCTCAGCAATATTCAGGAAATCAAGGCGCGCAAGGGGCGGATTATCAGTATCGTGACGGAGGGCGACACCGATGTGAGCGCCATCTCTGACTATACCTTCGAGATTCCGGACACAGAGGAATGCTTCGTGCCCCTGCTGTCGGTCATTCCTTTGCAGCTGTTGGCCTATCACATCGCCATCGCCAAAGGCCGCGATGTGGACCAGCCGCGCAACTTGGCAAAATCGGTGACCGTGGAGTGATGCTCGATGAAGATTGACTTGCAGGAAATCAATTGTCATCAGTTGCTTTCCGGGTGCTTTTTTCTGCCTGCTTTATTATAATTATCCCCAAAAATGGGGATGTCTTATGTCATTGCGTTTTTGTTTTTTTGCACGTTCTTTTTAAACGACGCGAAAAAAACTATGGAAGACAAGAATGTCAAATTATCGGAGATGCCCACCGGGAGCCATTGTGTCATCGTAAGGCTCAGCGGTCACGGCGGTTTCCGCCATCGCTTGATGGAGCTTGGCTTCGTCAGAGGTGAGAAGGTGCGCGTGGTGAAGAACGCCCCCTTGCTTGACCCCATAGAGTATGAGATTATGCAGGGACACGTTTCCCTCCGCCGTATCGAAGCTCAACATATTGAAGTGGTGCCCGTGACCGAGGAGGTCGCGCAGCAATACACCTTTAACGGAACATTGACCGAGGAGATCGAACGTATCATGGGCGAAAATGCCAAGACCATTACCGTGGCCTTGGTCGGCAACCCCAACTGCGGCAAGACCTCTTTCTTCAACCATGCCACTGGCATGCGCGAGAAGGTGGGCAACTACAGCGGCGTCACCGTCGATTCCAAGCTCGGAGTCTTCCGGCACCGAGGCTACACATTCAACTTCGTCGATTTGCCGGGCACCTACTCCCTGACGGAATACTCGCCCGAGGAGCTTTATGTCCGCAAATACATCTTCGACAACCACCCCGATGTGGTGCTCAACATCGTGGATGCCTCCAACCTTGAACGCAACCTCTTCCTCACTACCCAGCTTATTGACATGAATGTGCCCATGGTTATGGGACTCAACATGTACGATGAACTTGAAAAGCACGGTGACAAGCTGGATATCGAGGCCCTCAGCACGATGTTCGGTTTTCCTATCATTCCCACTGTCTCCTCCAAAGGAGCAGGTGTTGACAGAGTGCTCGACAGTATCATTGATGTCTATGAGAACCTCAGCGGTGTCACCAAGCACATCCATATCAACTATGGCAGTGATTTGGAGAAGAGCATTGACCTTGTGAAGGCGGAGGTGAAGAAGGACAACACGTTGAGCAGCGAGTTTCCGGCTCGCTATGTGGCTATCAAGTTGTTGGAAAACGACAAGGTGACCGTTGAGGATGTTTCCAAGCTGCAAAATACGGAGAACATCCGCAAGGTGGCTGCCGAACAGCGTGCTGTTTTGGAACGTGAGTACAAAGAAGACTCCGCCACCGTGATTTCCGGTGCCAAGTATGGGTTTATCCGAGGCGCCCTGCAGGAGACTTATACCATCGGCAGGGATCGTGGCAAGCAACGTGCTTATACCATAGACAACCTGCTGACCAATAAGTGGTTGGGTTTTCCCATCCTCATCTTCTTCCTCTGGTTGATGTTCCAGATGACCTTCACGCTGGGAGCTTACCCGCAGCAATGGCTGGAGATGCTCTTCGGCTGGCTCGGCGGTGTCTTTGGCATGTTCATGCCCGACGGCATCTTCAAGGCGCTCATCGTCGATGGTATCATCGCTGGTGTGGGAAGTGTCTTTTCATTCCTTCCTAACATCTTGATACTCTTTTTCTTCATTTCTATTTTGGAAGACACGGGTTACATGGCACGCGCTGCCTTCCTGATGGACAAGCTCATGCACAAGATGGGGTTGCATGGCAAATCGTTCATTCCCTACATCATAGGGTTCGGCTGCAGCGTGCCAGCCATCATGGCCACGCGCACGTTGGAGAACCGCAAGGACCGTATCCTTACGATCATTACGGTGCCCTTCATGTCCTGTTCCGCCCGAATACCGGTCTATCTGCTCTTGATTTCAGCATTTTTCGACAAATACCAGGGTCTGGTGCTGATGAGCATCTACCTTTTAGGCATTGTGTTTGCTATCATTACATCCTTGATTGTCAAGAAAATATCTTTCAAAGGCATCAGTGACCAATTTGTCATGGAATTGCCTCCCTATCGTATTCCGACGCTTCGTAACGCTTTGGTCCACATGTGGGACAAGAGCGTGCAGTATATCAAGAAGATGGGTACGGTGATTCTGTTGGCTACCATCATTATCTGGGCGTTGGAGTACTTCCCGCAGCACAGTCCTGAAATCGATAGTTACACAGCCCGGATTGAGCAAGTGGAGGCTGACCCGACCGTGTCTCCCGATGTGAAGGAGGCGCAGCTCAGGACGTTGGAACTCGACCGTACGGCCTGCCAGACGGAAAACTCCTACATTGCCCGCATAGGCAAGTTCATAGCGCCAGTATTCCGCCCGTTAGGATTTGATTGGAAGATGAGCGTTTCGTTGCTCACAGGTGTGGCTGCCAAGGAGATCGTGGTCTCCTCTATGGGGGTCTTGTATCACGCCGACATTGAGGCCGACGAGAACTCCAAGCCGCTGCAAGCCAGCTTGAAGGCCCAGACTTGGAAAGAGGGCAAGTACGCGGGGCAGCCGGTCTTTACACCGCTGGTGGCGTATGGTTACATGCTTTTCATCTTGTTGTATTTCCCCTGTGTGGCAGCTCTTTCGGCAGTGTTCCGCGAAGGCGGGCGCAAGTGGGGTGTCTTCTCCATCCTGTACAACACGGGAATCGCTTGGCTCGTCGCCTTCCTCTTCCACACCGTTGGAATGTTGTTTTAATGGATTTTGGACTTGAAATGTAATTAGTTGTTGTTTTATATTATATTTTTTTCAAGTTTTGGTTGTGGGCGCCAGTAACGGCGCCCTTTTTCTCACCCGTTTTCCATCATGAAGTGCAACCTGTTGAAGACATTCGCCTCGGAGGTACCGCCATCGAAGTCCAAAAACAGCAGGTTGAGTTTTGGATATATCTGCCGGATCTTGCGTTCGATGCCTTTGGCGATCACATGGTTCGAGATGCAGGCGAAAGGTTGCAGGCTGACGATGTTGTGCACCCCGCTCTCTGCCAACGCCGACATCTCGGCAGGGATAAGCCACCCCTCGCCGAAATTGGCGGCCATATTGATGACCTGCGATGCCAACTTGGCATCGTGGAACATATCCGCATACGGCCGGTAATAGGGGAACCCGGCACACGCCTCGTCAAAACTTCGCGCATACCGGTATATCAACTTGTACACGACATCGGTCATCCATAACGGATAACTGACTGGATGGATGTGCATCTTCTTGTTGATGTGGCGGTTTACGAAACTGTTCATGAAGAAATTGTACATCGAGGGGGCGATGACCTCCACCCCGTGGTCGGCTAACCAGTCGAGTACATTCAGATGACCGAAGGTGTTGTATTTGACGTAGATTTCGCCTACCACCCCGATTTGGGGCAGCTTTTTATGGATGTCGATGTGGGCGGCAAAGTCGCCGGCAGCCTCCTTCAAGAGTGCTCTCAACCCCCTGTAGTCCCTTTTTTCTATGAGGGGCAGGGCGCGGTCGATGTATTTTTGGCGAAGCTGTTTAGCCATGCCGGGCTGCAACTCGCGCGGGCGCGATGCGTAATAGAGCCTTGACAGGCTGTCGGCGTACAACAGCGTGTTGATGGAGGGCAGAGCCAGGTCGCGGGCGTTGAAGCTGAACCCCGGCTGCTCGTTGGATAACGTGTCGCCCAATGCTAACGACAGCACGGGGACATTCTCGAAACCAGCCGCCACCATTGCCTTCTTGATGAGCATGATATAGTTGGTGGCTCGGCACTGGCCGCCCGTCTGCGTGATGATGACCGCCACGTCATCCACGTTGTAGTCGCCGCTGCGCAAGGCTTTCAGCAGACTGCCCACTACGATGGTGGCTGGGTAGCAGACCTCATTGTTGGCATACTGCAGGCCCAACTCCACACACTCCTTGTCGCCCATCGGCAAGGTTATGAGGTTGTAACCCGCCATCTTGAACACCGTGGGGATGAACTCGGAGTAGCCGTCTGCGAAATATGGCCCGATGATGGTCCTGCGACGGTCGGACACCTGGAATGGCGGGGTGGTGACGAAGGGTTTGTCCACCTCCATCTTGTGGCTGAACCGAAGGCTTTCCACCATTGAACGCACACGCAGGCGCAGGGAACCGATGTTGTTGACATCATCGACTTTGAGCAGCGTGAAGCTCTTGCCCTTGCGGTCAAGGATGTCGTGGGCTTCGTCGATGATGAAAGCGTCAGGACCGCAGCCGAAAGAGGTGATCATCATGAAGTGGATGTTGTCTTTGCTGTTGGCAACGTAGTGTGCAGCCTTGAAGACGCGGTTGGGGTAGGTCCACTGGGTGACGGCCATGAGCTCTTTATAGACGTCGGTATCCTCGTCGCCAGCGATGAACTCCGTGACGACATCGATGCCCATGTCGGCAAGCACGTCGGAGACCTTGTGCTGGATGAGGGGGTCGGAGTGGTAGGGGCGACCGGCGAGCACGACGACCATGCGGTTCTCCTTTCGGGCCTCGCGTACGATCTCGGCGGCGCGGCGGTGCTGCTCGGAAAGGTACTCCTGTTGGGCTTGCTTGGCCGTGCTGATGGCAGCATCGGCGGTTTTACGATCCACTCCGAGCGTCTTGAGGTAATCACGACAGCCCTTGCGCAGCAGTTGCTCGTCGTTGAGCGACACCACAGGCGCATCAAAGGGGATGCCGAAGCGCTCCGCGGTGTCGATGGCACTGCGGATAACATCGGAATAGCCTGCCACGATAGGGCAGTTGTAGCTGTTGCGGGCCTTGGCGTCAGATTTCTGTTCCATCACCACGTATGGATAGAAAATGCGGTCCACCCTGCGTTCCGCTAGGTCATAGACGTGTCCGTGCATGAGCTTCGCGGGGAAGCAGATGTTCTCCGACATCACGGTGTGCAGCCCCTTCTCATATTCTTTGATGGTTGAGGGTGCTGACATGACTGTGGTGAAGCCGCATGCCTTGAACAGGGCGTGCCAGAAAGGATATAGCTCGAACATGCCGAGTGAACGAGGAATGCCGATCTTGAGTTTTGCGTCCTCCACATGCAGAAGGGGCCGTTTGTAGAGTAGCTTGAGTCGCTCGTGGTGCTGGTTGCGGCCTTTTCGAGTTGCTTCGGAGGTGTTGGAAAAGACCTTTTCGCAGTTGTTGCCGGAGTAGTATTTGTTGCCGTTGCTGAACTGGTATTGCACCACAGTGCAGTGGTTGGGACAACCGGGGCAGGTTTGCTGTTCGGTCTGGAATTGCTGGATGGAAAGGAGGTCTTCGAGGGTGAGGACGCGCTCCAAGGGCTGCTCCTTGGCGAAGAGGGCGCAGCCGTATGCACCCATCAACTCGGGGATGTCGGAGAAACGCACGTCGCGACTGGTGAGCAGTTCCAAAGCGCGCACGACGGCGAGATTCTTGAAGGTGCCGCCTTGCACAACGATATGGTCGCCCAACTCCTCAATCTTCCGTAACTTCAATACTTTGAAAAGGCAGTTTTTGATGACGGAGTAGGCGAACCCGGCGGAGATGTCCTCGGCGGTCGTGCCCTCACGCATGGCCTGCTTCACTTTGGAGTTCATGAAGACGGTGCAGCGTGTGCCGAGGTCGTAGGGGTGCGGGGCCTCACAGGCGAGGCGGGCAAAGTCGGCCACACCGTAACCCAGCATCTTGGCAAATGTCTCGATGAAGGAACCGCAGCCGGACGAGCAGGCTTCGTTGATTTCGAGCCGGCGGATGGCCTGGTTCTCCACAAAGATGGCCTTCATGTCCTGCCCGCCGATGTCGAGGATGAAGGAGACGTCCGGGGAGACCTGTTTGGCGCCGAGATAATGCGCCATGGTTTCCACGATGCCGTGATGCAGCCCGTATCCTGTCTTGAGGAGGTTCTCGCCATAGCCCGTCACCGCACTGTTGACGATGTTGGGCTGGAAGTCATGCTCGTCACAGGCCCTCTGGAAGGCGTGCAGCGATTGGGCGAAGGCATCAAAGCTGTTCCCGTTGTTGGAACGGTAGTCAGTGAAGAGCAGCCTCCCCTCTGTGTCCAAGACCACTAACTTGGTTGTGGTGGAGCCGGAGTCCACGCCGATGACAACCTCGTCACTCCTGAGGTCGTCGAAGGAGACGCGCGGCACGAAAAAGTTCTGTTTCTGCTGCCTCCATGCTTCGAAGGCTTTGGAGTCGCTGAAGAGTGGCGCAAGCCTGTTTTGGAGCAGGATGGCATCCTCGCCGATGGATAGATCGTTGATGGTCTGTGCAAATTGTTGCATGGGGATGGCATCGGGGCAGGCCGTCTCGGCCATGATGGCGGTGCCGTGCGCGGAAACCACACGGGCATCGGGCACCAGCACGCAATCCCCCTCGGTGAGATGCAGGTTGGAGAGGAAGCTCTTCCTGAGCATGGGCAGGAATGCGAAAGGACCGCCGCAGAAGAACACGGGGGACTGTACGTCAAGACCGCGCGAAAGGGTGCCGATGACCTGCAGGGCAACGGCATGGAACACCGACAGCGCTACATCCTCTTTGCTGACGTGTCGGGCCAACAGGTTCTGGATGTCTGTTTTGGAGAATACTCCGCAACGGGATGCAATGGGGTGTATGTTTGTGGCATGCTCTGCCAGCGTGTTGAGGTCGGAGGGGGAAACATTGAGCAGACCGGCGGTCTGGTCGATGAAGGCCCCCGTGCCGCCGGCACAGTTGCCGTTCATGCGGATGTCGGGAACACGCCCCGGTTCGAAAAAGATCATTTTGCTGTCCTCGCCTCCGATGTCAATGAAAGTGCGTGTGCCGGGGAATTGCGTCTTGATCAGTGTGGCGGCGGCGATGACCTCCTGCACGAAAGGCAGGTGCCAGCATTCGGCGTAGCCCATGCCCACCGAGCCCGTGACCGCTATGCGCAGCATCGCATCCGGATGTTGCGCGGCAAGTGGCGCGATAGCGGCCTTGGCCGTCTCTCGGACGTTCATGTTGTGTCGCCGGTAATCGGCATATATCAATTTTTTTTCGGCATCCAACGCTACCACCTTGACGGTGGTCGAACCGATGTCTATGCCTAATAGAAGAGTGTTTCGCATTGTTATATTATGTGTTTTTTTATTCTATGTCAGGATTGTTGTACGGCCGCAAACGCCCCAATATCATCTTGATGTTCTCCGATTTCCGGCTCCCTATGAGATCGCAGTCGTTCGTTCTCCCTGTGGCACTGCGTAGAAGAGGTGTCGTCCAGATACACGACAAGTTCAATGAAACAATGTCCAATAATAGGTCGGAGGCCTTGATAGGACATATTTTGCCCGCTGAAGCGGCCTCGTCCAGCTTCTTTTGCAATTTGTCGCTTGTTTGCATCAGTTGCTCCACCACGGCAGGCTTGATTTCGTCGATCAACTCCGGATTCTTCTCGAATTCGTTGACCACCATCCTGATGTAGTCACCGTGTTGCTGGACAATGTCGAAATGACGAATCACCATGCTCTTGATGATTTCCAAGATGTCAATGTCGGTTTCGTCCAGGAAAACCAGCATGGATTGTGACAGAATGTTGAACTTGCGCCGTATGACGTGTTGGAAGAGTTTCTTCTTGTTGCTGAAATGGTAGTGGAGCAGGGGATGCCCCACTCCGGCGCGATTGGCGATCTCCATCATGCGCGCACCGTCATAACCTTTTTGCTTGAACTCCTCCTCCGCAGCCGTGATGATCGTTTCCTTTTTGCTGTCTCTCTGATGTTTGGCCATTGTCTTGCTAAAGTGTGGGTGAATATTTCGCTGACAAAATTGTCAGGGTGCAAAAATACAAAAAGAAACCAAATCGCGCTGATTTTTTTTACCGTGATGCAAAGGGGATGAAATGAAGTGCGCGGTTTTGTCGCGAATTGTGTATTTTTGCCACTTTTTTGGAGACGGGTGGGGATTCCCGTGATTGTTGTTGCGGGATTGGATTTGTAACACTGAGCGCAATGCCATGAATATGTACCGTAAGATCATCCACGTTGATATGGACCAGTTTTACGCTGCCGTGGAGCAGCGCGACCGGCCGGAGCTGAGAGGAAAGCCCGTGGTCGTGGGCATGGACGCGCCTCGGGGTGTGGTTGCCACCGCCAGTTATGAGGCCAGGCCCTTCGGGGTGCACTCCGCCCTCGCCATCCAAACCGCCAAGCGGCTCTGTCCTTACCTTGTCATCGTACCGCCCGACTTCCAAAAGTACAAGGCCGTGTCTGCGCAGATTCGGGGGATTTTCCGCGAATATACCGATCTTGTCGAGCCTGTTTCCCTTGACGAGGCCTTCCTGGATGTGACCGAAAACAAACCCGGCATTGCCCTTGGCATGGATGTCGCCCGCGAAATCAAGCGGCGCATTCTGGATTGCACGGGGCTGACGGCTTCCGCTGGCGTGAGTTACTGCAAGTTCCTCGCCAAGATCGCCTCCGACTATCGCAAGCCCGACGGTCTCTGCGTCATCCATCCTGACCGTGCATTGGACTTCATCGCCGAACTGAACATCGAGAAATTCTGGGGAATAGGGGAGAAGACTGCTGAAAAGATGTACAGGATGGGTGTCTTCAACGGTGCCGACCTGCGCGAGACGCCTGTTGAACAGCTTGTCGCTGCCTTCGGCAAGGTGGGACGTGTTTTCCATGATTTCGCCAATGGCAAGGACGAACGCCCCGTCATCTCCGAGTGGGAACGCAAGTCTGTGAGCTGCGAGAAGACCTTTGAGACGGATATCATCCAGCCCTCCGATGTGACCATCGCGCTCTATCACATTGTGCTGGAGCTGCTCGGCCGCATAGAACGCACCGACTTCGAAGGCTATACCCTGACGCTAAAAGTCAAGTTTCATGACTTCAGGCAAATTACCCGAAGTATTACGGTTGACTACATTCTGCGCGCCAAGGAGGAGATTCTGCCGTTGGCAAAGAGACTGATGAAAGAGGTCGATTACAGCGATCATCCTATCCGCTTGATCGGTCTCGGTGTCGGCAACCACCGTGAGGAGAGCGATGTTGACCGCCAACGGCGGCTGCAATTGGAACTGGACTTCGAGGAGAAATTGCCGGCAGGTCACTTCGGCTGGCCAAACAATACTTGACGCCAATAATCGTTTAGTCATGATATTTTTAAGATCCAAACACATGCGCATATCAACACTGTTTCTACTGCTTTTTTCTCTCGATGTCCTTTCCGTGGCGGGTCAGGATCTTGAAAAAACGGTTCGCAAGATGCAACGCGATTACCCCGAGATGCGTCTGCAAGACGTTTACAAGAGCTTTTATCAAGACCGTTTCGGGCCGGGGCACATGATTTCCGACTCCGCGGCCGTCTTTCTCTATCTGCAGCAAGAACTTCAACAGCCCGACAATCCCAAGGTCCTCTATGAGCCGACAGGAGCCAAAGGCCGCTTCTACCGTGTCCACCTCGTGTGTGTGCAGAAAGGCTACATTGCTGCCGAGGAGCTTAACAGCGCCTTTGTGCAAAGTGCCAACAGGGCAGAGCCTCGGCGCGTATGTTCCGACAACTGCAATCGTCGCAATGCCGACACGCTGAGCTGGTCGGAGGAGTGGCACCGGATTGTGGCCGCCATTGAGAATGCCAATTTGAAGTTGGAGAATTATGAGGCTGACAAACAGATGATTGAAGAGATGCTGGCTACAAAAGGTGATGTGGCTATCCATCACAGCAGTGCCTTCAGAGAAGCCTATCATCCTCATTACCGTATCGTCAAATCCGACATTTTCAAGCGGGAACTGTTGCGTAAGATTCTACGTGGCAACAAACATCGAAGGAAAGTGGAGCGGCACTGATGGCCTGCACGACCGGACATGTGTTTGACAAGCCGGACATCACCTACTCCTCGTCTCGTAAATCTCCACCAGTGTCCGCTTTTTCCCATGCGGTGAAGAGGGACCATGCTGACAGGGTTCCGCCGCCAAGGATAAGCATTATGTTGCCTCCAGGCATATGCAACAATTGGAAAACGATGCCGAGAATGAACACGGATAATGACCAGTAAAACAACTGTTGCATAACGCGGTGATACGATTTGGATTGGAAGATTTTTTTCAGCGGATACATTTTTGTGTTTTTATTGAAAAATAAACGGTTGCTAATGGTGCTGCAAAGATACATTTTTTCCGGCACTGAATAGATGTTGACATGCGATTTTATTGGTTATTACGGATTAACACCTTTCATAGCAGATTACATGTGCAGTTGCATTTTTTATGTTCAGATGCACATCATTTTCTTAGTCCGCACACCCGTGCGGACACCCCATAACTCCCCTTCTATTTTAGAAGGGGTGGCCGCAGGCCAGGGTAGTAACATGAAGAATTATAATACTTTATAAAAGAATTAACCACTATTAACGGCACCAGGATCAAAGACCGCTATGTCCATAATCTCCCTGTGAACAGAAATCTGTCGGGTTATGCTCGCACAAATAACAAGGCGGACAACAAGGATGGCCTAACGGCCAATCTCTCATATTAACTACCCCGCCCTTCGGGCACCCCTTCTGAAAATCAGAAGGGGAGTTGGCGCCTTGTGGCACGAAGGTGCCACAGATGTTTATAGGGTGCCGTGCCCGTTGTGTTTGTTTCTCTGGATCAAATTCTACATCATAGCTTTTTTTCAAATCACTCTTCACAAATAAAAACCGTATCTTTGCCGCTCCTTAATCCCTCAAAAATGAATAAACTCCTATTCCCCATAATCCTCCTCGCCATGATGACCGCAACCGCGCAACGCGATTATACCCAGTATGTGAACCCGATGATCGGGACCAACGGCATGGGGCACACCTTCCCCGGCGCGTGCTACCCTTTCGGGGGCGTGCAGGTGAGTCCCGACACGGACACCATCCCCCACAACATCAACGGAAAGTATCAGCCGGGCGTCTATGACTACTGCGCCGGCTACCAGTACCGCGACAAGACCATTGTGGGCTTCAGCCACACCCACTTCAGCGGTACCGGCCACTCCGACATGGGCGACATCCTGCTGATGCCCTTCACCGGCGAGGTGCAACTTAACCCCGGCACTGCCGACAACCCCGATGCAGGCTACCGCTCGCGCTTCAGCCACGAAACCGAGAAGGCCTCGCCCGGCTACTACGAGGTGCGCCTCAGCGATGACGACATCCTCGTGCAGCTCACCGCCACCCCGCACTGCGGCATCCACAAATACACCTTCCCCCAGGGCGAACCCCAGAAACTCATCGTCGATCTTAACCACTGTCTCTACAACTACGACGGCAAAGTGCTGTGGGCCTCCCTGCGGATGGAAGACCCTTGGACACTGACGGGCTACCGCATCACCAACGGCTGGGCACGGGAGAACTATGTATTTTTTTCCATCCACTTCAGCAAACCTGTGGCCCACTACGGCTACCAGGATTTCGGGAAACAGGACTACCACGGCTTCTGGGGCCGCTTCGACGTGAACCACGACTTCCCCGAGATGGCAGGACGCAAGGTGGTGGCGTGGATAGAATTTGTAGAAGACATAAAAGGCATTGACTCTGTACTGGAAATTCAAGTTTCCCTCTCTGCCGTTAGTACGGATGGAGCAATAAAGAATCGCAAAGCAGATTTTCAAAATAAATCGTGGTGCTCGTTCGAAGAGTTGCATCAAATGACAAAAAACGCGTGGAACAACAAACTGGGTATGTTCGAGGCAAAAGGCACAGATGACCAACTCGCCATGTTCTACACATCGCTTTATCATACCATGATTAATCCTTCTATATATCAAGATGTTGATGGTAATTACCGTGGCGTAGATCACAACATTCACCAAAATAAAGAAGGACATACAAATTATACGATTTTCTCCTTGTGGGACACCTATCGCGCCGAACACCCACTGTTGAATATTATTGACCCGAAGAGTGCATCTGATATGGTGGAATCTATGCTGAATCACGCAAGACAGAGTGTACACCACATTCTTCCAATATGGAGTCACGCTGGAAACGAGAATTGGTGTATGATTGGTTACCACGGCGTGTCGGTGGTGGCAGATGCTTGGTTGAACAATGCTGGTGGTTTTCAACAGAACAACTGCGTTTTTTTTGATTCATTTGATGATGATTTGTTCACTTTAGTGTTGAATAGTGCGTATTTGGACTATTATGATCATACGGACACCTATATAAAATCAGGTTATGTGCCTTACAACCAGTCTGCAGTTGGTACTTCCATAACTTTGGAAAATGCATACGAAGACTGGGTGATTTATCATTTATTTGATGAAAAAATTAAAAAGGATTATGAGTTTTTGAGAACACAAGGGGATCTTGAAGATCGAGCAAAACGTATTAGTGAGACTTTCCGTCAGCGCGCGCTGAACTTCAAGAACGTCTTCAACCCGGAGACGGGCTTTGCGCAGGCAAGGTATGAGGACGGCTCGTGGAAGACGCCTGCCGACCTGCTCTCCACCGCCAACGAGGGCTTCATCGAGGGCAACAGCTGGAACTATTCGTTCTACGTGCCGCACGATGTCAACGGCTTGATCAAGATCATGGGCGGCGACAAGGTCTTCGTGAACCGCTTGGACGAACTCTTCACGATGTACGTGCCCGACAAGTTCTTCGCTGAGACAGAGGATGTTACCCGCGAGGGCATGTTAGGCGGCTACGTGCACGGCAACGAGCCCAGCCACCACATTCCGTACCTCTACATGTGGACCTCCCAGCCGTGGAAGACGCAGCTGCGCGTGCGCGAGGTGATGAACAAGATGTACCGCAACCACCTCGACGGGCTGTGCGGCAACGACGACTGCGGCCAGATGTCGGCGTGGTACATCTTCAGCGCGATGGGCTTCTATCCCGTCTGTCCCGCCAGCGGCCAATACGTTTTTGGCGCCCCCTACCTGCCCGAGAATGTCCTCCATCTGCAAAACGGCAACACCTTGACCATCAAGGCCCCCAACGTCAGCGACCAGAACTGCTACATCCAGTCGGTGACGCTCAACGGCACACCGCTGCACACCTCCTACATCACCTACGAGCAGATCATGGCCGGCGGCGAGCTGATTTTCACGATGGGCAGCAAACCGAATAAGAAGTGGTTTACGGAGAAGCCGTATTCGCTGGAATAGATAATGGTCAATGATATAGATGTTGACATGTAGTTTTATTGGTTATTACGGATTAACACATGTCATGGTTGATTACATGTGCAGTTGCAATCTTTGTCATGCGTAGATGCACAGTATTTTCTTTGTCCGCACCTTGGCGCTTCGTGGCACGAAAGTGCCACAGGTGTTTATAGGGTGCTGCGTCCGTCGTGTTTGTTTCTTTGGGTCATAGTTACCCCTCAAAAAATGGTACTTATATACATGATGGCACAAGGCCGGAAGTAACAGTTCTCCAAGCAACGCTTTTTTCCAACGCCTCCCTTTCGCGGCGAGCAAGTTTCAGGCATCTTAGGCAACGACTCCCGCGCCGCGAGAGGGTATCGGTGCCGTGGTCCATCCCCACACTGCGCTGCGCTTGTATGGGGTTAATAAAATTTGGTCTCTCCGAGACCATCGGCATAATGGAACACAATTTGTAAGATGCCACATAGCCCCGGTAGGGGCAAGAGCTAGGTAGAGACGGGGTGCGTGCGCGGGAAAATCGCGGCGCGGGAGAACGTTGAGACGAGGTTGTGGGTTGCTCGCCGCGAAACAGATGTTGAGTTCGACGAGTATGCGTGAGGGATTGCAGTGGAAATGATTTTGGCGAGAATGCGCTCCTTAGTGAGACAGAGGTTCCGCTTGACGCTTCGCGTCTCGCGGAATGGTGGTGGGCTCTAAGCCAAAATTATTGGAACGGAAAGCCCGACGGCGCGGTGGCATTGGATGCGAGTGCGAATGAAACACGATTCCGCGCCGCCGCGCCGGCACGCCCAAATAAAAAAAAAGATGCAAAAGTCCTGATTTGTGCCATCAGGTATATAATCCCTCAAAAAAAAAGGAACGTCTTCTTTGCAGTTGACGTTCCTAATGGAGTGTGTTCTTTGGCATAAAGCCTGCCGGTCCGTTGTCAACGGACGGTTATTTTTTTTTCAGTTTGCCGAACAGGCCACCCAGAATCTTGCCTGCCACAGAAGTGGCGTTAGAGCTGGCACTGGAACCGCCGAGCAGACCGCCGAGCAGGTTGCCGATATTGCCAACAGAGGCGTTGCCACTGCCCAATACGGACAACAAATTGGGTGCTATGGAAGCCAATATGTTGGATACTTGGTTGTTAGGAGTGTTTGTCTGAGATGATAGGCCCGAGATGACGGAATTGAGGTTGCCGCCGAAGACCTTGCCTAAAATCTTCAGGCCATCCTCTATGTTAAGGCCCATCGCTTGTCCGGCATGGTCGCGGAGAGCCTGGGTGAGTGCGGAGGCACCTGCCGATGTGGATGCGTTGGAGCGCATGGCGCTTAAGAATTTCGGGATGGCGGCCTTGATGACGGATACGATTTTGGTCGTGTCGATGTTGAACTTTTTGCTGATTTCACCAATGAGGTTGTTGCCTGTGAGGGTGGAAATGATATTGTTTAAATCCATAAGTAAGAAATTTAAGGTAGAACATTAAGAGTGTGCAAAAATAAAAAAAACATCCATTGAATATTCTCCATGCAAAAGAAAAAGTGCAATTCCCTGCTTGTACAGACAATTGCACTCTTGTTTGGTAGCGGGGGCAGGACTCGAACCTGCGACCTCCGGGTTATGAGCCCGACGAGCTACCACTGCTCTACCCCGCAATGTTTACGGCTGCAAAAGTACACTTTTTTTTGATATGCGGAAAAAAACAGACAGAAAAAAATTTCGTATCGTTTTTTTTACTATTTTTGCCACCTCATTCCGCAAGAGGCTCTGCGGTTGAGTATCAGTTAATTAACCTCATTGTTTCATTCTAAAAAAACCTCGGTCCGAGGTATATTAGGACAAAAAATATGTCAGAAGAAATTATCAACAACCCCGAAGAGATGGCTGCACAGGTGGAAAATGTGGCAGAAAATGTGCAGGAAACTGCAGCAGAAGTCGTCGAAACGGTTGCCGAAGCTGCCGCTGAACCGGTCGCCGAGGAACCCGCTCCCGCACCCAGACCTCGCAAGATGAGAGAGTTTGAAAACGCCTATGCTTCTCTCGAGAATTTCAGTTGGGATAAAATCGACACGGAAGAGTCCCGCTACTCCGCTGACGAAAAAGCCAGACTGGAAGACCTTTACACAAAGTCCTTCAAGTCCATCGACGAGAACGCCGTCATCATGGGCAAGGTGGTTTCCATCAACGCCCGCGAGGTTGTTGTCAACATCGGCTTCAAATCCGATGGTGTCATCAACGCTTCCGAATTGCGCTACAACCCGAACCTCAAGATCGGCGACGAAATTGAAGTTTATGTGGAAAGCCAGGAAGACGCCAACGGCCAGCTCCAACTCTCCCACAAACGCGCCCTCATCCTCAAGTCATGGCAGCGCGTCAATGAGGCTTACGACAACCAGGAGATTATCACCGGTTATGTCAAGGGCAAAACCAAAGGCGGTCTCATCGTCGATGTGTTCGGCATCGAGGCCTTCCTGCCCGGCTCCCAAATCGATGTCAAGCCCATTCGCGACTATGACATCTATGTGGACAAGACCATGGAGTTCAAGGTCGTCAAGATCAACCACGAGTACAAGAATGTGGTTGTTTCCCACAAGGCTCTTATCGAGGCTGAGATCGAAGCCCAGAAGGACGAGATCATCAGCAAGCTCGAAAAGGGTCAGATCCTCGAAGGTACCGTCAAGAACATTGTTTCCTACGGTGTGTTCGTTGACCTCGGTGGCGTTGACGGTTTGATCCACATCACCGACCTTTCTTGGGGTCGCATCTCCAATCCCGAAGAAGTGGTCAAGCTCGACGAGAAGATCAACGTGGTCATCCTCGGCTTCGACGAGGGCAAAAAGCGTATCGCTCTCGGTCTGAAACAACTCACCCCGCATCCTTGGGACAAGCTCGATCCCGATTTGAAGGTGGGCGACAAGGTCAAGGGTAAAGTGGTTGTCATCGCCGACTACGGCGCTTTCGTGGAAGTCATCCCCGGCGTCGAAGGCCTCATTCACGTTTCCGAGATGTCCTGGTCACAGCACCTCCGTACCGCTTACGACTTCCTGAAGGTTGGCGACGAGGTGGAGGCCGTGATTTTGACCCTCGATCGCGAAGAACGCAAAATGTCCCTCGGCATCAAGCAGCTCATCCCCGATCCTTGGGCAAACATCCTCGACAAGTATCCTGTGGGCTCCAAGCATACCGCCACGGTCCGCAACTTCACCTCCTTCGGCATTTTCGTCGAATTGGAAGAGGGTGTCGATGGCTTGATCCACATCTCCGACCTCTCCTGGTCCAAGAAAATCAAGCACCCCGCCGAGTTCACCAAGATTGGTGAGCCCATTGATGTGGTTGTGCTCGAAGTCGATACCGAGAACCGTCGTCTCAGCTTGGGTCACAAGCAGCTCGAAGAGAATCCGTGGGATGTCTATGAATCCGTCTTCACCGTGGGTTCCGTGCACCAAGGCACTGTCACCGCCCTCAACGACAAGGGCGCCGTGGTGGCCCTGCCGTACAACATCGAAGGTTTCGCCTTCAACCGCAACTTGGTGAAGGAAGACAAGTCCACCGCCAAAGTGGGCGATGTCCTCGACTTCATGGTGGTTGACTTCTCCAAGGAAGCCAAGAAGATCCACCTCTCCCACACCAAGACCTGGCAAGCCTCCAAGGATGACGAAGACCGCATGAAGGAAGATGCCGCTCGCAAGCAGGCCAAGGAGATTGCCAAGATCAACGAGAGCAATGTGGAAAAAGCCACGCTCGGCGATCTCGATGTGCTCCAATCCTTGAAGGAAAATCTTGAAAAAGAGGGCATGTAATCCATGCTTTCAAGAAAGTTGGAAAGGCTGACCGAATGGTTGGCCTTTTTTTTTATTTTCGCGCCGCGAAAAATTGAAGCTATGAAAAGGTTCTTGTTGCACATGTTATTGTTGTTTTCCGGACTTGTCGTCTGCTTTCATCATGCCGAGGCACAACGTTTTATCGGCTTTGTGGCGGCGGGCGCGAATTTTTCGCAAATTGAGGGCGACGACCTGCACGGCTTCACCAAAGTCGGCGCCAATGCCGGTGTCGGCCTGAAACTGCCGGTCAACCGGAAGCAGAACATGTTCATAACCCTTGAGCTGCTGTACAGCCAAAAGGGCTCGTACAAGAAAAATATCCCCCAAGCCTTTTTCGACACCATCGCCGGCGCCGTGATTGCTCCGAATGTCCCCTTCAAAAAGACTTTTTGCAAGATTGATCTTGATTATGTGCAGATTCCGCTGATGTTTCGCTACGAGGATATGAGAACAGGCGTCACCTTCGGCGCAGGCTTCTCCTGGAGCCGGTTGGTCAGGGCAAAGGAACTGTACAAAGGATACACCTACACAACCGATGCGCGCTCCGGAACATATCGTACCAGCGACTGGTCGTTCCTCGCCGACGTCGATATCAGACTCTACAAGAATCTCTCCCTCGCCGTCCGCTGGGAGTTGTCAATGGTGCCGATCCGTAACCTGCAGGTGGGTTTTGTGATGGATCAGAACAACATCGAATGGGAGCCCCGCAAGATGCGCAACCACCTGCTTTCTGCGCGTCTTTGCTATTATTTCAATGAAAAATATGAGAAAAACACCAGGACCAATGCCAAAGGCGACCGCGTTGGACCTAAATGGATAAGAGAAATACCTGATTATGACTAAAATATCTATAATGCGCAGGCTGATCCTGCTGCTGCTTCCTGTTGCAATCTTGTTTTCGAGCTGTAAAGACCAACTTGATTTGACCGCTGACTACAAGGATATCACCATCTCATACGGCATCATCAATGTGCAGGATCCCGTACATTATTTCAAAATATACAAAGGATATCTTACGGATGAAAACGCCCTCGTGCAGGCTTCCGACTGGAACAGCATCTACTATCCCGTGGATTCTATTGAAGTGCGGTTGGAAGAGTACAGCGGCAACGGCGCATTGACTTTTTCGGACATTCTGGACACGACGACCGTCATCCCTAAAGATGAAGGGTATTTTGCGAATCCCGAGCAACTGCTCTACTATTCCGCTCGTCAACTCGACCCTGAAAAAAATTATCGTCTGGTTATCAAACGTCTGAGTACGGGCAAAGAGATCTATGCGGAGACCCTCTTGGTCGGAACGTGCAAGATGACACGCCCCATTGATCAAAACCCCTTCAATTCAAAGGACAACAACGGCCCGAAATTCTTGGTTACGGGGGAGGGCAGTGCTTCGGCCAAAGACATGCATGCCGCCATCTGCGACTTCTACCTGACTTTCCACTACCTCGAAATCGACAAAACAACGGGCGAACGCTCCCACAAGACCCTTTCCCGCAAGATGAACTCTTCTTACAGGACCCCGAAATCGGACGGTGACATCGACTTTGACGGTTTCAAGCCCACAACTCTCTTGCATTTTTTGGCAGAACATATTCAGGAAAACGCCAATGTCACCCGGTATATCGACTCTGTAGATGGATTACCCTATTTCTGTTTGGAGATCGAGGCGTGGTTGGCCAGTGACCATTTCCAGATCTATCAGCAAGTGGCCAATCCCAACACCAGTATTGTCCAAAATCGTTTGGAATACACCAATTTTGTTTCCGATGACAACGATGCATACGGTCTTTTGGCATCCAGAAGCAGTGTTAGAAGACTATTCAAGTTTGACAACACAAACGGCAAGTACAACGAAGACTCGCTGGTGTGGGGCAGCATAACGGGAAAGCTGAATTTCGACTATTACCGAAACTCTCCCGAGTTCGTTGATTTGTCGCATGAATAGCCTCGCCGGCAATCGATGGGTACTGCCTATTTCTTGCGGAAGGCGGTATGCATTTCCACCTTGTTCTGAAATTTCTTCCAGTCTTTATGTGACGGATCAGTCCAAACACACTCTGCAAGCGCGCAAATGCGCGGGTAGATCATGTAGTTGGCCTGTTTCGGCGTGTTGATGAACTCGGTCCACAGATTGCATTGCCCGCCCAGGATGTGTTTTTGGGCTGTGGCGTCCAGCCCTTCCGGCATGGGGTCGAAAGAGTAGGCTGTCTCCAAGGTGATGAGGCCTTCCATGGCGAGCGGTTCGCTCTTGGGATCGTTTTGGTAGAAGTTGAAGTAGCAGTGCGAAGTGGGGCACCGGATGATGTCATTGCCGTGTTTGGCCGCGATGACAGCCGTTTTCGGGTCTTGCCAGCTCATGATGGTGGACTTGTTGACCATGTCTTCGGAAACGATGTCGTCCCACACGATGGCTTTTTTGTCAAGTGTTTTCATGTACTCCTCGATTTCATTCATGAGCCACTGCTGCAAGGCCATCTCGTCTTTGAGTTTCAGGTCTGCGATGCGTTGTTGGCATTTGGGGCAGACTTGCCAGTTGTCGTTGAAAGCCTCGTCGCCGCCGATGTGGATATAGGGGTAGGGGAAGAGCTCTGCGACCTCTTTGAGCACGTCTTTGTAGAATTCAAGCACACCGTCGTTGCCGGCGCACATGATGGCCTTGGGCGGCCAGTAGGGGCCCACGGCCACAGTGTAGGGATAGTCGTCACAGGCATATTGCGGATAGGCGGCGAGGATGGCGCTGCAGTGCCCGGGGATTTCGATCTCGGGAATGATGTCAATGTGTCGTGCGGCGGCGTACTCCACAATCTCGCACACTTGATCCTTGGTGTAAAAGCCGCCGTAGGTCATCGGCTCGTCGGGCAGCACAGGGTGCAGCGTGTCCCATTTCAAACGCTCGGGACGCCAGGCACCCTTTGTGGTCAAAGCGGGGTATTTGTCGATCTGGATGCGCCAACCGTGGTCGTCGGTCAAGTGCCAGTGGAACTTGTTGAGCTTGTAGGTGGCCATCATGTCCAAGTACTTCTTGACATAATTCACATCGAAAAAGTGACGCGACACATCGAGATGAGCCCCGCGGTAGGCAAATCGCGGATGGTCGGTAATCTTGGCGCAGGGAATGGTGGGCTTCCCGCCTTCGGTCAGCTGTGAGGGATAACTCATCTGTTTCAGCGTCTGGAAGGCGTAAAAAAGACCGGCCGTGGTGTTCGCCTTGGCGACGACACGACGTCCCGTGACGGTGAGTTCGTAGCCCTCGTCACCCAATGCCTCGTTCCTTTTTTTGTTGACCTCGAAGAGCATGCTGTTCTTGCCGGCACTCTCCTCGTCCCCCAAGTTGGGCTTGAACTTGAAGAAATCCGAATATTGCTCCCGTATGGTGTTCGTTATGGCACGTTCGTTCTCGGGGATGTTGCTGAAACAGAGAAATGTTCCCTCGTCTGGGGTGAAATGTCCCTTCTTGGGTGTGCATTCCTGAGGTTCGGGAATGATGGCAATGGGCTCCACTTTCTGACAACTGTCCGTTAAAAGAATGCTTAATAACAAGATAATGAGTAAGTTAATATGTTTCATAAAAGGTGTGTTTTAAACTGCGAAAATACGAAAAGATATTCAAATGCAACGGTTAGCAATTTTTTTTTGACGATGCAAATTATGCATGCTTATTGAATATCTTTGCTACGCTTTTTTGGTGTATTATGCAATAAAAGCAAGATATTGGAGTTTTGAAATAAATTTTTTGATTATGAAAAGAATATTGTTTTTGTTGACAAGTGTCTTGTGTGTCATCGCCTCGTTAGCCCAGGCTGACAAAGCCAAATATTATATCGAAGGCGATTACTCCATCAGTCGTGCTGCGAACGGACAATTTGTCTATAACCTGACCGACATCTCCTCCAAAGGTATCTTCTTCTCCGTGCCCGACACGTTGCGCGGTGTGGTGGAAGAGGACGAGTCTATCTCTTTCACCTTCGAGAAGGCCACCACAGACTGCCCCGATGGCTTTAAGGATGGGCTCAAGTTCTGGAAATGGCAGAACAATGGCAAGAATTACAGCTGGCAACGCGACAGCGAGGTGAAGGATGCCCAACAGAACTTCGAAACCGACAAGATTATGGTGGCGATGTTGATTCTTGACTGCAGCAACTCCCTGGGCGACGCCAACTTTGCAAAGTTGCAAAGCAGTGCCATCAAGTTCCTGGACATCCTCTATAACGCTTCTCCGGACGGCAGTGTCCGTATTGGCATTGTAGGCTTCAACACCATGAGCAATACCGATGAGATGGTGCGCGACATCGAGCCCTTGACCGCCAGCTCAAAGGACCGCATGGTTCAGTTTATCCACGGCTTGACGTTGTACAACAACACTTCCCTCTATTACGCCATGCGCAAGGGTTCCGACATGATCGCCGATTATGTGGCCTCGCTTCCGGATTCCGAGCGCGACAAGTTTGACCATGCCTGCATGGTATCCTTCACCGATGGCTATGACAACCACTCCAAGGACGAACGCCTCGGCGTGCCTCAAAGAGGCCTTGACAACCCCTATTTCCAATATATCCGCGACAACGTGGTGAACCGCTCCGTGGGCGGCAAGTCCCTCAAGAGCCATGTCATCGCTGTCAAGGGCAACGATGTCTCCGAGGACAACAAACTCTACAAGGAGGTTTTCCAAGGCATCTCTTCCGAAGACCCTGTCTTGTTGGATGACTTCTCCCAGGTGGAGGCCCAGTTCGAGAAAATGGCCAACGACCTCATCAAGCGGTGGCAGAACCTGACCTGCTATGTGCCCAGCGCCCACCAAGGCCGCGTGCGCTGGACTATCGGCGACTATACCGACAACAATGTCATTGTTCCCAAAGTGCAGGAAAAAACTCCGGCTGTCACCTATAGCAAAAGACCCTTCCTTGGTGTGAATGCCGGCCTTGACTTCGAGATTGCCTCCCAAACAAAAACCCTGACCTATGGCGGTCTGTGTGCCGGTTTCGATTTCGCCTTCCCCACGAAGAAAAAAGATAACATGGCCGTAGGCGGCATGCTTTCCCTCAAGTGGCCCTTCTTCGTGCACGGTCCGTTCCATATCGGCCTTGGACCGCTGATGTTGGTGGGCGATTATGAGAACAAAGTCGCCTTCATGCTGGGCGGTGCGGTGGATCTTAGGTTCCACAATACGGTGGAGCGTCCCAAGAAGTTCACGTGGACGGCTGACAACAAGATGGGTGCCGGCGGCACACTGCGACTCGGTCTCACCACCATCAAACATAAACTTTACTTTTTCACCGACTTGACGCTCGGTGGATTCCACGCCTATTACAAAGATCCGCTTGCGGCTCCTGCAGGTGTTTATGATGTGAATGATAATTATGTGCAAGGCCAGGAGTTGCAAAATCGCTGGGGACACGACGAGACTTTCTATACGGGTCCCAGTACGGATGAAAACAGAGCTGTGATCGAACAGTTCTACAGATACGACACGCATCCGCTCTATTTCAACTTCTCCTTCAACGTAGGCTATCGTTTCTAATCCACGATAAAGAGATTTTCGGCAATGCCGTCGGCAAACCAGAGCCCCTCCGCGGTGAGTCTCAGTTTGCCGGCGGCGTTTTCGTATTGGCTGGCGGGCACATGCTCCTGGAAGTGGTTCAAGATTCCCTGTACCCTCTCGTTGCCGTATTGGGCACGCAATGCCTCCAGATCGAGGCCCTTGCGGGTGCGCAAAGCGAGCAACACTGTCTCGTTGTAGAGGTCGGCGGAGGAGAGTTCCTCCCGCTCCTCGCAGGTGATGCCGTGGGCCACGTTCTCCCCGTATCGCTTCAGGTTGGCCGGATTCCATTGCCGTGAGCGTCCGTCGAAGGAGTGTGCGGCGGGCCCCAATCCCAAATATGGAGTATGGTCCCAATAAGCCGAGTTGTGCCGGGACTCGAAACCCGGGAGGCAGTAGTTGGAGACCTCATACTGCCGGAAGTCCGTGTGGACAAGGTGCTCGTGCAGAAGTTTGTATTGCCGCTCCGCCTGCTCGTCGTCCACGGGTGCGTGTTTCCCACCTTGGATTTGCTTGTGGAGCCTGCTGTTCTCCTCTTCCGTGAGGGCGTAGCAGGAGAGATGCTGTATGGGCATTCGGAAGGCCATGTCAAGGTCTTGGCCCCATTGCTCGTCGGTGCGTTCCGACACACCGTAGATGAGGTCGATGGAGATGTTGTTGAAGCCCGCGGCATAGGCGTTTTCCACCGCATGAATGGCCTGTTGCGCAGTGTGGCGGCGGCCCATGAATCGGAGCACATGTTCTTGGAACGACTGCACCCCGATGCTCAGGCGGTTGAAGCCCAGCGCTCGCAGCGCTTTGCAGTACTCCGGGGTGAGCTGCTCGGGATTGGCCTCCAGCGTTATTTCCTTGAGGCCGCCACAGTCGTGGTGTTGCTTCAGCTGTTGTAAAATTTGCAACAGCTCGTCGGCGGAGAGCAGGCTCGGGGTGCCGCCTCCGAAATAGAGGGTATGGATGGGACTGTGGGAAAGATAGTCGCGGCGAAGTTTGATTTCTTCCAACAATATGTTGACATACAGATCTTTGTTGCGAGTGTTCGCCACGGAGTAAAAGCCGCAGTAGAGGCACTTGCTCAGACAAAAGGGGACATGTATGTAGATGCCGGACATGTTTTGGGACTAAATGCGAAAAAAAAGCACCTGTTAGGTGACAGGTGCTTGACTATCTAAGGTGTTGTTTATTTCTTGAAGAGGTTCATGTCGGGAATGGGCTTGTCATAGACGCCTTGTGCCAATCGTTCCTTGATGTCGCGGAAGGCATCGAGGGTGCGGTTGACATCCTCCATGCTGTGTGCGGCGGTGGGGATGATGCGGAAGATGAGCATTCCGGCGGGGATGACAGGGTAAGTGACAATGGAGCAGAAGATGTTGTAGTTTTCGCGCAGGTCAACGGCGATGTTGGCGGCTTGGTTGACGCCGCATTCCAGATGAACCGGGGTGACGCATGCCTCGGCGGGTCCGATTTCATAGCCTAACTCACGGAAGCCTTTTTGCAGGCTGCGGGTGATTTTCCAGAGTTGTTCCCGGAGTTTGTCGCCCTCTTCGCTGCGAATGATTTCGAGACGTTTCAGACAGCCTTCCACGATGGGCATGGGCAGTGATTTGGCGTACATCTGGGAACGCATGTTGTAGCGCAGGTAGTTGATGATTTGTTTTTCGGAAGCGACAAAGCCGCCGATGGTGGCCATGGATTTGGCGTAGGCGCCGATGTAGATGTCAATGTCGTCCATCACGCCGAAATGCTCGGAGGTGCCTCTGCCGTGGGGCCCCATGCAGCCGAAGCCGTGGGCGTCGTCGATGAGGATGCGGAACGGGTATTTCTTCTTGAGGGCTGCAATTTGGTCGAGGATGCCGAGGGCGCCGGTCATGCCGAACACGCCTTCGGTGATGAGCAGCACGCCGCCGCCTTGCTCGTCAGCGATCTTGCAGGCGTTGGCCATCACCCTCTCGCAGTCTTGGATGTTGTTGTGACGGAATTTGAACTTCTTGCCGATATGGAGACGGATGCCGTCCAACAGGCAGGCGTGGGCCTCCGCATCATACACGATGACATCGTGACGGCAGACCAGGGAGTCGATGGTGGACAGGATCCCTTGGTAGCCGAAATTGAACTCAAAGGCGGCCTCCTTATGCTCGAAATCGGCCAGTTCTCTCTCCAGTTGCTCGTGCAGTGCGGTCTGCCCGGTCATCATGCGGCTTCCCATCGGATAGGCCATGCCCCAACGGGCCGCGCCTTCCGCATCGGCCTTGCGCACTTCGGGATGGTTCGCCAGGCCGAGATAGTTGTTGAGGCTCCAACAGAGTACATTCTTCCCGTTGAAACGCATGTGCGGACCAAGTTCGCCTTCCAGTTTCGGGAATGCGAAATAACCGTCGATTTTTTCACGATATTGTCCTATCGGACCACCAGAAGACTCTTTGAGTCTGTCAAAAATGTCATTTATCATATTTTTGAATAATAAAGTTATGGATGATCTTTTGTTGAATTATTCTTGATTCCCTGCGGCTTTGGCGGCCTCTTCCGCTTTCAGGCGTGTGATTTTCTCATACTCCTCCAGGAATTGCGGCAGATTGTGCATGTCGATGCGCTTGTTGAGGATGATCTCGTGCTTGGAGTTGAGGATGAACATGGCGGGATTGCCGGTCTCGTAGATGCCGAAATAGTCCAAATAGTCGATGTTGCCCTTGTTGCCGCCCACATTGGTCCAGGGATAGTTGTTTTCTTTCACATATTTTTTCCACGCTTCGATGGTGTCGTCGTTGCCAATGGCATAGACGTCAAAATTGCGCTTGCCGATGGTCTCTAAGGAGTCATATACCTGACGCAGGGCTTTTGACTCCTTTTTGCAGGTGGGGCAGTTGGGATCGAAAAACCAAAGGATGGTATAGGGCTTGGAGAGACGGTAGGAGGATTTCCAATACCGCGCGTCTTCGTATAGATTGGTGTCGGGGATGATCAGCTCGGGGGCAATCTTGCCAATCAGAATGGGCTCAAGACGTTTGACACGCTTTTGGTATTTTCCGAGGATGTCTTCATCAAGCCAGTAACATTTGCCTGCCAGCTGGTTGGTCTTGGCAATGTGACAGAAAACGGCGTCGTGGCCGATGATCTTGCTGGTCTCGAACTCGTAAGTGAGCCAACTGACACAATAACGGTACATGAAGGTGTCGGGCTCGGTCTTGGCCAAAAACATGTCGATATATTTGTTGATAGTGTCCGACTCTTGGTGGTAGAGCAGCTTGGTGAAATAATCCTTCATTTTCGGTTCGAAAGAGGGGATGTAGATGAAACGGCGGTCGGCCAGGTCGAAGTTGTCCCAGAAGTGCGTGCGGTAATAGATCACTTGCGCCACTTGGTCGGTGGTTCCATCGTCTTTTTTGAATTCGGGCACGTCAATGTCCAAGTAGGATTTTTGCATCTTGGAGAACAGGTAGTCAGGATGTGCGGCAATGAGGTCGTCAATGAAGGTGCGCATCTCTTCGTTGAGTCCCTTGAGTTTGTCCATATAGAAGTCGGCACTGTCTTTGACGCCCTTGTCATCGAACTCTTTTTTCTTCTTGGCCCATTCCATGGAGATTTTCTGGGCTTCGGCGGTCTTTTTTTGGAATTTCAACATCTCCTCGTTCTCGGGCGAGCGGAGAACGGTGAAGCCGTGTACATCGGAGGTGGTGTCAAGGTTGTAGGTGAAAAATTGGTTGTTGTCGATAATGAAGTTGAGATAGAGTCTCTTGTCCTGGGAAACCAGGGAGTACAAGCCGTCGTCATACCTGTTGTCGCCTTTGAAGATGAACTTGCCGGGCGAGGTGGGCTTTACGGAATCCTTGAGAATCAGTTTTTCATTGTAATGGATGACCAAATAGACGAGGTTGTCCTTGGAATCCTTGATGTTGAAAATCAACTCATGTCCTTTTTGAGGTGCGCTTTTGCCTTTTTGGGCAAACACATTGCCAAAGGTGAAAATGGCCAGGCACAGAAGGAACAGATATTTTTTTTTCATAATTAAAGGTTGTTTTTATTTCTTGCTAAAAAATAATCGCAGCTCATCTAACGTGATTTGGCGTTTGATTATTGTGTGGTTTTTTGAATTGTCGATCAAAAGGATCACGGGCGTGGTCATGATATCGAAATATTCGATGAAGTCGATGTTTTGATCCCCGCGCGAGGTGCTGAGATTGGTCCAGTCCCACAATTGGTGCTTGTCGGAGAAGGCTTTCCAACGGTCGTAGTCGTCGTTGACCTCGATGGCAAAAACTTCGAAATCGTAATCGCGTCCGTGTTCCTGGTAGAACCGGTGCAACGGCGGGGTCATCTCCTGGCAATGGTCGCAGTCGGGGTCCCAGAACCAAAGCACGGTATAGCGTCTCTGGATATCGTTGGTGGAGTGCGCTTTGCCATGGATGTCGTGGGAGATGAGTTCCGGGATTTGCGCGCCAGGGATAATCTTGCGCAGGTTGTTGATTTTGCGTTCGATTCGACGTTCGGAACCCTCTTCGACCCAGGTGTGGTCGTAATGGTCGTAGAGATACACCAACACGGGGTCGTAGTCGGGATTGTGAACATCCAGCAGGGAGAACAACGCACGGATGTAGCAGTTGCGCACGGCGGCGTTGGTACAGCGCGACAGCAGCGCGTCTGCTTTGGCAATGCAGACGGAAGCCTCCTGGCTCTCGGGCTGCACAATGTAGTTCAGGATGTTTTGTATGTAGGCATTGGGCACATGCAAGAGGCGCGTGTCCGAAAAATCGATGGCGTTGAGTTGTTGGCGGAAGGCGGCATCTCCCTTGATGGGAGCTCCGACGGTCTCCGTCGCGCGGATGTATTTGCTGACAAAGGAACTGGGTGAGGTGGTGGTGAAGTTGTTGAAGACCGACTGCGCAAGGGCAGGCGTCGTGGCGGCGGCCTTCTGCTCATAATAGCGGAACAGCTGGTTGTTCTCTTCGCTGTTGGTCGTCAGATGCTCGCCGAGGTTGACGTAGAATTTCGTGGTTTGGTTGAAGACAATGTCCTTCCCTTGCCGGTTCAGCTCCTCAGATGAACGCACGTCGGGAGTGGAGGAGATGGTGTAGATGCCGCGCGGGATGTTGTTCTTGTTCTTGAATTCGGCCCTCCCCCGGAACACAATGGCACTGTCGATGCAGACGACATCGAGGCCGTCATATCCATAAAGATAGATGGGCTTGTTCTCTTGGGCGCGATCGATGTTTGTGAGGACGATGTCGTACCCCGTCTGTGCGGAGCCAGCCGTGTTTCCGGAAGTCATTTGCTCTGGAATGATGCAGCCCCAGGCGATAACGCAGAGTGCCAGAAGAAGCAGTCGGATTTTCATGTCAGGAGGATTGGGGATTAGCGGATGATGTCATGGATGTCTTGGAGCAGCTTGCGGGCGATGTTGTCGGCAGTGGCTTCTGTCAGGGCTTCGGCATAGATGCGCAGGATGGGCTCTGTGTTGGAGCCGCGGACATGGACCCAGCTCTCCTCGAAGTCGATTCTGACGCCGTCGGTGCGGTCCACCTGGTGGCTGGCGTACTGCTCGGCGATGCGGTCGAGTATCTTGGCAGTGTCCATCTCGCCACGAAGCTCGATCTTGTTCTTGGAAATCTTGTAGTCCGGGTAGAGGGCGCGAAGTTGGCTGCATGATTTGCCGGAGGTGGCCATGTAGGAGAGCATGAGGGCTATGCCCACGAGGGCGTCGCGGCCGTAGTGCAGTTCGGGATAAATGACTCCGCCGTTGCCCTCGCCGCCGATGACGGCGTGTGTGGCTTTCATCTTCTCCACCACGTTGACCTCTCCCACGGCGGAGGCGTTGTACTCGACACCGTATTGACGGCTCAAGTCGCGCAGCGCGCGCGTGGAGGAGAGATTCGAGACCGTGTTGCCCGGCATGTGCTGCAGCACATAGTCGGCCACGGTGACCAGCGTGTATTCCTCGCCGAACATCTTGCCGTCAGGCTTGATGAAGGCCAGGCGGTCCACATCGGGATCCACCACGAAACCGATGTCGTAATTCTCCTTGCTCATGGCTTCGGAGATGCCGTACAAGTTCTCGGGAATAGGCTCCGGATTGTGGGCGAACAGGCCGTTGGGCTCACCGTTGAGCAGCGTGACCCGCTTGACGCCGAGTTGCTTCAACAACGGCGGAAGGGCGAGTGCCCCCGTGGAGTTGATGGCGTCGATGATGACGGAGAAGTCGGCCTTGGCAATGGCGTCGCGGTTTACCAACGGCAACCGCAGGATGGCGTCGATATGGTCTTGGATGGAGTTGCCGTAGGGCGTGTAGGTGCCGAGACTGTTGGCAGTGGCGTATTGGAACTGTCTCTGGGCGGCAATCTCCTGCAACTCGCGGCCGTCCTCGCCCGACAGGAACTCGCCCTTGTTGTTGAGCAGCTTGAGGGCGTTCCACTGGCCGGGGTTGTGGGAGGCGGTGACGATGACGCCGCCGTCGGCGTGATGGTGCAGTACGGCCATCTCTGTGGTCGGCGTGGTCGAAAGCCCCGTGTCAATCACATCGGCTCCCATGCCCTGCAGGGTTCCGCACACTAAGCGGCTGACCATCTCCCCGGAGACACGCGCGTCACGACCTACCACAATGGTGAGCTTCTTGCGGGCTTCCCCTTGGGGGTGCGCCTCGCCACCGGCTTCTTCGGAGTTGGCTGATGCCTGCATGCGATTGCGTTGCAGAAACGCCACAAAAGCTGAGGTGAGTTCGATGATGTCAATAGGGGTGAGGTTCTCACCGGTGTTCCCGCCGATGGTGCCCCGGATGCCGGAAATGGACTTGATGAGTGTCATATAGTGTTGTTCTCCTTCTTTTTTTGAGCGGCTGCAAAAGTACAAAAAAAAAGCGGGGAGATAACCTCGCCCCCGCTTTTTTTCCTGATGCGCCAAAAGGACTATTTCGGATCCACTGCCGTGT
The DNA here is from genome assembly GCA_017394765.1 of Bacteroidales bacterium. The sequence continues at coordinate 17,832 of JAFPXF010000062.1, read as the reverse complement.
ACTGTAACTTTTTGTAATTCCACCGGATGGTGTCGTTCACAGCGAAGCTTTGGATGATGGCGATGGGATAGTTCTCGTCATCGTACATGTAGGTGTTGTTATCGGTGTCGGTGTCCCCATCTTCATAGTAGATCGTGGTGAGCACGTTGTTTGTCGAAAGCTGGTCGGGATAGAGCACCAGCTCCTCATCCAGCATCCAAAGTCCCTGGAAGGGATTGAAGGCATTGTCGTAGGTGTAATGGATAACTTGGCTTTCGCCGTCATAATTCCAAGACTCTGAGACGAGATTACCACCTTCGTAAACATAATCCACAAGCACGCTGTAGGTCTCCTTGGCATCTTTCTTCGTACTCTTCAGCCGTTTGACGATGGCTCTGTGGGCGGCTTGGTGCCAGGGGGCGACATAGTGCTGGTGTTTGGCGAAGTCATCGTCGAACAGGTATTCCGCCCTCACAATCTGGTCGTGGTCATCGTAGGTGAACGTGGCTTTGCCGAGAACCCCGTCGTTGTCGTTGAGGGTTTGGGTGACCACCCGCCCGCGGTTGTCATATCCGAAAACCACCTCGATGGGAGACGAGTAGGTGAGGTCCCTGTGGATGCGGACAAGTTGCTGGTCATTGTATTCGTACAGGTCTTTGTTGTAAACAGTTCCGTTCTGCGATTGGGTGACACTGCGCAAAAGAGGCGGCAGACTTTCCTGCTCGAGCCAGTCCCAGGAAGACCTGGAGTTGTTGTTGTCGTAACACTCGGAAATGACCTTGACAGTGCGGATGATGGGCTTCTTGTGGCATGATGCTGCGCTGAGCAGCAGGAAACAGAGCACTATGCTCATTGCGACGGAACAATGGAGTGAAGAGGGGGATTGTTTTTTGTTTTTCATAAAAATTGATATTAAGTTTTTTTGATGATTCAGTTTTCATAACGCAAGAAAAAAAAGAATATTGTATTATTATTTTTATTATTTTTGCACTGACCATTTATTAACAACTAAATTCGATTAACTATGAAAAAGTTTATCTCTTTGTTTTTATGTGTTATCTTGTTGGTCTCCTGCTAAAAGGAAGTTTCTTTTAGGGTGCCAAAGACTGCATATTGGTGCATCTGTTTCTAAATAAAAAAGTAATAAAGTATGAGAAGAATTTTCTACCTTGTCGTAATTATTGTTTTGTTTAACAATAATATCATAGCTCAGGCAGATACGAAATCAAATAAGGACAAAATTCAATATCTGCATTCTGTAGAGGCTAAAATTGATTGCAATATTAAACCAAATGGATATATGTACGAGATGTTTAAGAATCGTAGATATAGTGTCCAGGTTCGCTTCAACCAATGCTTGGGTGTAGGGTTGCACGAATTACACGGCGTTCAATTCAACCCACATCTTTCTCTGTCGGCGGTGATTGGGGTTGATTTTTTAAAATTATATCCATATAACGATAATACTTTGTCACCGTCGACCTGTCCGAAAATGTATGTTATGGATTTTCTCTTAGGGCTGAATTTCAAATACACCATATTGAAGCAATACAAATGGAGTCCATTGTTGGTAGTGGAAGCTTGTCCCATTAGTGCTGAGCTATATAGATTTGTATATCCTACACGTATTTGTCGTGATGATTGGCAAAGAAGTGGATTATACAGTTTTTCAATGGGCGCACAGTGCCGGTTCAAAGACCGTCAAAGCGTGTATGCGGCATTGGGGTATGAGGCCGTCTGGTCGCAACTCTTCCTGACCATCGGCGTGCGGTTGAGGTAGGGAACGGGAGAGATGTCAGTTTTTTTTATTTTTGCAGGCGAAGAATGCACTCCTTCGAAGGGGTGCAAATCCGTTTGTTGTCAATGATATAAAGAAACTGAAAGATGAATGAATCCCTGACTCCCAAGACAATCGTGAACATCCTTTCGTTGGAAAGCCCCCTGCCGGCGTACCTTTTCATCAAGGAGAAGTATGTCCGGGGCGACCGCCTCCTTTTCCTCGCGGCCCCGTCCGCCAAGGCCGACCTTGACTTCATGTCCCGCTTCATGGCACTGCCTGTCGAGGTGATGGAGAAGGTGGTGTTCACCAAGGAGGAGGAATTCTCCTACGAGCGCATCTGCCGCCGGTTGCGTGCGGAACTCAATCCCGAGGAGCACTATTGCGTCAACCTCGCGGGCGGAACCCGCTACATGGCCCTCGCCGTGCAAGAGGCTTTCAAGCGCGTGCATGCCGATTTCTATTACGTCAACCTCCGCGACAACACCATTGTGAAAACCATTTACGATGACAGCATCGATGATGACGATGATGTGGCTATTCCCATCTGCCACAGGATGCGGATAGGGGAGTACCTTTCGCTGCACCGGATGCAGAACGACGCGGATGTGCAGTCCGCATACAAGCCTGTGCGCAGCTCGGAGTATGCCCGCACGCTCTTCTCCTTTTTCGCTTCCGGACGCATGGACGGTCGCGACTATGACGCTATGGAGACGCTTCGCCTCCACTATCGCAACCGGAAGTCCGACAGCGAAATGCGCATCACGGATATTGAAAATGGCCGGGTGGGCCGTGAACCCGCCGTGCCGGGATTGTCACGCCTTCTTCGTTTCATCCATTTTGTGCCCGAGGTGGATGAGCTCCTTTCCAAAGAGGAGATCGGCTACCTCACCGGCGGCTGGTTCGAGGAGTTCTGCTACTACAAGATCAAGGAACTGGTGCCCGTTGACGAGATTGCCGTGGGCGTGCATGTGACCCGCGGCGACACCACACACGACAACGAGCTCGACGTGGTCTTCATCCGCGATAACCAGCTGCGCGTCATCGAGTGCAAAAGCGGCATTTCCTCCCAGAAACTCTTCAACGAGATCGTCTATAAAGCCACGGCCCTCAAGGATGCCCTGTTAGGCATGATGTGCTTCTCCTTTATTTTTACGCTGAAAAAAGACAACGAGACCGCCGATCTGCGCAAAATCGCTTCCTCCATGGGGGTCACCTTCTGCGGCCACGACGTGCTGACCAACGACGAGAAAATACGTCAGAGGTTGGCGAGGAGGTAGCCCGATAATTTTAGTTTTACAAATATCTACAATTTGTCTATCACCTTGTCTTTCGGATATTTCACGCTGTAGGTGATGGTGAACGTCCGGGTCTCGCCCGCCTGCAACTCCATGTCCCAGGTGACAACGCCTATGTCCGCTTTGTCGTAGGTGGCTTTGGGGGTGACGGAGATGTCCTTCACCTCGATGTCCTTATCGTTGGAGATGGGGTATTGGTCTTTCAGCGTCAGCTTGGCCGTGCGGTTGAGGTTGTTCTTGACGGTGATCTGGAACGACTGCGTGACGGTGGTGGTGTTGCCCACATGCTTGGTCTCGCAGTAGTCGCGGCGTTTCTCACGCTTCACGGCTATGCGGGGCTCTGTGGTAAGCGTCAGCGAAATGTGCTCGTCGGCCTCGTTGGGGCGGATGTAGCTCTTGCCCACGAAGGTGTTGTCGAAGGTGACGGTGGCCTCGCCCGGCAGCAGGTTGTATTTCTCGTAGTCGGAAAGAGTGGCGACAAGATAGGTCTCGTCCGACAACTTCGGGATACTGTAATACTTGAAGTCAGCCTTGATGTCGTAATTCTTCAGGTCTATGAGCTGGGGCTTGCCGTTGCCGGGGATGTCGTAGGGCACGGCGATGTTGTACGACACTTGGATATCCTGCTCCTCGACCTCCACGAAGTTGTCCATGGAAATCGGGGCGGCATCCTCGACACGGACGCCATCGATGGTGGTCTTGTTGCTGCCTGCCGCTGATGTGCTGTATTCTATCCTGTTGCTTAACGCAGATGAGACTGCTTTCTCCTGTCTATGGTATCTTTGGAAACTAAGGAACCACGGGGTGAAGACGGGCGCCCGCGAGTAGCGGTTGGGGGTGGCGTTGGACAGGGTGAGCCGGACGTTGTCCCAGTCGAGGCCGGTGACTTGATGGATGCGGGCCTTGGCCTGCAACTTGATGGGCTTGTCCATGGCGGGGATGTTGAGGTCGTAGCAGGGCACCCATTGCGCCTGGTCCGTGAAATAGGTGATGGTGAACTTCGTGGTGATGTTTTCCGGCACGCTGATGGAGAGGCGCAGCACGCCCGTGCGCAACTTGTTGTCGGCATCGTCCTGGGCAATCTGTTGGGTCAGCCGGGTGACGCTCTCCTTCAGCTTGTTCGCCTTCTTGGTGTCCCTGTCGATGCTCTTCTGCAACTCGGCGGCCTTGGCCTGGTACAGCTCCATGTTGGCGTTGATGTCGGCAACGGAGATTTGGTGCTCCTTGAGCTGCATGTTGTTATGGGTGCCGTCGGTCACCATCTTCAGCATTTGGGTGTGTATGGTCAGCTCGTTGTTGGCCTCCTGCAGTTTGTCTTTGTAGAGGTCAAGCGAGTCTTTGAGCTTCTTGATGCGGGCGCTCTCGTCGCGCGGCGTGATAAAGTCGTTGGAGAACTCGGAGGCGGAAACGAGCACGCCGTTGGCCGAGACCTTGAGACTGTTGAGTACAATGTCAGGGCTGAGATTGTCGATGACGAGCTCCTGGCTGCCGCTTTTGAGGGTGGCGGTGGCCGAGTGGGTGAGGGCGGCGCCACGGAGATAGACGGTGGCCTGCTCCAGCTTGGCGGAGATCTGCTTCTGGGCACGCAAGGGCAGCAGGGCGGCGCACAGCAATATCAACAGGAAAAGGTTTTTTGGGGACATGGCGGAAAGTTTTAAGGGGACTTCTGTTTTTTTACTTTTCACGCCGCCTCCGTTCATGATGCGAAGTCCGTTAAACACCATGATAGGAAAACAACGCGGCAAAATTACAACTAATTTCTACATACAAGATGCAGAACTTCCAAAAAGTTGCAGTTTGTCGATGATTTTCGGGAATTACATACTTGATGGTGCAAATCAAGGCTTTCGCTTCTTTTTTATTTGGGCGTGCCGGCGCGGCGGCGTGGAATCACGTTGCATTCGCACACGCCGTCAAATGCCGCCGCGCCGTCGGGCTTTCCACTGCAATAATTTTGGTTTAAAACTCACCACCATTCCGCGAGACGCGTAGAGTCAAGCGGAACCTCCGTCTCGCCAGGGAACGCATTCTCACCAAAATTATTTCCGTTGCAATCCCTCACGCATGCTCGTTGAACCCCACACCCGTTTCGCGGCGAGCAACCCACAACCTCGTCTCCACGTTCTCCCGCGCCGCGATCTTCCCGCGCACCGTCCTACCCAAGGATTACAGCGCCCGTTCCCTGGCTACCGAGCTTTTGTCCCTCCTGGACATCGTTTTGTCACGCCCCCGCCAACCTCCAGCGACCAACTGATCACTAATCACTATTTTTCGTACTTTTGCGGCCTGTAAAAATTATCGACTATGCGTTATCAACCTCTGGATTCCCGTTTCTATACTCGCAACCGCAAGCGTGTGGTGGGCGAGATGGCCCCGAACTCGGTCGCCATATTGGTGTCTCACGACGAGTACCCCCGTTGCGGCGACACGACACACCCTTTCCGCCAAAACTCCGACCTTCTCTACCTGTGCGGCATCGACCAGGAGGAGACCTTCCTGACCTTGGCGCCGTGGCATCCCAACCCCGACTATCGGGAGATTCTCTTCATCAAGAACCCTTCGCCCGAGAAGATCGTCTGGTTCGGGCACCGGCTGAGCAAGGAGCAGGCGAGTGAGCTGTCGGGCGTGCACACGGTGATGTTCACCGACACCTTCGGGAGCGTGCTCAACGACCTGATGATGCATGCGGAGCATGTCTATCTCCACATCCCGGAGGACCCGCGCATCAAGCCGACGTTCCCCACCCACGAGGTGCGCTTCGCCACTCAGTTGAAAAAGGACTACCCGTTGCACGACTACCGCCGTCTGGCCCCGATTCTCTATCCGTTGCGCTCCGTGAAGGCCCCTGAGGAGCTGGCCGTGCTCAAGAAGGCGTGCCAGATCACGCGCCAAGCCTTTGAGCGCGCCCTGACTGCCATCCGTCCGGGACGCTACGAGTACGAGATCGAGGCCGAGATGACCTACGAGATGATCCGCAATGGCGCCACCACCCACTCCTTCGCGCCCATCGTGGCCTCGGGCCCTGATACCTGCATTCTCCATTATATCAAAAACGACAAGCAAATGCAGGACGGCGACCTGCTGCTGTTGGACTTCGGTGCCGAGTACGCCAACTATGCCGGCGACTGTTCCCGCACGGTGCCCGTCAACGGCACCTTCACGCCGCGCCAGAGACAGGTCTATGAGGCGGTGCTCTCCATCTACAAGGAGACCATCCCCCGCTTTCGTCCGGGCATGACCATCCACAAAATCAATGACTTCGTCTTCAAGCGGATGGATGAGGAGCTCATCAAGTTAGGCCTCTACACGCGCGAGGATGTCTTGAACCAGGACCCCGCCGCGCCGCTCTTCAAGAAATACTATATGCACAACACCAGCCATTTCATCGGCCTCGATGTTCACGATGTGGGCCAGCGCGACTGGGTGTTCCAACCCGGCAACGTGCTTAGCTGCGAGCCGGGCATCTATATCGCGGAGGAGGGCATAGGCGTGCGCATTGAAACTGATGTCGTCGTCGCGGACACGCCCATCGACCTGCTTGCCGGCACGCCCGTGGAGGTGGAGGAAATTGAATCATTGATGCGTCCGTAGGTTCGGATGCGTGACCCTGCCACCAGCTATACTTTATTATTGTGAAAAACGAATTGATTTCTCGAATTGCGTCATTGCGCAGCCTGTCGATTGTCGGTATGGCGAAAAATACCGGCAAAACGGTCTGCTTGAACTATGTATTGGAGCAGCTGCGGCACACCGGCAAGGTGGTGGCGGTAACCTCCATCGGTCTGGACGGGGAGAAGACCGACCAGGTGACGCAGACCGAGAAGCCGGAGATAGAGCTGACGGAGGGGATGTTTTTCGTGACATCGGAGTACCATTACCGTCAGCGGCAGCTCCTGTCGGAGATTTGCGACGTGTCGGGCGAGATGACCTCCTTGGGCCGTTTGGTCACGGCGCGCGTGCTGCAGCGCGGCAAGGTGATCCTGACAGGTCCGGCCTCCACCGCACGCGTGAAAGCCCTCATCGGGCAGTTGGCTGCCTTCGGGGTGGACCTGACCATCGTGGACGGCGCCCTCTCGCGTGTGAGTCCCGCCTCGCCTGCCGTCACGGAGGGGCTGATCTTGAGTACGGGGGCCGCCATCGCCCCGGATCTGGCCTCTATCGTCAGCAAGACCAAGTTTGTCTATCAGCTGACACAACTTTCGGAATATGAAACAGCCATATCGGAGGAACTGATGCTCGCCGACCCGGGCATCTGCGCCATCGAGGATGATGTCCTGTTCCGGCTGCCGATCGAGTCGCCGTTGTTGTTCACGAAGTGCAAGGAGAAGCTCTTCAGCCACGGCACGACGCTCTTTGTCAGCGGCATCGTCACCGACAACATGTTGGAATATTTGCGAGTGCAGCCCAATGTGAAGGAGATCTGCCTTGTGGTCAAGGATTTTACCAAGATTTTCGTCTCCCCGATTGTGTTGGGCGGCTTCCTGCGCAAGGGTGGTCGCCTCATGGTGGTGAAGCGTCCCAACCTGCTGGCCATCAGCATCAACCCTGTGTCCCCATCGGGTTTTGCGGTGGAGTCGGAGCGGCTGCGCGATGCCCTGCGGGAGGTGGTGGGGGTGCCGGTGTTCGATGTGCTTTCGGAAGTATCATTGTAGGGTCAGCTCAGGCACGTCGGCTTCGGTGTTGCGGAACAGGGTGTGCGGGATAGCGGAATGCCTAAAAAAATGTATCTTTGCAGGTTGTTAAAACAAGACGTAATATGCGAAAAGAATTCAACATAACCGGCAGTTGTAATCCCGAATGGCACTACATGGTGGATTCCGCCAAGCGATTCGAGGCGGTGGAGCGCCTGATCGACACAGGCAAGTACTTCACCATCAACCGGGCGCGGCAGTACGGGAAGACCACCACATTGCAAATGATATGGCGCAGGTTGTCGGACCGGTATTTGATTATCGACTGTAGTTTCGAAGGCATTGATGATAACGCTTTCTCCTCACATGCCGCGTTTGCCAAAATGTTCGCAAGACAAATGGCTAACCGTTTGGAATCGAGACGTATTGAAGAGGGAATGGTAAATATTTGGAAAGATTGTATGGCCAAAGACTTGGACGAGTTGTCGGAAACGATAACTCGTTTCACCAAACAATCTCCCAAGCCTGTTGTGCTGACCATTGACGAAGTGGATAAGAGTAGTGACAACCAGCTGTTCCTCAATTTCTTGGGTATGCTTCGCAACAAGTATCTGCAACGTAGTGTGGAGGGATTGAACTCCACATTCCACAGTGTGATTCTGGCCGGCGTGTATGACGTCAAGAACCTTAAGCTGAAGCTCCGTCCCGATGCGGAGAGAAAGTACAACTCCCCGTGGAACATCGCCGCCGATTTCAATGTGGACATGACCTTCCATCCCGAGGAGATCGCCCAGATGCTCGGCGATTACGAAAACGACATGCATACGGGTATGGATATCAAGGCGATAAGCGAAGAGATTTACAAATACACGAACGGGTACCCGTTTCTGGTGAGTTACATTTGCAAACTGATTGACGAACAGTTTTCCAGGCAGTGGGACGCTGATGGCATTCTTCAAGCCGTAAAATACATCGTGCAGGGAGGCAGTACGTTGATGGACGACCTTTCCAAGAATTTGGAGCATTATCCGGACTTTCGCGAGTTCATGTTCCAAGTGGTTTTCAACAGTGAGGATTATGCCTACACGTTGCTGAACCCGATGGTCAACATGGGAAACATGTTCTCATATATCCAAAACAGAAACGGTCGGGTGGCTGTACACAATCTTGTCTTTGAGGAGGCACTATTCCTTTATTTCACAGTGGATTACAGTATTAAAAATACGGCAAGACTATCACCGTTTATGACCAATTACGTTGTGAATGGGAGGCTGGATATGGAACATGTGCTCACCCGTTTCAGAGACCTGCTGCATGAGGAGTACCGCGACAGCACGCAGGCATTTGTGGAGAAGGAGGGAAGACTTCTTTTCCTGACGTTCCTGAAACCCATCGTCAACGGCACGGGATTCTACTATGTGGAGCCGCAGACCCGCGACAACCGCCGCATGGACCTCATCGTGACCTACGGCCGGGAGGAGTTCGTGGTGGAGCTGAAGATCTGGCGCGGCGACAAGTACGAGCTGAGGGGCCGCGACCAGCTGTCGGAGTATCTCGCCACCCGTGGCAAGGACGAGGGCTACCTCGTCACGTTCGATTTCTCGAAGAACAAGGAGGAAAAGGAGCCTGAGTGGATCGAATGGAACGGGAAACGGATCTTTGAGGCGGTGATATAGTTCGATAAATAACTACTACTGCTTTGCAACGCCTTGTCTGCCTGTTTGTCTTGATGCTCGCTTGCTTGCTTTCCATAGCACAGCAGCAGTTTCCCTATACGGTCGTCATCGACACCGTGGTGGGCGACTGTTTCAACAACTGCCAGGCCGTTGTCACGTTGCGTAACGCTCAAGGGCATCTTATCCCGATGGACGACTCGCTACATCATCCGGTCGATTCCGTTGCCTATCCTATCTCCAACGTGCAGTACCATTACAAAAACCAACTCTATAACAGCGTCTTCTACAGCGACAGCCATATCCTGACGATGGACGTGGGTACATACGATATCGGTGTTTCCGGCTATGTGACAACGCCGTCGGGGCCGGTTTTGGTGGACACCACGTTATATGGGATCGCGCTCACCAGTACCTATAACCCCTTTTCCGCCTCGGTGCTGGCGAACATAGCCGAGGATGACTATATCTATTGGGGAGGAAGGCACGAACGCTGCGGCAACCGGCACGCATTGCCCTGCGGTGACCGTGGACGAGTGCAAATGAAACTCACCTCGGGCAAATTTCCCTATACCGTGATTTTTACCAACGCGCAACAGGACACCGTCCGCTATAGGGTCTTCAACCAGCCGCAACACAACGGGACGGACTCCACATACGCTGATTACAGATACTACTACACATTCGACAGCTTGCCCGCAGGCACATACCGCATTGAGGCTTTTGATGCCTGCTCCTATACCTTGGTCTTCAGCCATACGGTGGAACTGAACGATGTGCGTGTGAACTCTCTCCAGTTCAAAAGAAACCCCAACAATTATGCTGACTCCAACACCGTAAGGTTCAGGGCGTATTTTTACTGCCCGAGGAGTGTCTATAACTATGACTACTACTTTCTCGGGACCCTTTTCGAATACCGCTTCATTCACACGAACGGAGTCGGCCTGCCCGACACCTCGTCATGGCGCCCGATTGACGGGGCTTCGGTGTCGAACGCAGGTGTCGGCATATACTGCGACACGTTGAGCTTCGCCGGCAGGTATTGCGACTTGTACGGACACACCGTCCGTTTCGAGGTCCGCGACTCATGCCGTCAGGAAACCGCATCAGTGACGATGACATTAACCCCGCCTGACACCACATGTTATGTGACAGAAATGCGGAGTGCCGCGCTCTGTTTCGGACAGGTTGTTCCAGACACTTGTCATGCGACGTGTGATTCAGCAGTGGATTTTACGGAGTGGTATCGTATCTGGTACAATTGTGGCCACTACAACGGCTATACAAATTACACTGGCTCCAATCTTTTCTACTACACCTACCCTTTGCAATGGGTTTACACGGACTCTGCAACGGGACAGGTGATAAAAACGGACCCGGTGAATGAGATTACCGTGCAGTCCTACTTGACAAATACTGATGTGGAGAGCGTTTACGGCACATACTCCTACCTTCCGCTGCCTGTCGTGCGTTCGCTTGTTGATGCGCACGGCTGTGTGATCATGAGCCGTTTCGACACCTTGCTGTTTGTGCGCGACACGATACCTGCCATAGAATTCTATCCATGGAAGATCAATTCCAATTTCAATCGCAATAACTACTCGTCGTGCTTTAACTGGAACCGCACTATCAGCGTGTACGAGGAGGGATCGCCATTTCCTTCGTTCCGGGATTCGACCGTGGTGCGCCTTGTCAAAAGTCCGCTCTACAATTTGTACAACTTCACCGCCACCTATGCCAATGGCGGATGGACAATCGTGAAAGATGACACGATACACAATGACGCGAATGTCGAGGCAACGGGCATGAATGTCTCTATCAGTGAAAACCATTTGTCCGGGGGACTCTATATCTTTGTGTGCGAGACCCCCTGCGGCATTGACACGCTGCAGATTGACATTGACGGCATCTATTATAACGATTGGGAATGGATTGAGGAGCCTGTTTACGAAACTTGGCAGGAGTGTAATGACTTGCTTGTCAAGCCTGTGGCCGGGAAATACAGGTCTTATACTTACCACATCGACTCCCAGGTGAGCAATGACGAGCCCATCGCTTCATATTACGATTATTATCCGGGTATCACCTTGCTTTCAGGAGAAGTGGGCGGCTACTCTGCCACGTCAACCTCCATGAATGTGCCGTTCCGGTTCACCATTCCCGGAGAGTACGTCATAAGAATGTCTTTCTCGGGATGCTATGAGATCTATTCCCGCATTGACACCATCCATTTTGTGCGGGTACGGGTGGATTTTGACAAGGCATACGCGGTGGTGTGCGATTCTTCGGCAAATACTGGAACGGCCATCGCCCGTGCTTTCAATGGATCAAGGCCATACACATACAGGCTTTTCAGTCAGCCTGACATGCACGGCAGCCTGTTGGGAACCAACCAAAGCGGTTTGTTTTACAATATTCCTATGTCTTTGGGGCAGGAACTGTCCATTCAGGTGACAGATTCCTGTGAAAGCAGCTACTATCTCAACATCGCCGCCATGTCGATAGAACAGAGTCAGCTGTTGTGGTTTGAGGGCGGGCCCCCCGACCCCGGAGCATGTGTGGGAGACACTCTCACCTTGGAGGCTTTCCCGATGAATAGCTTCATCACCTATTCTTGGCAGGGCCCTATGAATTTCGCCGCAACGGGTGAGCAAATCAGTTACTATGTGACTGATACACTATTGAAAGGGTGGATAGTGGTGGAACTTTTGAATACGGGTTGCCAGACAACAGTCAAGGACAGCCTTTACCTGAATGTGTTCTCTACTCCGCAAGTGTTCATTAGCGCAGTGAACACGGTCTGCGCTGGCGATACAGTTGAGGTGCAGCTTACCGCACGGGGGGCTGGCACTGTCAATTTTAATATGGGACACTCATTCGATGGCGCACAGTCATTCCAGTCCCTGTCCGTGCTGGATCAAGACACACTCTCTCTGCTCTTTCCGATTGAATCGGACAACCTCTTCTGGGTGACTCAGGTTGCCGACCAGTACTGTTCCGGCAATCAGCAAGCCGACACGGTTCAAGTGTCGCTGTACCCTATCACCTCTTCGGCGGACTCCAACCACATCTCCGGCGATGACTTGCTGGTTTGCTATGGCAGTGATGCCATGCTTTTCGTTACATCAGACTTGAACTCATCCTGCATATTGAGTTGGTACGATAATGATTTGCAAAGTGTTGTGATGCAACAAGACACGCTGCATTCTGCAGCTGATACTTCCATCTACACGATTCCACAACTTGTGGCGGACACGACTTTGTATGTGGCGGCGTGGTATCAGGACAACTGTCCTGCCCATATCGGGAGGGCGGACCTTTGGATGAATATGCAAGACGGAACAACGTTGATTTTGCCCGGTCAGGGTGTGCGGCTATATGATTCCGGTGGAGACGGATCCCCATACGCAAACAACGAAGCGCTTACGCATACGTTCCAATCCCCGAACAACAGTCTTTTCCTTGTGCGTTTCAACAGCTTCGGGGTGGCCGCAGGCGACACGCTGTTTGTGTATTCAAATGGAACTATTGTGGGGACCTATACGGGCACGACGCTGCCCGACGACCTGACGCTGCCGACATCATCCCTGACTTTCCGCTTTGTTTCGGACCACTTCGTCACCGCTTTAGGATGGAGTATTGACATTCTGACGCCTGCGGCGATGACTGAGGTCAGTGCCAGTGTGATTCATTTCTTTGACACGCTGACGACCACTGTCTGCCAAACGGACGAACCGTTCTCCTATTCCGCATTCACGCATATAGATATTTCCGATACGGGCATTTTCCAGCTGGATACAACGTTGTTCTCCGTGATGGGGTGCGACAGCAATATCACGTTGAAAATCGAGGTGCTGCCTGTCAAAAGCAGTTCTTTGGACACGGTTATCTGTGAAGGACGCGAGATTGTGTTGGGTGACTACCACTATGCGGCGGACGGTGTGTATCAGTGTAATTTCACGGCAGACAATGGTTGCGACAGCGTGGTCACCGTCCTGTTGGATGTTATCGAAAGCGCTACGCAGATCATCTCCTCGGAGGAGGATTTCTGCGAACAGGTCTTCACAATATTGTCGTTGCCGGATGTCTGGGAGGATTACCGTTGGCACCGGGGCCACAACACCCGTGTTGGAAGTCGTGGTCCCCGGTACCTACTCGGTGACAACCCATCGACAGGGATGCGAGGTTACGGCCAGTTGTACCATCCCGCTCTGTGAATGGGAATTGTACCTCCCGAATGCCATCACGCCAGGCAACTCCGACGGCCTGAACGATTGTTTTTCTCTTTTGGAGGTCCAGAAGCGCTGGATTGTGGACTTCGAGATATTTGTTTACGACCGGTGGGGTGAGGTGGTTTACTCTTCAAGGGATAAGAATTTCAGATGGTACGGATCGGTCAACGGTCAGATTTATCCGAATGTTGTATATAACTATATTATCCGTTTTAAGGATTTATATGGTGAGCGGTATCTCCGTAAAGGCATGATTGTGGTGTTAAAGTAGAATCATGCAAAAATGCTCCTCAATTACTCCACAAACACCGCCGTCTTGCCGCATTGTTTCAAGAATGTCGCGATGGTGGCCTGTGCCTTCTCCTTCGCTTTCTTGCGGTTTCCAGGCGTGTTGTATCGACTTTCAATTCGCCGTTCCACACGCTGTATGAGCGGCTTGGCATCGTATTGCACGGCACTCTCTTCGCCTTCGTTGTCCGACTTGAACCAAGAGGAGAGTGTGGACTGCGAGAACTCCACCGGAGGCAGAATGACCCTTACGGTGTCGGAATTTTCCACGGCCTGGTATCGGACTTTGTCGAGGTCCATGGTGAGGCTCACCTGCTGCTTGAGTATCTGCACGCATTCGTGTTTGCGCTTCAGAATGCCGTTTTCCTTGCCAAAGAGGGTGCCGCCAAGACCGCTGCCATAAAAGCTCTCTATGGCATAGTCCTCGGTAATGGTCGAGTAGAGGTACAGGATGCCGACAGGGCGGGAGGACTCGATGACGGTGGGGGTCTCTTTCAAGGTGATGTCGTTGCCGGCCTTGCGGAGACTGAGGCGGCTGAGCAGACTCACAAGGGCCACTAATAGGATGACGGCGCTGAGGATGAGGATATGTTTGGGTTTCATGACAATGCGGCTTTAGTGGATGAACACGGGGTGGAGACCGATGGCTGTCAGCATGGAGGTGAACACCAGTTCGGTGTTGTGGGTCATCTCATCGGACAGTTGTTGCTGAATGGCCTTGTCTTGCTTCAGCACCTCCTCGAAGGCCATAGTCTTGATTTGCTGGATGGTGGTCTCGCCCACCTTGCCGCGCAAGCCGGTCGAGATGGTCACAATCTCGTCTTGGTTTGTGTAGGGGACGAACGACTTGTCGATGACCTTCGCTTTGGGAAGGCGGATCTCGATGCTGTCCTCGCCGATGAGGCGAAGGTCCTTTTCGGTCAGCTCGTCAAGGTCGATGCCGTAGCGGATGGTCACGTCCACGGGGATGACACACAGTCGTCTGCCAAGTTTCCATCGTGTAGGGTTGAGGGTGGTCAATTGCGTCTCGGAGTCATAGATGCCCATCTTGCGGATGGTCACCTCCGTGGAGGCCACCTGCGACTGGGCCTGCAGCATCCCGACGATTTCGCTGCTGGAGGGCTTGGGCCGATCCGGTCCCTTGACAGGCCAATATATGGCGAGAAGCAGTGCCAGAATGCTGATGGCCAATATAATCCAATATTTCCGTTTCATAATTTGCCGTTTTTTTTTAAGAACGCAAATGTACATAAATTATGAATACACCGGATGGGGTGTCGCAGAGCTGATTCATTAAGGTCCGGCGATAATATGATGGACCGTGGTGTTGTGACAGCTACTGAAGCTGCAGCAGGTATTGGCGGATGGTCTCTTGCAGGCCCAGATAAAGGGCGTCGCAGATCAGGGCATGGCCGATGGAGACCTCCAGCAGGCCGGGGATGTGCTCTTGGAAATACCGCAGATTCACCAGCGAGAGGTCATGGCCGGCATTCAATCCGATCTGTTGCCGCTCGGCTTCCTGCGCGGCCAGCACGAAGTCGCGGATGGCGGCCTCGCGGTCCTTCAGGTAGTTGGCGGCATACGACTCTGTGTAGAGCTCCACGCGGTCGGTGGCCGTCTCCTTGGCATGCACGATCATCTGCGGGTCGGCGTTGACGAAGATGCTGGTGCGGATGCCCTTGGCGTGCAGCTGCCCGATGATGTCGGTGAGGAAAGCCTTGTTGCGGAGGGTGTCCCAACCAGCGTTAGAGGTCAGCGCCTCGGGCGGGTCGGGCACCAAGGTGACTTGCGTGGGCACAATGTCCAGCACCAATTGCATGAACCTGTCGGACGGATAACCCTCGATGTTGAACTCCGTGGTGACGATTTTCTTGAGGTCGTACACGTCCTGGTAGCGGATGTGCCGCTCGTCGGGACGCGGATGGACGGTGATGCCCTGAGCGCCGAAACGCTCACAGTCTTTGGCCACTTGGATCAGGTCGGGCATGTTGCCTCCGCGGGCATTGCGGATGGTCGCGACCTTGTTGATGTTAACGCTAAGTCTGGTGTTCATAGGGGGATGTGTTTCTTGGTTGTTGAATGGTTAAGATGAATGCGAGCTGCTGACGGCCAATTCTTTCGGGAGATATAAATTAGAGTCTCCGTAGCTGAGAAAACGATAGTCGTGGTCAAGGGCATGACGGTAGATGGCGTGCCACTCGTTGCCGACAAAGGCGGCGATGAGCAGCAGAAGTGTGCTCTTGGGTTGGTGGAAATTGGTGACAATGCCCTGCACGACGCGAGGCTTGTAGGTGGGGAGGATGATGAGCCGTGTGGCGGCCTGCAGGAGGTCTGTGCCTTGCCGCTCCAGATGGCCGCGGATGGCGGTGAGAGACTCTTCGAGGGAGATTTCCCGCAGCGCGGTGTCGTCGTAGATATCCCATTGTTCCACCAGCAGCGGGTTTGGACGCCCGAGTCGCAGCTTGGCCCCGATGATGAAGAGCGACTCCAATGTGCGGGCCACGGTGGTGCCCACTGCAATGCGCCGGCGCAGCCGACTGCCCAACAGCAGCTCTATGAGCGCTTCCGTGATGACGATCTTCTCCTCGTGCATGTAATGCTCCCCGATGGTCTCCGTGGAAACGGGCTTGAAGGTGCCGGCCCCGACATGCAGGGTGATGTACTCCGTGTCGATGCCTTTGGCATGCAGAGCGTTGAAGACTTCGGGCGTGAAGTGCAGCCCGGCGGTGGGGGCGGCCACGGAGCCGTCGTAGCGTGCATAGACGGTTTGGTAGCGTTGCTCGTCATCGGCGGTGGCGTCGCGCTTGATGTAGGGTGGGAGCGGAATCTTGCCATAGTGCTCCAGCCATTCGGCGAAAGAGACATCGGCGGCATCCCAGTCGAAGGTGACCTCGAAGGAGGCCCCCTCCAGATTCCCGCCACGCGTGGCGGTGATGCGGACCATTCGGTCGCCGATGGGCACATCGATATAGAGCGGGTGCTTCCAACGCTTGGCGTTGCCCACCATGCACTTCCATGTCACTGTGTCGGTCTGGGCGAAAGCTGTCGCGGGGTCGGATGTGGGGGAGAGGGGCTCCAGACAGAAAATCTCGATGGCCGCGCCCGTGGTGTTGTGGACCAACAGCCGCGCATGGATGACCTTGGAGTCGTTCAGGATAAGCAGGTCGCCGGAGTTGAGCTGGTCCGCCAGCTGGCAGAAACGGCTGTCCGTGATCTTCCCGTCCTTGTAAACCAACAGCTTCGACTGGTCGCGTTGCGCCACGGGGAAGAAGGCGATGCGGTCTTCCGGCAGCTCGTAGTTGTAGTCCTCGATGCGTATGTCTCTGTCGTTTGTCATAGCGGCGGCAAAAATACGAAATTTAAGGGCTGTAGTGAGAAAAAGAAGCATGGGGAACGGCCTTTTTTCTCCGGTATGTATGTAATATATTGAATTTTAGCATGATAAAAAAGGGGAGGAAGAATTTGCCAAAATGAAAAAAAGTGTATTTTTGCAGCCTCGAAACGGGATATAGCGTAGTCCGGTTATCGCGCCTGCTTTGGGAGCAGGAGGTCGCCTGTTCGAATCAGGCTATCCCGACGCGGATGGTTCCGTAGCTCAACTGGATAGAGCAGCTGCCTTCTAAGCAGCAGGTTCTGCGTTCGAGTCGCAGCGGAATCACACTGAAAAACAAGCACTTACGACAAATGTTGTGGGTGCTTGTTTGCATTGTCTGAACACCATCTGGACACCAAATCAAGTTATTCCTATTTTTGACGTTCCGTTTTCATCTGTTTTCACATGTACCAGCTCCAAAAAGTGGACACGAAAAATATGGGAATTATATATCTGATGGCACAAATCAGGGCTTTTGCATCTTTTTTTATTTGGGCGTGCCGGCGCGGCGGCGGGAATTATGTCACATTCGCACACGCCATCAAATGCCGCCGCGCCGTCGGGCTTTCCGCTCCAATAAT
>JAFPXF010000010.1 GCA_017394765.1 Bacteroidales bacterium | reverse complement strand
TCCCGCTTTCTTTGAGCGGCACGGTTGCCGGCTCATCGACAGGGTAGGGCGCATCTATATCGTGGACGTCCCGTTGGCCAAGGTCGCGGAATTGTCGCAAAACGACACCATTGAGCGTGTCGAGGCCGAGCGGATGCCGCGTCCTGCGATGGAGGTGACCCCGCAACAGGTCAATGCCACGGGCATCTATGCGGGCGACAACCTGTCGCAGGCCTTCACGGGCGAAGGCGTGGTGGCGGGCGTTTTCGACTGTTACTACGACTTCACGCATCCGGCATTTCAGGACGCTGACGGCGACCTGCGGGTGCAATACTACTACGATTTCCACTGGCCGAACGCCGACGGCACGTTGGGTCACGCCTTGGAAACGGCTGCCGAGATAGCAGCGCTGGAGCACTCGCAGAATACCCGCAACGGTATCCACGGCACCCATGTGATGGGCATCATGGCGGGCTCTGCAGTGAACGGCCAGCTTCAGGGTATGGCTCCCGAGGCGGATATCTATGCCGTCGATTTCAACTCTGACCGCGAGGAGTTCGAGGGTGAATCCGGTCCCACCTCCGCGACCGCCGTGCTGGGGTTCAAGTACATCTTCGACAAGGCGGCGGAAGCCAACAAACCTTGCGTCATCAACTTCAGCAGCTGCGAAACTGTCACGCTCACCTCGCAGCGCATTCTGGAGGGCGAGGCCTTGCAGGCGTTGGTCGGACCGGGGCGCATCATCGTGTCGGCCTGCGGAAACGATGGCACCCGTGCGTGCTACTTGGAGAAGGGACCGTCTGACTACCAGGCCGGAACAGGCATCAAGAACGGCATTGCCAGCGGGCAGATCATCGACATGGATTTGGTGACTCCTGTCAACCAATTGGTGCGTTTCGATTTCCTCGGGATGCAGCTGGTGGGCGGCGGCATCGAGGGAACCATCATGTTCAACACCGACAGCATCAGCCAGGTGAACAGTGCCACGTTCACGACCACTGTGAGCATGGGGCAAGTGCAGCTTACGGTGGAAGTCAGTCCCTATCAGGACCCGCGCGGCACGGTCTATCACATCCACGGCACGCTGCCGCATATCACCTATTTGCTGCTTTGTGGCGCGACAGTGCTGCTCACGGGCGATGGCCCCGCCTGGATGTACAGCGACATCGGTTTCAACTCCCTCACGAACGTTACAGGCGTTCCGCAGTACTGTTTCGCGCAGCCGGGGCACTCCGTCTCATGGCCGGCGAACCTTCCCGACATCATCGCCGTCGGGGCTAACGGTTACAAAAACACCTTCACGAACATCGCGGGGCAGACCAACACCGATATGCTGGATTTCGCGCCCGATCAACCGGGTTATATCGCCAAATTTTCCTCTTGCGGTCCCACGTTTGACGAACGCATAAAGCCCGATGTGGTGGCGCCGGGCCTCAATATCAATGCCGCATATAACAGTTTTTACGCTGATTATGACTATGTTGCGAAAAATTTGACTAGTTCTGTGCAGTACAACGGCAAAACCTACCACTATTTAGCGGAATCCGGAACTTCCATGGCGTCGCCAGTGGTGGCGGGCGTCATCGCGCTGTGGCTGCAGGCCAAGCCAGACCTGACTCCCACCGAGGCATTGGAGGCCATCCGCGAAACTGCCACCCATCTGGACAACACGTTGGCGTATCCGAACAACACTTACGGCTATGGGCAGATTGATGCTTATCGGGGACTGCTGTACGTGCTGGATTTGCCGTCCCGCATCCCGGATTTGAGCCAGGAACAGCCGCAGGGCGTGCAATTCCGGGTGGAGAACCGCATGTTGTATGTGGATTTCGGCGATGAACATCCTAAGCGAATAACCCTTAACGTTTATGCGTTGGATGGTCGTTTGTTGTTGACTCGTAACGGTCGGAACCACATCAACCTTTCTGCATTGAAAGACGGTGTTTATGCTGTGCAGATCGTCACCGATCAGCGGAAAACCACGGGCTCCACTCTGATTAGATTGTGATATTTGCGATGCTTGAAAGAGTTGCCTCCTGCGGAACACAGAAAACTCCACAAAAAAATATCCTGATTGTTACTCCAAAACAAAAAAAATTCTACTTTTGCCAATTCAAACTCTAATTATCAAACTCTCTACGAACTATCAGCTTCTATAACCAATAACCAATAACCGATAACCTTTAATATTTCACCAAAATAAAAGCATTATGACAAAAAAATTATTCGCTGAACTGATTGGAACGTTTGTTCTCACCCTCCTGGGCTGCGGAACGGCTATGTTCTTGGGTTGTGCCACTCCCGCTGGCGTGGTGGGCACGGCCATCGCTTTCGGTCTCACCGTGGTCGCCATGGCTTACACCATCGGCGGCATCACCGGTTGCCACATCAACCCGGCCATCACCTTCGCGGTGGCGCTTTCCGGCCGTATGACCTGGAAAGAAGCCTGCATCTACTGGATCGGCCAGTTCATCGGCGGTATTCTTGCCGGTGCTTGCCTGTTGGCACTCGTCAACATCGTGACGCCCAGTGCTGAAGGTATCGCTGAAGGCATGATGGGTCTCGGCTGCAACGGTGTTGACAACGCTGGCGGTGCAATGGGCGCTTGCCTCGTGGAGATTATCGCCACCTTCATCTTCGTTCTCGTGGTTCTCGGCACCACCGACAGCAAGCTCGGCGCAGGCAACCTCGCCGGACTCGCCATCGGTCTGACCCTGATCCTCGTTCACCTCGTCTGCATCAACCTCACCGGCACCTCCGTCAACCCGGCCCGTTCCTTCGGACCCGCGATCTTCGCTGGCGGTCAGGCTCTTGCCGATGTGTGGGTGTTCATCGTGGCCCCGATGATCGGTGCTGCCCTCTCCGCATTGGTGTGGAAAGGCCTCGCCTGCAACAAGGAGTAGTATGGCTTTTAGCTTTTGGCTATTGGCTACGTAAAAAACACGGGCGGTCTCGAGTTGGGATCGTCCGTGTTTTTTTTGTCAGAACCGGTGTTCGTAACCGAGTTTGAGGACAGCACCGAAGCGCGGTGGCTCCGTTGAAACCCCAGGGTGGGCAACGCCATCATGATAGACCTTATCGAAACCAACCGAGATGTTTGTGTTGACCCCGATTGTGAGGATGTCACTGGTGGTCAACGGAATACGGCCACCGAGTTCAAG
>JAFPXF010000061.1 GCA_017394765.1 Bacteroidales bacterium | reverse complement strand
TTGAAGCGGAAATGATTTTGGTGGGAGCGCGTTCCCTGGCGAGACGGAGGTTCCGCTTGACGCTTCGCGTCTCGCGGAATGGTGGTGGTCTTAAACCAAAATTATTGGAGCGGAAAGCCCGACGGCGCGGCGGCTTTTGATGGCGTGTGCGAATGTGACATAATTCCCGCCGCCGCGCCGGCACGCCCAAATAAAAAAAGATGCAAAAGCCCTGATTTGTGCCATCAGATATATAATTCCCCAAAATATAGGTCAACATCTATATCATTGCCTAAATATTACCTACTACAAATATACTACGAATTTTTAGGCAAATCTAAATTTTTTTTCTGTCAACAAGTATATAGTCACCATTTTTTTCTATTTTTGCACCCTGAAACGAAGATCGTGCAAAAATGAAAAAAATAAAAACCAAAGAAGTGATCCAGCGGGTAGCGACGGAGTTGTTTAGGAAGTTCGGATTCGAGAAAACTTCCATGGACGACATTGCGAGTCAGGCGCACAAAGCCAAGCGCTCCATCTACAATCACTTCAGCAACAAGGAGGAGTTGTTCTGTTCTACGGTCATCTCCGAGGTGGACCACATCCGGCAGTCATTGGCGGCGGTGGTGGCGGACGACAGCCAGTTGGTGCTGCCCCGTCTGAGGCAGTATCTGCTACAGCGGATGGAGCTCATCGCCCAGGCCGGCACCCTGCGGGTGGCCATCAAGGACAAGTTGCTCGCTCCTGAAGACTACCGTTTCGAGCGGCTACAGCAAATAATGGCCGAGTTCAACGAATGGGAACACGCCTGTTTCAAAAAGGTGTGGTACGCCAAGCCGACACAATGCAGTGCAGAGATCATCGAGCAACAAGCTGTCGCATTTGCCGATATGCTACAGGTCACCCTCAACGGGTTGAGCCACACATTCTTCGTGGAAGACAAATACGAGCATTACAAATCCTCCTACAAGATGCTTATCGAATTGATTATCAACAGTGTTTTCACGCAGTTCGTCACACACCCCAACGATTTTGACATCAACAATCTTTCTTTTATCAATCAGAAATAACACATCATAATTATGAAAAAGATACTTATAATATGCACTTTGGCCACCGCCATGTTGTTGTGCTGCGTCTCCTGCCAGCGGGGAGTACGCTCTATTCTGGGCGACTACAGCTACAAAATCTCAGGAGAGGTAACCATCACTGCTGAAAACGGGGAAGTCACCCATCTCATGGTCAACAAGCGCGGGCAGATGAACATCCTCCGCGACTATATCTCCGATGGCCACGTCACCATCACGTTGAACGAAAGCACCGGCGGAGCATATTACTGTTCCGCTCTCGTCAAGGGAGACTCCCTCTTTGTGGACCCGCACTCATTTTCCACCAACATCATTACAGGGGAGAGTATCAACCCCTGGGAAGAGGACCATTCCTTCGTATTCAGCATCACGGCCTCGGGCAAAGGCATTCACAACGGGGACATCATCCTGATTGAGGAACAGTGGAGCGGCACTCAAAGCAGCAACGATGCAGAGCGGCTGGAAGGCGGCAAGATGCTTCTGCTGGCAGAAAAAAACGAATAAAACCACAAGACGATGAAGGCGTTTAAAAGAGTTTTGTTTTTCATTCTATCGATAGGACTGGCGGCAGCGTGCAGGCACAAAACCGTTGAAACAGAGCGGGCGCCGGTGCGTGTGGAGGTGATGGCCATCGACTCCATGGGCGGTGGTCTGACGCGCACATACGTGGGCGAGGTGGAGGCCAAGGAGAGCATTGCGCTGAGTTTCGCCACGGGCGGCAAGGTGGAGCGCGTGTTAGTACGTCCCGGCGACCGTGTGACTGCGGGGCAGAAACTGGTCACCATCAGCAAGAGCACAGCCCAGAATGCCTACAACTCTGCCAAGGCGACACTCGACCAAGCCGAAGATGCCTACACGCGCCTCAAGAAGGTCCACGACCAAGGCTCGTTGGCCGAGGTGAAGTGGGTGGAGATGCTCACCACCTTGGAGAAGGCGCGCTCGATGGAGCAGATTGCCCGCAAGCAACTGGAAGATTGCGCCTTGGTAGCGCCTTCCTCCGGAGTGGTCGGCGAATGCCGTGCCACGGCGGGCGCTTCGCTGCTGCCTGGCGAAAGTGCCGTCACCCTGTTGAACGTGCAACAGGTGACTGTCAACTTTTCTGTTCCGGAGAGCGAGATTGCATCCGTACACGAAGGCCAAGAGGTAACCCTGACAGTACCCGCCCTTGACAACTTGACACTGACCGGCAAGATTGTCGAGCGTGGCATGACCGCCAGCCGTGTGTCGCACAGCTACACCGTCAAGGTGGATTTGCCCAACCATGAGCGCAGGCTGTTACCCGGCATGATCTGCAAGGTCTATCTCGCCGCGCCTGACAGCCGTGGCATCATTGTGCCCGCCAAGTGCGTGCAGACACGCCCCGACGGGCAAGGTGTCTGGGTGATCCAAAACGGCAAAGCCGTGCGGCGCATGGTGCAAGCCACAGAGTTCGTAGCCAACGGCGTGCTTGTCACCACCGGCCTGCAGCACGGCGACACGCTCGTCACCGCCGGCATGGAGCACCTCTACCAAAACGCGCCTGTACAAAAACTATAAGCCACCCTGCATCAACCACATTGAATTTTGATTTTTAAAAAAGTGTCCAAGAAGAAAGGCAACCACATATTATCCGCGATGCGCGCGCACGGCATCATCCACTTCATCGCCGGTGCGCTGGTGCTGTTCGGCATCTTCGCGTTGACGCGGCTCAACAAGGATGAGTTCCCGCAGTTTACCATCCGCCAGGGCGTGGTGGCCGCCGTCTATCCAGGCGCCTCCGCCCAGGAGATTGAGGAGCAGGTGACCAAGCCGCTGGAACGCTTCCTTTTCACATATCAGGAAATCGACAAGAAGAACACCTACTCCATCACGGAGAACGGCATCGTTTACATCTTCGCGGAGTTGCGTGTCACGGTGCGCGACAAAGACGAGGTGTGGTCCAAGATCCGCCACGGACTGCAACTTTTCAAGAAGACTTCTCTGCCGGCAGGCGTATTGGAGGTGGTGGTAATCGACGACTTCGGCAACACCAGTTCCATACTGCTCGCCGTGGAGTCGGCGGAGCGCACCCCA
The DNA here is from genome assembly GCA_017394765.1 of Bacteroidales bacterium. Next base: position 4,450 of record JAFPXF010000061.1, on the reverse strand, counting down.
CGCGAGCTGGAGAAATATGCCGAGACCGTCTGCGACCATCTGCGCACCATCCCCGCCATGGGCAACCTCAAGATTGTGGGACAGCAGCACGAGGAGATCGCCGTGCTCGTTGATCAGGAGCAGCTCGCCGCCTACGGCATCAGCCAACGCACCCTGTTGGCCGAGTTGGCCGTGCAAGGGCTGCGCACTGTCGGCGGAAGCATCAGCAACGAAGCGGGCGACGCACCCATCCACATCGCCATCCCCTACCAGTCGGAGTACGAAATCGGCGAGCAGATCATCTACACCGATCCCACCGGCGACGTGATCCGACTCAAGGACATCGCCGACATCCGGCGGCGCTACAAGGAGCCCGACAATTTCATCAAATACAACGGCAAGGAGACCGTGCTCATCTCGATGGAGATGAGTCCCGGCAACAACATCGTTGATTTCGGCAAAAAAGTAGATGTGCAGATGGCCCAAGCCCAGAAGTTGCTGCCGCCCGACGTGCGGATGCACAAAATCACCAACCAGCCGCAGGTGGTCAGCAAGTCCGTCTATTCCTTCCTGCGCGACTTGGTGTTCTCCATCCTCGTGGTCATCGCCGTGATGCTGTTGTTGTTCCCGCTGCGCACAGCATTGGTGGCCGGCTCGTCCGTGCCTGTCTGCACCGCCATCACCTTAGGGTTGATGTATGTGTTCGGCATCGAACTGAACACCGTGACCTTAGCCGCCCTCATTGTGGTCCTGGGCATGATTGTGGATGACTCTGTCATCATCACGGATGGCTACATGGACATGCTGCGCGAGGGGCACTCGCGGTGGTACTCGGCCGTCAACAGCACTCAAATCCTGTTTGTGCCGATGTCGTTGGCCACCCTCGCCATTTCGGGCATGTTCTTCCCGATGACGCACATCATCACGGGGCCGTTAGGCGACTTCGTGCAGTTATTCCCATGGACCGTGGCCTTCGCGCTGGTCTGTTCTATTTTCTATTCTGTCTGGATCATCCCCTACTTGGCCACGCAGTTTATCCGCAACGGCAAACGAGACAAGCCCGCCAATCGATTTGAGGCAGGCCAGAACCGATTCTTCAAATTGTTGCAGGACGGCTATGAAAAAATATTGAATCACTGTTTCAAACATCCATCCCTCGTCATCGTGACCGCGATGCTGGCCATCACGTTGGGTGGTTTTCTCTTCACACGCTTGAACATCCAGATGCTGCCCAAAGCCGACCGGAACTGCTTCGCCGTGGAAATCCACCTCACACAGGGCAGCACGCTCGCCCAGACGGAGGCGGTGGCCGACAGCATCGAGCATATCTTGCGCGCCGATGATCGTGTCACGGGTGTCACCTCCTTCATCGGCTGCTCCTCACCGCGTTTTCATGCCACCTACGCGCCCCAGATGGCACGCAAGAACTATGCCCAGTTCATCGTCAACACCAAGAGCGAGCTCTCCACACTGAACATCCTCAAGGAGTACACTCCAAAATACGAGTTCCTCTTCCCCAATGCTTACATCCGTTTCAAGCAGATGGACTACCAAGCCGTCAAGAATCCCGTGGAAGTCCGCATCATCGGAGATGATTTCGGGCAGACGAAAGCCATCGCAGAATCAATCAAGGCCTTCATGAACGAGCAGCCCGAACTGACGTGGGTGCATTCCGACATGGATGAGACTTCGCAAAATATCAAAGTCGAACTGAAGAGCGACGAGGCCACACGCCTTGGCGTGACGCAAAGCCTGCTGTCGCTATACCTCTCCTCTGCACTCCGCGGGCAGTCGCTGACCGACGTGTGGGAGCACGACTACAAGGTACCCGTGACGCTCTACACGCAGAAGGGCGACTCCTCCATGAGCTACCAAGATTTGGAAGATTACCAAATACCGACTTCCATCCCGTCGGTATGGGTTCCTTTGCGGCAAGTGGCCACCGTCTCCCCCGAATGGGAAGACGCCACCATCAATCGCCGCAACAGCCTCAGGCTCATAACAGTAGGTGCAGACTTAAAGTACGGATACAGCCAACCTGGCGTAATGAAGCGCATCAACAAATACATTGAGAAGGAGATCAAGCCAACACTGCCGGACGGGATATCCATATCGCCGGGCGGTCTCACCAGCATAAACGGGCAAGTCATCCCGGAGATTGCACTGAGCTTCGTGGCAGCCATCCTGGTGCTGTTTGTCTTCCTGCTCTACCACTTCTCGCGCATCGACATTGTTTTTCTCACCCTGTCATCCTCGCTCATCTGCATCTTCGGGGCTTGTCTGGGGTTATGGATTTTCCAGTTGGACTTCAGCATCACTGCTGTCTTGGGCGTGGTGAGCCTGATTGGCATCATCGTGCGCAACGCCATCATCATGTTCGACTATGCAGAGTCGCTGCGCAAGGAGGGGCGAAAAGACGCCCGCGAGGCGGCATTCGAGGCCGGCTGCCGACGCATGCGCCCCATCTTCCTCACCTCCGCCACCACCGCATTGGGCGTATGCCCGATGATCATCGCCCATACCGGCCTATGGATGCCCATGGGCGTGGTAATATGCTTCGGCACGCTCTTCTCGCTGCCGTTGGTGGTCACGGTGCTGCCCGTGATGTATTGGAAGATTTTTGGGAAATAGTAGTTGGATGTTGGTGGTTAGAAATAAGAAAACAGAAATAGAAATGAGACCTTTAATAAAACATTTTCGCAAGATCTTGATCGTCGCAGGGACGGTGTGCGTTGCTTTTTCGGGCACGGGGCAATCGCTCACACTGGACTCCTGTTTGAAGGCGGCAGGGGCACGCAATCTCACATTGGAGAATGCCCGATTAGACGTGCTTGCGGCCGAACAGGTCAAGCGTCAGGCCTTCACCAAGTACTTCCCCACTGTCAGCGCGACGGCCTTGGGCTATCGGGCACTGAACCCGATGTTCGAGTATGGCATCGGCGACATTGACAACGCCCAGGTGCGGCAAGACCTCTACAATTTGTGGTCCGAGTACGGCGGCTCGATAGGCATTCCGCCCTCCATCTCATTAGCCGAGAAGGGCACGGCAGTGGCAGCCACGGCCATGCAACCCCTCTATGCGGGCGGACGCATCGTCAACGGCAACCGCCTCGCCCAGTTAGGCGTGGAGGCCGCACAGCTGCAACAAGAACTTTCTCAAGAGAAAGTGCTGATGAGCGTGGAGGAGAGCTACTGGCTTGTGGTGTCGCTCTACGAGAAACGCCACACCGTGTTGCAGGCGCTCGACTTCCTCGACACGTTAGGCCGCGATGTCCTCACGGCAGAAGAGGCCGGCCTCGTCACCCGCAACGACCGTCTAAAGGTCGCCCTCAAGCGCGACGAAATGCGTTCTAACCTGCTGAAAGTTGAGAACGGCATACAATTGGCCACCATGGCACTATGCCAACTTTCCGGCATCGAGTACTCCCCCACCCTGCAGCTGACTGACACGGTGGCCACCGAGCCAAGCGACATAGACGTGCGCATTGCAGAGGCTGTGGCGCGCCGCAAGGAGAGCCGCCTGTTAGCACTCAACGTGCAGGCCGAACAGTTGAAGAAAAAGATGATTGTCGGAGAGGCACTGCCCCAGTTGGCCATTGGCGTAGGTGCTTCCTACGGCAACCTCATCGTGGATCGATACAGTGCCAACGGACTTGCCTTCGCCACGCTGCAAGTGCCCCTGACCGACTGGTGGGCCACCACGCACAAAGCCAAAGAACAGGAGATACGCATACAACAAGCCGAGAACAGCAGCCGCGACCTAACAGAGAAAATGGCATTGGAGACGGAGCAGGCCATCCACAACGTACAGGAGGCACAGGCACAAGTCGCATTAGCGGAATCCACGTTATACGACGCGAAGGAGAACTTGGAGAGTGTGCTGACCAACTACGAGGCGGGGTTAGTGCCCGTGTCAGAGTTGTTGGAGGCGCGCACGCTTTACAGCCAGGCACAAGACCAGTTCACGGAGGCACGCATTGACCTCACGCTCAAGTGCGCGAGACTGAAGCTCATTCAATAGCAGTAAAAAGGTAGAAATTATATACCTGATGGTAGAAATCAGGGGCTCCTCATCATTTTGTTGGCGTGCCGGCGGAAACCACGGTCATAGTTAAGGAACTAAGAAACTAAGAAGTTAAGAAATGAAGATTCACTGTTCACTTTTCTCACTGCCCATTCTTAACCATTAACTATTAACTATCATCGAATCACCACCACGTTCCCCTTCTCAACCCGCATCTCCTCCCGTGCGTTCCTGTAGCGGATCACCCAGACGTACATCCCTTCGGGCTTGTCGCCGCCGTCCCAGCCCGTGTCCATGTCCGTGGTAAGGAAGACCATCGAGCCCCAGCGGTCATAGACCATCATCTCGAAGTTCCTGACCTCGCCGGGGTAGCTGAAGACGGGGACGAAGCGGTCGTTGAGGCCGTCGCCGTCGGGGGTAAAGCTGTTGGGCACCCACAGTTCCTGC
>JAFPXF010000060.1 GCA_017394765.1 Bacteroidales bacterium | reverse complement strand
CAACGGCGCTTTCAGTTAGTTATAATAAACATAAATCCTTGAGCAGCCTCGGAGAGGCAAAACGCGCGAAGCGCTAATAACCCCACATAAGCGAAGCGCAATGTGGGGCCACAAAAATAAAGTCACAATGTATAAGTTAACTCATTTGAAAGAATTAGAATCCGAGTCCATCTATGTTTTACGGGAGGTGGCGGCGCAGTTTGAACGGCCGGCCATCCTCTTCTCCGGTGGCAAGGATTCCATCGTGGTCACCTATTTGGCCTACAAGGCGTTCTATCCTGCCAAGATTCCGTTCCCGTTGCTGCATATTGACACGGGTCACAACTTCCAAGAGACCCTCGACTACCGTGACGCACTCGTGGAGAAGTTGGGGGCGCAGCTGGTCGTTGGCTCTGTGCAGGAAAGCATCGACAAGGGACGTGTGAAGGAGGAGAAAGGATATAATGCGAGTCGTAACCGTCTGCAGACCACTACGTTATTGGATACCATCGAAGAATACAAGTTCGACGCCTGCATCGGAGGCGCGCGTCGCGACGAGGAGAAGGCCCGCGCCAAAGAGCGTTTCTTCTCGCATCGTGACGAGTTCGGGCAGTGGAACCCCAAAAATCAGCGGCCCGAACTATGGAATATCTTCAACGGACGCAAGAATATGGGCGAACACTTCCGCGTGTTCCCCATCAGCAACTGGACCGAGATGGATGTCTGGCAGTACATCTACGCCGAGAAGATTCCGTTGCCGTCGCTCTACTTCACGCACGAGCGGCGGTGTTTCCTCCGCGACGGTCAGTGGCTGGCCGCCGAACCTTGCATGATGCTGAAGCCCACTGAGGAGGTGGTCACCCGCCGCGTGCGCTGCCGCACCATCGGCGACATCACCTGTACCGGTCTCACCATCTCCGAAGCCAACTCCTTAGAAGACATCATCGCCGAGATCGCCGCCACCCGCATCACCGAACGCGGCGGCCGTGCCGACGATAAACGCAGCGAAACTGCCATGGAGGACAGAAAAAAGGAAGGATACTTTTAGTTAGAAGTTGGTAGTTTGAAGTTAGTAGTTAGTAATATGAATAACGGATATTTAGACATGGAGCTGTTGCGGTTTACGACCGCAGGCAGCGTGGATGACGGCAAAAGCACGCTCATCGGAAGATTGTTGTACGACAGCAAGTCGATTTTTGAGGACCAACTGGAAGCGGTGGAGCAGGCCTCGCGGAGTCGCGGCAACGAGGAGGTGAACCTCGCGCTGCTCACCGACGGACTGCGGGCCGAACGCGAGCAGGGCATCACCATCGATGTAGCCTACCGCTACTTCGCCACGCCCAAACGCAAATTCATCATCGCCGACACCCCCGGCCACATCCAATACACTCGCAATATGGTGACGGGTGCTTCCACTGCTGACCTTGCCATCATCCTCATCGATGCTCGTAATGGCGTGGTGGAACAGACAGTGCGTCACTCCTACATCGCCTCACTGCTTGGTATTCCTTTTATTGCAGTGTGCATCAATAAGATGGATTTGGTCGATTTTTCCGAACAGGTCTTCAGGGAGATCCAGCGGCGCTACGAGGAGATGGCCGCCAAGATCGGCATCCACGCCTCGCTGCTCTTCATCCCGATCTCGGCCAAGTATGGCGATAATGTGGTGGAGACTTCCCAAAACATGCCTTGGTACACCGGTGGCCCGCTGATGCACTTGTTGGAGACAGTCTCGATTGACCACAAAATGGGCGACGAAGCACAGCCGCTGCGTTTCCCCGTGCAATACGTCATTCGGCCCATCTCCGACAAGTTTCCCGATTACCGCGCCTATGCGGGACGACTCTCCGGTGGCGTGCTACGCAAGGGCGACACCGTGCGCGTGCTTCCCTCCGGGCTGACGAGCACTGTGAAGGCCATCATGCAGGCCGACAAGGAGTTGGAAGTAGCACACACCCCCGAATCCGTCTCCGTTCTGTTAGATGATGACATCGACATCAGTCGCGGTGACATGCTCGTAAAAGCAGAAGGACCACAACCGACGATTACCCAGGAACTCAAGATGCATTGCTGCTGGTTCAACGAGACGGAGATGCAGCTGCGCAAACGCTACATCCTCCGCACCGCCGTGTCAGAGACCGTCGCGATGGTGCAAACAGTGAACTACAAGGTGGATGTCAGCACATTGGAGCATGTCGAAGGGGTGACATCACTGAAGATGAACGACATCGCCTGCATTACCGTGAAGACCGCCAATCCGATAGTGGTTGACAGATATGGCGAGAATCGCGTCACCGGTTCCGTCATTTTCATTGACCCCGACAGCTTCGAGACCGTAGGGGCGGGAATGGTAGCAATGAACAATGTACAATGAATAATGTACAATGTACAATTCACAATGGAAAATGTAGAATTATGAGATATTACAAAGATGATATTGAAGCATTGAATGTGCGTTTTGCGGAGACCGCTCCGGAAGAACTGCTGCAACATTTTTATGAGATTTATGGCGACAGGATTGCCTTGTCGTCCAGTCTGAGCATTGAGGACCAGACCCTAACGGACATGCTGATGAAAGTCGGTCCGGAAGCGAGGGTTTTCACGCTCGACACGGGCCGTCTTTTCCCGGAGACCTACCGACTCATCGATAAGACCAATTTGCATTACGGCATCCACATGGAGGTCTTCAGTCCGCAGACGGAGTCGTTGCAGCGATTTGTGCGGGAGCAAGGCATCAACCCGTTCTACGAAAGCATAGAGAAACGGCACGCCTGTTGCCATGTGCGCAAACTCGAACCCCTTGGCCGTGCGTTCCAAACCCTGGACGCTTGGATCTGCGGTCTCCGCCGCGAGCAGTCTGTCACCCGCACCAACATGCAGAGAATAGAGTGGGACGAAAACCATGACGTACTGAAAGTCAATCCGCTCATCGACTGGACCGAGTCACAAGTATGGGAGTATGTGAAGGCTCACCATGTGCCGTACAATACGCTGCATGACAAGGGGTTCCCGAGCATCGGCTGCGAGCCGTGCACACGGGCCGTAAAGCCTGGCGAAGACATCCGCGCCGGCCGCTGGTGGTGGGAATCGCCCGAGCACCGCGAGTGCGGTCTGCATCAGAGGTGAGGGCTCTATTGTGTGAAATCGCTTACAGGATTCCCTGATGCGCGTGTAAGTAGGTGCGATGATTAGCTTGAAGGTAAACCGAAAAAAATCGTATCTTCGCAGCCCTAAATTTAGAGTAGAGATGAACCCTATTTTCACCCTCACTGACGTTGAAAAAATCGTTTACGGAGACAAGAAGATAGCCCTCTCCGACCTGCCGATGGACAAGGTGGCGGAGTGCTACGATTTTCTGAAGCAGTTTAGCGCAGACAAGATCATATACGGTATCAACACCGGCTTCGGGCCGATGGCGCAATGGCGCATCGACGATGCCGACCTCACCGCTTTGCAATACAATATCATTCGCAGTCACTCCACGGGCGCGGGCGAGCCGCTGTCCGACGAGTGCGTGAAGGCTGCCATGGTGGCCCGTCTTGGCACCTTCCTGCAGGCCCGCTCCGGCGTGCATCCCGACTTGGTGAAGCTCCTCGTGGAGATGATCAACCGCAACATCCTCCCGATGATCCCTCGTCATGGCAGCGTGGGGGCCAGCGGTGACCTGGTGCAGCTGGCGCACCTCGCCCTCGCGATGATTGGGGAGGGGAGCGTCCACTACCACGGCGAATGGCGTCCGGCAGCTGAAGTGCTGAAGGAGAATGGACTTGAGCCGTTCACGATCCACATTCGCGAAGGACTCTCCATCACCAACGGCACCGGCGTGATGACCGGCGTGGCGATGATCAACCAGTTCCAGGCCGAGCAACTGCTCGACTGGGCCACACTCGCCGCCGTGGTGATGAACGAGATCGCTGGCTCCTTTGACGACCTGATGGCTGAACCGCTCAACACGGTGCGCCGTCACGAGGGGCAGCAGGTCATCGCCGCCCGCATGCGCATGCTCGCACGCGACAGCCAGTGCCTGCAACAGCGGGAGCATCAGCTCTATGAGGGCAACCATACCGAAACGACCTTCGACCATAAGGTGCAGCCTTACTATTCGTTGCGTTGCGTGCCGCAGATCCTCGGTCCCATTTACGAGACGCTGGCCAACTGCCGCCGCGTGCTCGAAGAGGAGATCAACTCCGCCTGCGACAATCCCATCGTGGATCCCGAGACCCGCAACGTCTATCACGGTGGCAACTTCCACGGCGACTATATCTCCCTCGAACAAGACAAAGTCAAGATCGCGATGGTGCGTCTTGTGATGACCGCCGAGCGCCAGCTTAACTATCTCTTCCACGACCGTATCAACGGTATCCTGCCGCCGTTCCTCAACATGGGCAAGTTAGGGCTCAACTACGGCATGCAGGCGTGCCAGTTCACGGCTACCTCCACCACCGCCGAGTGCCAAACACTGGCCATGCCCAACTATGTGCATAGCATCCCAAACAACAATGACAACCAAGATGTTGTGAGCATGGGCACCAACACGGCGCTGCTCACCCGTACGGTCATCGACAATGCCTGGCAGGTGCTGGCCATCCAGTATATCGCCCTTGCCCAAGCCGTTGACTGTCTGAATATTGCCGACAAACTCGCCCCCATCTCGAGACAGATATACAAACAAGTGCGCGAGATATGCCCCGTCTTCATTGAGGATACGCCGTTCTACGAGGACCTGCGGAATGTGGAGGCGTTCTTGAAAGGCCAGCAGCTGAAGCTGCAGTAGCCAGTTGTTGAGGAGATGTTGTTTAATTATATGCGGATGGCGAATTCTGGCTGCTCATTATTATACACTCTCTGGTTATACATAATTTGTGTATATTTGCAGCGTTTTTAGTCATGGTTAAAAAAGAATAGATGACATTCAAGGCATTAGATATTGCTCGTAAGATTTTGGCGCGTGTGGATGTCGAACATGGGGATACCATTTCGAATCTCAAGCTCCAGAAATTATTGTATTATGTGCAAGGATTCCATTTGGCTTACTTTGGAGAGGCTCTGTTTTCTGAAGATATTGTCGCTTGGACATACGGTCCCGTAGTGCCTGTCGTCTATGACATGTATAAAAAGTACCGTAAAAGAGATATAAACACAGCTGGGATTTCAGATGACCTTGTGCTGGAACCACAGGAGGCTGCCTTGTTTGACAAAGTTTATCTTGAATATAGTCGATATTCGGCAGTCGCCTTGATGCAGATGACCCATTCTTCAGGACCTTGGTCAAAGCATGCTTTTGGAGAAGTTTTGCCAAAAAATGAGATTCGGGATTATTTTATGACTCTTCAGATTCCCAACGCTGCTATTATAGATGATAAAAATCGAACTTTTGATGAGGGTTATATGCAACGTTTGATCAGACTCGCGGCTCCTTCATGGAAGGGAGTCGGTGACGCAGATGTTTGGATTCATTCTTTAAGGGAGGGTTGATCATGATGAAGTCCGTTTTGCTTGATAGTGGTTTCCTTGTCCGATTGATGAATCCAGAGGAGCCGTTACATCCTGTTGCTATGCGTTTTTTTCGGGAATATGTGGAACAAGGTGTGACCTGCAAGGTTTCTACGATTGCGTTGGCAGAGTATGGAGTGAAAGATGAGATAGACCATCTTCCGATGCAGTATTTGCAACTTTTGCCGTTCCATTATAATCATGCGGAATGTGCTGCACGTTTTATGCGTACCATATTACGTGTTAAAAAGGAACGTGGTGCGGCTATTCAACCGAGAACAGTAATACCAAATGATACAAAGATGTTTGCTCAAGCATGTCGGGAACCTGATATTGTAGGTTTTGTATCTGCAGATTCGGAGGCGAAGAAAGTGTTTGACATGTTAGAACAGCCTGGTTTTGATTTTGTTGATATTCGGCAGAGCGTCTTTCAAAAATAATAGCAATATGAGTATAATTCTTCAATTAGTGTTCGGTCTGTTTGCTTTGGGTTATGGTATTTACACCATATATCTCAGACGGAATTCTCCCGAAAAATTCGGAAAACTATCGAAAATGAAAACAGCATACGGCGAAAAAGTAGGAAATATCATTCATTTTATTTTTTATACGATTATTCCGATTGTCGTTGGTGTTGTTTTTTTAGTTATTTCCATATTGAATTTATTACGATAACAACATATTATTTCACCAATTAGTGAACACTAATCACTGTTCACTGATCACTAAATAACTGACAATAATGAAATACGCACTCATAACCGGAGGTTCCCGCGGCATCGGACGTGCCGTGGCCATGCGCCTCTCCCGTGACGGGATGCCCGTCATCGTCAACTATGTGAGCAACGACGCCGCTGCCGAAGAGACCAAACAGATGGTCGAGGCTCAGGGCGGTACTTGCGAACTGCTGAAGTTCGACATCGGTGATGCTCAGGCCGTGGAGTCTGCGCTGGAAGGGTGGGAGACTGCCCATCCCGACGACTATATCTCCGTGCTGGTGAACAATGCCGGCACGCGCCGTGACACGCTGATGATCATGATGGGCGACGATGACTGGCACAGCGTCATCGACACCCCGTTGAACGGCTTCTTCTACATTACCCGTCGTGTGGTGAAAACGATGTTGCGCAAACGCGAGGGCCGCATCGTCAACATGGCATCGCTATCGGGATTGAAGGGCGTTCCAGGCCAGACCAACTACAGTGCCGCCAAGGCTGCCATCATCGGCGCTACCAAGGCCCTGGCACAGGAGGTGGCCAAGCGGAACATCACGGTCAATGCCGTGGCTCCCGGCTTCATCGCTACCGACATGACTGCCGGACTGAATGAGGCCGAGCTTAGCAAGATGATCCCCGCGCAGCGCTTTGGCACCCCTGACGAGGTGGCTTCCGCCGTCGCTTTCCTCGCTTCCCCGGATGCCTCCTACATAACAGGACAGGTGTTACAGGTGAACGGAGGACTGTACAGTTAATAGTTAATTGTATTCCTTGAACAGCCCCGATAGGGGCAAGAGCTTGGTAGAAAGAGGTATATTATAGCAGATAGCAAGCGATTGAATACGTTTTTATATTGATAAATTTTGTGAATGGAATATGGACAGACGTGTAGTAATCACGGGAATGGGCATCTGGTCGTGCATCGGTACGTCGCAGGATGAGGTGGCGGTATCGTTGCGTGAAGGGAAATGCGGATTGGGCAACGATCCCGACCGAACCGCATACGGATACCAGTCGAACTTGACAGGCATAGTTCCATATCCGGAGCTTAAGCCGTTGTTGCATAGGAGATTGCGCGCTGGCCTTTCGGAAGAGGCCGCCTATTCGTTCATGGCTTCCCGCGAGGCCTTCGCTCAGGCCGGCATAGATGAGGAATACCTTCTCAACCATGAGGTAGGCGTCATTTTTGGCAACGACTCCTCCGCGAAGCCAGTGATCGAGACGGACCGCATGCTCGTGGAACGTCCGGACACGGCGTTGCTGGGTTCTGGACTGATCTTTCAATCAATGAACTCCACCGTGAACATGAATTTGAGCAGCATCTTCCACCTGCGCGGTGTGAATTTCACCGTCAGCGCGGCGTGTGCCAGTGGAAGTCATTCCGTTGGCTTGGGCTACCTGCTTGTCAAACAAGGGCTGCAGGACTGTGTGCTCTGCGGCGGTGCTCAGGAAGTCAACCAGTTCGCCATGGCCTCCTTTGATGCGTTGGGAGCATTCTCCAAACGTTTGGATGAGCCGTGGAAGGCCTCCCGACCCTTTGACCGCGACCGCGACGGTTTGGTGCCGAGTGGTGGCGCGGCAGCATTGGTGTTGGAGGACTACGACCACGCGGTGCAGCGTGGCGCGACCATTCTCGCGGAGGTGGCCGGCTACGGCTTTTCCTCCAACGGTGGCGGCATCTCCCAGCCTTCTGACGATGGCAGCTACACCGCCATGATGCGGGCTATAGAGATGGCGGGACTCACTCCCGCCGACATCGACTATGTGAATGCTCATGCCACGGGCACGCCACAAGGTGACCGATTCGAGGCGTTGGCATTGAATCGCATCTTCAATGGGCAGCCTGCTCTCATCAGCTCCACCAAGGGCATGACGGGGCATGAATGCTGGATGGCAGGTGCGAGCGAATTGGTCTATTGCACCCTGATGATGCAGCATGGTTTTGTCGCCCCAAACGTCAACTTCGAGAACCCCGATGAGGACACTGCCCCGCTGAACCTCGCCACCCATACCGTGGAAATGCCGTTACGCATCGTTCTTAGCAACAGTTTCGGATTTGGTGGAACAAATTCGGCGGTGGTGCTGAAGAAGCTGGTGGCTGGTAGTTAGGAGAAGAGTGCTATCTGTATGTTTCATTGTTGGATGAGTCCCTTTGAATCTTTTAATTTTGAACTTGAACCTCAATAATCCATAACCATTATAGAATGAATCTAAACGACAACTTGAAAAAACAATACACAGAAGATTGGATGAGCGCGATTGAGGCGCAGCGGCTTGCGCAGATCTATGCTTTCGGGCCTATGACATTCCAGACGGCCAGGCTGATGGTGAAATGGGGCATCTTCGAGATGCTGGAGACGCCCATGACCCCTGAAGAGGTCGCCGGAAAGGCCGGCATCTCCCTCTATGCCGCCAAATGCCTGTTGGAGTCGTCGCTGACGATGAACACCGTGACCGTAGATCCTGAGACTGGTTGTTATGCACTGGCCAAAACCGGATGGTTCCTGCTCCACGATGAGTCCACTCGCGTGAATCTGGACTTCAACCACGATGTCAATTATCAAGGGATGTTCTACTTGGAGGAGGCTTTGAGGGAAGGAAAACCCGCCGGACTGAAGTGCCTCGGCGACTGGCCGACGGTGTATGAGGGACTTTCCCAATTGCCCGAAGCGTCTCAGAAAAGCTGGTTCGCTTTCGATCATTTCTACAGCGACGGCTCGTTTGAGCAGGCATTGAATCTTGTTTTTGCGCGTTCCACAAAACATTTGATGGACGTGGGCGGCAACACGGGACGCTGGGCGATGCAGTGCGTGCGTCACAATCCCGACGTGGAGGTTACTATTGTCGATTTGCCGCAACAAATCGGGATGATGAAGGAGCAGACCGCCGGAAAACCAGGTGCCGACCGCATCCATGGATACGCTGCCGACATGCTGGACAACAGCTGCCCGCTGCCTTCAGAACCTGCTTTCGATGCCATTTGGATGAGCCAGTTCCTCGACTGCTTCAGCGAACCGCAAATTCTGAGTATCCTGCGCCGTGCCGCCACCGTCATGAGCGCTGACACGCGCCTCTACATCATGGAGACACTTTGGGACCGCCAACGCTTCGACACTGCGGCGTTCTGTCTCGCCCAGACCAGCCTCTACTTTACGGCCATCGCCAACGGAAACAGCAAGATGTATCATTCCGATGACCTTGTTCGCTTAGTGCGCGAAGCTGGTCTGGAGGTTGAATCCATTCACGATTTTCTGGGTTTGGGACATTCCGTGCTGGTGTGTAAAAAACGATAAACCATTACCGGCGGTTCACGATGAATTTGCGTGAGACTGTCCGGCTGTTGTCGAGTTCAATCTTTACGATATACTGCCCGGCAGCGAACGGAGACACATCCACCCTCTGCAGGTTCCCGACATTTTCTTCCTTTACAAAGACAATCTGGCCGTCGGCATTATAGATCCATATCTTTCGTACATTTTCGCCTTTAATGTTGAGAACTGTGCTGGTCGGGTTCGGAAAGATCTCCATGCCGGTCAGGTCGCGGTCATCGATACCGACCGTGATGGTCAGGTGCAACGTCACCACGGAGTCACAGCCGTCAACCGTCTGCAACGTCTGGGTGTAGTCGCCCGATTCACAATAGATTTCAGAATTCCATTCGTAACAGGAATCGGTGGTGGTGATGGCAAAGTCAGAAGCAGTAGAGCTGTGGATGGTCAGGTGCAGGGTGTCGACACTGGCGCAGCCGTTGGCATTGTTATAAGCATAGGTGTAGGTTCCTGACGTGGTGTATGTTTCACCGTGCCATACAAAGCTTTCGCAGGCACTCTCGGTTTCCACATGGTGTGTGCCGGGAAGGAGAGACAACGTCAAGGTGATGACGCTGTCGCAGCCGTGGACGCTCTGCAACGTATGGGTGTAGGTGCCTGCCGTGGTGAGCGTCTGTCCATAGAAGTTGTAGCTGCTTCCCTCGCAAATTTCAGCAACGACCGGCGTGTTGAAGGTCGGGTTCACCGTCAAGGTCAACGTGATGACACTATCGCAGCCATGAACGCTCAGCAACGTATGGGTGTAGGTGCCCGCCGTGGTCAGGCTCTGTCCGAAGAAATTGTAGCTGCTACCCTCGCAGATCTCATCGGCAACCGGCGTGTTGTAACCCGTGACCATGGTCAACGTCAGAGTGATCACGCTGTCGCAGCCGTGGACCGTTTGCAACGTATGGGTATAGGTGCCCGCCGTGGTCAAGTTCTGCCCGAAGAAGCTGTAGCTGCCGCCGTTGCAGATCTCAGCAGCAACCGGCGTGTTGAAGGTCGGGTTCACCGTCAAGGTCAACGTGATGACGCTGTCGCAGCCGTGGACCGTTTGCAACGTGTGGATGTAGGTGCCCGCCGTGGTCAAGTTCTGCCCGAAGAAGCTGTAGCTGCCGCCGTTGCAGATCTCAGCAGCAACCGGCGTGTTGAAGGTCGGGTTCACCGTCAAGGTCAACGTGATGACGCTGTCGCAGCCGT
>JAFPXF010000059.1 GCA_017394765.1 Bacteroidales bacterium | reverse complement strand
TTGGTCAGCACCATCCACATCGTCGTAATAGGTATAGTCGCCGATGATGATACGCGGGTTCTTCACCACGTTCTTGATGAAGCAGAGGCTTGGAATCTTAGGATTCGGGAAGGCCTCGTTGGGATTGGGTCTGTTTTTTATCTCCATAAATTCCGATTTATCTGTTACTTATCTATAGATTCTTTCCAAAAAACTCCGCCAGCGTGTCCCACGGGATGCAGTTGCCCTCGCTGCCGTTGTATAGGTAGCAGTGGGTGGCGCCGGGGCGGAGACTGGTTGAAATTACGGTTACTTTTTTCATGTTGGTTGGTGTTTTATTGATTTTTCTTGTTGTCAATTACCCATTGTCCTGTTTTGCTGGAGCCTTCGTAGCGCAGGCCGTGTTGCTCTTTCAGAATGCGAAGGTCTTTCAATGTAAGCCTTTTGCTTGGCCTCGGCTTTAGTCGAAGCGTTAAGCAAAACTTGTTCTTGCCATTTGAGTTGGCTGTATTTATATATGTTGACGATGATTGTGTACATGGTTTTTAATTTATTCCCAAGAAGTCGCTCAATGGACGAATCTTTGCTCGATATGTATTGATTTTTTGTTTCAAATTTGGTTGTTTAGGCATTTCAATTTCTTTTGAGCTATCAAAATGCAGTACGACATAATATGGTGAATGTTCGGGGTGAAAGCCATACTCTTCAAGCGTTTCTTTGGTCCAGATTTGGAAATGACCTTTGGTTCTCAAACGAAACAAATGGCAATCTTCACCACCTGTATGTAAAAGCACATATTGCATACGTTCAAATCCTGGCGATACGAGCAATGACCCTTTTGAGTCGCCTGCACGAAGATAGCAAATGCCTTTCACCATCATCAGTTGCTTAGTTTCTTTGCGAGAATGATTGACTAAAACCATATCATTTTTCAAATCTGAAGTTTGCGTGTTACTTTTCAACTCACTTACAACTGATTCATCTATTTCAATTTTAGACCCATAAGTATTTGCTTTTATATCAGTCGAAGCACTAAATTGATGAACATCAACAAATTGATATGGCAGTTCTTTTATTAGTGTCTCCGTTGGTATGACTGAATTATCAATATGAAATTCAAATCTACAATGAGAGTTTGTTGTAGCATCAACAACTTTTTCCTTGTAAAACAATCTAAAATCAATATTTATCTCATACCCAATTGAGTTTCTATTTTGATTCAAAGCTGCTATGGCAGTAGTGCCACTTCCCATAAAAGGATCTAAAATAGTATCTCCCACAAAAGAGAACATTTTTATCAGTCGTTTTGGCAATTCTTCAGGGAAAACAGCAATATGTCTATTTTGCTTTGCTCCGCTAAATGTCCAATGGGAAGAAAAATATTCATTCCATTCATCTAAAGACAACTTAGATGTTTCTTTTTGCTCCTTATTTACATGTGGAGCTTTGCCTAACTTTTTGAATAACAGTATCTGTTCAAAATCAATTTTTACAATGCCACCTCGTGGATTAGGAAAACTTCCCATGACTTTCTCTCCTCCAGAAGGATGCATTGAAGTCGGCTTTTGCCATATAATGCTTCCCAAATAATCAAAACCAATTGTTTCACAAAAGCGAATAATCTCGGAATGTATGGGAATAATTTTATATCTTCCATAGTACGCAGTTCGGGCGAATTGGTCACCTATGTTGATGCAAAGTCTGCAACCAGAGTGTAATACTCTATAGCATTCTTTCCAAACAAGATTTAAATTATTGATATATTGCTCGTAAGTATCGTTAAATCCTATTTGATTCGATGATCCATAATCTTTCAATTGCCAATAAGGCGGAGAGGTTACAATAAGATGAACCGACTCATCTTGAATCAGTGACATCTTACGGCAATCTCCATTGATTAAAATATGGCTCGTTTGCATTGTATTCTATCAAAGTTGTTTTAACCTTTCGATTTCGTTCACAATTTCGGGAATGACCTCTTTGTTTACAATTTCCTTTTTGCCATTAATCTTTTGAGAAAATAAGTAGAAAACTTTGCCGCCAAAGACTTCTGTAAATTTCTTATGTGTTTCTTGCTGCAAACCATATTCTTTGAAAATCTCTGGCAATTGTAATCCTTGATTGACGGGTTTTATTTGTAAGCCCAAGTATTTATCATTGATTTTAATAAAGAAATCAACATTAAATAGTCTATCCCACTCGTCTGGAGCTGGCTCTATAGTAATCTTTAGAATTGCTTGAAGTTGACCATAAATTGTCTGTATTTCCGTGGTGTAACCATCATAAGTTCGTTCAATAACTAACTGCTTCATGTAGTCGATACAATCTTGTTCTGTAACATCCGCAACTTCAGCCTGAATCACTTCGGTAATTTTTACATATAGCTTTTTACCCAATTCTTCTATATGCTGTTCGGACTTGATATTTGTATAGTAATACTCTCTCCATTCCTCTAATGTCTTAGGTGAACATTTCCGAATTGCTTCAGATGTAGCTCCAACATTTCTTTTAAAGTTGAGCTGGAATCTATTCATTGCACTGTTTAAAATCCATTCTTTTGCCATTGTATTATTTTTTTATTGTTCTACTTAAATATTTGCTAATAATCCTACTGTTATTGGTTTCTCTAACATATTTGAGTGTTCTTCGTATGTGATTGAGTATTCGCCAGATTTAGAGTCTAACGAAATACCATCAAGGTAATTAAACTCTATTTCTTCTTCTTGTTTTGTCATTACAGCTATATTCATAACCGAATTATAGTGTTTCACTTCTTTTCCTTGTGCTATTCGATGTTTAACAAAATCTGCGTGAGCATCAAAACGTTGCTTTATAAAATTGTTGCAAGAATCAATACTTATCGCATTGATATTATCCCTAATAATTGATTCAAAATTTGCATCAATCTCGTAACCATAACTATTTCTACCCAGCAAAATTGCAGCTTGCATTGTTGTTCCTGTACCAAGGAAAGGATCCAATACGGTATCACCTTTTTGAGAAAACATATTGATTAAACGATAAGGTATCTCAAAGGGGAAAGCAGCACTTCGTTCTCTCGATGAATTGCCTTGTAATTTTTGTTTTGTCCCTTTCACATCCCAAACATCAGAGAACCAAATATTTCTTTCTTCCCAAAAGAATGAACTTTTCATACGGTCTAATTTTGCGTCGCTTGTTTTAAATTTTCGCTTTTCACCTTTCCTGAATATTAAAATCCATTCGTGTTCCAAGGTAACATACGCTCCACAAGGTAACATTCCACTTCCCATAAACTTATTTGGTGCATTAGTTTGTTTTCGCCAAATGATGTTCGGTAGTCCAATAAAACCTATTTCCATGCATGTTTTTGATACTCTGCTATGGTTATTGTAAAGCTTAAAATTTCCATTTATGGTTCTTGTTGCATCTCCTATATTTATGCACAAAAAACCACCTGGTCTAATAACGCGAAAACATTCTTGCCAAACTTTATCTAATTCCGCATGCATCAATTCGAATGCGGTGTCAGGTTCAGTTTGTAGTGACTCAACAATTTTTGGGTTTTGTTTTCCCATTATCTTATCCCACATTTCAATCATTGGATATGGTGGAGATGTAACAACAAGATCAACTGAGTTATCTTGTGTTTGTTGCATCTTTTGTGATGCTCCTATATATACATTGTGAGTTGTGCACATAACTATCTCATTTTAACAATTTCCATTGCATCATTAGCAATGTCTTTTTCTGGTTCAGTTATTTCCTTTATTAGGTCAGCGAGCCATAGCGTCAATAATTCTTTTTCGTCAGTATGTAATATGCTGGCGAGTTCAATTACTTGTTCACGCTTGGGTGAATAGTTGCCGTTTTCAATTTTGCAATAGGTTGCAGTGTCGATGTCGAGAGCTGCGGCAACTTTGCGTTGTGGCAAATTGCATTGCTTCCGTTGCTCTTTGAGTTTCTCTGATAACATCATTGCTTATAACTGTCTTGATAAATTTAATCTTGAAAAATTTATGCAAAAATACAAAATCTTTCTGAAATGACGGTTGTATTTATTGTTAAGTTTTCAACATTGTATTAAGGATAATAACAAAAGCCCTTATGTCAAGGGCTTTCAACAACGAAGTTCTTTGTGTATATCTGTGATAGTTCTATCAGGATGATCCTGCTATCTAAGATTCTCCTTGAAAAACTCCGCCAGCGCATTCCAAGAAATGTAGTTGCCCTATGCCCTATTAAACTTCTCCTTCCCCTGCTTGCATCTCGGACATTTCCAGTCTTCAGGCAGGTCCTCGAAGGTCAAGCCGTCGTGCTCGGCGGGGTCATAGACATAGCCGCAAATGGAGCAGACATACTTGCCGGAGGCTTTCTGCTGGGAGAAATCTGAAAGTTCACAACTTTGTGGACCACAAAATTGTGAACTTTTGGTTTTTAATTATGAATTGAGTTGATAATTAGTGATTTATATTGAGATGTTAAAAAAACACAACCTAAGCCCTTGCCTGAATTACGGATTCACTTTTTCAAAAGCGAAGGCAAACATGGCTATCAAACTACCAGCTTCCCCTCCGCCACCACTGCCGCGGTGCCGCCCACATAGATTGTCCCGTCAGTAGTGACGCGCGTGGCGACCACCGAAGGCCGGCCCATCGCCTCGCCCTGCAGGAAGGAGAAGTCGCCCGTTGCAGGGATACAGCCGTTCTGCTGGAGATAATGGGTCAAGGAGGCGTTGGCGGTGCCGGTGGCCGACTCCTCGGGAATGCCGTACAGCGGCCCGAAATCGCGCACGTGGGCGGTGTGGCCGTCGTTGCCGAAAGCAAAGACGTGAAAGCTGACGGCGTTGTGCTTTTCCGTCACCGCGCTGATGGCATTCATGTCAAGAGGAAGATGATTGAGCGTTTCGACATCGCCGACCTGAATCATAAAGTCGGGCAAGCCTGTAGAGACAATCATCACCGGCAATGTCGGAGTGTAGTCGTTCACTCCAATCGCTTGGTAAATTTCCTTCGTCTCATCGATGATTTGTACGATTTTGGAAGCGGTCATCTGCATCAACACCCGCGGTCCCGCCTCGACATAGATATCGCCGGCTTTTGCGTGACAGAGGCAACGGCCGGTGACACCGAGTTCGCGGTGCATCAGGGCAAACGAGGCGATGGTGGCGTGTCCGCACAAATCCACCTCGGCCATCGGGGTGAAGTAGCGGACGGTGAACTCCTTCTCGGAATCCCGTCTCACGAAGGCCGTCTCCGAATAGCGCAGCTCGGCGGCGATTTGCAGCATCAGCGTCTCGCTGGGGAAGCTGTTCCCGTCGAGGAGCACCACCCCGGCAGGGTTTCCGCCAAAAGGATGGTCAGTGAAAGCGTCAACGATGTAGTATTTCATCGGGTTCAATTTAATATTTTGGTGGCAAAAGTACAAAATTATCGCCTTGTACAAATAAATTTTATATTTTCGCCGCCCGAAAATGAAAACGCTTCTGAGACAGATAATCGCGTGGATGCTGATCATAGCCTTCTGCGGCATGACCGGCACCAAAGCCCTCCACCACCATCACTGGAAGGCCGCCGAAGATATTGTCTGTCCGCTGGACGGTGTTGCCATGTCGCACCATACCCTCGCCCACTCCATCCTGGAATCCCTCGATGAGGACGACAACGACTGCCTCGTCTGCCACTTCACGGTCACAAAGGTGGTCATCCCGACTTGCCTGAACATTTTCAATGAAAACCCGAAACTTTTCCTGCACTTCTTTGTTTTAACGCCCTGCTTTGTTTCCTGTGTCCAGGGTGTAAGCTTGTTACGAGCCCCGCCGATTAATTGTTGATTAGTGACTATTGATTAGAATTTTTTGATTTGGCGGAGGTTCCAGGTCTATTGCCTGTTACCTTTCGCTGGTTAATTATTATCATCGTAACAACGGAAAAAAAATGAACAGACATTTTAGATACGCCCTGACGGTATTGTTCGGGGCGATAGCCTTTGGTGCGGAGGCTCAAGAGATGCCGCACCACGACACATTGCATGTGGATGAGGTCACGATTTCAGCGAACCGCGAGCAGACAGTGCGGCGGGAGGCACCGGCATTAGTAACCATCACCACACAAAAGACCATGCAGACCATGAACGCCGTCTGTTTGGCCCAGACTCTCGATTTCGCGCCTGGACTGCGGGTGGAAGACAACTGCCAGAATTGCGGGTTCACACAAGTGCGCATCAACGGCTTGGACGGCCACTATTCCCAAATCCTTATCGATTCAAAGCCAATATTCTCTTCATTGAGTGGTGTTTACGGTCTTGAGCAGATTCCAGCGGAGATGATTGACCGCATCGAGGTGATGCGCGGAGGTGGCAGTGCCCTTTTCGGTGCATCAGCCGTTGGCGGGATTATTAACATCATCACGAAGGAGGCCACCGGCAACGGCGGCGGTTTCGGTCACAGCATCACAAACCTCGGATTTACCCGTTCCTTCGACAACACCATGCATGCCTACGCCTCCGCCGTGACGAAGAGCCGCGACGCCGGTCTCTACATCTTCGCGCAGGACCGCCACCGCGCCCCTTACGACCGCAACGGCGACAACTACAGTGACCTTCCGAAGATGCGCAATCTGTCTGTTGGACTGAACGCATTCGTGCGCCCCACGCGACTTTCAAAACTCAGTTTTCGTTACAACATCGTGAATGACGACCACCGTGGCGGCAACAACTTCAGTCTGCCGCCACACGAGTCGAACATCTCGGAGGGCGCGTCGCACCTCATCCACAGCGGCCATCTCGACTACCACATTGACTTTGGGCACCAACATGTGGAGGCTTACGCCGCGCTGCAGCACATCCACCGAGACAGCTACTACGGCGGCATCGGCGAAGGCTCGCCCGAGGAGCGGGAGGACGCGCTGAAAGCCTACGGATGCACTCGCGACCTGACGCTCGCCACCGGCGCACTGTGGCGTTACCACTTTGACAAACTGTGGTTTTTGCCCGCCTCGCTGACCGTGGGAGCAGAATACAACTTCGACCATCTGACCGACTCCATCCCTGGTTACGAGCAATATCTGCATCAAGACGTGCACATCGGCAGTGTGTATGCGCAAAACGAATGGAAAAACGAGCATTGGTCGCTATTAGCGGGTGTGCGCATGGACAAACACTCGCTCATCCGAAATCCAATCTTCTCTCCGCGTGTCAACATCCGCTACAGCCCATTCAGAAGGCTTTCATTTCGGATAAGTTACGCCACAGGCTTCCGCGCCCCGCAAGCGTACGATGAAGATCTGCACGTTGCCTTGGCGGACGGCGAACGCATCGTCAGCGCTCTCGCGCCCGACCTCAAAGAGGAACGTTCACACAGCGTTTCCTTCTCCGCCGACTACTGCCTATACAAAGGCGGTGTGGATGTGGATCTTGCGGGTGAAGGGTTCTACACCTACCTCAAGGACATTTTCGCAGAACGGCGTTTCACGGATGCTGTCGGCAGCGAAGTGTCAGAGCGTTACAACGCTGACAAAGGCTTTGTGGCCGGTGCTAATCTTTCGATGCGAATCGCGTGGAGACATTGGCTGTCGGTGGAGCTCGGCACCACATGGCAGGTAAGCCGTTACGACCATCCGTTGGAGTGGAGCGAGGATGCCGCGCCGGAAGTCCGGATGCTGCGCACCCCAAACGTCTATGGATACCTGATTTTAGAAAGCAACCCGTGGCGGCAGCTGACTCTCAACATGACGAGCAACCTCACCGGCCCGATGTTGGTGCCGCACGAGCTTGAAGAGCCTGTTTTAGTGAAAACGTCCGCCTTTTTCGTACTGAACGCGCAAGTGAGCTACGACTTCCGCATCAAGTTGCAGCAAAAGCAGTCGGAGAGCCATCCTGACCGCGTGATTTTGCAAGTCTCTGCCGGCATCCGCAACATCACAGATGCTTACCAGCGCGACCTGGACGTGGGGCCCTCCCGCGACGGCGGTTACATTTACGGCCCAATGATGCCACGAAGCCTGTATTTCGGGGTAAAGGTTGGACTGTAGCAGGAAATGCTCAATTATGAAGGTGCAAGCAAGAATTCGATGAGCGGCAAGAAAACGCACATGAAATTCAAATGCACACAGACAAATACACTCCACAAAAAATCGCGGCCCGAAGACCGCGACTCAACGGCAAATAAATAGTTCCTCAATTGGAAACTAGGATATTGGAATCAAAAAAACGCAGCCTGAACGGCTGCGTTAAATTTGTGTTGATTTGGGTCAACTGCTATATCATTGCATTTGTTTATGTATTGCAACACATGTAGAGACACTCATCCGGCGTCTCCCCATTCTATTACAACAGGTGAACAGCAACCGTAAGACCGGCCATCACGATGGAGACCATGCTCATCAGCTTGATGAGGATGTTCAGGGACGGGCCGGAGGTATCCTTGAAAGGATCACCCACGGTGTCGCCCACCACGGTAGCCTTGTGGTTGTCGGAGCCCTTGCCGCCGAAGTTGCCTTCCTCGACATACTTCTTGGCATTGTCCCAAGCACCACCAGCGTTGGCCATGAAGATAGCCAACACGAAACCGGCGCCGAGGCCACCCACGAGCAGACCAAGCACACCGGCCACGCCGAGAATGAGACCTGTCACAATGGGAGCCAAGATGGCGAGGATAGAGGGCAGCAACATCTCGCGTTGAGCGCCCTTTGTGGAGATAGCCACGCAACGGGCATAGTCGGGAGTACCCTCACCCGTGAGGATGCCCTTGATTTCGCGGAACTGACGACGCACTTCCTCCACCATCTTCTGGGCAGCGCGCCCCACGGCATTCATCGTGAGACCGCAGAACAAGAAGGCCATCATGGAACCAATGAAGACACCCACAAGCACTTTCGGGTTCATCAGGGAAACGTTGTAGTATTCCATGAAGTCGATCAGGCTGGCATTGGCGGTGTCCACCATACGTCCGTCACCAAGGTCGAGGACAGAGGTGCCGATACGCTCGAGGGCCATCTTGATCTCTTCCACGTAGGAGGCAAGCAGGGCGAGGGCGGTCAGAGCGGCGGAACCGATGGCGAAGCCCTTACCAGTAGCAGCAGTAGTGTTGCCGAGAGCGTCGAGAGCGTCGGTACGTTTACGAACCTCGGGATCCAAACCGCTCATCTCAGCATTACCACCGGCATTGTCGGCGATAGGACCGTAAGCGTCGGTAGCCAAGGTGATACCCAGCGTGGAGAGCATACCCACGGCAGCGATACCGATACCGTAGAGACCTTTGGAGAGGTTGACGGCGTTGAATTCAATCTGGAAGCCGTTGGCGCACAAGAAAGCGAGGATGATAGCCACACCGATGGTGAGCACCGGGATGACGGTGGAGATCATACCCAAACCGATACCGGAGATGATGACCGTAGCAGGGCCCGTCTGGGAGGACTCGGCCACCTTCTGCGTCGGCTTGAAGGATTGGGAGGTATAGTATTCCGTTGACTTGCCGATAATCACGCCGGCGAGCAGACCCACCACCACAGAGAGGGAGACCTGCCACCACACGATATCGGGGGAATCCTTGAACAGCACATACATGATGACAAACGTGGCCACAGCAATCAAAACAGCTGCGGTGTTGGTACCACGGCTCAAAGCCTTGAGCAACTGGGTCATAGAAGCATCTTCTTTCGTGCGAACCATGAAAATACCGATGACGGAGAGAATCACGCCGACGGCGGCGATCATCATAGGAGCGAGAATGGACTTCATCTGCATTTCGGCACCGATGGTGGCGAAAGCGGCAGCACCGAGAGCCATCGTGGAGAGGATGGAGCCAGCGTAAGACTCGTACAGGTCAGCACCCATACCGGCCACGTCACCCACATTGTCACCCACATTGTCGGCGATAGTGGCGGGGTTACGCGGGTCGTCTTCGGGAATGTTGTATTCCGTCTTACCGACCAGGTCTGCGCCCACGTCTGCGGCCTTGGTGTAAATACCGCCACCGACACGGGCGAAGAGCGCCTGCGTGGAAGCACCCATGCCGAAGGTCAGCATCGTGGTGGTAATGGTGGTCAGCGTGGCATGCTCACCCACCAGCTCCAACAGTCCGGTACCATTTAAGACCAGGAACCATGCGGAGACATCCAACAAGGCGAGACCGACAACGGTCAACCCCATGACGGCACCGCTGCGGAATGCCACCTGCAGACCTTTGTTGAGGCTCTGACGGGCACCATTGGCGGTACGTGCGGAGGCGTAGGTGGCGGTCTTCATACCCAAGAAGCCGGCCAAACCGGAGAAGAAACCGCCGGTCAGGAAGGCGAACCATACCACACCGTTCTGCAGATGGAATATGGACATGATTAAGAACAGCACGGCCAGGATGACGAACACGATGGTCACCACCTTGTACTGCTGTTTCAGGTAAGCCATGGCACCTTTGCGGACGTGCGAGGCGATTTCACGCATGGTGGGAGTGCCCTCATCTTCCTTCAGCATTCTGCGATAGAAGAAGAACGCGAAACCCAGCGCGACGATGGATGCGCAAAACACGATCCATACATACTTGACAAGATTTTCTTCCATAAGATTTTTAATTTAAATTGTTAATTATTAATACTTTATAAGATAAATCCTTGTTTTTTAAAACGGGTGCAAAATTACATAATTTTTCCATATAAAATTATTCAAAAATATAACCTTAATTTTGGCGTCCCTTAAAAAGACATGCAAAATATTTCTATTTTTGCAGACTTGATCATAGACCAGACACAATTACCCATGGATATCAACGAGGCGACAAGGGCTTTCATACAAGCGCATCGGGACGATGACGTACGATATTGGGCTTTGCGTGGCTGCAAAGACACAAACGTAAACCTGCCATTCGCCTTGCAGCAAATCGAAGGACGTCAGAAAGCCCGGGAAAAGTTGCCTGAGCACTATGCCCTTGATGAGATTCTATACCCAGCTACCCTTTCGTTAGAGCAGTGTTCATCGGCCGCCACCGCACACTACAAGGCCAACCTGGTGGCGGGAGATTCCATTGCCGACTTGAGCGGCGGATTCGGTGTGGACACCTTCGCGTTCGCGCGTCATTTCCAACGATGCCAATATGTGGAACCGCAGATGGAATTATGCGACATTGCACGACACAACGCAAAAGTCTTCGGCTTGCATAACATCACGTTCCTACAGGGCACGATGGAGGAGCGGCTGGGTGAAATCGGCATGGTGGACTGGCTATACATAGACCCCTCGCGGCGCGACACACACGGGCGGCGCGTCGTGGCCTTGGAGGAGTGCACGCCTGACCTCACACAATGGCTTGACAAGCTGCGCGCGCACACACGCAAAGGCTTGTTAATCAAACTATCCCCACTCATTGACATCACCCGCGCACTCCGGCAACTGCCGGGCACACGCACCGTCCACACCGTCGCCGTCAACGGCGAGTGCAAGGAAATCCTGTTTCTCTTGGACACAGATAATCCCTGCTCTCCAGAATCAGT
Organism: Bacteroidales bacterium; assembly: GCA_017394765.1. The sequence continues at coordinate 3,366 of JAFPXF010000059.1, read as the reverse complement.
CTCCTGCACAGCGGTCAACATCCAGCGGGAAAAGACACACTCCTTCACATTCACCCAAGAAGAGGAGGCGAACACGCAGCCGAAACTGACCGGCGAACCCTGCAAATATATTTACGAGCCCAACGCTGCCATCCTCAAGGCCGGCGCCTTCAAGTGCATCGCCTCGCGCTTCGACCTGCTGAAACTGCACCCCCACTCGCACCTCTACACCCACGACAAACTCATCCCCGACTTCCCCGGACGCACTTTCATGGTCGAGCAGACCATTCCCTTCAATAAAAACGCCCGCAAAGAGGTGGCAAAAAAAGCCGGAAAAGCCAATGTGTCGGTCCGCAACTTCCCATTGACAGCGGAAGAACTGAAAAAAAACTTGAAGGTGAAAGACGGGGGCGACATTTATATATGGGGAACCACTCTGTCCGGCGGGGGAAAAGCGCTGCTGCTGTGCCGGAAATGCTGATTTTTCACCACAGACCATATCGGAGAAACAACTGACAATGGCTTTGGAACCCGGCCTGTTGGTTGACGGCCGTTGGCTATCGGCATTACTGTCAGCAATTCAAAGCAACGATCAAAAATCTTGCCGCTGCATCAACGGAGTGTCCAACAGCGGCAGTAGTGAAATTTTGTTTTCCTGAAAACGACGATGGGCGTAGTTCTCGTTGGGAATACTGGTGACGTTGCACAACTTCTTACGAATCTGTTCTTCCTGCCATGAAGTCCTGATGACATCCACTTCCAAAAAGAGACGTTGCAGAAATTCCACACGAATATTGCCGGCTTTTTTCCCACCGTCCTTGACCAGAAAAGATGATGCATCGACAGCCTTGATCTGCTTGACAGACCCAAGCATTTGAAAGACCTCCTGATTCACATCAAGATTTTTATCACTGTACAACAACAAAAGATAGTCGTAATCCACATGTTCGCAAGAAAATCTTTTTCTCCCCTGCTTATTAAAAAGATAATGGTATTCATCAAACAGGGCAAGACCCAACAAAGGGTTCGCCTCATCGTACAAATCCTGCGCCGGGACAGTTGTTTTGTTCGGCATCAACACAAGACTGACATCCAGCCCCATCAGCATAGTGGCAAGATAAAGCGGATATGCGGATTCCGGCTCGTTTTCAAAAAGGCAAACACCGCCAATAAAAGAAAAGGGATGCTGAAACACGCCGCCGAGCACCAAAGCGGTCTGGATCAAAACCTTGTCGGAACGCAACAAGAAAAGCCCATGATGCTTGCTCTGTCCGAAACAGGACAGCATATCCATCGTGTAATGCTTGGGCTTGGCAAAATACTTATTCATAGGAGCGGCAAAAATATAAAAAAAACAAGAAAATATTCCCATGATTCCATTTGTTTTTTGGGTGTAAATTTATTACTTTTGCCCCCGCAAAAAAAGAGGGAGCAAAAACTTTCTCAAAAAGCCATAAAATACAGATTATCAAATAATTAAATACAAATACAAAACAACAGTCCTATGACAGAAAAAAAACAAATCCAGAACAGGGAAGACATCGTCGTCCGTTTTGCGGGTGACTCCGGAGACGGCATGCAGCTTTCCGGGACCCTGTTCTCGGACGCCTCCGCCCTCACGGGCAACGACATCGCCACCTTCCCCGATTATCCGGCGGAAATCCGCGCCCCTCACAACACCATCGCCGGTGTCTCCGGCTACCAGGTGCACGTGGGCAGCCACATCTACAGCTCCGGCGACAAGTGCGACATCCTCGTCGCCATGAACCCGGCCTCCCTCAAGTCGAACCTCAAGTGGGCCAAGAAGGGCGCCACCATCATCGTCGATATCGACACGTTCACGGATGAGGCCCTGGAGAAAGCCGGCTATACCGAGAACGACCACCCCTTCACCGACGAGATGGAGCGTGCCTACACCATCATCAAGGCCCCCGTCACCTCGTTCACGCAACGCATCGGCAACGAGCAGGGCGCCGACAAGAAGACCGCCGACCGCTGCCGTAACATGTTCGCGCTGGGTATCATCTTCTACGCCACCCACAAGAAACTCGACCAGACCTACGCTTACCTGGAGCGCAAGTTCGCCAAGAAGCCCGAGGTCGTGAAACTGAACAAGGCCGTCCTGACAGAAGGCTACGAATACGCCGACAAGTTGGAAGTGATGCACTCCCACATTTTCGAGATCGCCCAAGCCGACCACATGCCAAAGGGCCGTTACCGCAACATCACGGGTAACGTCGCCACCGCTTGGGGTCTCTTAGCCGCCTCTGAAAAATCCGGTCGCAGACTCTTCCTCGGCTCCTACCCCATCACCCCGGCCACGGATGTGATGGTGGAGTTGGCCAAACATAAATCCTTAGGCGCAAGAGTGTTCCAAGCTGAAGACGAGATCGCAGGCGTATGCTCCGCCATCGGTGCTTCCTACGCCGGCGCCCTCGCCTGCACCTCCACTTCCGGTCCCGGTCTCTCGCTGAAGAGCGAAGCCCTCGGCCTGGCCGTGATGGTGGAACTGCCCCTCGTTGTGGTTGACGTGCAGCGCGGCGGTCCCTCCACGGGTCTGCCCACCAAGACCGAACAGAGCGACCTGAACCAAGCTTTGTACGGCCGTAACGGCGAGGCCCCCCTCGTGGTGATGGCTGCCTCTTCCAGCGCCAACTGCTTCTACTGGGCTTACAACGCCGCCAAGGTCGCCCTGGAGCACATGACCCCCGTCATCCTGCTCACCGACGGCTACCTCGGCAACGGCTCCCAGCTGTTCCGCATCCCCAAGATGGCCGACATGCCCGACATCAAACCGCGTTTAGCTACGCCTAACGATCCCAACTACAGACCGTTCCGTCGTGACCCCGTCACGTTCGCTCGCGAGTGGGCGCTGCCCGGCATGGAAGGCCTCAGACACCGTGTGGGCGGTCTGGAGAAATGTCCCGACGGACCTCTGAGCACCGATCCCGAGAACCACGCCTTGATGGTGCACAACCGTCAAGAGAAGGTGAACCGCGTGGCCAACTACATCCCCGACCAGGAGGTGACCGGCGATCCTGACGCCGAGCTCCTCGTGGTGGGTTGGGGCGGCACCTCCGGCGCACTCACCCTCGCTGTGGAAGAGATGAACAAGGAAGGTAAGAAAGTGGCTTACACCCACTTCAACTATATTTGCCCGCTGCCGAAGAACACCGGCGACATCCTGAAGAAATACAAGAAGATCGTCGTCTGCGAGCTCAACAACGGTCAGTTTGCCGGCTACCTCCGCACCCAGTTCCCCGAATGTCCGATGACCCAGTACAACAAGATCATGGGTCTCCCGTTCGAGGTGGGCGAGCTGAAAGCCGAGTTCGAAAGACTGCTTGCCAAATAATTTCAATCACGAACCATTTAATCACAGATAAT
>JAFPXF010000058.1 GCA_017394765.1 Bacteroidales bacterium | reverse complement strand
TGAGGATGTCCACACTCCCGTGGTGAGCGACTCCCTCGTGCAGGTGAAGCTGCAGGCGGTGACAAACGGGGTGGACCATCCCGCCACCCTGACCGTTCCGGCAAGCTCCCGCTTCTCCTATTTGGACACGCTCACCAACCAACAGAACGCCACTTCCACACTCTACTTTTACCACCCCGACCACCTCGGCAGCAGCAGCTGGATCACCACCACCAACGGCACGGTAAAGCAGCATCTCCACTATCTGCCTTGGGTCGAGGAGTTTGTGAACCAACGTTCCAGCCATTTCGACGGAGTGCGTTACACCTTCTCCGCAAAAGAACGCGACGCGGAAACGGGCTTTTCTTACTTTGGTTCAAGATATTTCAGCAGTGATTTGTCCATTTGGCTGAGCGTCGACCCACAGGCCTCGAAATATCCTTCATTAAGCCCGTATGTGTATTGCGCGGACAACCCGGTGAAGTTGGTGGACCCGAATGGAGAAGATATCTTTCCTGATAAATCGTTTATAGGCACTACCTATGAAAAAGTCCACAATTATCTATTAAATAATAACAAATCATATTCGAGGGCATGTAAACCTTTTGTGTCAAGTAAATCATTTAATCTATATCTGAATTGTGATGCTGCTTCTATTCCTACTGGCAAAAAAGGCCATACGAACTATACATATACTTATAGGACCGAAGACAGCCAGAATGTTTATCCAGGAACAAAGTATATCGCAACAACTGTGAAATCAACAGAATCTTTCCACCCTGAGTTGGCAGAAGGAGACATTTCTCTATGGCATTTTTATATTGTAATTCATGAAATGGGACATACTGGCGAGGCCTTTAACCATAAATTGGCTATTAATAATAAGCATCATAATGGTTTTATGGCTCTGATTGACAAACAGATTGGTATATGGAATGAATTAAATGATGCCTTGTGTTTGGGATTGAGTTCAATACAGATACAAGAATTAAGTATGTATGGAGCAGAGGAGTCTTCTTATTTTAATCAATATATTGGCGAATTGGCTTTAAGAAGTGGGAGAACCAAAGATCAGGAGATAGAAGCATATCGTCAACGAATTCAAGAAATATTTGAAAAGAATAGTAACATAAGGATTCCTAATTCTGATTAATGATTATGAAAAGTTATTTATGTTATTTTGCAATTATTATTGTTGTTTGTATGAACAACGTTTTTGCTCAAGAATGTTTAATACCTTGTTATTTATACAATCCAAACATTCAAACAGCAGTTCCTTCGAAAGATAACGATGTAGACTTTAATATGATAATTCGATATATATCAGACTCGGAACTATCCATGGGTCCAGTAATTAGTAGCGATACAAGTGACGATTGCAATTTCATAACGTTAAAGACAGATACGGCTGGCAATTGGTTTATTAAGTCTGAAGACACCTACCTTATCTTTTATGACAAAAATAAAGATTATTTATCGGATTGTTCCATGCAAAAATGTGAAAGGACAATTCTTTCAAAAAGGCATCAACTAATTGTTAAAACAGAACATCTTTACCCCTTTGAGATTCTGTTTTGGGGGGTTACTTCGTGCGACACGCCAACATATTTGTTCCATAAAACATATGGAATAGTTGGTATCAAAGATCATCATATGTACTATTACTTCAGAAAAGATTTTTTAGAATATCTTCTTCAACAAGACCATGATTAGAACGTATGTGCTTAAGACCTAATGTTACAGCAGTTATTTTCCGTCCCAAAATGTGACGGACGTTTAAGCCATTTTTGCCACAAATTTAACGTCTATGGCAAAGAGCAGCCCCCGCAGGGTAACCATTTACGTCAACGGCAAGGAGGTGGCATCATTTGTGATTATTTTGTAATTTTGCGGCGGAATGGATGAATGCACCCGAAAATATAGCCCACCAATCCCGCAGACACGTACAAAATGCCCGCACACCTACGGCGTACGCATGTGCCCGTGTGCCGCCTTTGCTACCGAGCCCTGCAGACCTACGGCCTGCGTCAAATACGCCACGAACTTGCCATCCCCTTCAACTGATCACTGTTCACTGCTCGGCTACAGATATGTATCCCCTGACGGGGATGGATGGACGGTTGTAGCCACCGCAGCGCATTTCCTTGCCCAATCCTCTTCTAATCACTGTTCACTGATCACTGTTCACTCGTCTCACACCTTCTCCGCCAAGGAACGCGACACGGAAACGGGCTTATCTTACTTTGGAGCAAGGTATTACTCCTCCGATTTGAGCATCTGGCTCAGCGTCGATTCCATGAGTGGGAAATATCCTTCTCTGAGCCCGTATGTGTATTGTGCGAACAACCCGGTGAAGTTGGTGGATCCGAACGGGGAGGACCCTATTTATGCTAAAAATTTTTGGGGAAATGTTAAAAAAATCGGAGACGATGGACAATGTGGTTTGAACTCTTACTTGGTTTTGGGTGACAAAGCGAAAGAAGTTAAAGCAGCAACAAAAAAAGGCGTGTTTTATACCGGTGGCCTGTCCTCTAGTGATCTGGTTATTCATATTCCAACTGGACAAATCCAGCAGGATGTCCAATATACTGTTGAACAATCCTTGAGGAGCGGGGATTCACCAGAAAACAGAGTGGAATACGGGGGGCATTCCCTAATATATGGCATATTCATACGTATAGCTCCGTGGTTTCACCTCGTGATTTTGAAAAAATGGATGGTTGGCGCGCCGATGGCTTTAAAGGAAGTGCTTTTGTCGTCTGTCCAAATGACGGGAAAGTGTCATTTTACAATGAATCAAAAACTTTAATCAAGATACGATACGAAGATTTTAAAAAAATGGGGAAACAGGAGGATATGCCATGAAAAACAATAAAATAATATTGCATTTGTGTCTTCTTTCAATGATATGTCTGGGCTGTTCTGTATCTAACCAAACGACAAGCAAGAATATAAAATTCTATAAATACAAAGGTCTTGGTTATGCTGGTCAGTGCTTGCAACGCAACACGAACCGTGCCATTCGGAAGGCAATGCTGGAATCTGACACACTATATGCTTATGGTGTAACTTTCAACAACTGGATTGTTCTGTGGTATCATAGCAACAAATACATTCACAGTTGCGTAATCTATCCTCATAAAATCCGGTGGCAGGAACCTGTTCAAGCAGACAACCTCAGAGTGGACAGTGTGAGTTTCAATCTATATACGGATCCTGTATTTTATAGAGATTTGCCGTGTTTTGTGGATTGTTTGGACGGGGAGTTTGTAGATCTAATTGTCAATGGACACAAAAGGAGTTGTTCCATTCAAACAGAATGCCTGTTTTCCCATGAATTTCCGATCGGAAGTTTCCCATACAAGATGCAATATGATTTGTCTAAAATTCTTTTCAGTAATAATTCCACAAATAAAATCAAATAGTCATTGTATCGTTGTGTGTAAAAGATCATTCTAAGGCATGCCCACCACCCACACTATGCCCACGCCCTCCCCATCCCCCACCTTCTGATCACTCTTCACTGATCACTAATTTTTCGCCGCCTGGCGGGCTTGGAGCTCCTTCTCCTGCAGTTTGCCCCAATTGAAGACAAGACCGGCCTGTATGTTGGCATTGGGCGTGTTCAGCAAAGAACGTTGAATGCTTTTTGAATTCATGAAGGCTATAAGGTTGTCCGTGGCTATGTACAACTGCACCACTGCCATGTTGATGCCAAGGCCTAATCCAATGTTGGCATAGCTTTTTTTCGCTATGGAGTAGGTGGCGCATACATCCAGAACATTCCAGAAATTACCGTTCCATGCCACTGTGAATGAGGGCAGGAACTTATTATGGACTATACGGCCTTGAAACAGCGCGGAAAACCGATGGCATTGGCCCACGTTGGCATACCCCTCCACCATGAAACGTCCGTTCAAGGCGGTGGTGTAGTGGTCCACTCCTTCGTGATGAAGCGGGAAGTAGGTGAGTAACTCCTCCTTGAAGCTCTCCGGGTCGTTGATGATCCTTTCGACATCCTCCGTGGAGAGTCCGGAGAACAGGAAGCTGCCGTCGTTGTAGTAGGTGCCTGCATCCTGCAGGGCGCTTTGGAAGCGGTTGCCATTCGTTTTCCAGCGAATGAAGCCCAGATCCAAGAGGGATGCCGCGATCCCGAACTGGTCGTTAATCCTGTATGTCAGACCCAAGTCCAAGGCGGCCCCGACATTTTTGAAGGCATCGGCGGCTTTGAATGAGCCAGGGTTGAATTCACCGTTGAATGCGGAATCGACAGAGTAGGGGATAGAGCACATCGCGGAAGCGTCCAAGTTGTAGCTGAGGGACATGCTGTAGTCGTCAGGATCGGTGATGATGGTGGCAGAAGCATCTTTGACCCGCACGTTTGCCAACCCGAACAGCAATTTTGGTTTCACGCCAAGGTAAAGCCGGGGCGTCAGCTCGGTTTGCATGCCCAGGCCAATCTCGTGATAGGCGTTCAGGCCCACATACAGGTCTGGATGGGCGGCGTTCTCCTCACCTGCAAAGTGCATGTTTCCATAAACGGGAAATGCGAACAGGTCCTGGTTGTACAGAAAGTTCTCGTCAAACCGAACTTTATAGCTGAAGGCAAAGCGAATTTTTTTTGTCGTGAAGCCGAAATCAACAAGGCTTAAGGCGACACTTGTGTTCAAGGTATTGCCTTTTCGAGCCAAATGGTTGACAAAATCATTCAAATAAATCGTGGTGATGGGACTCCCGGCGTTTTTCCCGAACAGCGTGTTATAATGAAAGCCCGTGTTGGAGGCGGCCACGTTCACGTTGCCAATGCCGATCATGCCCACATAATATCTATAGGGAATGAATGTCGATGGATTGTAGTTGGTCGAGTAAGGGTTCATCCGCATAAAATGCAGGGTGGCTCCATCTTGCGCGGAGACCGTCGCAAACAGTGAAAGGAACAAGATAAGGGTAAGTGTTCTTTTCATGATACGCTACAAATTAAAGGATGAATATTTGATACGGGCACCAATGTTGGCTTTGATGAATTGAGAGGAGTTCACTGTGACGCCATGACCTTGGGTGTTGGCCGTGAATTTCAATATCATCTTGTCCGCGGCGCTTATGGTCGCGATGTTTTCTTTCCGAATCTCCACGAGATAAGCCTGTTGCACGACTGGCTGACCATCGTATGAGCCATGGATCTGCAAACCGTTCAAGTCGGGCACATAAACCTCGCCGGTTTCGCTGTTATAAAAAGCGATGTACGGGATTAAATCCACGGGAAGCGCGTTTGTGAAAGCAATTCGCAACAGAAGGCTTTCGATGGTGACGAAATCGAGGGTGTCAGCCAAATGGTGCAAGGCGTTGTCCATGGTGTCCTTGAAGATGGCATTGTCAATGGATATGTTGGTGGGGATCTCCGCATTGATTTTGAGATCCAAAGCGGTGTTTTCATTTATGGAAATGTCTCCTGCACTAAAGCCATTGGGGTTGAGGGTCAGATGACATTTGAGGCGCAAAGAGTCCACGTCAGATGTGAAGGAGACGGAAGGAATATGAGTCTCCGCTGCCAAGATGTACTCGGAAGATAAAGGAGAATTGAACGGGATATGGGCGGGGAGTAGCGGCTCTATGGTCCCGTTGGCTCTCACAAATGACAATTCGTCTAAAATCCCGTTGATGGCACACAGATTGTTTCTGCTGAACAGTCTCACATGAATGTTGTTCACGCCGACCTGATCCAATTGGATGAGATCTTGCGGGATGTCGATAGGTGCGGACTCGTCAAGTGCGAAGGGAATCGCCCTGAACATGCCCACCACGTTTTTGATCGTGATATTCCTTGTCTCCACATGGCAACTGTAATGGATGGTGTCCAGTGGGATTGAGTTACCGACCAAGATGCTTGCGGAGAAGCTGACAAAGCCGGCGGCATCGGTTTCCATAATACAATTGCTCAAATCGATGATTTGCTGTTGTTGGAGGTCGCTCAAGTGCAAAACGATGGGATTGCCCTGCCCGTCAAGGATGTTTTCCGAAGAAAGTTCTGCGGAATAGGGGAAGGATTCTTCAATGTTGAAATACAGGGACAGGGTGCCGGTTTTGAATTCCACCCTCTTCAGGAAAAAATCCTGTGTGTTCAAACTGAACCGGGTGGCGCCGGAAATGCCAAAATCCGGCAGGTGCGGGACCTTGAATGCGCTCGTTTTGTCAAAGGTCTGGTCGCCAATATGCAGCATGTCCTTTAAGGAGACGACATTTTTGATCTCTTCGTCAACACGGAATAGCAATGTCCCATCCTCGCCGACCTGCAGATATCTCACACTGTCCAAACGGTCAAGGAGCTCGCCTACGGAAAAGGAACCGTTGAACAGCGGTATTCCCCAATCCCCATCGGCCTCAATGTGCTGGATGTCAAAGTCAAAAAGCTTGTCATGGCAGGAATATGTCGTCATCAGACAGGCAAACAACAGAAGCAGGATATGTTTTCGTTTCATTGTTAGGTTCGTAAAGTACACAAGAAGCTGCAAAATTATAAAAAATAGTCATATAAAATCCATGTCCCCTTATCCTATATTTTTGTATTTTTGCGCCCACTTTACTATTATCTTGAATTCTTATGAAGAAAATTCTGATCACTGGCGGTGCCGGTTTTATAGGCTCTCATGTTGTGAGACTTTTTGTCAACAAATATCCTGATTATGAAATTTACAATCTTGACAAGCTGACCTACGCCGGCAATCTTGAGAACTTGACCGATGTGGACAGTATGCCCAACTACCATTTCATCAAGGGTGACATCGAAGACCAGGAGTTTGTTCAAAAGCTCTTTGAAGAATATCAATTTGACGGTGTCATCCATTTGGCCGCCGAGTCGCATGTGGACCGCTCCATCACCGACCCGATGAGTTTCATCCACACCAACGTGTTGGGCACCGTGCATTTGCTCAATGCCGCCAAGAACATTTGGCAAGGCAGTTTCGAGGGCAAGAAGTTCTACCAGATTTCCACCGACGAGGTCTATGGCGCTCTGGGCGATACAGGCAGTTTTACGGAGACTACCCCGTACAATCCGCACAGCCCCTATTCCGCCGCCAAGGCCAGTGCCGACCACTTTGTGCGTGCCTACCACGACACCTACGGCTTGCCCACCGTGATTTCCAATTGTTCCAATAACTACGGTCCCAACCAGTTTCCTGAAAAACTGATTCCCCTTTTTATTCATAACATCAAGAACAACAAGCCGCTGCCAGTCTATGGAAAAGGCATCAATGTGCGCGACTGGCTCTATGTGGAAGACCATGCCGAGGCCATCGACCTCATTTTCCACAAGGCGCAGCCTGGCTCCACCTACAACATCGGGGGCAACAATGAGTGGCGCAACATCGATCTCATCAAGAAGCTGATTGAGATCATGGACCGCAAGTTGGGCCGTCCCGAAGGTGCCTCGCTGTCGCTCATCACCTACGTTGCCGACCGCGCGGGCCACGACCTTCGCTACGCCATCGACCCGACCAAGATCAAAAACGAGCTGGGCTGGAGCCCGAAGGTGAAATTTGACGAGGGCTTCGAAAAAACCGTGGATTGGTATCTCTCGCATGAGGAGTGGCTGGAACATGTCACCTCTGGCGCATACGTGGAGTACTACAGGAAGATGTACGAGGGACGATAGTCGGCCCCGATCCCACAACATTGCAGGAACATGGTTTTCAGCTCGCTGACCTTCTTATTCCTATTCCTTCCCATTGTTGTATGCTTGTTGGCATTATGTCGGCGAGTGCCCTATCAGAACACACTTTTGTTCATCGCCAGCATCCTCTTTTATGCTTGGGGCGGTGTCAGCTACACGCTGATTCTCCTTGTATCCATTTTGGTAAACTACATTTGCGGTCTGCTCATCGCGCGACGACATCGGCGGACCTTCTGGTTAGTGTTAGCCGTCATCTTAGATTTGTCCGCACTGGCATTTTTCAAATACGCCAACTTTATAGTGGACAATTTCAACATCTTGGGTGGCGTGTTTGGCATGTCGCCAATCACTCTGCAGAACATAGTATTGCCTATCGGCATCTCCTTCTACACTTTCCAGAGCATCTCTTATTTGGTGGACGTATATCGGGGTCAGGTGCGGGCGCAGACTAACATCATCAAATTAGGCACCTACATCGCCCTGTTTCCGCAACTTATAGCCGGGCCCATTATCCGCTACCATGAAATCGAGCCGCAACTCTCAAATCGTGATTTCAGCTTCGGGAACATGTATGAGGGCATTCGCCGCTTCTGCATTGGGTTGGCACGTAAGGTTTTCATCGCAAACCAAATGGCCATCATTGTTGACGACATCTTCGTGCGTGCACCGGAAACCATGCCATGGTGGGCACTTTGGATCGGTGCCCTTTGCTACTCGCTGCAAATCTACCACGATTTCGCCGGCTATTCCGACATGGCCATCGGATTGGGACGTATGTTCGGGTTCCGATTCCCCGAGAACTTCAACTTCCCATATCTCGCCACTTCCATCCGCGAATTCTGGCGACGCTGGCACATCACCCTTTCGGCCTGGCTCAAAGATTACCTATACATCCCGTTGGGTGGGAACCGCAAGGGCGAGAAACGCACCTTCCTCAATCTCTACATCGTTTTCTTCCTCACGGGCCTTTGGCACGGGGCCAGCTGGAATTTTGTGGTTTGGGGCCTTCTTCATGGTTCCTTCATGGTGCTGGAGCGCATCGGCTTTGACCGCGTTATAGGCAAGTTTTTCAAGCCTGTGCAACATCTGTACGCGCTGCTGGTGGTGGTCATCGCATTAGTCATCTTCCGTGCCGACGGAATAATATACGCTTTGCACTATGTGCGGCAGATGTTCGTCTTCGTTAGCGGCTCCGGCAGCGGCCTGTTCCTGCAGCAATACTTCCAGCCTTCGTTCATCCTGTTTGCCATCATAGGCGTGGCCGGCTGCACCCCGCTGTTCGTCCGCTGCCATGAAGCCCTTCAGACAGCCATCGTTAGAGGCAACAAACCGCTATGGCACCTGCAGCACATCGGCACCATCGCCGCCATCGCCATCCTGTTGCTGACGGTAAGCAGCTTTTTAGTCGCCGGCAGTTACAATCCCTTCATCTATTTCCGATTCTAACCATGAAAGAGCGCCAGAATCCCTATATTATCCTCACCGTCATCCTGTTCGTATGCATGCTGGCATTTCCGGCCTTTCATCTGGTGTGCCATCGCAATCAGTCGACCAAAAGCCAACGGGAGAACAGGACCTTGGTTGCTTTTCCATCACCGAACCCTGCTCAGTTGGACAAATTCCCTGCCCAGTTCGATCTCTACTTCAATGACCATTTTCCTTTCAGAGACAAATTTTTAGATGCCTATTTCCTTTATTCCCAATACAATCACCAGTCGCCTACACCCGCCGTAATCATCGGGGAAGATGATTTCTTGTTTTGTGGCAAGGAAGAGAAAGAGCTCTATGAGGGAACCCTTGTGTTTACAGAGGAGCAGATGGGCCTTGTGGCGGACGAGCTGGCCCGACGTTTTGAAACTCTTCAGAAGATGGGCATCCGTTACTACATATTCCTCGCCCCAACTTCGTATGAGATTTATTCGGAATACCTGCCTCCTTGTTTGCAACGGACCTCGGAGACGGCTACCGAGAAATTCTGCCGGGTGATGCACGAGCGTGCGCCGAAGATCCCGCTCACCTACCTCAAATCCACCCTCCTCAAACATAAAGGGGATACGCTACTGTATCGCAAGAACGACAATCATTGGAATTCGCTTGGCGCTTCGTATGGAGCTGAAAAAATCATGGAGACCCTCTCCAAAGACTTTCCCTTGCTGCCATTTTCTATAAAACAGGATTTCATCCTCATCCCTTACATCCGTAGTGACGGGAACCTGTACTCCTGGATATCCATACGTGGAAATTCCCCAAAATACCAAAAAGATTGGGAATATGCTGTTGTTTACACAGATACCGTTGATTTTGCTTCAGTAGAAGACACCGTACAGGACTTCATTCCAACTGAAAGGTTTGTCTATCCGCATGAATATGAGAAACAATTCCGCACCAACCGCACCAACCATCCGAAGATTCTGTTCATCCGCGACTCCTATTGCAACAATATCATTCCCTTTGTCACGCCATATTTCCATGAATCGCTCTTCATATTCGATGCATGGAAATACGGTGCCAATTATGACATTATCCGCCAAGTGAATCCCGATATTGTGGTGCTGATGATTTATGAACCGCATATCCGCAATATACTCAAGACATTATAATTTTAATGAAAATAAAACTCTCGAACATACGAATCCCCGTCGGCAGTAAGGACGGATTGGAGATTGCGATAAATCGGCAGTTCGGCATTCAAGTGGAAGATCTGCGTGGTCTCCGCATCCTGCGCCAGGCCATTGATGCCCGCAAGAAAAACCGCGTCATCTTCGATTACCAGGTGGGACTGACGCTTCCGGACAGATATAAGTATTTGTTGTCGGATGCCAATGTGACGGAGTGGCCTGAAGAGCCTGTGATGGAGTACCCTGCGTGGCAGGGCGAGCATCGTCCCGTTGTGGTAGGCTTCGGCCCGGCGGGCATGTTCGCCGCCCTCTACTTGGCGCGTTGCCAGGCGCGGCCCATCGTCATTGAGCGGGGCGCGCGCATCGAAGAACGCAAGCGGGCTGTGGAGACCTTTCTCCATGACAAGAAGCTGGACCCGAACTGCAACGTGCAGTTTGGCGAGGGCGGTGCCGGCACCTTCTCCGATGGCAAACTCAATACCAATGTCCATGGCGAGTACAACCGCTTTGTGCTGGAGGAGTTCTACAAACACGGGGCCGACGAGGATGTGCTCTATATGCAAAATCCGCATGTGGGCACCGACTATCTGGAACGTGTGGTCCGCAATATCCGGCTTGAAATCGAATCTTTGGGCGGTGAGTTCCATTTTAACACCACGTTCACCGATTTCCAGCAAAGCAACGGCGTGTTGCAGGTCATTTGCAACACGGGGGAACAATTCACCACCCGGCATTTGCTCTTGGGTTTGGGCCATTCCGCCCGTGACACTATCCGGCATCTCTATGGCAGGGGATTGGACATGGAGGCCAAGGCCTTTTCCATGGGCGTGCGCATCGAGCACCAACAACGACGTGTCAACCGCATGCAGTATGGGGAAGCGGCCCGTATTTTGCCACCTGCCTCTTACAAGGGGGTTGTTCACCTTGGCGACCGCGGGGTCTATACCTTCTGCATGTGTCCCGGCGGCACGGTGATGGCCTCCGCCAGCGAGGAGGGCACCATTGTCACCAACGGCATGAGTGAGCGTAGCCGCGACAAGGCCAATGCCAACAGTGCCCTGCTTGTCAGTGTGCATCCTGATGACTATCTCAAGGGAAGCCCCCTTGATGGGTTGGACTACCAAGAGCGGTACGAGCGTGCCGCTTTCGGGATTGCGGGCGACTACCGCGCCCCGGGCAACCTCGTGGGCGAATTTTTGGCCGGCAAGATTGCCGACCGCTATCGCAGTGTCAAGCCCTCCTATCCGCATGGGGTTTTCTTCTGCGATCTCGGCCGCTGCCTCCCCGACTATGTGGTTGATGCTTTGCGCCAAGCCATCCCGCAGCTGGACAGGAAGCTCAAAGGTTTCGCTGATCCCGACGCTGTGCTCACTGGCGTGGAGACTCGCTCGTCTTCTCCTGTGCGTATCCTGCGTGGCGAAAACAGGCAGTGCGGCATTCCCGGCATATATCCCATGGGCGAGGGTGCAGGCTACGCGGGCGGCATTGTCAGCGCCGCCATCGACGGCCTGAAAACCGCAGTGTCGGTTGTGTCGATGTCTGAAATACATTGATCCTTTTTCCTTGTCCCTTTTTTTACTATCTTTGCTGCCGTTTTTGGAAAGCGGCAAAGGTTTATGACTGAGTTTGTTAGAGGTTTAAAAAAGGGATTTCCGATCTGTTTGGGTTACATTCCCGTCTCTTTCACCTTCGGGTTGATAGCTGTGAAAATGGGCTTTAATCCGTTGGAAGCCACCATTATATCGATGACCAACATGGCTTCGGCGGGACAGTTCGCTGGCATACGGCTCATTGAGGGGGGCGCGCCCTATATAGAGCTGGTCATCACCACTTTTGTCATCAACTTGCGCTACATGCTGATGTCGCTGTCGCTGTCGCAGAAGGTGGCCTCCGATATGCCCTTCTACAAGCGCGCCATCATGGCTTTTTGCATTACCGATGAGGTTTTTGCCTTGGCGGCCATGGAAAAGGACGACGTGAGTTTCCCCTTTTTCGGGGGCTTGATGACCACACCGATTGCAGGTTGGACTTTGGGTACATTGCTGGGTGCCGTGGCCTCGAGCTTGCTTAGCCCGATGTTGCAAGGCTGTTTCGGCATTGCGCTATACTGTATGTTTATCGCCATCATTATCCCGCCGGCGCGCAAGGGTCGCAAGGTGGCCATCGCCGTGATTGTGTCGGCGCTGCTCTCCTGCCTTTTCAAGTATGTGCCGGGTCTCAACGTGCTTTCCAAGAGCGGTGGCGGCGGCTGGGCCATCATCGTGGCTGCCATCTTGGGTGCCGCCATCTGTGCCTCTATCAAGGAAATCAAGCGGTTTCGTCGCCGCATGTTGAAAGGAGGTGTCCATGTGTAGTCTCCAAAATGTTGCCATCGCTATGCTCATCATGGCCCTCACCACTTACCTCATCCGCGTCATCCCAATCGGTTTTGTGCGTCGGAAGTTGGACAACGAGTGGATACAGGACTTCCTCTATTATATTCCCTTCTGTGTGCTGTCGGCTATGACGTTCCCCGATGTGCTCTATTCGACCACGCCTGTCGGCGCGACGTCACCGCATTTCGTTTCCGCCGCCATTGCCACCATGGTCGCCATTGTCCTGGCCTGGAAAGACCGCGGACTGGTGCGTGTCGCCCTCGTGGCGGTGCTCACCGCCCTCATTGTGGAACTGCTGCTGCCGATAGTGTTCTGATGGTGAAGCTGCTCGATGGTGAGCCTGTTTTGTCAACGGAAGCACATTGCCGGATGGTTTGTCTGCCCAGAATAAAATCAACAATACTTCGTTCATAAAAAAGTGATTGTCATTTTACTACTCCAAGTAAATAGACTATTTTTGCAAGTTAAAACGGTATAATATGAAATTTTCCCAGAAAAATATATGGAAAACAGCTCTCATGGTGTTTCTGCTGTGGGGTGTGCTTGCCATTCCTTCCGTTGATGCGCAGAAAACCAGCTCGCAATTGAAGAAGGACAAGCAGAAAATCGAGAAAGAGATCGCCAATACGCAGAGTCTGATTAAGAAGAACGAGAAGAACCAAAAAGCCTCGTTGCAGCAGATTGCCGTGCTGCGTCAGCAAATTTCCAATCGCGAGAAATTGATCACAACACTTAATCAAGAGATCATCAGGATGGAGGAAGAGCAGGAGCAGAACCAGCAGGAGATCCTCAATCTGCAAAAGAAGCTGGATTACATGAAGGCGGATTATGCGCAGGTGGTCTATATGGCTTACCGCAACCGCAAGTTGATGGACAAGGTGACGTTTATTCTGGCGGCGGATGATTTTTCCCAGATGTTCCGCCGGCTGCGTTTTTACACCATCTTTTCGGAAAATGTCCGTACACAAGCCGACAAGATTGCGCAAACCCAGGCCGAGTTGAAGGAGAAGAATGAGCAGATCATTGCCATGAAGCAAGAAAAACTCAATTTGCTTTCCGGGAAGGAGAGTGAGATCAAGAAGTTGGAAAGCGACCGTCGTGCGAAGACGAAAAGTTCCGAGCAGCTCAAGAAACAATCAACCCAGCTCAAGGCCCAATTGGAGGAGAAGCAGCGGCAGCGTAAGAATATAGACGTGGCCATCAAGAAGGCCATTCAGGCGGAGATAGCCGCAGCCAACGCCAAGCGTGCCGCTGAAGCCAAGAACAAGGCGACAAGCACAAGCAGCAACACGTCAAAACCCGCCGCTTCCAGTTCCTCGTCAACCGCCGCAAACCCGCGGGCAACGGCCACCATTGCCCTCACCCCGGAGGAGAGGACGTTGAACAACTCCTTTGTCAGCAACAAGGGCAGCCTGCCCTGGCCTGTGGCCAAGGGCGCCAAAGTGGGCGATTTCGGCAACTATGCCCATCCCGACGTCCCCTCTGTGATGATTGAGAACCGTGGCATTGACATCATGACCGATGCCGGTGCCCCCGTCCGGGCTGTTTATCAAGGCGAGGTTACTGCCGTCATGGATGTCATGGGCACCAAGGTCGTCATCATCCGCCACGGCGAGTATATCAGCGTCTATCAGAACTTGGCGACTGTCAGTGTGAAAAAAGGCGCCAAGGTTTCCACCAAACAGACCATAGGCACCGTGGCCAAGAGTGCCACTTCCAACACTTACGAGCTCCATTTCGAGATCTGGAAGAACGATTCATACCTCAATCCGAACTCCTGGCTGGCCAGACGATAGCTATGATTATCAAAAATGCAATTTTTATGCAAAGTGTGGTGGACTGGCGTAAATGTCCACCTCCGACGATGCCGGAATATGCCTTCATCGGACGTTCCAATGTCGGGAAATCCTCCCTTATCAATATGTTGGTCAACAATAAAAAATTGGCCAAAACCTCTTCCAAACCCGGTAAAACGCAAACCATCAATCATTTCCTTATCAACAGGGAGTGGTATTTGGTGGATTTGCCGGGCTATGGCTATGCCTCCATCTCCAAAGCCATGCGCGACAAGTGGAAAAAGATGATTGACGACTATCTGGTGTCGCGCGAAAACCTGCAAGTGGTCTTTGTCCTCATCGACTCCCGGCTTGAGCCTCAGAAAATAGACTTGGAATTCATTGCGGGCTTGGGTGAAAAAGGAGTCCCGTTCTCCATTATCTTTACTAAAACGGACAAGGTTTCGCAGGGGAAAGTGCAGAGCAATGTCCAGAAGTTCTACAACAAGTTGGCGGAGGAGTGGGAGGAGATGCCTTACCGGATGTTATCGTCGGCCGAGACCGGCAAGGGCAAGGAGGAAATTCTCAGTTATATAGAAAATATTAACCTTCAGTTTCACAATAATCCTGAATCATGACAAAGAAATTACTCATTTTGGCCATCGCGGCCAGTCTCGTCCTTGTCTTCTTTGGTTGTAAAACCACCAAGAAGGCCGCCCAAGGCAAAACCAGTTCCTTGGTTGACACTCAGTGGCAATTGGAAGCCTTGTATGGCAAACCCATTGATCCTGGCACCGCCATGGCGCAACCGTACATCATTTTCCAGGAAGACGGCAACACCAATGGATATTTGGGCTGCAACATCTTCTTTGGCACCTACTATCAAAAGAAACAGAAACTGCAAATGGAGCTCACCAGCGCCTCGAAGAAACTCTGTCCGCAGATGGACATGGAGCGTCTTTTCATAAAGGGAATGAGGGAGAACATCACTTCATTCAGCATCAAAGACAGCACATTGATCATCTATGCTGATAAGGCGGAGATTTTCCGATTCAAAGACAGCGGTAAGGTTCTTGATGAATAAATAAACAGGTGCTCCTAACAACAATAAACCCCAAAAGTCAGCGACTTTTGGGGTTTATTGTATAATATATTGTAATACTATCTTCCTTGGGTCTGGGAACCCACGCGTGCCATTGCGCAGCGGAAACCAATATAGTCGGTGGCCTCATCTTCGTCGAGGTAACGTCTGGAGGCGGGGGCGGACCAATAGGGGATGTCGCGCCAGGAGCCGCCTTTATAGACGCGGGCATGGTCGCTAACCAATGAGTATGCGTAGGGGGTGTTGATTTCCTTGCGGTACATCACGTCGGTGGATTCGGTGTTGGTGACGGCCTTTTTCCAGTCATCCATGTTTTGGAGAGACTGCCAGTCGCCATCGGCGTAGTTGCGGTTGTCGGCGGCGCGGTAGTTGCGGCGTCTGTCGTTTTTGAAGTCGGAAACGGGAACCATGGGGATTTTACCCACGCTGTCACGTTCTGCAACGGTACCGTCTTCCAGGAGTTTTTTGGTTTCGAAATAGTTGCCACGGAAGGGGTTGAATTCGGTCACGTCGTCGTGGGAAGCTTGACGATAGACATCCATGACCCATTCGGAGACATTACCGGCCATTTGATACAAGCCGTAGTCGTTGGGCCAATCGGAGCGCACCTCCTTGGTTTTGAATCCGGCGTCGTTGAGGTTGCTGGCCACACCCATGAGGTCGCCGCGGCCACGGCGGACGTTGGTGACGATATCACCGTAGTATTTTCTCTCTTCGGTACGGATCTGTTGGCCGTTCCATGGATAGACTTTACGTTCGAGGATACGTTCGTTGAGGGTGTTGCCCACCAAGCCATAGGCGGCGTATTCCCATTCGGCCTCGGTCGGGAGGCGATACTTGGGCAGGAGGATGCCGTCTTCCATCTTGACGTTACGGTATTCACCGGAGGAGATGTATTTGAGACGTTTCTCGCCCTCTGCCTCGTAGGTCTCGTATGTCAGATAAGCGTCGGTGTTGAAGTATCCTTCAGCGGTCGGGGTCTCGGCGAATTCCACATAGCCGCGGTCCACGAGAATCTGCTCGTTCACACGGTCGGTACGCCAGGCTGCGTAGTTGGTGGCCTGCAGCCAGTTGACACCCACAACGGGATAGTGTCTGTAGGCGGGGTGGCGGAAGTAGTATTCCACATCGGGTTCGTTGTAGCCGAGACGGTCGCGCCACACATTCTCATCGGGAAGGGCGTTATCATAGACCACTTTCAGGTCTTGGGGCACAAAAACTCTCTCCAGCCAGAAGAGATATTCGAGGTAATCGACGTTGGCGACCTCGCACTCATCCATATAGAAGGAGGCGACAGACACGCGGCGGGGCGTGTTGTTCCAATCTTTCATCACGTCCTCTTCCATGTTGCCCATGACGAAAGTACCGCCTTCGATGAACACCAGGCCGGGGCCTGTGGCTTGTTCCTCGAACGGGGCGACCTCGAAGCCGCCATTCTTTGCGTCATTGTATTTCCACCCCGTAGTCGGAGAGGTCTCTTTCTTGCAGGAGGAGACCAATGTCATAAGGGCGATGACGATTAACAGTCCAGTTGTTTTGGTGATTTTATTCATTTTATTGTATTGTTTAATATTCAAATTGATCAATTTCGAAGCTGACTCTTAGAAGGATGGGCACTTGAGATCCTTGATGGCCTTGCGCTTCTTGGGACACGGCAGGGATATTTGCACAGACACCTCATGGCTGCCGCCGGTGGTGGCACTTGCCAATCGGCTGATGGTCAAATCGTAGGAATAAGCCACCTTGAACATGTTGTATTCGAGGCCGAACATGAAAATGACGGCGTCTGAATTGAAAATCTTGCCGGTACTTGGAATGGTGTCAATGCCTGTGCCATCGGGACGCGGAACATATTGGTCGTAATTGTACTTGTAGGTGAGACCGTGACGGCACCAGACACCCACGGTGAAGGGATAGAACTTGGCATAGAGACCTTCGTTGAAATAGTTGAATCCCAATTGGTGTTCGTAGATGAAATTCGGGCTGATGGAGATGTCTCCGAAAGAGGTCTCCTTTTTGCTCTTGCGCTTAAGGTCGAAGTTGGCACCGATGTGGGCGGTGTATTTGATATTGTCGTAGAATTTCCCGTCGGCGTCGGGGTTGATGAAGCTATAGCCCGTGGTTTTGCCGAAATTAAGGGTGGCGATATGCTTGATGGCCACGCCGAAGTAGAGATAGGGGGTATAGCCGAGGAATCCGAAGGAGAAGTCAAGGGAGTTGATCTGGTCGATGTCGCCTAATTGTTCGTTGGTCTGATAGACGAAGCCGTATCGCGGATCGATCATGTCCCCGAAGGTGAGGTTGGCTTTGTTCAGGGATTTGTTGCGGTAGGCGGCTTCCAGGGCGAATCGCATGTTGAATTTCTTGGAGACCTTGACCTTGAAGGAGTACATGGCACTCACGTTGTAGGTGTTGAGGATGCCGCCTTCACCGGCTCGGTCACCCCAGAACTGGACACCGATGCCGCCGTAGATCTTGTCGAAATGTTCATCGTAAGAGGCCGCGTAGGTCAGGAATGTGCCCGGCATGGATGGCCATTGGTCACGGAAGTTGAACGCGAGACGAGGGCAAATGTTGGTGCCGGCCATGGCCGGATTCAAATATAGCGGATTCGCATAAAACTGCGAGAACATGGGATCTTGCGCCTGAACCCGCATCATGGACAGCCCGAGAACTGCGACCAGCAATATGATGATTCTTTTCTGCATAGCATACTATTTTTAGGCGGGCAAAAATACAAAATAATTTATTACAATAATAACCTCTAAAATATTGTTACCAACATTGCAATAATAATAACGAGGCTCCGTTAACTAAATTGCATTTGTGCTTTATTTTTTTAAACAACGATTAATGGAAAAGAAATCTTGGGTGCTTATCGCATTTTTTTTGTGTATCGTACTGCAACTATCTTATAGTCAAGAACAAAAAATTGTAAGAACACTTACTATAAATTGGACGGACAATATCACGCATCATCAAGGCGAGGATCTTTCTGTGGAATTTCTGCATTTTGACGGAGCTTCTTATTCGCGGGAATTTTCCACCCTCCCGTCTTATTACGAGGCCATTGAGATCCCCTCTTATTATGATTCCTATGCCGTGGCTGTTTCGAATGTGCAATTCGAACCCATGAGTGCGCATGATGTTTCGCTGATTCCTTCGGATTTCCGTCAAAAAGAGCTGATGGTCGGCGCTGTCTCTGCATTTGAAAGGAACAAGCCGTATCTGATGCTCTCCTTTGTGCCCATTGTCGAGGTCGGGGTGGAGGAGTATCGCAAAATCACTGCTGTCACGATCACCTTGGAAGGCCAAGGCAATGGTACCCGCAAGCCGGGCAGGACGTATGCGGACCAGTCGGTGTTGCATTCCGGCCAATGGTATCGCTTCACTGTCTCGGAAACAGGTGTCTATAAGGTTGCATACGAGGATCTTACGGCCATGGGTATGGCCGTACCGATCTCCTCCGCCTCGCTTGCCTTGTTTGGCAACGGTGGTGAAATGCTGCCCGAGGCCAATGCCGCACCCCGTATCGATGACCTGCAAGAACTGCCTGTCTGCATTGTGGACGGCGGCGACGGCGTCATGAATCCAGGCGACTATTTCCTCTTCTACGGACACTCCCCGCACTCTTGGATCTACGACACCACCTTGCACCGTTTTTGTCACAAAACGAACATATATTCGGACGCGACATCCTATTTCATCACCAACACGCCGGGCGTGGGCGCAAAAAAACGCATTCCCACGGCCGACAACGGTTCCCTTTCTGCCAACCGGACGGTGAATGAATATGTTCACTATGACTTTTTTGAAAAAGATCAATTCAACTTCGGCGAGACGGGCAAGGATTGGTTTGGCGACCTTTTCGACATCACCACACGCAGAACATACACCTTCTCCGTGCCGGGATTTTTGCAACAACCATCCCGCGTGTCGGTTTCGGGCGCAAGTAGCTCGACTTCTTTTTCTTATTTCTCGATCAGCGCCAACAACACGACGTTGGGAAACCTCTCGTTTCCTTCTATCAACGGAGCAATCAGTGCCACGCTCAATAGCAGCGATTTCACCTTCACGCCCTCATCCGCCACGCTGAATATAGAGTTGGAATACAGTAAACCCGCCACCTCGTCCGCGGCCTATCTGAATTGGATTGAAATAGAGGTGCCATGCCGCTTGTCGATGCATTCTTCGCAATTCCCGTTCTGCAATCCTGCGACTGTAGGGGCGGGTAATGTGACGCGCTTCAACATTACTGGTGCAAGTGCGGGAACATTCGTCTGGGATGTGACCGACCCTGCCAACACCACGCGCATGGCCCTGTCACCGGATGGCGGTGTATATGGATTCAGCATCCCCACTGACATCCTGCGCCAATTCTTCGTATTTGACGGTTCCATGTATCTCAGCGTCACTCCGGAAGGCCCGGTGGCCAATCAGAATCTGCATGGCACGGGCAACGCGGACTTTCTTATCGTCACGCATCCCAAGTTCTTGTCCCAAGCCAATGACTTGGCAAAGTTCAGGCAGGAAAACGACGGACTCTCCGTGCAGGTGGTCACTACGGAGCAAGTCTATAACGAATTTTCGGGCGGTTCGTTGGATCCCATGGCTATCCGTGACTACGCGAAGATGATCTATGACAGAAGCAACAAGCAATATCCCAAATACTTGCTTCTTTTTGGCAGGCCGAGCTATGACTTCCGTGGACGGGTGAGTGGCACAGAGCTTTACGTTCCAAACTACCAATATCCGACCACCACCGATCTCATTTCCGAAATCGGCTTTGCCGCCAATGACGACACTTTTGGACTGTTGGATGACAACGAGGGCGAAAATGCCTCCGGCCTCTACGACATCTCCGTGGGACGATTTCCGTGCAGCACAATAGCGCAAGCCAAGACGGCAGTGGAGAAAAGCACGCTGTACACCACAAATCGCAATCTGCTGGCTGAAAACTCCACACAAATATCCAATTTTGGAGATTGGCGTAACATGATGGCCTTCGTGGCGGATGATGAGGAGTATAACGACTTCGTGTCCAATGCCGACAGATTCACCGACATCGTGTCCGGTCTGAACCGGAACATCAATTTTGACAAAATATATTTGGATGCGTTTCCGCAGGTCTCCAATGCCGGCGGACAAAGATACCCAGAGGCTACCACGGCAATCAACAACCGCATGAACCGCGGTTCCCTGTTTTTCACCTATATCGGCCACAGCGGCAAGGACGGTTGGACGGCAGAGCGTGTGCTGGAGAACTCGGATATCAACAAATGGACCAACAAGTACAACATGCCCGCCATGTTGACGCTCTCCTGCACGTTTGGATTCTATGACCGTCCGGCCATTTCGCCCGCCGAGTTGGCGCTGTTCAACAGCAAAGGAGGGGTTTGTGCCATCATCACGGCCACACGCGAGGCTTGGTCTTCGCCGAACAATGCCTACGGACGGTATATTTTCAACACGATGTTCAATACCTTTGACGGTCAACGGCCCACCATCGGGGATATTGAGCGCCGAGCCAAGAACGCCTATGGCGGAAGCTCCTCCTCGTTGGCCATGTTCGTGCTCATGGGCGACCCCTCCATGCCATTGGCCATTCCCACTTTCAATATCGTAACCGACTCCATCAACCATCGGCCTGTCGGGATGCAGGAGGATACCGTGAGCGCCCTCACCCAGATGTGTGTCAGCGGCCGTGTGGTTGATGAAAACGGACAGACTCTCACGGGATTCAATGGGTCCGTGTTCCCGTCCGTATATGACAAGGCTGTCACTGTCACCACCCTTTCCAATGACCCCAGCAGCCCGCCGTTCGACTTTCTCCAGCAGAAAAGCATTCTCTTCAAAGGGAACTGCTCGGTTAAGGAGGGGCATTTCAACTTCTCGTTCTATGTGCCGAAAGACATCGACTATAACTATGGTAATGGCAAAATCAGCTACTATGCCCGCAGTCAGGAGCAAGACGCTGCGGGAAGTTTCTCCAGTTTCGTCATCGGCGGCACCGACACCAATGGCATCTCCGATGAAGTGGGACCCGATATTGAACTCTACTTGAATGACGAGCAGTTTGTCAATGGCGGCATCGTGGATGCCAACCCTGTGCTTGTCGCGAAAATCCGCGACAATTACGGCATCAACACCACGGGCAATGGCATCGGTCACGATTTGACCGCTATCCTCGACAACGCCACGGAATCCCAGATTGTACTGAACGACTACTATCAGACTGACAAGGACAGTTTCAATTCGGGCACCGTGCGTTACAATCTTGAGAATCTCTCCACGGGAAAGCATACGTTGCTGGTGCGGGCGTGGGATATCAATAACAACCACTCGGAGAGTGAGTTGTCCTTTGAGGTGGTTTCCAGCGAAAAGTTTGCCCTCAGTCATGTGCTTAACTACCCCAACCCTTTCACAACGCACACGGAGTTCTTTTTCGAGCACAATCGCAGCGGCGGTGACTTCGATATCTTGGTGCAAATCTATACTGTCTCCGGAAAATTGGTGAAAACCATCCAGACGCATCAGACCTTGCAGGGAAACCGTAGCCTTGCCATTCCGTGGGATGGTCGCGACGACTATGGTGACAAGATCGGGAAAGGCACCTATATGTACAAACTGCGTGTCCGCAACAACATGGAGGAAACGGCGGAAACCATTGAGAAATTGGTGATCCTGTAGGGTCAACACAGGTGTTGGCTACTCAAGGAAAAAAAGTTCTGGCCACTCAGGACAATCTTTTTTTCGAAAACAAAAAAAAATTGTCCCTAAAAAAATAAAGTGGAGAAAGTAGCGTTATGCTCTTTTGCGTATGATTGTTTGAAAACGCATTAGAGAAAAAAGAAAAACGTTCATATCATATAGAAAAAAGAAAGACCCGATGAAAAAGAAAGCGACCTTCCTCGTGCTGACGACACTTTTCACCCTTACAGTTGCCCACGCCCAGATTATCAATCCTAACCAACTTAACGGCAAAGAATTAAACACCATTACCACGGCAGTTCCGTTTTTGAACATAGCACCCGATTCCCGTGCGGGAGGCATGGGAGACATGGGTTGTGCCACCTCTCCAGACGTGAATTCCCAGTCCTACAACCCTGCAAAGTATGTGTTCAGCAAGAACACTTTCGGAATCAGCGTGTCCTACAGCCCGTGGCTCCGAAAATTGGTCAATGACATCAATTTGGCCTATCTCAGCGGTTATTATCGTATGACGGAGATGGATGCCATCGGTTTCTCAATCCGCTATTTTTCTTTGGGTGACATCCAGTTTACGGATGACTACGGCGAGTTGCTTTCTGTACAGAATCCCAACGAATTCGCTATAGATTTCACCTATTCCCGCAAATTGATTGACCAGTTGTCGATTGCGCTTACACCGAGGTTTATCTACTCCAATCTCACGGCCGGTCAATATGTGAGCGGTGAGGAGACCAGTGCGGGTTTGGCAGGTGCCGCTGACCTTTCCTTTTTCTATGAACAGGATTTTGATGTCAAAGGTTTGGAAAACAGCACGCTGCGTGCTGGACTTTGCATCTCCAACATGGGAAACAAGATGTCGTACTCCTCTGGAACGTTGCGTCGTGACTTCCTGCCCACGAACCTGCGTCTCGGTCTTGGTTATGAAATGAGCTTTGACACCTACAACAAGCTTGCCATCACAGCGGAAGCCAACAAGTTGTTGGTGCCCACCAACCCGGTTTATGCTACGGACTCTAACAATCGTATTTTGTACGATGAATACAATAATCCGATTATTTTGTCAGGCCGCAATCCCGACGTTTCCGTGCCGCAAGGCATGATCCAGTCTTTTTACGATGCACCGGGTATTGGACATAATGGTCAGAATGCCAGTGTGTTCAGAGAGGAGATGGCTGAGATTGCATGGGCCATTGGCGCGGAATACAGTTATCGTGACCTTTTCTTTGTCAGGGCCGGGTATTTTCACGAGAACAAATACAAGGGCAACCGTCAGTTCCTCACGGTGGGTGCAGGCATAAGATACAATATTTTCACCATTGACGTGGCCTATCTGTTCACCACGAACGGCCAGAACCACCCGCTTGCCAACACGTTGCGCTTCACCCTCTCTTTCGATTTCGCCTCTTTCAACAAGGAAGAGATCAAGCAACAAGGTCGTCTTCGTTAGCATGGGCAAGGATTTCCGTGTCGGCATTGGATACGACTCCCATCGGTTCGTGGCGGGCCGTCCGCTCGTCATCGGTGGGGTCCACATCCCGTACGAGCTGGGGTTAGCCGCCCACTCCGACGGTGACGTGCTCATTCACGCGCTTTGCGACGCCCTGCTTGGGGCAGCCGCCCTCAAGGACATCGGCACCCACTTCCCTGACAACGACAGCCAGTTCTCCAATATCGACAGCACTTGCCTGCTCTCCAAGGTGGTGGAGTTGCTGTATCAGCAGGGGTGGATGGTCCACAATGTGGACTGCACGCTTGTGTTGGAGAATCCCAAGATGAAACCTTATACCGATGAGATGACGGCCACGTTGTCAAAGCTTCTCCATCTGGACCCCGCCAACTTCTCCATCAAGGCGAAGACCAACGAGGGCATGGGTTTCACCGGACGGGGCGAAGGCATTGCCGCCGTTGTGGTCGCCACCATCGAACAATAATTTCCCATAATGACAACACAGAATACCATCCTTTCCAATCCCATCCTGCAGGCATGGGACACCCCGCACCAAACCCCTCCTTTCGATCTTATACGTCCGGAACACTATGTGCCGGCCTTCACCGCCGCGATAGAGATGGCAAAGCAGGAGGTGGAACAGATCAAGAACAATCCGGCACCCGCCACCTTTGAAAACACCATCGCGGCCCTCGACCGGGCCGGTGAAGCGTTGGGGCGCGCCACCGGGCTCTTTTTCAACATCCTCGAGTGCGACGCCACTCCGGAGATGCAGGAGATGGCCAACACCATCCAGCCGATGGTCACCCGGCATTACAACGAACTCTATCTGGACGACACGCTTTTCGGGCGGGTACGCGAGGTTTACGACCGTGAACTTGCCACGTTGACAGGCGAGGAACGTATGTTGCTGAAGCTTACATACGATGCTTTTGAGAGCAACGGCGCCACCCTCCCCGCTGACCAAAAGCCGCTCTTCCAGGAACTTTCCGTCAAGCTTTCCAACCTCACGCTGCAATTCGGACAAAACGCCTTGGCTGCCACCAACGCCTGGCAATTGCACGTCGAGGATACGACACGTCTGCAGGGTATCCCTGAGGGCGACCTGGACATTGCCGCCCAGAAGGCTCGTGACAAAGGACAGGAAGGCTACCTGTTCGACCTCTCCTTCCCCAGTCGCCGCGCCGTGCTCACATACGCCGACGACCGCGCCTTGCGCAAGGAGATGTACGACCACTCCTGCTGTATTGCCCACGGCGGTCCTTACGACAACTGCGACAACATCCGCCAAATTCTCGCTTGTCGGCGGCAGATTGCCCATCTGCTTGGTTACGAAAACTATGCGCAATATGTGCTGCACAACCGCATGGCCCAAAATGCAGAAGAGGTCTATAAATTGCTCGACGAGTTGAAAAAGTACTCCGTTCCCGCCGCCCATCGGGAGGTGGCCGCCCTGAACGACTATGCCCACGCTTTGGGCTTCGAGGGTGAATTGCAACCGTGGGATTTCCAATATTATTCAGAGAAACAGAAAGATGCACTCTTCAACCTCAATGCTGAGACCCTTAAGCCCTATTTCAAGTTGGAGAATGTGATCGAGGGGGTCTTCTCTTTGGCCACCCATCTGTACAATTTGCACTTCGTTGCGGTCACCGACATCAGCGTCTATCATAAGGATGTGAAGGTCTATGAAGTGTATCACGGCGAGCGTTTCATGTCGGTGCTCTATTTGGATTTCCACCCGCGTGCCACCAAACGCAGCGGGGCGTGGATGACCACTTTCCGTGAGCAGTGGGTCGATGCGGCGGGACACGATGTGCGCCCGTTGGTGAGCTTGGTGATGAATTTCACCCCCTCCACAACAAAGAGGCCCTCGTTGCTCTCCTTCGATGAGGTGACCACTTTCCTGCACGAGTTCGGGCATGCACTCAACGGCATGCTTTCCGATGTGCGCTACGTTTCGCTCTCCTGCACCAATTCACAGCATGACTTTGTCGAGCTGCCCTCGCAGTTGAACGAGAATTGGGCTGTGGAGCATGAGTTTCTTGAAACATTTGCTCGCCACCATCAGACGGGCGAGCTGATTCCTATGCCGTATATAGAGCAGCTTAAAAAGATGCGCCAGTACATGGCGGGTTATGCCTCGGCGCGGCAGCTCTGCTTCGGCTATCTTGACATGAACTGGCACACTGCGGAATTTGGCGCAGACATGGATGTGCGTGCCGAGGAGCAGCGCGTCTTTGCACCGCTCGCCTCATTGCCCATTCACCCCGAAGCCTGCATGTGTACGGCCTTCAACCATATCTTCTCTGGCGGGTACGCCGCTGGATACTATGGCTACAAATGGGCCGAGATGCTGGAGGCGGATGCCTTTTCGCTTTTTAAGGAGAAGGGCGTGATGAACCGCGAAGTGGCCGACCGCTATTTGGAAACCATCCTCTCAAAAGGCGGTTCCAAACCGGCCATGGAGATGTTCACCGACTTCCGCGGCCGCGCACCCAAGCTTGACGCACTGTTGGAAAGGGACGGCTTGACGGAATCCGGAAAACAGTAGTTTTCCCTCTGAAATTGTGGGGACGTTGCACGCGGCGTCCCCACAATTTCATTTGTCCGTGTGTATTCATAATTTATGTACTTTTGCGCCCTAATTATAGAGACGATGTTAAGTTTGTATATCAAGGAGATAAAGTCCTTTCTGAGTTCAATCATAGGGTATGTGTTTGTAGGGGTGTTCCTCATCATCACGGGTCTGTTCCTGTGGGTGTTTCCCAACGTGGACAACGTGATGGAGGCCGGATTGGCCGACCTGCACGGGCTTTTCAACCTGTCGCAGTTCCTTTTCCTCTTTTTGGTGCCCGCCATTACCATGCGCTCCTTTGCTGAAGAACGTCGTACCGGCACCATGGATTTGTTGCTGACAAAACCCTTGACGGACATGCAAATCATCTGGGCCAAGTTCCTTTCCTGCCTCACCTTGCTTGCTATCGCCCTGTTGCCCACGTTGGTCTATGTGGTTTCTGTGGTCTTGTTGGGCAACCCTGTGGGCAACATGGATATGGGAAGCACCTGGGGGTCCTACTTGGGACTGCTTCTGCTCGGCGCAACCTATATCTCCGTCGGCATCTTCTCCTCGGCATTGACCAACAACCAGATCATCGCTTTCATTATTGCCGCCCCGCTCTGCTTCATCCTCTCCTTCGGATTTGCCTTCATCTATTCGTTCGAGTCGCTTGGGGCTGTTGGCTACTATATCAAGTCGCTCGGTATCGAACACCACTACGCTTCCATCAGCAAGGGTGTCATCGACAGCCGCGACATCGTCTATTTCTGCAGTGTCATTTTCGTTTTTCTCTTCGGCACACGCATTGTTCTACTTAAACGTAAATGGTAAAAAGAAAGGAGCGAAGTTATGAAAAAGAACACAGGCAGCAAAAGCAGCAAGCAATTCAAGAAAAACACCCTGATCGGGCTTCTTGTGGCGGTGGCAGTTCTTGTCGTCGTCAATATTCTCTCCTCCTTCCTGTTCTTTCGCATCGACTTGACGAAAGACAAACGGCACTCCTTGTCACCTTCGACGATTGAGATGCTGAAAAATCTGGAGGACAGGGTCTATTTCCGCGTTTATCTCAAGGGTAAAGATCAGCCGGCCGACTATCAGCTGTTCGCCAAACAAGTGGAGCAGATGCTTCAGGACTTCCGCAGCTATTCCAAGAACGTCTATTTTGAGTTCATTGACCCGTTGGAGGGCAAGACTGGCGAGGAGGTCAACAACATCCTGGCGGAGTTTGTCAAGAAAGGGCTGGAGCCCATCCCCATCAGCCGCGAGGATGCATCGGGTTACTCCACCCACATGGTGATTCCCGGCGCCATTGTCTCCTACCGGGGCCACGAGTACCCCGCGCAGGTGGTGGTGGCCGACCCGTCAGGCTCCGACTGGCTGCAATATTCCATCCAGGAGCTGGAGTACAACCTTGTATCTCCCATCCGGCGTTTGATGAAGACGGAGAAGCCTCGGGTCGCATACGTGGAAGGCCACGGCGAGTTGGACTTTTACAACACTTGCTGGACCGCCATGCAGCTGCAACGTTTCTACAACGTGACGCGCATCATCTTGGATGGAAAGATCAATGCCCTGCGCAACATCAGTGTGGAGGATTCCGTCAAACAGACGCTCAAGCTGGGCGATAACAAGTACGATGTCCTTATCATTGCGCAACCCACAGAGCCCTTCCGGGAGTTTGACAAATACATCCTCGATCAGTTCGTGATGCGCGGCGGCAAAATCCTCTGGCTTGTGGACAACACCACGGCATCGCTCGACAGTTTGCAAAGCGCGGCCGAGTTTTTTGCCACACCCCGCTCGCTGTATATCAACGACCTCTTCTTCACTTACGGCGTGCGCCTCAACCCCAACCTCATCCAAGACCTCAGCTGCCTGCCCATACCGCAGCAGGTCGGTATGCTCGGCGACAAGCCTCAGTACAAGTTCATGGCTTTCCCCTACAGCTTGGACATCGTCAACTTCAGCGACCATCCTATCGTGCGCAATATAAAGGAGGTGAAGTCCGACTTTGCCGGATCCATCGACATGGTGGGCAAGTCGGAGAATCTTGTCAAGACACCGTTGATGTTCAGCTCCGAGCGCTCCAAGTTGGTGCCGGCGCCTTCCATTGTTTCGTTGCATGCTGCCCTCACAAAGCCTAACATGCAGGAGTTTGCCTTCCACAACTTGCCGATTGCAGTCCTCGTGGAGGGCACCTTCGAGTCTGCCTTCAAAGGCATCCTGCCCATTGAGTTCGACACCATCAAGCAGCTCGACTACCGAGACCATAGCGTGCCCACGCGGCAGATTTTCGTCGCGGACGGTGATATTATCCGCAATCCTTTCGACCGCAAACGTAACCAGCCCTATCCTGCCGGTTACGACATCTATACCCGTACCATTTTTGACAACACCCAATTCATCGTCAACTGCGTCAACTACCTCTGCGACGACGATGACTTGTTGCAACTGCGTGCCAAGAATTTCAAGATCGGCTCCCTCAATCAGGAGAAGATCCGTGGCAAGAAGGTCAAGCTTGCCATCCTCAACATCGGCATACCGTTGCTGATCATCACCTTGCTGGGTATTGTGCTTATCGTGCTGCGCAAAATCCGTTTTTCCAAGAAAAAACAATCATAAAGATATAATCATCAATCATCAAAACCCTTTTTATGAAAAAAATTATCTTATTATTCAGCCTTGTCCTTACCGCGGCGTTTGTCTTCGGACAGGATGTGAACCTGAACGAAGTGATGAAAAACGATCCTCGTGTCCGCATCGGTAAATTAAGTAACGGGATGACCTATTACATCCGTCAGAATGCCCAACCCAAGAAGGTAGTGGAATTCCGCTTGGCCGTGAACGCCGGCTCCAATCAAGAGAACGACAACCAGCGCGGCTTGGCACACTTCACTGAGCACATGGCCTTCAACGGTATCGAGGGGATGCCCGGCAATACGATGATCGACAAGCTGCAGAGCATCGGTGTGGTGTTCGGTGCCGACCTCAACGCCTATACCTCCTTTGACGAGACGGTCTATATGATTCCCATGCCGCTCGATGATCCCAAGAATCTTGACCTCGGCCTGCAAATCCTGCGCGGCTGGGCCCATGGATTGCTCTATGACCACAAGGAGATTGATGCCGAAAGAGGCGTCATTACCGAAGAGTACCGTCTCGGACTTGGCGCGGACGACCGTATGCGCAAGGAGTACTGGCCTGTGCTGATGAAAGATTCCCGTTATGCCGACCGTATGCCCATCGGACTGCTTGACATCATCCAGAACTTCGACTACCAGGTCATCAAAGACTTTTACAATGATTGGTACCGCCCTGATTTGCAGGCTGTCATCGTGGTTGGTGATATTGACGTGGATCAGGTGGAAGCCAAAATCAAGAACCTGTTCAGCGACATTCCGGCCGTGCAGAACCCGCGTGTGAAGGAACAGTATGCCATTGGCAAGAACAAAGAGCCCCTCGTTGCCGTTTGCACCGACAAGGAGGCCGCCGGCAACACCATTATGCTCGTCCGCAAGTTCCCCCACTTCGCCGTCAAGACCGTGGGTGACTACCGCAAGCAACTGCTTATCGATCTCTTTAATGAGATGTATGACGCCCGTTTGGAAGAAATGGCGCAAAATCCCCAATGCCCCTTCATTCAGGCCTCTACGGGATATTCCGACTTCATCGGCCTTACCGACATGTACGGTTCCCAGGCTGCCTGCAAGGAGAACAAAATCCTCGAATCTATTGAAGTGTTGATGAAAGAGGACTACCGCGTGCTCAAATACGGTTTCCTCAAGACTGAGCTCGACCGTGCCAAGGTTGCCCTGTTGGAGCGCATGGAGCGTGCCGCCAACGAGACCGACAAAACGGAATCTTCCCGCTATGCTTCTGAATATGTGAGCAACTTCCTGCATGGTGATCCCATCCCGGGCGCCAAGCGTGAATATAACCTTGCTAAGAAACTCATTGATGGCATATACGTGAATGAAATCAATGATTTGGCCAAAGACTGGATTACACCTGAGAATTTCGTGGCTATCGTGATGGCTCCTGAAAAGGAAGGTGTGAATGTGCCTGCCAAAGACGAGGTCCTCAGAGTTATCACCAATGAGAAGCTGAAGGATGTCACGCCATACGTGGACACTTACAAGGAACAGGAAATTGTGGAGAGAGGCACCTTGAAACCTGGTTCCATCGTCAAACGCGAGGAAATTCCTGCCATCAAGGGCAAAAAGGTCACTCTTTCCAACGGCATTGAGGTTATCCTCAAGAAAACCGACTACAAGAACGATGAAATCCTTTTCACGGCCATTAGTAAGGGAGGCTTGAGTCTTTACAAAGTGGAGGATCTTCCTTCCGCCAACTTCGCCGCCGACATCATTGACCGTAGCGGTATCGCCGAGATTGACTACAACTCCCTGGTGAAAAAACTCAAGAGCAAACAGGCCGGTGTCACACCCGACATTGGTGCCATGACCGAGAGCTTGGGCGGCTCCTCCACCCCGAAAGACCTCGAATTCTTCTTCCAGTACCTGAATGCCTTCTTCACCAACCCGCGTGCGGATGAAACCGCTTGCGAACTGGTGCTGAACGAAACGGAAGAGGGACTCAAGATGCTCAAGGCCAATATTATGTACCGTTTCATCGCTGCCCTCCTTGACAAGGCCACCCAGCAAGACCCCTATCTGGTTAACCAACTCACGATGACCCCCGAATATCTCAAGAAAGTTGATTTTGAGAAAGCCGTCCGGATTTACAAGGAACGCTTTGCCAACCCCGCCGACTTCACCTTCGTTTTTGTGGGCAACTTCGACGAGAAGGTGATGGACGAACTCCTCTGTGTCTATTTGGGCTCCATGAAGACCTCTGACAAAAGAGAGAACTTTGACGGCAGCGTTTTCAAACCCAATTTCACAGGTATCCAAAAAGATATTGAGTACTACGGTCAGGAGGAACAAGGCTGGATGGGTCTCTGTTTTGAACAGCCGTTTGACTATAACGCCAAGAACAATGTCACGGTGAGCGTGCTGGGTGATGTGCTGGAACAATATCTGCTGGAGATTGTCCGCGAGAAGATGGGTGATGTCTATTCCCCGATGCTCCAGATGGTTACCTCGAAATTCCCCACCCCCACCTACACGTTGATGATTATGCTGGGCTGCAGCCCCCAAAAGACCGACAAACTGGCGGATGTTTGCCTTGACATCCTCAAAACTGTGGGCAAAAAGGGCACCGACAAGAAGACTCTCGCCAAGGTGAAAAAGCAGTTGATTTCCACCCGCGAAAAGAACATCCAAACCAACACTTTCTGGCGCAGCTATATCCAAAACAAAGTGTTGTATGGCGAAGACATGAATGCCGTGAACGAGTACGCCGATATGGTGAATGCCGTTACCAACAAAGACCTCGTCAACTTCATGAAGAAGTACTTCAATTACGATAACTACACCCGTGTCGATTTAAAGCCCGAGAAATAGAAAATCTTATCCATTTTGCTAAACGAAATTTTATACAGAAATGACTGATTACGAATTGAAAAACAAAGTGGCCGACATGTCGTTGGCCGACTGGGGCCGCAAGGACATTGAGGTTTCCCAGAAGGAGATGCCCGGCTTGTTGGCCTTACGGGAAAAATATGGGGATTCGAAGCCGTTGAACGGTGTCCGCATCATGGGATCCCTGCACATGACCATCCAGACCGCCGTGCTGATTGAGACGCTGGTGCATTTGGGCGCTGAGGTAAGATGGTGCAGTTGCAACATCTTCTCCACACAGGACCATGCCGCCGCGGCCATCGCCGCCACGGGCGTCTCCGTGTTCGCCTGGAAGGGCGAAAGCTTGGAGGACTACTGGTGGTGTACCAACCAGGCCCTCTCGTTTCCGGGCGGCAAAGGCCCGCAACTGATTGTGGACGACGGCGGTGACGCCACCCTGCTCATCCACCTCGGTTACAAGGCTGAGGAGGACCCCTCCATTCTCGACAAGACCCCCGAGAACCACGAGCAGGCGGTCATCTTCCACACTCTCAAGGAAATCTTGAAAGAAGACCCGCACAAGTGGCACAACATGGTCAAAGAGATCAAGGGTGTTTCAGAGGAGACCACCACGGGTGTGCATCGTCTCTACCAGATGATGGAGCGCGGTGAGCTGCTCTTCCCCGCCATCAATGTGAACGACTCCGTCACGAAGTCGAAGTTCGACAACAAGTACGGTTGCCGCGAGTCTTTGGCCGACGGCATTAAACGTGCCACCGACATCATGTTGGCTGGCAAAGTGGTGTGTGTGTGCGGTTACGGCGATGTGGGCAAAGGCTGTGCCCAGTCGATGAAATCCTACGGCGCGCGCGTCATCGTCACCGAAGTCGATCCTATCTGCGCCTTGCAGGCCGCCATGGAGGGCTTTGAGGTCAAGACCGTGGAGGACGCCCTCCCCGAAGCCAACCTCTACGTCACTACCACTGGCAACTGCGATGTCATCACAGTGGAACACCTCAACAAGATGAAGGACCAGGCTATTGTCTGCAACATCGGGCACTTCGACAACGAAATCCAAGTCAGCGCCTTCGAAGCACAGCCGAACATCACCAAGCGTAACATCAAACCTCAGGTCGATGAGTACATCTTCCCCGATGGACACTCCATCTTTATCCTGGCGGAGGGCCGCTTAGTGAACCTCGGATGCGCCACCGGACATCCCTCCTTCGTGATGAGCAATTCGTTCACCAATCAGACCATGGCGCAGCTCGATCTCTGGCAGCATGACCACAAGGTCGGGGTCTATAACCTGCCCAAGGAGCTGGACGAAGAGGTTGCGCGGCTGCATCTCAGCAAGATCGGGGCCAAGCTCACCAAGCTCACACAGAAGCAGGCCGACTACATAGGAGTCCCTGTTGAGGGACCGTTCAAGTCGGACTTCTATCGATACTAACAGATAATCCCGCGGAAACGCGGGATTTTTTTTGACTTTCCCCAATGCTCTGGTTGTGTCTTGAAACGAGTTGTACTGTGTTGATGATTAGGTTGTTATAATACATGAGAAAAAAAAGAAAAAAATAGTCACGACAAGGTGCAACCTTTTGGCTTTTTCGTATCCTGTTTAATGGATATTGTTTTAATAATGCGGCGTTGTTTGCCTGTCCTGGTGTTTAAAGGAATTCGCACAAGGTTGGTGACAATGTTAAGAGAAATGATAAACAGGAGTCCCTTGTTGTTTTTTTTATTATTTTTGCTCCCTCAAAAAATTAAAATCCTTTTGTCATGAAAAAGTTATTATTCTTAGCTTGCACAATCTTCTTTGCCACGACGGCATTTGCCCAGAAAATCACGGTGCTGGGTCCCGATGTGGCGGGCGAAGGCCTCGCTTATTTGTTAAACACGCATAGGTGCGAGAAGGCCGATGGCACACGTTACCTCTATTCTGCTTCTATTGAAAAAGGAAAAAAGAAGACAGAAATCGACAAGATCTTCACCATAGAGGATGGCCGGGTCACGGCTACCACGCTGACGCATCCCGAATCTGTCAACTTCCTCAAATGCTATGACAACGAAGACGGTCTGGCCGCTTTTTACATCGACCGCAACAACAAGGAGAAGGTCTATACCCTGTATGGCAACAAGGTTTCCCCGACAGGTGGTACGGCCCCCTGGAATCCGGAAGAGATTCTCTCGTTCACTTTTGAGAAGCAGGACAACCTCATGATCGCCACGGCCATTTCGCCCGACAAGAGCAAGAACCTGGTGGCTTTCGTACAGTTGCAGCGCAAAGGTTCCTACAAGGGCAATGTAGTGTGTGTGTTCGACAACAGTGGCGACCTGCTTTGGCAGAACACGCTGGATTTCGACTTCAAGTCGGATTATTTCAACATCATTGACATGGCCGTCAACAACGATGGTGTGGCATTTGCGGGCGTGTATGCCTTCGATGCCCCCAACAATCATACGCGCACCAATGAGGTGTTGTACATGTATGAGATTACGGAGAGCAACTCTTCCAGCGTCTCCGAACCCTTGGATTTCCACATCAGCAATGGCAAGATGATGACCGGCAAGAGTGGCAACATTATCATGGGCGGTTATTATAAGAAAGATCTGAAGAAAAACGAAAACGGGTCGTATATTGTCGTTTATGATCCCAAAAGCTCCAATTTCAAGTCCATCAGTCACAAGGATTTTCCGGGCAATTATCATGAAAAAGCGACGGGAGGCATTCCTGCGGGCTACTGTCCCAACCAAGACCACTATATTACGGCGGAAGGTCTTTACGAGTGCTCCGATGGTTCCGTGATCCTGCTTGGCGAACAAAAAACCATGCGCTCTGTCACTACCAAAGCCGGCAACATGCAGATCACCACCTACTACTATTTTGCAAGAGGTGTTGTCTATGACAAGACCGATTCCAATGGTGAAATCACACAATCCAAGATTTTTGAAAAACGGCAAATGGCAGCCGCCGGGGCCTCCGGTTTCTCCTACAAGAGAATGGGTGTCTCCTATTATCCTTTCTTTGAAAATGACAAACTTTACATTCTTTACGCCGAT
Source organism: Bacteroidales bacterium (assembly GCA_017394765.1). The sequence goes on along the minus strand of JAFPXF010000058.1, from coordinate 29,972 downwards.
AATTCCGCCAACTATGCCGGCAAGTCCAATATGGTGTACAAGAACACTGTGGCCGGTAAGAAGATGTATTGTTGCACCATGCTTACCATTGACGAGAATGGTAAAGGAGAAACCACGAAGCTTATGGACTTGAAAACGGCCAAACGCATGATCACCACCCCTCTCTTCAAGACAGATGACGGCTTTATCGTGGTCGAGAATATGAAAAAGACGGTCAATATCTCCCACCTTTCTGCAAATTTCTAAAAAAATGAAAAAAATCGCAAATCTTTTTCTGCTGGCGGTTTTTCTCCTTTTGTCCGTCCTCGCCTTCGGGCAGGATGCGGTGGTCAACTATAAGCCGCTGGAATCACAAGGCCCCATGCCTGCCGACTTTGCCAAAATCACCACCTCGGACAAGGATCTTGCCGACTATAATGTGATGCTGAAGCGGTTGGTGATGGAGGGTGACATCTTGTACGGCAGCAAGTTGAACGACTATGTCAACACTATTGCCGACAATTTGTTGAAAGACGATCCTGTGCTGCGTTCAAAAATCCATTTGTACATTATAAAGAGCACGGAAGTGAACGCCTTTGCCACCGCCAACGGCCTGCTGTTCGTCAATATGGGTCTTTTGGCACAAGTGTCCAATGAGAGCGAACTCGCCTTTGTGCTGGGGCATGAAATCGCGCATTATGCCGAGAAACACATAGAGTCCTTCAACACCTATCAGGATTCGCTCAAGGACAAGGACCCGATCAACTATTATTTGAAGTACCACAACCGTTCGCGCACGCACGAAATGGAGGCCGACCGCATTTCATTGGAGCGTTACATGAAGCAGTCGCAGTACAGTTACACGGTGCTTGACGGCATTTTCGATGTGCTGCAATACTCGGATCTGCCTTTTGATGAGGTGCCCTTCAACAAGTCGTTGGTGGAAACGAGCTTTTACCATTTCCCGGACAACTACTTCTTAACCAACATCACACCTATCAGCAGTCGTGCCGACATGGTGGACACCTTGTTCACGCACCCCAACATTGAGCGTCGTCGCACGGCGGCCCGTTCCATTGTGGCCGGCATGTCCGAAACGGGCCGTTCTGTCTTTGTGCAACCGGAGTCCCTTTTCAACGAAGTGCGCGAGCTGGCACGCTTCGAGTGCGTTCGCATCCTCCTTTCCCGTCACAGTTACGACCATGCCTTCTACAATACCTACGTGCTTCAGCGCGCCCATCCGAACAACGTTTACCTTGAAGAGGCCATGGTGAGTGCCCTCTACGGACTCTCCAAACACAAAAACTACGGTCAGGTGAGTGCTACTATCGAGTCCTACAAGGATGTAGAGGGCGAACTGCAGCAGACCAGCCACTTCTTCGCCAAGATAGGCAAGCAGGAGGCCTCTTTGTTAGCTTTGCGTGCCGCATGGAAGGCCCGTCAGAATCATCCCGATAACATTTATTACAAAGAGGTGATTGACGATCTCATGAAGGATATTTTCGTCAAGAACAAGATGAAATATACCGACTTCTCCGATTACCCCATGGGCACCGACCCCGCCACCATCCAGACAGAAGACAACACCCCGCAGGATTCGACCATCAACAAATACGAGCGCATCCGCCAGCAGGGCAAGCCCACGAAGGTGTTGCCGACCCCAAAGTTCAAGACAATGAACTACATGCTGGTGGACATCCACCAGGAGCCCGCCTTTTACGACTTGATGAGCAACACTCTCCATCAGGCGGAAGACGAGGAGGTTCTGAAGGTGGTGGATCGGAACAAGCCGGCTACTGTGAAATCCGTCATCCTCGCAGACCCGCAGTATGTTCTCTCCACGAATGGCTCGAAAAAAGTTGCGCAAAAAGAGGCCAACAAGCGTGCCGAACGTCTGCTGAAGACCTTGAGGACATCTCTCAAAAAGCTGAAATTGGATCCCGTCACCTATAGTGTGAAGGATGTGAAAGGTCTTTCCACAGAGGATTACAACAAGTATGCCAAGCTCCAACAGTGGTTGAACGAGTATTTCCAAAGCGATGGCATTGCCATGGTCTCACCGCTCACCAAGGACATGAACGATGTGTATGAGCTCACAGGCACCTCCACCGTATGTGTCGCGGCCGTGCGGCGCGGGAATGCCGGTTTTGCCGGCTACAACAAAATCCAGAACATCCTCCTTGGAGTGCTCTGCCCCTACTATTTTGTGCCTGCCGCCATTGAGTTCGGCTTCCCCCGCTATGATACCGATATGTACTTGATGCTCCTGGATTTGGAAAAAGGGAAGACACTTCTCGCCGGCCACGACAGCCAAATTTCCGCCATGAGCGACGCTTACGTCAATGCGTTCATGTATGACAAACTGTATGAATTTGTGAAAGGAAAGAAGAAATGAAAAAGATTCTATTGCTGACTTTGGCCACCATGCTTGGGATGGCCTCCTTTGCCCAAGGCCCGGGCTATATGGGCAGGCATTTCCTTATTAACGCAGAATGCAGCCTGTCTCCCTCATGGCTTAATCCAAACCCGCTGACCGAAGCCCTGAAGGCTCGTTTCCCCGATAACACACATGCCCAGCGCTACTTAGGACTGAATTATTTCGTCAATCCGAGCATCGAGATGATCATCACCCGGAACAGTACGGTGGGGTTAGGGTATAATTTTTACAAGTCACCGTTCGAGGGCAGGGTGTGGCGCGATTGGGAGGAAACAAATGGCTATGACTATCATTGGGGTAGTTGGGACTATAATTTTACCGGCACCGTGACCGCTCATGGCTTCAGTGCCTTCTACAAGATCTATCCGTTTGATTCCTATGCTCCGTTGGGCTACTACCTGAAATTCACGTTTGACGGCTTCTTCTACCATTTCGACCTTGACCAGAGGATGCCCCAGGGCTTGGCGGACCATTATCCTGAAATGACTAAGGACCACGGGGTTTTGTTCGGGGCGCGGTTTGAGATGGGCCGTGACTACCTCCTTTTCAACTACCTTCGCTTGTCCATGGGACTCTCGGTAGGCACCACTTTCGGCGGCTTCGGTATCGGGCCTCCTTTCGACAAATATGACAAGGCGGGTGAGTGTACGCCGGACAGTTATGTCCGAAACAGAATCCTCAATGCCTATTGGTTCGGTCTGAAGGTTGGCGTAGGCGTACTGGCGTTTTAGTTGGGGAAATAGCAGCCAAGCTCGTAACTGTAAATTATTAAGTAACAATATGGCAGTCGGCCTGATGGCTGACTGCTTTTTTTTTGCTTTCAAAGAATTGTTGTCCCAGTTGTCGTCAAAAAACGACCAATCGTCTTCCTAACCCGAAAATAATTGTATCTTTGCAGTGGGAATAACATCGTTATGAAATACCCCATCGGCATACAGACATTTGCGAAAATTCGAGAAGAGAATTACCTCTACATTGATAAAACAGAAATTGTTCATCGATTGGTAAAGGATGGTGGTTATTACTTCCTCAGCCGTCCCCGAAGGTTTGGCAAGAGTCTGCTCGTCACCACATTGGAGGTGTATTTCCAAGGACAGAAAGAATTGTTCGAGGGGTTGGCCATCAGCGAGTTGGAGACCGCCGATTACATCTATATTTTCGAGTTCAAGTTAGACAAATCCGCCGACGAGGCCTTGGCACAAATCGAGGAGAAGCAGTACGCCTTGCCATTTGCCCAAGACTCGCGCAAGCTCTACAAAATCGGGGTGAACTTCTCTTCAGAAACCCGCCGGATCGAGAGTTGGGAAGTGGTGGAGCGATAAAGTACAGTGACTTTCGCACCAGGATTTCCGTCGCTTTGTGCTCGTCCCGAGCTTTTCGTTTGGGTATGGATTGGTTTTTGAGCCAATATACACTATAGATACACCACACACCCGATTATTCCGCAGATCAGGATGATCAAGATGGGGCTGGCTTTGAATTTGTAGGAGGCGATGAAGACGGCGACGAAGAGGATGCTGCTGACGATGAATTGCAGCATATTCGTGCCTGGGGTGCCGAAGTTCTCAGGGGTGAGCAACAGCAATGCGGCGGCGGCGATGAGCCCCACGATGGCGAGCCGCAGGACGGACAGGGTGTCGGCCACCAAAGGGTGGTCCTTGTGCTTGAGCAGCAGCCGGCTGACGATGAGAGTCATGATGAAGGGGAGCAGAATCACGGCGAAGGAGGCGAGAAAGGCGCCCGCGATGCCGAGTGAGGAACTGTAGCCCGCATTGACCACGGCGGTGTAGCCCGTGTAGGTGGCTGTGTTTATGCCGACGGGACCTGGCGTGAGCTGCGACGTGGCCACGATGTCCGTGAACTCTTGTGCCGTCATCCAGCCGTTTTTCTCCACCACTTCGTTCTGGATAAGGGCGATCATGGCATATCCGCCGCCGAATGTAAAAATGCCTATTTTCAGGAAAGTATAGAAGAGCTTCCACAAAATCATGGTTGGGCCTCCTTTCTCTGCCGGAAGCGTCCGTACAGAAATCCACCTGCGATGGCGGCGAGCACGATCCAGGTGGGGGAGACGCCGAGCAGGTAGATGAGCAGGGTTGCCGTTATGGGGATCCAGCAGTTGCGCCAGTTGATACTGGCGGTTTTGGCCATGTTGAACACGGGAGCGGCGATGAGGGCCACCACGGCGGGGCGCACCCCTTTGAAGACGGCCTCCACCACGGCATTGCCGCGCATCTGGCGGAAAAAGATGGCGAGTGCCAGGATGAGGAGTATCGGCACCAGGATGTTGCCCGTCACGGCTGCCACGGAACCGATGATGCCGCGCCGCCGATAGCCCACTTGCGTGGCCATGTTCACGGCAAAAACGCCCGGCAATGCCTGTGCTACTGCCATCACGTCAAGGAACGACTCGCGGTCAAGCCACCCCCGGCGGTCCACAATCTCCTTCTCCATCAAGGGAATCATCGCATACCCCCCACCAATGGTGAAGGCCCCGATTTTGAAGAATGAAACAAACAAATCCAATAGCGTTTTCACGTCATTTTTTTTAGCCTGCAAAAATAGAAAAAATTGTATATTGCGCCGCTTTTCAAAATTATGGAGAAGTCTCCTTTTTGAAATCATAACAAATTGATATTGTATGAAATATAATAAATTTGGCTTTATAGTTGCAACTCTTGTAATTGCGTTCGCTTTGCTGTTTTCACCCCGCTTGGCATGCGCCGCCGAGGAGGAGGGTGAGTTCGATGCCGGCCCTTTCATCATTGAACATGTTACAGACAGCTATGGCTGGCACATCTGCGGCGATGGTGACAAAAGCGTGACCATCCCGCTGCCCATCATCCTTATTGACAATGGCCTGCAGGTGTTCAGTTCCGCCAAATTGCACCATGGAGAGGCCGCCTACAAGGGCTATGCCATGGGGTGGGGTGACAACAAAGGCAGCATCGTCAAGCTGCAGGGCGACTATACCGGCCATCTTGAAGAAGGGGAGGAATACGCCGTGGATCATGTTTGCAAGTTCAACATCTCCATTACCAAAAACGTGTGCGCCCTCTTCATCTCGCTCATCTTGATTGCTTGGATATTCCTGTCGGTGGCCAAACAGTACAAACGCCACCCCGACGAAGCCCCGCGCGGACTGCAAGGTCTTGTAGAGCCGGTTGTGATTTTCCTGCAAGACGAGGTCATCAACCCTTCGTTGGGTTCCCGTGCTCCCAAATACACACCGTATATGCTTACGCTCTTTTTCTTCATCCTGCTCAATAATCTGATGGGTATCATCCCCATCTTTCCGGGTGGTGCGAACCTCACTGGCAATATTGCTGTGACCGGTGTCCTGGCCCTCATCACGTTCTTTGTCACCCAATTTTCCGGCGACAAGGAGTATTGGAAGGATATCTTCAACACACCGGGTGTGCCTTGGTGGCTCAAGTTCCCCCTGCCTATCATGCCCCTCGTGGAGACCATCGGCATCTTTACCAAGCCCTTCGTGCTTATGGTGCGACTGTTCGCCAACATCACTGCCGGTCACATCATCATCTTGGGATTCATCTCCTTGATTTTCATCTTCGGACAGATGGCCCCGGCCCTGGGCTACGGTGTTTCGCTTGTTTCCATACTCTTTTACATCTTCATGGGCTGCCTTGAACTGTTGGTGGCTTTCATCCAGGCCTTCGTCTTCACCCTGCTCAGCGCCATCTATATTGGCATGGCTTGCGGTCATGAGGAGGCTCCCGAAATTGCAAAATAACCCTTTTTTAATAACTTAAATTCATTTATCATGTCACTCTTAAACATTTTGATGCAAGCAAACAGCATTGCCATCGGTTGGCTCGGTGCTGCCATCGGCGCAGGCCTTTCCGCCATCGGCGCAGGTCTCGGCATCGGTAACATTGGCCGTGACGCCATGTCCGCCATCGCCCGTCAGCCAGAGGCTGCCGGTGATGTCCGTACCAACATGATCCTGGCCGCCGCCTTGATCGAAGGTGTCGCCCTGTTCGCCATCGTGGTATGCTTGTTGATCGCCATTAAAAAAGCTTAATGACAACCGGCAAAGACATCTTCGCGGTTGGCGGGGATGTCTTGCCTTTTTTTGAATTTGAATTAGAAAATTATCATATATGGAACTTATAAAACCCTCATTTGGACTAATTTTCTGGATGCTCATCGGTTTTGGCATCCTGTTGTTTATTTTGGCGAAGTTCGCCTGGCCTGTCATCACCAACGGCATCGCCAGCCGTAACAAAAAAATCCAGGATCAACTGGACGAAGCCGCCAAGGTGCATGCAGAGATGGAAAATCTCCACCTCCGTCATGCGGAGATGCTCGCGCAAGCCAAGGCCGACCGCGACGAGATTCTCGCCGAAGCCCGCAAGATCAGCATTGAGATACAGGACAATGCCAAGGCCAAGGCCGACAGCGAGGCTCAGGCCATCATTGAAGAGGCCAAAAAAGCTATTCACTACGAGAAGATGAAGGCCATGACCGATGTCAAGAACGAAATCGCCAATCTCTCCATCGACATTGCCGAGAAGGTCATGACACAGGAACTCTCCGACAAGGCCAAACAAGAAAAACTCATTGCCAAGTGGGTTGACGAAAATCATTTGAACTGAAATTGGTACAATTAACCTATTACTAATTAAATAATTTCAAGATGAAAAAAGTATTTTTCTCCTTAATGATTATCTTCGCGATGGTCACTGCCGTTGTGGCTCAACCTCGTGCCATTGGCGCCCGTTTGGGTGGCAACCTTGAATTCTCTTATCAGCACTCTTTCGCACAAGACAACATGATGGTTGACCTTACCGCTGGTGTTACCAATGTCTGGAACAACTGGGCTTACGCAGGTGTGACCGCCATGTTTGACTGGGTTTGGGCTATCGGTGCCAGCAACTGGAACTGGTATGTGGGACCCGGTGTCGGTGTGGGCTTCAATTATGGTCGTTACTGGAAAGATTATGATTATCTCCCTGTAACCGTGGCCGTCGGAGCCCAGATTGGTGTTGAATACCAATTCGGCATCCCATTGAACCTCAGCTTAGACTGGCGTCCTATGTTTAACGTGCTGGGCTTTTTCAGAGGTCATGAGTATCCGTTTTATAACAACTTCTACGGCGTTGCCGTTGGCCTTCGCTACAGATTCTAAGAGATTGTCACTCTATAAAAAACGTCACGGCAGATCGTCGTGACGTTTTTTTGTGCATACTGTTGGGCTTTTTTTGTACTTTTGCCGACTTGAAACTGAAGGATGGACTTTTTTTTCTCCGATGTCATAGAATCCGTGGACCGCAAAATGTTGCTGTTTGTCAATGGGCATAATGCCCCCTGGCTGGACAGTGTCATGTGGTCCATCACGCACACATACGCTTGGACGCCTCTCTTTCTGCTGCTTATCGCTCTGATGTTTCATTTCTACGGTCGCCATGCCTGGCGTGCCGTGTTGGTCGTGTTCCTTGCCGTGGCCTGCGCCGACATCATCTCTTCCGGCATTCTCAAGCCTCTTCTTCATCGCCTGCGTCCCACCCATGATCCCGACCTTGTCGGGCAGTTGCGCATTTTCCGGAAGCCCGGCGGTGGCTACTACTATGGTGGAAACTACGGATTTCCATCTTCCCATGCCGCCAACAGTACTACGCTCGCCCTCACCTCCTTCCTGTTGCTCAAACCCTTCCTCCGGAGAAAATGGCCCTTGGCGTTCCTGTTGACGTTGTATGTGATAACTGTTTGCTATACACGTCCCTATTTCGGCGTGCATTACCCGACTGACATCCTTGTGGGCTGTCTGCTCGCCATCGCCATCAGTTTTCCTGTTTCAGCCTGGATGCGACGAAGTTTTTTCCCTGAAATTTTCTGTGACTCAATTGGCGCGATGAATCGCGTCGCTATAAATGCCCAAAAATATTATTCATAAACAATTTAAACAACACATCATTATGCTTAGTAAAAAAATCGAAGAAGCAATCAACAACCAAATCAATGCCGAAATGTGGTCGGCTTACCTCTATCTCTCCATGGCTTCCTACTGCCACGAACTCGGATATTCGGGCATGGCCAACTGGTATGAAATCCAGTTCAAGGAAGAACAGGATCATGCCAAGATTTTCTACAACTATATTGTCGCTCGTGGCGGCCGCGTTGTCCTGAAGGCCATTGACGCTGTGCCCACGGAGTGGAAGAACCCCCTCGATATGGTGGAGGAGACCCTCAAACACGAGCAAAAGGTGACCGCTCTCATCAACGACCTCTTCGCCCTTGCCACCAAGGAGAAGGATTTTGCCACCCAAAGCATGCTCAAGTGGTTCATTGACGAGCAGGTTGAGGAAGAGGAGAACGCCCGCGGCATGATTGACAGCCTCAAGATGATCAAGGACAACGGCTACGGCCTCTATATGTTCGACAAGGAGCTTGCAGCCCGCACCTATACTCAGGCATCTCCGCTTTCCAAGGAGGAATAAAAGCGAAAAGACATGAGAAAACTTTTTATTGCACTCCTGCTGATGGTTTGCTCTGCCCCGCTTTGGGCGCAAAACAAGACCATCGACTTGAACGCCTATTTTGAAGGCAAGTACCGGGTTGACCGCGTGTCGGGCCTGAGCTGGTGCCCGGGTGCCGACACCTATGCCTATATTGATGACGATTTCAATATCAAGCTGGTTAACGCGGCCAACGGCAAGGAAACAACCTGGCTCTCTTCCGATGCACTTGCCGCACAAGATGTTAAGAACCTCCGCAGTTTTGGTTGGCTCGACGCCAACACGATCTATGTGCCCCGCACTCACACCATCCTCACATCGGTGAAAGGGAAAACCACCACGGAAACCCTTGACAAGGTTGATTGGGACAATGTCATCGACCAATCGTTGAAAAACCGCCTCTTTGTCATCAAAAACGATGAGGGGGTCTTCGTGCAGACAAAACTCAACGATTACAAACCCATCTTTCTTTGTCCCGACACGGGCCGCAACATTGTTTTCGGCGAGTCGGTGCACCGCAGCGAGTGGGGTATAGAAGAGGGCCAGTACCTCTCCCCGAAGGGCAACTTCATCGCCTTCTATCGCATGGACGAAAGCATGGTGGAGGACTATCCCTTGGTGAATACCGGCACGCCCATCGCCACGGTGGAGAACATCAAGTATCCGATGGCGGGCCGCACCTCCCATGTGGTCACCCTCGGCATCTTCGACGTGGCACAGTCTGCCAAGGCTGGCAAGCCTGTTTACCACTATATCAAGACCAACAAGGAGGACGGGGAGTTCCTGACCAATGTGACGTTCTCTCCTGATGAGCAATATATCTACATAGCCCATCTCAACCGCGCCCAAAACCATGCCAAGCTCATTCGCTATGATCTGAAAAGTGGTGAAAAGAGCAAGGTGTTGTTCGAGGAACACGACAACCGTTATGTGGAGCCTGTTGACCATATCATCTTCCTCAAGAGCGGCCGCTTCCTTTGGTTCAGCGAGCGCGACGGCTGGCGTCACCTCTACCTTTACGACGGAGAGGGCAACCTCGTCCGCAAGGTCACTGAGGGCAAATTCGACGTGGTCGATTATTTCGGTGTGGATGAGAAAGAGCAGTTCGTCTTTTTCACCATGGCACCGCAGGAGAAACCTGTTAACCAGTATGTTTGCAAGGTTTCCCTGAAAGACGGGAAAATCACCCGTTTGGCGGATGCTGACGGCACACACTATCCCGTTTTTAACGAAAAATGCACCTACTTCATGGATTATTTCACCAACGTGACCACCCCGCGGATTATCTCGGTCGTGAGCAGTCAGGGCAAGACCACCAAGACCATCCTCACCTCCAAGAACCCCTACAAGGATTGTGCGATGGGCACCACCTCCATATTCCCCATCCGCAACCGCGTGGGCGATTCGCTTTGGTGCCGCCTGATCACGCCGCCCAATATGGACATGAACAAACAGTATCCCTGTCTGATTTACGTTTACGGTGGTCCTCATTCACAGTTGGTTACCAACAGTTTTGTCTCCGGCGGTGTTTTTCTTGAATACATGGCGCAGCAGGGCTATGTGGTCTTCACGCTCGACAACCGTGGCACGCAGAACCGCGGTGCCGAATTTGAGAAGTGCATTCACCGTAACTTGGGCGTCAAGGAGGTGGAAGACCAGATGTGTGGTGTTGAGTACCTGAAAAAGCTTCCATACGTGGATGCCGATCGCATCGGCCTGGATGGCTGGAGCTACGGCGGCTTCATGACATTGTCGCTCATCACGGAGCATCCCGACGAGTTCCGTGCGGCCTCGTGCGGCGGCCCCGTGGTCAACTGGGAATGGTATGAGGTGATGTACGGAGAGCGTTACATGGACACGCCCCAGGAGAACCCCGAAGGCTATGCTCACGCCAACCTCATCCCCAAGATCAAGAATGTGAAATGCCCGTTGCTGGTGATGCACGGCTGCCAGGACCATACGGTGGTGTGGCAGCACACATTGGAGCTGATGCGCCAGGCCGTGACCGACGGCATTGAGATCGAATATTTCCCCTACACGGCGTACGACCACAACGTGGTAGGACCGGAGCGTGTGCACCTTTGGCACAAACTGCTCCGTTTCCATAACCAAAATCTGAAGGGCGAGTGATGAAACGATTGTTCATTGCCACCCCCGTCGTTTTCAACGACCGTTATAATGCTATCGTGGCGCAGCTCAGGCATGAGTTGCGCCACGATGATATTGTGTGGGTGCAGGATGGAATCCGTCATCTCACGTTGCGTTTCATCGGGGCCACGCCGCCCGACCGTGTGGGCGCCATTTGTGAGGGTTTGCGGCAGACTTGTGCCGAGAGCGTGCCGTTTTCGCTGGAACTAAACAAGTTGGGTGCTTTTGGGAGCCATTACAAGCCGGAGGTGCTCTGGTTCGGCTTTCAGGAGTTCCAGCCTTTCCGCCAGCTTTTCGACCGGTTGGAACCGCGCCTGATCGCACTCGGCGTGGAACCCAACTACGGCAATTTCGTGCCACACGTCACACTGGGGCGCGTGAAAGGCGTCGTTGACAAATCCCGCTTTTGGAAACATGTGGAGGCCGCAACCCCCGGCTTCTCACAACCCGTCCCTGTCCATGAGCTGACATTGTACCAGAGTTTTCTGCACAAGGACGGTCCGGAGTACAAGCCCTTGCTGACCTGCAAATTGGGAGAGTAAAGGGTCGGCATACAGTAGAAACTGACAAAATTTTCGTACCTTTGCCGCCTCTTTTGTAGAAGAGGTTAAAAATTGTTAACTATATGGAAGACAATGTTTTCGCTGAAGATGCGTTGGTTGTGACCGGGGCGCGGGAGAATAACCTTAAGGATGTTTCTCTCACCATACCCCAGCATCAGCTTGTGGTTGTCACCGGACTGAGCGGCAGCGGCAAGTCTTCCTTGGCTTTCGACACCATTTACGCGGAGGGACAGCGCCGTTACATGGACACCTTCTCCGCCTACGCGCGCCACTTCATCGGCAACCTCGAGCACCCCGATGTGGACCGCATCACCGGCCTCAACCCTGTCATCTCCATTGAGCAAAAGACAGTCAACAAGAACCCCCGCTCCACAGTGGGCACCATCACAGAAGTCTATGATTTCTTGCGACTGCTCTACGCCCGCGTGGCCGATGCCTACTCTTACAACACCGGCGAGAAGATGGTCCACTACACCGAAAAGGAGCTTATCGACCTTATCCTCCAGCGTTACGACGGATGCTATATCTCCATTCTCGCGCCCGTGGTGAAACGCCGAAAGGGTCATTATAAGGAGTTGTTCGAAAATATCCGTAAGCAGGGATTCACCCGTGTGCGTGTGGATGGTGTGATGCGCAAGCTCCTGCTCAACATGCAGGTCGATCGTTACAAGATCCACGATATAGAGCTGGCCATAGACACGCTCAATGTGACCGAATTTTCCAAGGTGCGTCTCGCCAACAGTGTCCACATCGCCATGAAATACGGCAAGGGTGCCATCATGGTTGTGGACAATGACAAGGACGAGGTCAAGAACTACAGCAAGTTCCTGATGTGCCCCTCCACGGGACTTTCCTATCCTGAGCCGGAACCCAATACCTTCTCGTTCAATTCTCCATACGGGGCTTGCGAGCACTGTAACGGTCTCGGTGTGGTCTCCGAAATCGACTTGGATAAGATCATCCCCGACCCCTCGAAATCCATTAAGAAGGGTGGTATCGTGGCTATCGGCGAGTATAAGAACACACTGCTGTTCCGAGAGTTGGACGCGCTGGCCGCCAAGTATCATTTCTCGCTCTCGGATCCTATCAAGGACTTGTCGGAGCAGAACCTCAACATGGTGCTCTACGGCTCTCCGGAGCTGTTGTATGTGCAACGCGAATATTCCGGCCTTGCTCCGCTGAAAAAGAGCTTCGAGGGTGTCATCAGCTACATACAGAATCTCAACGCTGACACCATGCCGGCCTCCATGCGCAAATGGGTCAATCAGTTTATCAATACCGTGCCCTGCCCCCATTGTGGCGGCACTCGGCTGAAGAAGGAGTCGCTTCACTTCCGGCTTCACGACAAGAACATCGCCGAACTTTCCCACATGGACATCTCCGAGTTGGCCGTGTGGATTCATGAATTGCCCAGGCATCTCACCGCTGCTCAAAACCGGATCGCCACCGAGATTCTGCGGGAAATTTCCTTCCGTCTGCAGTTCCTCTGCAATGTCGGCATCCAATATCTGTCGCTCGACCGTTCCGCCGCGTCGCTCTCCGGCGGCGAGGCCCAGCGCATACGATTAGCCACACAGATCAGCTCACAGCTCGTCAACGTGATGTACATTCTCGATGAGCCGAGCATCGGTCTGCACCAACGCGACAACCAGATGCTCATCCGCTCTCTCAAGGAGCTGCGCGACCTCGGCAACAGTGTCATCGTGGTTGAACACGACCGCGACATGATGCAAGCTGCCGACTTTATCGTGGATATCGGCCCCGAGGCGGGCGAAAACGGTGGAAAGATCATGGCTGCCGGCACATACGACCAGGTCCTCAAGGCCGACTCCCTCACCGCTGATTATCTTACGGGGCGCAAGAAAATTGCCGTGCCCAAAAAACGTCGCACTGGCACGGGCGAGACACTCACGCTCATCGGTGCCACCGGCAACAACCTCAAGGAGGTGACTGTCGATTTCCCGTTAGGCACCATGATTTGCATCACGGGCGTTTCCGGCAGTGGAAAATCAACGCTCATCAATGACACGCTGTTCCCTATCCTTAACCAGTATGTCTATCATTCTGAGAAGAAACCCCAGCCGTACAGCGAAATAGTGGGGCTTGAATATATCGACAAGGTCATTGAAATCAACCAGCAACCCATCGGGCGCACGCCGCGCTCCAATCCCGTGACATACGTGGGCGTGTTCGATGACATTCGCAAGCTCTTCTCCGAGTTGCCCGAATCCAAGATCCGCGGTTACAAGCCCGGACGCTTCTCATTCAATGTCTCCGGCGGTCGTTGCGAGGAGTGCAAGGGTGCGGGAGTGCAGACCATCGAGATGAACTTCCTCCCCGATGTCTATGTGACTTGCGAGAAATGCGGCGGCAAGCGCTACAACGACCAGACTCTCGAAGTCCGATACAAGGGCAAGTCTATCAACGATGTGTTGGAGATGGACATTGAACATGCCATCGAGTTCTTCGAGAATGTGCCCAATATTGTGGGGCCGCTTCGCACCATGGCGGAGGTCGGCCTCGGATACCTGCGGCTCGGACAGTCCTCCACCACACTTTCGGGCGGTGAGGCGCAGCGCGTCAAACTCGCCACCGAGCTCTCCCGAAAGGAGACAGGAAAGACGGTTTATATTCTTGACGAGCCGACCACAGGTTTGCATTTCCATGACATTGCCATCCTTCTCGATGTGCTTAACCGCCTTGTGGACCGTGGCAACACCGTGATTGTCATCGAGCACAACATGGATGTCATCAAAATGGCCGACTGGATTATCGACATGGGTCCTGAAGGCGGTCGCGCCGGCGGTGAGGTCATAGCCACGGGCACTCCTGAACAAATCGTCAAGCAGAAGGCCGGCTACACGGCTAAATTCCTATCCAAAGAGTTGAAATCATGATAAAACACATGGACCATTTTCTTGACATGGATGACGAGTTCCTGCAGCTGGAACAGGCCCGCCATGTCCTCCTGAGCGTGCCCTACGATGGCACCAGCACCTTCGTCAAGGGAGCCGACAAGGGGCCGCAGGCCATTCTTGATGCTTCCGACAGCCTTGAACTCTTCGATGTGCAGTACGGCACCGAGACCTATCGCGATGGCATTTATACCGACCATTACGAGTACGATCTGTCCACGCCGGAGGCGATGGTGCAGTCTGTCTATGAACGGGTACGCCACTTTCTGGAAATGGGTAAGCAGGTTGCCCTTCTGGGCGGTGAACACTCCGTTTCCACGGGGGCTATTCGTGCCATGAGCGAATGCTTCCCCGATCTGACAGTGCTGCAATTCGATGCGCACGCGGATTTGCGCGATGCGTATCATGGCTCGCCCTACAACCATGCCTGTGTGATGCGTCGCGCCCAAGAGTATGCGCGTGTGGTGCAGGTCGGAATCCGTAATGTCTGCGAAGAGGAACAGTGCCACGTTGTGCCCGAGAATATCTTCTACGCCCACGACATTGTGGGACGAACGGACTGGGTGGAAAAGCTGCTTGACCGCCTCACCGACAATGTCTATATCTCATTCGATCTTGACGGCTTCGACCCCTCGATTCTGCCTGCCACGGGCACACCGCTGCCTGGCGGACTGCAGTGGTATCCCACACTGGCCGTTCTTGAGCGGGTGTTCCGTGTTAAACGTGTGGTTGGCTTCGACGTGGTGGAGTTGTGCCCCATTGCGGGTAATGTTGCCAGTGATGTGCTCGCCGCCTCGTTGGTGTACAAGATGATGGGAATGATGGCCAGAACCTGATTGATATGGGGTGTTTGAAACAATGGCGATATTTTTATGATTCATCAGAACAGGGACCTTGTTCAGCACCTTTTTTACTATTTTTGCACCTCTATAAACAATTGCGATATATGAAGAAGATTCTTGTCACCGGCGGCGCCGGATTCTTGGGGTCTCACCTCTGCGAGCGGCTGCTCAAAGACGGACACGAAGTGATTTGCCTTGACAACTATTTCACGGGCAACAAAGACAATATCATCCATTTGATGAGAAACCCTTATTTTGAAGTCATTCGGCACGATGTGACTTTCCCCTTCTTTGTGGAGGTGGATGAGATCTACAATCTCGCCTGCCCTGCCTCGCCTATACATTACCAATACAATCCCATCAAGACGGTGAAAACTTCCGTGATGGGGGCCATAAACATGTTGGGTTTAGCCAAGCGTTTGAAAGTTAAGATTTTACAGGCTTCTACCAGCGAGGTCTATGGCGATCCTTTTGTGCATCCGCAGCCTGAGGAGTATTGGGGCAATGTGAATCCTATCGGTGTGCGCTCGTGCTATGACGAGGGCAAGCGTTGTGCGGAGACGCTCTTTTTCGACTATCACCGGCAGAATGACGTGCGCATCAAGGTGGTGTGCATCTTCAATACCTACGGTCCCCGCATGTATGTGAATGACGGGCGAGTGGTCTCCAACTTCATCGTGCAGGCTCTGCGCGGCGAGGACATCACCATTTACGGCACGGGCGAGCAAACCCGCAGTTTCTGTTACTGCGACGACCTTGTCAAAGGTCTTGTCGCCATGATGGATACTGATGACGACATCATCGGACCTATTAACTTGGGAAATCCCAAAGAGTTTACCATCAAACAGTTGGCGGAGCTGGTTGTTGAATTGTGCGGCAGCAAATCCAAGATTGTCTATAAACCCGCCGCATCCGACGACCCGCAGCAACGCCAGCCCGTCATCGACAGGGCCAAGGCTGTCCTGAATTGGGAACCTACCGTGGAATTGCAGGAGGGGCTGATGAAGACGATAGAGTATTTCAAGAGGATACTGTAGGAGGTCTGTCCGGGCACGCCCCCGCAAGCCCATTGTCGCATCGCAAACTTCACCGGCCGTCCCTGCCGGACAGATGTTTTCCGTCTGGATTGTTTTTTGGCGGACAACACTGTAACACTGTTTTTTTCTTTATTTTTGCACCCTTAATTGATAAAGGTTGAAAAACATCAAAACTTTCATATTGTCAAGTTGGCTGCTTGTCGCACTCTCCACCTTATGGGCGAGTCCGGTTGACAGTACTACAGCCAAACAGGTGGCAACACGTTTTTACCAATGGAAAACGCAATCGGACGTGGCTGGTCTCTTTCCTGAAAAGGTATATACTTACAACATGCCAGTTGCGGGTTCCTCCAGCACGCTGCCGGTTTTCTTTGTCTATAATATGGGTGGCGGTTATGTGATAGTTTCAGCCGACAGTCGTGTTACGCCCGTCATCGCCTATTCTACCGAAGGATCTTTCGATTTGGAACGGGTGCTTCCGGCTATGGCGGATTTTTTGGATGATTATGTTGCCGAGATTGCAGACTATCTGCAAAACACGTCTGACATTTCTGGCGAAGCACACCCCTTGTGGCGGCAGATTATAGAACAGCACCCCCAAACGGTTCGCAACGAAGTTGTGGTGCCTCCACTGCTGTCAACTCGCTGGGATCAGAATGGTTATTACAACGACCTTTGCCCATCGGATTCGGATGGTCCCAACGGTCATGCATACGCTGGTTGTGTGGCCACGGCCATGGCGCAGGTAATCCGTTATTGGGAGTATCCGTCACAAGGCATAGGAAGCCATAGCTATGTTAGTGATTACGGTACCGAGTCGGCCGTTTTTGGCGCCACCGCCTACAACTACACACAAATGCCCGACAAGCTGACCTCCTCCACACCCTCTTCCCAGGTGCAGCAGGTGGCACAACTCATCTATCATTGCGGCGTGTCTGTGGAGATGGACTATGGTAACGATGGCAGCAGTGCCTCTGTCAGCCATAGTCCAAGCGCCCTTGCCACCTATTTCGGATACACTTCCAATCCTTCTTACAAGTCTAAAAGCAACTATTCCACTGCCAATTGGAAGAACTTGATCAAAGGGCAACTGAACAATCTGCGTCCGGTTTTGTATCGGGGCCAAGGCGATGCGGGTGCCCATGCCTTCGTCTGCGACGGCTACGACAGCGATGACTATTTTCACTTCAACTGGGGCTGGAGCGGCTCCAACAACGGCTTTTTCCTGCTGTCGGACTTGACCCCGGGCTCACATGAATACAACACCTCTCAGGGGGCGGTTATCAACATCTATACTGACCGGCCGTTGATGAGAGTGACATCCCGGCAGCTCACCCTATACAGTCTGAACGGCCGCGCGGACACGGCCACGGTTCGCGTTCTTAGCAAAAACGGGGGACAGCATGTGCTGGCTGTGGCATCCGGGAACTTTTCCATCAGCGACGGGACAAGCCCCTTTGCGGATACAGTGCTCATGGCTTCCGGCAACCAAGTGCTGTATGTGCGTTATCAGTCGGCTGATACGATGCTTGCAAGCCATCACGGAACATTGACGCTCACCTACGACACCCTGATGACTGTCATCCCCCTGACAGGAGAGTCGATACCTCTTGAACACGGAGCTCCGCAGAACCTTGGTGCGACCTATGGGGAGCCTGTCGTGCACTTGACCTGGAGTCCGCCTGACCAAAACCTGCAGACCTTCGCACACGGCGAGACCAGCCATGCCACCAATTATGGGTATGGCAGCAACTATGCCCGCACCATCCTGTACCGGATGTCTGACACCGACCAGGTGGCCTACTATCCGGCCTGCCTGACACACATCAGCTTCTATCTCCGGTCTGCCGTGACTGCCTGCAAACTGGTGGTCTATCAGGGAGGAAGTTATGACGGCCAGACTATCCAACCAGGCACTCTGGTGGTGGAACAGCCGCTGAATCTGAGCCAGCTGAATGCAGGAGCGTGGAATTCGGTGCCGTTACAGACTCCTGTGCCCATAGTGCTTGGCGAGGAACTGTGGTACGGAATTTATCTGGAAGCACCGGGAGGATCCTATGCCATCCCCATGGGCAACACGGCCGGTTATATGCCGGAGAAAGGAGACGTGGCGTGTCGGCATTATGCTTCCGGCAGCACCTCCTGGAGCTTTTACAATGTGGGCAGGAATTTCTCCTTGCAGGCCCAATTCCATTCGGTTCCACCAACGTTGGACCATTACCGTATCAGCAGGGACAGCATCCTGTTAGACACCACATCCAACAACTACTATGACGATATTGTGACGCAGTCGGGTTCCTATACCTACCGCATTGCCGCTGTCTATGCCGATGGTGCTGCCGCTGAAGTGACAACTGATGTTGTGGTGCAAGTGGTGGCTCATGTGGACACCATCACTGCTCAAATCTGCAGCGGGGATACGTTCCACTTTCACGGACAGCATGTCTCGGACCCTGGCAGCTATTTCTATTATGCCAACGACACGCTCACCGTCCTGCAGCTTTCGGTCATTCCAGCTTCTGAGTTTGAATTTACTGCTGAGACCTGCGATTCATACACTTGGAACGGCCTCGAATATAGCGCTTCTGGCGACTATCCACTGACTTTTGCCAGCAGTCTGGGCTGCGACAGTGTGGTGACGCTGCATTTGATCGTGCATCCTCATCCGGAGCTCCTGTTGACGGCCTCAAGTACCAATTTGCATTATCCCGACAGCGCAACACTGACGGCTTCCGGAGCAGACCATTTCCAGTGGAGCACGGGAGAGACGGCAGCTCAGATTGTGGTTTGTCCAACGGTGCCGACCACCTATACGGTTACGGCTACCATGGACAATTCCCCCTGCCAAAGTTCTGACTCAATATGGATTTATACCCAAGGTTATGGCGTTGAGACATACGGTCTTGCTGCTGTCTCATGTTATCCCAACCCCGCCACGGATGTTCTTTATGTGACTGGCATCTCTTGTGATCAGCTGCAACTCTATAACATGGAGGGGCGTTTGTGTTGTACTTGGAAGGGCAGGAGGGACGAGTGGCGACTTTCACTGCGCCAGTTGGAAGAAGGCGCCTATGTGCTGGTGGGCGAGAAAGACGGTGTGCCGGTGTTTGCCCGCCGCGTGGTGGTGAAACGGTAATAACAGATCTGAATATTTTTGGGAATAATATACCTGATGGGACAAATCAGGGGTTCTGCATCACTTTTTTTATTTGGGCGTGCCGGCGCGGCGGCAGGAGTCACGTTACATTCGCACACGCCATCAAATGCCGCCGCGCCGTCGGGCTTTCCGTTCCAATGATTTTGGCTTAGAACCCACCATCATTCCGCGAGACGCGAAGCGTCAAGCGGAACCTCCGTCTCGCCAGGGAGCGCATTCTCACCAAAATCATTTCCACTGCAATCCCTCACGCAGGCTCGTTGAACACTACTCCCGCTTCGCGGCGAGCAACGCACACCCTCGTCTCAACATTCTCCCGCGCCGCGATTTCCCCGCGCACGCACCCCATTTCTACCGAGCTTTTGTCCCTACCGGAACATCGTTTTCATACGACCCGACCAAAGACTAACCATAAAATTTTTTTCAATACCACCTTTTCTATTCAAATAAAATTTTATTTTTGCCACCGAATCGGTGGTAATGTTACCACCGATTTTAGTGGTATATTATTATGAAAAACAAAAGATTGCAAACAGCATTAGAGAATTGGCGAACAATTCAGCCATTGTCAGAAAATGACCAAAAAAGGTTGAGCCGTCGGTTCACAGTTGATTTCAACTATAATTCCAACCATATTGAAGGCAACACTTTAACATACGGCCAGACAGAATTGCTGCTCTTGTTTGGCAAAGTGGCAGGTGCGGCTGACTTTCACGACTATGAGGAAATGAAGGCAAGTAATGTTGGACTGAAGATGATGATTGCTGAGGCTACGGAAAACAAACATCCTTTGACACAGAGTTTTATAAGAACACTTCATCAAACATTACTTCGTGAGGATTATACGGTTTACCGCAATTTGCCTGGCGGAGTGCAGACCAGCTATATCATTCATGCAGGGCAATACAAGACTCGTCCCAACAGTGTAATCACTCGCTATGGCGACCGTTTTGAATATGCTTCTCCCGAAGAGACGCCCTCTTTAATGACCGACCTTGTGGATTGGTACAATCAAGCCGAGTCTGAGGGAAAACTCTCGCCTGTGGAGTTGGCCACCCTGTTCCATTACCGATACATCCGCATTCACCCCTTTGAGGACGGCAATGGCCGTATTGCACGATTGATGTTTAACTTTATTCTTTCCCGTCATGACTATCCTATGATTGTCGTGCGAAGCAGATTGAAGAAAGATTATTTGGAAGCCTTACATCAAGCTGACCTGATTGTAGGTGCAGTTCCGTATGACGGGGCACATGCATCCCTGAAAGACATACGGCCCTTCCATAAGCACATGGAGAATTTAACTGCCCAAGAGCTGGAAAATGATGTGCTGTTTATCACGGAGAAGGATGAAAATATCTGGTGGTATGATGGGGAGCGCGTAGTGTTCAGAACGTCGAGCTATGCTAAAATTCTCCGCGAACTGCAAGTTGAACCTAAAGCAACATTTGCCTACCTACAAGAAGAAGTGGGTATAAATCGCTCTGCAATTCAAAAGATGCTGCAAAAAATGCAAGAAAGAAACTATATCGAGAAAGATGCCGACGGCTCCTGGCGGGTGTTTATCACACCGTCGGTCTGAACAGTGTAATACATAGTTCTCTACTGATTATCAAAATTATAAAAACAATGAATATGAAAAAAATCCACACCATCCTGCTGTCGTGCTTCGCTTTCCTTTGCACGATGCTGTTGCTGGCCTCTTGCAGCAACAAAAAGTCTGAAACCAAATTCGTGGAAAACCCCGACATGGAGTACCGCACTCTCGGCAGCACCGGCCTGCGCGTGGGTGTCATAGGTCTTGGCTGCGGTGGTTTTGAGGAAATTGACTCCGCTGCTTCCCGTGAGCTGGTCACCGCTGCCCTCGACCGCGGCATGAACTACATGGACATCTATGATGCCAATCCCAAGGTGCGCAGCAACATCGGCTACGGTCTTGGCGACCGCCGCAACGAGATGATCATCCAAGGCCACATCGGCTGCTGGTGGAACGGCGAGAGCTATGAGCGCACCCGTGAAGTGGACAAGTGTAAAATGGGCTTCGAAGACCTGCTCAAACGCCTCAATACCGACTATATCGACATAGGCATGATGCACATCTTCGACAAGATGGAAGATTGGGAGGCTGTGCAAGGCAGTGATTATCTGCGATATGTGCAGGATCTGAAAAAGCAGGGCAAGATCAAGCATATTGGCGTGAGCAGTCATAATGCCGAGGTGGCCCTTGCCATCGCCAAGAGCGGACTGGTGGAGGTCATCATGTTCAGTCTCAACCCTGCCTTCGACCGTGTGCAGTCAGGAAACAGTCCGTGGGATCCCAAAACCTTTGACAATATGCTGCCCGGCATTGACCCGGTGCGTGTGGAACTGTATGACTACTGTACCCAGCACAACATTGCCATCACGGTGATGAAGGCTTATGGTGGTGGCGACCGCCTGTTGGATGCGGAGAAGTCACCGCTGAAGAAGGCGCTCACCCGCGACCAGTGCGTGGCCTACGCCTTGTCGAAACCGTGTGTCGCAGTCAGCCTTTGCAGTGCCGATAACGCCGGCAAATTGGATGAGTACCTGCACTATCTGAAGGCCACCGATGCGGAGAAGGACTACAATGCCGCATTGAATGCCACGACTGCGCAAGCTTGTGAGAATGCGGGGAAGGGCGAGTGCACCTACTGCAAGCACTGTGCTCCCTGTCCTGTGGGCATCGACATCGCAAAGGTTAACAAACTGCTCGCTGATGCGCAGCAGGCTGGCAAGGTAACGGATGAGCTGGCTGACGCGTACAAGAAACTGGAGCATCACGCGGGCGAGTGCATCGGATGTGGCGCCTGCGAGACCCGCTGCCCGTTTGACGTGCCCGTGCGAGAGAAGATGAAAGAGGCGGAGAAGGTGTTCGGGTATTAAATCAGCTCAGACAAGACACTGGTAAAGGTTGACCAGGCGTACTTCTTCTTCTCTTCTACAATATTGTGTTCAAATTCCTCCTGTTTCTGTTCACGGAAGAAACGAGACAGGGCATCGGCTATCTGTTTGCTGTCGGGCTCCACTACATAGCCGATTCTGCCGTCGGGGACAATCTCCGGCAAACCGCCCACACGGGTCACCAGCATCGGCTTTTCAAAATGGAAGGCGATTTGTGTGACACCGCTCTGGGTAGCTGTTTTGTAGGGTTGTGCCACAATGTCGGCGGCACTGAAGAAGCGGTTTACTTCGTGGTCGGGAATGTAATCGTTGAACAAGACGACCTTGTCGTTGATCTGCAAGTCTTGGATTTTCTGCAGATAAGGTGACGAATCCCCATAGAATTCTCCTGCTACCAGCAACTTGATATCGGATTGTTTCAGTCGTTCATCCGCAAAAGCATCGATTAGCAGATCCAATCCTTTGTAGTCTCGGATAAAACCGAAAAACAGCACATAACGGAAGTCCGGATCCAGATTCAGCAAAGAGAGAGCTTGCTCACGAGGCAACCGGTCGCCGTAATGATCATAGATAGGGTGTGGAGAGAAGCGTTTGGGGCGGTTGCGTTTGTCAAAATGTTCAATGTCGTGCACCACTGATTCAGAGAGGGCCATGAACCCGTCCATGGATTTCACGAAATAGGGTGGAAGGAACTTGTCGAGAATGTTGGGCTCGTGCGGTATCATATTGTGGACCAATGCCAGCACTTTTGTATGACCGTTGCGATGTATTTGCCGGGCGATAGTGCCCATACAGGGAGCCATAAAGGACATCCAATAGGCAAAAACCACCGCGTCGGCATTCTTTTTGGCGATCTCCTTGCCCACACTAAGCCAATTGAACGGATTGCAGGAATTAACTTTACGATATATGGTCAAATTTTCAGGTGCGGGATCCGGGCTGTATTGGGTTTTGCCGGGAAACAGGAAATTCGGATATTGCAAAGTGAAAGTATATGTTTCCACTTCGTGTCCTTGCTTTTGGAACTCGCCGGCCAGCCGTTCGTTGAAGGCTGCGAGTCCGCCACGATAGGGGTATGCTGTTCCGAGAATGATGATTTTCATGACGACGAATTTTAAGTGCAAAGATAGATATTTTTTGAATTAACAAATAGTGTAAATATTCATAAACAACCATCATGTGCTTATATGAAAAACCATATAATTTCGATGGTAAAATGATTTTTATATGTTATTGCATATAATATTCAAAAAAAAGTGTTTTTTTGCAGACGATATCATATAATTTTATGAAGACACGATTATCTTTATGCGTAAAGGAGTTACGCAAAAAATACGGCCTCACACAAGAGGACTTGGCCTATCGCTCTGGTGTCAGTCTGTTTTTTGTCCGCGAATTGGAACAGGGCAAAACTTCACAACGGATAGATATGGTGAATAAAGTTCTCAACCTTTTTGATTATGAATTAACACCACAAAAGAGAGAACATGCGTAGAGCCAACATCTTTTATAAAAGCCAATTGGCTGGTGTTTTAACCGAAACCGACACAGGATACCGCTTTGAGTATCTACCTGAGTATTTGTCGTCTGGCTGCCCACAACCTGTCAGCCTGACAATGCCACTATCGAACCTTGCATACGGAAGTCCCGTACTTTTTCCGGCATTCGATGGTCTGATTCCCGAAGGGTGGCTGTTGGATGTAGCGCTACGGAACGCAGACATCAGCAGATTGGACAGGATGTCGCTGTTGCTGCTTTGTTGCAAAGACTGTATCGGTGCATTAAGTGTTGTTGAAATTCCAGAAGAAGATGAGTAAGTGTCTGTATTGCAATAAAGAACTGGGGGCTGGCGAACAGGATTTCCACGATTCCTGCGCTCGGAAGTTTTTTGGTGTTTCCCCTGCCCCGACCTTTGACTACACGCGAGCGGATATGGATGCGTTGGCAGCGGAAATCATAAAGAGCCAGACAACGCTGACAGGAGTCCAGCCCAAAATCTCGCTACATCTTAACGAAAAGAAAGGAAATAGCCGCCTGACCGTCGTAGGACTTTGGGGCGGGTTCATTCTTAAACCTCAAACCGATAGGTTTCCATATTTGCCCGAAGTGGAGCAGCTTACAATGTGTCTTGCTGAACAGTTCGGCATTTCGGTGGTTCCTCATTCCCTCATCCGGATGAGAGATGGCGAATTATGCTACATCACCCGCCGCATCGACCGGCTTCCTTCAGGCGAAAAAATCGCTATGGAAGACTTTTGCCAACTATCGAAACGCACGACGGAGTATAAATACAAAAGCTCATACGAGCAGGTGGCGAAAGTGATTCGTGAGTACTCCTCCCTCCCTGAAATGGACCTGACGCGCTATTACGAGCTGCTGATTTTCTGCTGGCTGACGGGAAACAACAATATGCACCTCAAAAACTTCGCGCTATATAACCCCACAGACGAAGGGTTTCGACTGACACCTGCTTACGATTTGCTGAATGCGGCATTGGTCAATCCAAATGACAAGGAGGAACTGGCGCTTACCCTTAACGGGCGGAAAAAGAAAATCAAACCAGCTGATTTCGATCAGGCTATGCAACGAGCTGGCATTTCCGATAGGGTTATTTCGAACATCTTCCGCAAATTCCAAAAGAAATATCTGGGGTGGGAGCAGACCATCCGTGATTCTTTCCTCCCAAAGGATTATCAAGAGGCTTATTGGCAGATGATATGCGAACGTTTGTCCCGTTTGAGAGAGAATACTATATAGAGAAACTCGTCGTATGATCTGTTTTTTATCATTCGCAACAACCGTTATTTTTTCGTACTTTTGCAACTTCAAAAATTGAAATAAAAAAAGCAAGAGAAATATGAAACCAATCCTTAAGAAAACCCTAATCCATTGCGGCATCATCTTTTTCTTCTTCCTGCTGGCCGCCATCTACATGTCCCCTGTCTTCGACGGCAAAGTCATCCAGCAAGGGGATACGATGAAGTGGCAGGCCATGGCCAAAGAGCAGAAAGATTTTCATGAAAAAACCGGTGAATACACCACTTGGACAAGCTCGATGTTCAGCGGAATGCCATCGTATCAGGTGACATACTCCCCGCCCAAGTCCGTTTTCTCTAAAGTCCAAAACATCTTGAATTTATCCCTTTTTAAACTGAATGGAAGTGTGGGTATTGTTTTTCTTTATTTGCTCGGCTTCTATGTGGCATTGATAGCATTGGGAGTATCTCCATGGCTCAGTTTGTTGGGCGCTTTGGCTTTTGGGTTAGGCAGTTACAACATTATCATTATTGAAGCGGGACATATCACCAAAGCTTACGCTATGGCGATGATGGCACCTATCATCGGTGGTATGCTGTTGGTCTTGCAACGGAAAAAATATTTGTGGGGAGGTATCCTTTTTGCCTTGGCATTGGGTATCCAAATCGCCTGCAACCATATCCAAATCACGTATTACACCATGCTGATCGGACTTATCCTTGGCCTGGTCTATTTGGTTTATGCCATTAAAGACAAAGAGTTCAAGTCTTTGCTTTTGGGCGTGGGGGTGATGTTGGTCGGTATTGGATTTGCCATTGGCGCAAACGCCAGACTGCTGTTCATCAACCAGGAGTATGTGAAATACACTATGCGCGGTGGTTCTGAGATTACTGTGACCCCGGAAGACCTCTATAAGGATGGTGAAGCCAAGTCCATTGCGGCCTCCGACGGTCTGGACATCGACTACGCGTACAGCTGGAGCTACGGAAAGGGTGAGACCTACACGCTGCTTGTCCCCGGCGCGTATGGCGGCGGCTCCGGCGAGACGGTTGGCACGGATTCGCAATTTTACAAGAACTTCCGCCAGAAACAGGCACCGCTCTACTGGGGCGACCAACCCTTCACTTCCGGTCCGGTCTATTTTGGCGCTATTATCATCTTCTTGTTTGTCCTTGGCCTCTTTGTGGTGAAAGGCCCTGAACGCTGGTGGATCCTTTTGGCCACAATCCTTGCCATCCTGATGTCGTGGGGCAAGAACCTGATGGGCTTCAATAGCTTCCTGTTCGAGCATCTTCCCCTCTACAACAAGTTCCGCACTCCGTCCATGAGTCTTGTGATGGCCAATGTGACGATGGTCTTGATGGCAGTTCTTGCCTTGAAATCCATCTTTGACAAGGAGAATCCTGTCGATAAGAAGAAGCTGAATCTCGGACTATATGTTTCTACAGGTATCACGGCAGGATTTATTCTGTTGATGATGGTCTTTTCAGGAGGTTTCTCTTTCTCGGGTGCCAGCGATGTGCAGATGGCAGCCCAATATGGTGCCCAATGGGATGCCATCCAGGATATCCTCGTGCAAGACCGTAAGGCGCTCTTCATGTCCGACTCTTGGCGCTCGCTGATACTCATTTTGCTCTCTGCCGCGGCGTTGTGGCTCTATGTCAATGAGAAAATCAAACAGTCCGGTATCATCATCGGCTTTTTGGCCTGTTTAGTGCTGTTCGACCTTTGGGGTGTTGATCGCCGTTACCTCAACGACTCGAAATTCATCACCGAGAAGCGCGCTAAACTCAGACCGTCGCAGACCGACCAGATGCTGGATCAGTACGCTGCCCAGTTCAATGATGAGGACTATCGCGTGTTCGACCTCTCGGTAAATACCTTCAACGATTCCTATCCTTCCGCTTATCATCATCAGATTGGTGGTTACAGCGCAGCTAAATTACGTCGTTACCAAGATATTATTGATTTCTACCTCTCACGTCATATCAATCCGAATGTCCTGAACATGTTGAACGCCCGCTATGTGGTGGTGTCGGGACAAAATAACCAGCCTCAAGTGCAGCGTAACCCCGATGCCTTAGGAAACGCATGGTTTGTGGATCAGTATCAGCTGGTGGATGACGCCAATGCGGAGATTTTGGCCCTTAACGAACTGAATCCTGCCGATACGGCCGTCATAGACAAGCGTTTCGCCGAGATGGTGAAAGGCAAGAATCTGGAACGCGACAGCAACTCCGTCATCGTGATGGAGCACCAGAAACCGTACAATCCGGACTACGTGGTCTATAAGACGAAGACCAACAAAGACCAATTGGCGGTCTTCTCAGAGGTCTATTACGCCCCCGACTGGCGCGCCTACATTGACGGCAAACCGGCCGACTACTTCCGCGCGGATTACATCCTACGCGCCATGGTGATTCCCGCCGGCGAGCACAAAATCGAATTCAAAAACGAAGCGCCACTGATGCACAAACTGGACAAGGTCTCCGTGATTTGTTCCATCCTGTTCGTGCTGGCAGTGGCAGGTTCGTTGGTGTTGTATTACCGTAAGTCGAAAAAGGAAGCCACGAACAACTAATCACAATCCATAGACTATGCTCTCCGTCATCCTCTGCACCTATAACCGCGACAAGTATATCTACAATGTTCTGAAAAGCCTTGCAGAGAACACGTTGTCGTCCGAAAAGTATGAGATTGTCTTAGTTGAAAACAACTGCACAGACAACACACAAAGCGAATGCGATCGTTTCGTACACGATTTTCCCGAGGTGACGTTCCGCTATTTCGTCGAGACCCACCAAGGGCTCTCCCACGCGCGCAACCGCGGCATAAAGGAAAGTAATGGCGACATTTTGGTATATGTGGATGACGATGCTCTTGTCAACAAAGAATATCTGCTGACGTACGCCGACTTTTTCGAACAACATCCTGACATCGAGGCGGCCGGCGGACCTATCATCCCGAAATACGAAACAGAAGAGCCTGCTTGGATGTCACATTTTACAAAAGCGCTGATTACAGGATACAAGTATTTGGGTGACAAAGAGAAAGAGTTTCCCAAGAACGATTATCCCGGAGGCGGCAATGCTGCTTACAGGGCTTCTGTTTTCGAGAGAGTGGGGTTGTTCAATGTGGAGCTGGGCCGCAAAGGCGACAGCCTGGTTGGCGCAGAAGAAAAGGACATTTTCGACAAGATGACCACGCTCGGAATGCGTTTTTACTATCTGCCGACAGCCATTCTTTATCACCTTATCCCCGAGAAGAAGCTCAGCAAGGACTATTTTGATCGACTGACCTACTCCATTGGCAAGAGCGAGCGCATGCGCACGCTGAATATCGGGAAGGGGAAATATGTGAAGCGGCTCGTGTCAGAGACAATCAAGTGGGCGGCCTCCATGGTGCTCTGCATCGGCCACACGCTCACAGGTGCGCCGAGGCGCGGCTGGAAGCTGATCCAGTTCCGGTGGAATGTGACGAGGGGGTTGTTGGGAAAATAACCACTTAACCGCTTTAGCCTAATGCAAAAGTTAATTTTTTATATAGAAAAATCTTTTTTATATAAAATTAAAATTATACTTTTGCACCATGAAAGAGAATCGAACAAATGAAACAAAAGTCGTTGTGATACACGACAATCAGCCTGTATTGCTTGCAGAGATACAAGCCAGAATCTACACTGTAAGAAATATGCAGGTGATGATTGACCGCGATTTGGCGTTGCTTTACGGCGTGGAAAACCGTGCATTGAAGCAGGCCGTACGTTGAAATCCGGCCAAATTTCCCGAAGATTTTATGCTTCGATTATCTGAGGATGAGTCTAATCAGTTGATTTCCAGCGGGGTGTCACAAACTGTGATACCCCCTGACTACAATACTGGCGGCACTGATATGTTTGCCTTCACAGAGCAGGGCGTTGCCATGCTGGCCACCGTGCTCAAGAGCCAAAGAGCTGCCGACGTGAGTATCTCCATCATGCGTGCCTTTGTGGCGATGCGCCGTTTTATCACCTCCAACGCCGGACTATTTCAACGCGTAGGCCATTGGAACGAAAGCAGATAGAAACGGACAAGAAACTTGACGTGGTGTTAGACAAGATTGAGGAACTTTCGCCCGCAATAATAACCGAAGAATTGTTTGGCACAGGCTGCGTTTGGGATGCCTACTCTTTCTTAAGCAGCCTGGTGAGACGTGCAAAGCACCGAATTATCCTTATTGACAACTTTGTTGATGAGCGCACCCTGTTCTTGCTCGACAAGCGAGCCGCTGGCGTTGAATGTACTGTCCATACCCGCTTCAGCAAGCAGACGGAATTGGACTTTGAGAAACATAACGAGCAGAATGCAGAGATCAAGAAAATCCAGCTTTCACTACACATCCACGACCGCTACCTGATTATTGACAATGAAGTATGGCTGCTCGGAGCCTCCGCCAAAGACATGGGCCACGGTCTCTGTACTGTCATTAAAGTTGATTTCACCCCCGAGATGGTGTTGTCGTTTTTGAAGTAATCGCCAAATCAATTATTGACGGCAATAGCGGGCTGAGGTTCGCGAGGGTGGACGCGCCAAACGGAACCTTGCACACCCAAGTGCGGCTGGAAGCTGATCCACCTGACTTCGTCACAAAAAAATCTTTAAATTTATAATCTGCTTGTAATGAGTAGAATACTTTTGTTGAGGCACCCAAAATGGGTGTCCCGATGCTTTTTTTGAGTATTTTTGCGAACAAATCAC
>JAFPXF010000057.1 GCA_017394765.1 Bacteroidales bacterium | reverse complement strand
TCGGGGCACACCTCTTCCCATTCCGAACAGAGAAGTTAAGCCCGACCGCGCCGATGGTACTGCCTTGACCGGTGGGAGAGTAGGTCGTCGCCCAATACCATAGAAGCCCTCTGATCACAGAGGGCTTTTTTTTTGCAACAACACCAACGGTTCCCTTTTGTTTGTTTCCGTGCGACTGGTCATCCCCGTCAGGGGATGCATATCTGTAGTCGGACAGTGAACAGTGATCAGTGAGCAGAGGGTAGGTGGGCAACGGAGTGCGTTGCGGAAGTCCCGTGCGACCGGCCATCCCCGTCAGGGGATGCATTCGTTCACCCGCCGACCTGAAATCGATGCATCCGATATCCCCCCGAGAATTTGATTTTCAAACCCGATTCGATTTCCCCATTGAAATATTCGATTTTCGCGCGGTTTTTCTTAAATTACTGAAAGAGTGTGTTTTATATGCATTTTGGCTGAAAGAACCGAAAAAGAGGCTTTCGCAGAGAAATCAAGTGTTGCAATGAAAACGGGAAGCTGGTTTTCGCCGGCAAGACAAACCCCGTACTTTTCGGAGAAGAAAAACGGCTTTATTTGTAACTAAAATCGTACTTTTCAGTATATAGATACTGGAAAACTCTCTTCTTCGGAGGAAAGAATTTTCGTGCAATTAAGATAAAAGACTGATATACTGAAAAATAAAAAGTGTTGATAAAATAAAAAAAAAAATCAGATAGGGCGATAAATTGTATTGAAATTTTTGTATTTTTGCAAGTTGTTTATAAAGTGAATAAAAGTATGTTTGATAACATTAAGACCATACCCAAAAGACGAGCGCCAGAGACGCTCGGAGCAGCCACCCCAACGGGCGTGGCGTGTCCTGTTGAAGATCGTAATGAGAAATATAATATAAATAAACAATAGTAATAATTAAATTCAAAACGATGAAAAAATTTATGATTTTTCTGCTGATGGCTTTCCTATATTTAGGAACCAGCCAAGCTCGCAGTGAAGCGCCGCATTTCTCGAATGCGAAAGCACCACTGCTCAGTTGGGTCACTCCATCATCACATTCGTTTTTCGCGGACTCCAAGGCCGTGAACAGCGTTGTGGTCACCGTTTCACCGTCTGCACCCCAAAGCATGGGACTCAATGTTCCCAGCTATGAGATTGTGTACAGTGCCTCGGTGACCGGTTTGGATGGCACAGACCCCATCTCCTATCGGTGGTACCTCAACGGTAACCGCACGGATTCCGTGGGACCAACCTTTAGGGTTTCTGGCTACCCTGCCGGTACGTACAACCTGTACTGCAAGGTTAATCACTTGTATGAGTCCAACACGGTGATCTTCACTGTGTCGGCCGATGTGACTGCCAATATTGTCGGACCCCGACACGCCTGCCAGAACGATGTGGTGACACTCACCGCCATGATTGAGAACAGCAGTGACGTCACCGTCAATTATCAGTGGAAACACAACGGCGACTACATTCCTGGCGCAACCAGCCAGTCTTACAGTTTCATTCCCGCCAACCTCCCCGGCTTGGCCAATGACACGCTCGCCCATGAGTTTTCCGTGGAGATTACCCGTAGCGGTTGCGAAAGCTCCCTCTCCCCTGTTCACTACTTCACTGTCTCCCCGACCCCGGTCACGCAACTCACTGCAACGCAAGTTTGCTCTACCGATCCTGTTCTGCTGACCGCGAACTCCTACACCTCCGGTGATGAACAACCCTGGAAATGGAATTGGTATCGTAACGGTTCTTTCCTTACCACTACTTATGTGAACACCTATGAGATCACCACTCCGGTGGAAGGCGATGTGTATGTCGTCATTCCGGTTTATCAAGACTTCGCTTGCAACGACCTCGCCGGTGACACGATCACCATTACTCCTGCTACTGTAGTTACAAAACCGACCATCTTCACCCAAGGTGAAGTTTGCGAGATTGTGAACCATACCGAAACACAAGAGATCACGACTCCCACCCGTATCTATACGTCTTGTTATACATATGTCCTTGGCCTGATTTTCCAAGCCTTGAATCCTGATTATGTTCAAGACAATGAGCATGACTGTGCCATTCAGGGTATAGACTTATGGCACAGATTCTATAAGGATGTTACCGAAACAGGTACCATTGAGGTTGTCGTTCCTGAAATGGTCTGCACCCCTGCTGTCGCCAACGACACAGTTTGCGCAGGTACGACTGTGACGGTTACCGCCACCCCCAATGATGCTGATTCCTATATATGGTATGTGGACGGTGTTGAAGTTCCGGGTGAAAATCTGGCTCAACTCACGCTCACGTTCCAACATGCGGCCACGCACTATTTCCAAGTCAAGGCCGTCAGTGCCACCGGTTGCGTATCGGAGATTTCCAATGCCGACACCATTGTTGTGGAAGCTCCGCGCATGTTCGCCATCACAGGCGACAATGTTCTTTGCGACGGTGATGCGGCCACGCTGACCGCTACTGCCATCGGTGTTGAAGACTACACCTGGTATGGTCCCGTCACGGGCACCGGCAGAGTGTTGAACAATGCAACTGCTGGCACGTATATGGTCGTTGGAACTTCCGAACATGGTTGCATCGTAGCTTCTGAACCGTTCACTGTATATAATATAGGTACGGATCTCCAAGTTGTTGCTTCTGCCACCAATGTTTGTGCCGGCGAGCATGTGACGTTGAATGCCAACATCAGCGATTTGTTGACAGGAAATGTAACATACGCTTGGAGCACAGGTTCCACCAACCCGACCATTGATGTTGTTCCGACGGCAGCGCTTCACAGCTATACTGTGACGGCCACCTACGGCAACTGCACCAATTCGGCATCCATCGACATCAACGTGAATACTGCTGCAGCTGCTCCTTCTATTGCAGGTGCTTCAACTCTCACGATTTGCCAGTATGCCCAGCAGTCCTTCAGCGTGAGCAACCCTGCCGCCAACACCAGTTATACCTGGTATGTGGACGGTGTTGAAGTTGCTGGTGCCACGCTCGCCACGTTTGCCCAGACTTTCAATGAGCCGGGCATTCACGAAGTCAGAGTTTCCTCTACCACTTCCGAGGGTTGCACCTCTGCTGTATCCAGTGCTGTGACAGTGACTGTGGAGACGGCTCCGACCATCATGATTGCTGGCGATGCTCTCATCTGCAACAATGATTTTGTTGAGTTGACCGCCAATATCAATGACTATAACCACACGTTCTTGACTCTGCCTACGGATGTTCATTATGAATGGAGAATCTCCAATGTGACGGTTGAGAACCAACTCACTTTGATCGGTGAATTTGCTCAGGAACTTTCTGAACTTATCTGGAACTCTGATCTCCCGATTTTCCGTTATCAATTGCCCGCACAGGATCAGCCGTATGTTATCACTGTTGTTGCCACGTCTTCGGCTAATGGTTGTACTACGGTCAGCGATCCTTACTATGTATATGTGTCCAATGATATTAATGTGAATGTCACGTTGGACTACAATGAGGTTTGTGCAGGTGGTATGGTTACCGCCACGGCACACCTTGCCGACTACAACACCCCGAACTTAGTCTATCAATGGTCTGTCAACGGTGTTCCTGTTGCCCATGGCACCGAGCGTATTTTCACCACTCCTGTCACTGCTGACAACACTGTGATCAGTGTCCAGGTTACCCAAACCACTTCCGGTTGTACGGCTACAGGCAGTGCCACGGCCAACATCTTCAATCCTGCCACTGTCCATTCTGTGGTTGCCATCAATGGCATGAACGAAGCCGATCAGGTTTGCGAAGGTGCTGAGATCACAGTTACCGCTTATCTTGATCAGAACCATACGGTCAATCCGAACCTGACCTATGTTTGGACTGAAAACGGTCATGTGATGCCGAACACTCATGGATATCGTTTCTCCAAGCAGGTCTGGGCTCTCGACCACGATCCCGTTGACTACATCTACACCGCATACGTCTTCACGGATGTTCCCGGTTGCGCTGCAGTTCCTGTCTCTTCCGACACTGTTCATGTGAGACGCAACCCGATGGTTGTTTTGGATGGTATGCATTATGTCTGTTTCACAGGTGTGGAAGACATGAATTTGAGACTTGTGGCACGTGTTGACGGTACAGTTGATCCCGCTGCCACCTATACGTTCTATCGTAACGGTCGTCGTATTAACACTTCTACACAATATGGTAATGTGTTGACAGAAAATATTCAGCCG
Organism: Bacteroidales bacterium; assembly: GCA_017394765.1. The sequence continues at coordinate 64,531 of JAFPXF010000057.1, read as the reverse complement.
ACCCATTTGAATTCTTATACCTATTTGGTTGAAGTTAACAATGGAAATGGTTGCTCTGCTTTCAGTGAACCGTTCTCTGTTGAAGTTTACGATGCTCCTGTTGTGAATATTCTGGCTTCCGATACTATCATTTGTTACGGTGGTGAAGTTGAGTTGCAAGCTCGTATCAACAACTACAATGATCCGATGCTTACCTACCAATGGTATCAGAACAATGTCGCTCCGGTCGATTTGCTGCCGGGCCGTACACTTCCGTATGAAACCTTCCAAGTGAGTACGACCACAAGCTATATTGTTGAAGTCACTCATTTGCTGCAAAACAGCCAGAACAATATGAGTTATTGTAGCGATCGCGACACGATTACCATTCATGTAATTGAAGATCCTGTTGTGATTCTTTCCACCAACATTCCTGCCAATCATGAGATTTGCGAAGGTCAACCTGTAAAGGTCGTTGCTTCCGTCCAAGGTGGTGTTATTGGCACCGAGGTTTTCTCTTGGTACAGAAATGGTGAGTTGATCCAAAATATCACGGGTGACACATTGGTTGACTTCCCGCAGGCCGTCAATGGTTATCCTACCACTTATACATACGAAGTTTCTGTTTCTCAACGTAACTCCGGTTGTATTTCTGTTTTGACTTTTGTTGACACTGTCGTTGTTAATCCGAACCCGACTCTTGCTATCGAGACCGATCCGATTGTTTGTGGCGATGGCGAAGGCAATGTCAAATTGTACGCTCATGTTTCTCCTGCTCCTACCACTCCTTATACATTCAATTGGTTTGAAGACAATGTTGCCCTCACAGGCGCAACCGGAGAACATCTTGACACTTTGATTCTCACGAAAGCCTATAGAGACTATCCTTATAACTTCAGTGTTTCTTTGGTGAACAGCTATGGCTGCCAAGCCGTTGCTGAAACTCAAGTTTATGTTGACACTGTTCCTGTTATCAATGTCACTGCTTCTGACGCTAACATTTGCGTGGGTGGTGAAGTTACTTTGACGGCTCACCTCAACGACTGGAATACCACGAATATGCGTTATCAGTGGTATGAAGACAACAACGCTATTGCTGGTGCCACAGACTTGACCCTTGTTGTTGCTCCTACAACAGTGGGTGCTCACAACTATAAATTCACTGCTATCCAGCAGAACTCTCATTGTAACGCTGCCAGCGAGTTCTTCACTGTCACTGTTCATCCTGATCCTGTTATCGCTTCTGTCACCTTGTCTGACACCATTGTTTGCCAAGGCGCTCAGATCATGATTACAGCTAATCTCGATTCTAACACTCTTGCTTCTAACGACAATGTTTATACTTGGTACAGAAATGGAATCTTGATGCCGGGTGCTGTTGCACAAACCATCTATGATTCTCCTGTCACGGTTGACAACAACACACAGCAATACATCTACTCTGTAACTGTTGCCACTCCGATGACCGGTTGCGTTTCCGCACCTGCCACCTCCGCTGCCCTCACCATTTATCCGAACCCGACTGTTGTGATCACGGGTGACCAATTTGTCTGCGCTACCGACTCTGTCTTCTTGCAGGCTAACACCGATTCTATTGGTACTTCTGTCGGTTTGTTGCACTATCAATGGTATGAAAGCGGAATGCTTAGAGACAACATGGCCTACACGCTGGGTGACAACCAATTCTATGCTGAATACTGGTACCCGCGCGACGAGCCTTACAGATTCGTTGTTGAAGTTCAGAGAGAAGGTGTTCCTGCCGCTTGCGCAGCACGTTCCGCTGAATATCTCGTTTATGTCCTTCCTGTTCCTGATGTGAATATCACAGCTACTGAGACTGAGATTTGCACGGGTGGTGAAGTCACTTTGACTGCCAACTTGGTTGATCCTAACGCTCAGAACATTACTTATCAGTGGTATGAAATCAGAAACCGCATCGATACCTTCGTTGTTGGTTATTCCGGTGGACAACCGACCTATTTCTATGCTTACACTCCGTATCGTTATGATATTCCGGGTGCTAATTCCCGTACTTATACTGCCGTTTACACCGACACCACGAAAGTTTGTGTTGAAGTTATCCAAACCACTTCCCAGTGTCATGACATCGACTCTGTTTTGATTATTGTCAATCCGGATCCTGTTTTGACAATCACCAACGACCTGCCCGCCAGCAAGACTCTGTGTGACGGTCGTTCTGTAACCTTCGAAGCTACTGTCGAAGGTGGTGTTCCTGGTGGTGAGATCTACACTTGGTACAGAAACGGTGAAGTTATTCCTAACGCTGTTGGTGCTATTTTCACGGAGACCCCGCACGCTATCAGCGACTATCCGACAGTCTATGTCTATGAAGTTTCTGTGAAACAAACGGCTAATGGTTGCGAGTCCATTGTTACCCTTGCCGACACGGTTACGGTTAACCCGAATCCGACGCTTGCTATTGAGACGGATCCTATCGTCTGTAGCGATGCTAACAACAACATCACCATGGTTGCTCATGTCTATCCTGAGCCGACCACGGACTACACCTTCACCTGGTTCGAGGACAACGCTGTCATCACCGGTGCTACGGGTGTACATGCCGACACGATTGTTTTGACGAAACCTTACAGAGATTATCCTTACAACTTCAGCATCTCTTTGGTGAACCAATATGGTTGCCAAGCCACTGCTGAGACGGTTATTTATGTTGACACAGTTCCTGTCGTGAACATTGCTGCCACAGAAGACACGATTTGTGTCGGTGGTGAAATCACCTTGACTGCCAATCTGAACAACTGGAACACTCCGAACATGCAGTATCAGTGGTATGACAACGGCAACTTGATTGCTGGTGCCACTTCCCTGACCTACACGGTTGTTCCTACTCAAGGCGTCCATGCTTATACCTTCACCGCTAAGCAACTCAACTCCCTCTGTCAAGCTACGAGCAACACGGTTAATGTGACCGTCAATGCTGATCCTACCATCACGCTCACCAACGATTTGCCTGCTAGCAAGACTTTGTGCGACGGTCGTTCCGTGACCTTCACGGCTACTGTTGCCGGTGGTGTCACTGGTGGTGAGGTCTTCACTTGGTACAGAAACGGCGAAGTCATTCCTGACGCTGTCGGCGCAATCTTCACCGAGACTGTCCACGCTATCAGCGATTATCCTACGGTTTATGTCTATGAAGTTTCCGTCAAGCAAACGGCTGCTGGTTGCGAGTCCATCGTTACCCTCGCCGACACTGTTACGGTCAACCCGAACCCGACGCTTACCATCCAAACTGATCCTATCGTTTGTGGTGATAACGCCAACAACATTATGATGGTTGCCAACATTCTTCCTGAGCCCACCACGAATTACACCTTCGCTTGGTACGAGGAGAATGTCGCCCTCACGGGTGCTACCGGTGCTCATCTTGACACCATTGTTTTGACGAGACCTTACAGAGACTATCCTTATAACTTCAGCGTTGTTTTGGTGAACGAATACGGTTGCCAAGCCACTGCTGAGACGAGCATCTATGTTGATTCTGTTCCTGTTATCAATATTGTTGCTTCTGAGACCCAGATTTGCGTTGGTGGTGAGATCACCTTGACCGCCAACCTGAACAACTGGAATACCGCTAACATGGAATACCAGTGGTATCGTGACGGCAACTTGATTGCTGGTGCCACCTCCTTGACCTATACGGAAGTTCCTGCTTCAGGTGTCCGTGCTTACACCTTCACCGCTAAGCAAATCAACTCCCTCTGTCAAGCCACGAGCAACACGGTTAATGTGACCGTCAATGCTGATCCTACTCTCACGATCACCAACGATCTTCCTGCCAGCAGAACCCTTTGTGACGGTCGTTCTGTGACCTTCACGGCTACTGTTGCCGGCGGTGTCAATGGTGGTGAGGTTTACACTTGGTACAGAAACGGTGAAGTCATTCCGGGTGCTGTTAGTGCAGTTTACACGGAGACTCCTCATGCTATCAGCGATTATCCTACGGTTTATGTCTATGAAGTTTCCGTTAAACAAACGGCTGCCGGTTGCGAGTCTATCGTTACCCTCGCCGACACGGTTACGGTCAACCCGAATCCGACACTTGCTATCGAAACGGATCCTATCGTTTGCAACAATGGACAAAACAACATTCTAATGATTGCTCGTGTCTATCCTGAACCGACCACGAACTACAGCTTCACTTGGTTCCAAGACAATCGTGAGTTGCTCACGGGTGCTGCTGGTCCTCATAGTGAAATCATGACTCTGACAAGACCTTACAGAGATTATCCGTACAACTTCAGCGTTGTTTTAGTGAACGAATACGGTTGCCAGGCCACGGCTGAGACTCAAATCTATGTTGATCGTAATCCTGTTGTGAACACTTCTGTCACGGAATCCGATATTTGCGTTGGTGGTGAAGTCACCCTGACTGCACACCTTAACGACTGGAATACTCAGAACATGCAGTACCAATGGTATCACAACAACTCTCCTATTCCTGGTGCAACATCCTTGACCTACACGACTGTTCTCACGCAGGAAGGTGCACATGCATATACATTCAAGGCCACGCAGCTGAATTCTCTCTGCGAAGCTACCAGCAGACCTCTTACGGTGACTGTCCACGCTGATCCTACTGTTACCACGACCAACGATTTGCCCGCCAGCAAGACTCTGTGCGACGGTCGTTCCGTGACCTTCACGGCTACTGTTGCCGGTGGTGTCACTGGTGGTGAGGTTTACACATGGTACAGAAACGGCGAAGTTATTCCTAACGCTGTTGGTTCTATCTTCACTGAGACTGTCCACGCTATCAGCGATTATCCTACGGTTTACGTCTATGAAGTTTCCGTCAAGCAAACGGCTACCGGTTGTGAGTCTGTTGTGACCCTCGCCGACACGGTTACGGTCAACCCGAACCCGACGCTTGCTATCGAAACCGATCCTATTGTTTGCGACGATGCTGCCAACAACATCAAGATGATTGCTCATGTCTATCCTGAGCCGACCACGAACTACAGCTTCACTTGGTTCGAGGACAACGCCGTCATCACCGGTGCTACTGGCACACACGCTGACACGATGATCATGACGAAACCTTACAGAGATTATCCTTATAACTTCAGCATTTCCATGGTGAACGAATACGGTTGCCAAGCTACTGCTGAGACTTACATCTATGTTGACACTGTTCCTGTTGTGAACATTGCTGTTACTGAAGACACGATTTGCATCGGTGGTGAAATCACCCTGACCGCTAACCTGAACAACTGGAACACTCCGAACATGCAGTACCAGTGGTATGACAACGGCAACTTGATTGCCGGAGCCACCTCCCTGACCTACACGGTTGTTCCTACGGAAGGCGCTCATGCTTACACCTTCACCGCTAAGCAACTCAACTCCCTCTGTCATGCTATCAGCAATACGGTGAATGTCACTGTTAATCCGGATCCGATTGTCACGGCTATCACCATCAACGGTGTTGCTTCCGACACGCTCTGCGACGGTGCACAAGTTACCCTCGCCGCTACGATTACTCCGGCTAACGCCAACGCTGTCTATACTTGGTACAGAAACGGCATTGAGATCCCGGGTGCTAACCAAAGCACATTCAGTGAGAATGTTTACACCAACGACAACCAAATCACGGTCAATGTCTATACTGCAAAGGTCGTGCTTCCTGCCGCTGGTTGTGAATCCGCTATTTCCACGGTGCACGCTGACGCAGTTGTGTTCCCGGCTCCTTCCAATGTTTCCATTTCCGGCGAAAGCATTGTTTGCAACCGCGAAACCACTACTTTGATTGTTACGGCTGACGGTGCTTACATGTATTCTTGGGATGGTGGTCCGTTCACCACGGATTCTTCCTTCCAGGCTGGTCCTGGCGTCCACTATGTGATCGCTCAGAGTATCGCTGGTTGTAACTCCGCTTCCAACAGCTTCACGGTTCGTTCTATTGGTACCGACCTGCAAATCTCCGCTACTGCTACCAGCATCTGCGAAGGTGAACATGTCACTTTGAACGCCGATCTCCAAGGTCTGGTTGACAGCAATGTGGTTTACATCTGGAGCACCACTCCGACAAATCATCCGACAATCGATGTCCAACCTGACTCCACCACGACTTACACGGTGACAGCTGTCTATGATGGTTGCTCCAACGAGGCAAGCATTACCATCTTGGTACACCATGCTCCTGCTGTTCCTACGGTTGTTGGTCCTAAGGATGACATCCTCTGCGAAGGCGACCAAGCCCAGTTCGTGGCTTCCGTTACCGGTACTCCTGAGGCTGTTTCCTATATTTGGTATCTCGACGGTGTTGAGATTCCGGGTGAGAACTTGGATACGCTCAACCTCAACTTGACTGCTATTGGCACGCACAACATCAATGCTCGCGCCATCAGCTCCGAAGGTTGTATCTCCGGTGTTTCTACCAATACTACCATTACCATCGAGGCAGCTCCTTCCTTGTTGACTGTCACGGGTAATAATATCATTTGCTACGGTGACTCCACTCTGCTGATCGCTCATGCTGAGGGTGCCGCCAGCTATCAATGGTCCACAGGTGTCTTCGCCGATCGCATCTATGCTTCTGCCGGTGTTTACACTGTCACTGCTTACTCTGCTAACGGTTGTAAGACTGTTTCTGATCCGTTCACCGTCAACGAATTCGGTCCGGATGTCCAAATCACAGCTGACCAGACCGCCGTTTGCGCTGGCACTCCGGTTGTCTTGAATGCTAATGAGGACGGTTGGGTTGGCAATATCGTTTACACTTGGGAAGATGGTACGCATACCTCTACTCACACGATTGTCCCGACCACGAGCGGATGGCACAAAGTCACTTCTACCGTGACCTCCAATGGTTATGATACCCACACCTGCACCCGTGTTGATTCTATCTACATCACGGTTTACGCTCTGCCTGTTGTGAATGGTATCAATATCCTTGGCAATGACACTATTTGCGAGGGCACTCAAGTCACTTTGGCTGCTGATCCTGATACCGCTGCTTCTTATCGTTGGTTCGAAAACGGCATTGAGATTCCGGGTCACAACCTCGATACGATCATTGTCATGCCTGAACCTGGTGTCCATTACTATGCTGTTCAGTTGATCAACGAATATGGTTGCGAATCCGCACACCATGCAATCTCCACTCCGATTGTGGTTCTGCCGAATCCTACCATTATGATCACTGGCGATCCTTTGATCTGCAACGACAGCTTGATCACTCTGTATGCTAATATCAATGATACGACCAACACCAATGCACAAAATGCTCTCTACAACTATGAGTGGCGTGTTTACAACTACACCTTAGTTCCTGGCGGTGCTACCACGCATGTGGATCCGATCACGGGTGAGTCTTACTATGTGCATCCTCTTGGTGCTGATTCCCCGATTCTGCAAGCTAACTTCCCGGCTCAAGACCATCCGTACATCTTCACGGTCCACGCTACCAACACCAATGGTTGTCTCGCCAAGAGCGATCCTTACTATGTGTATGTTGAAGATACCATCTTCGTGGCTGTCACGGTTGATCACGATGCAGTCTGTCAGGGTGGTGAAGTTACCGCTACGGCTCACCTCGGCAACTACAACACTCAGGACCTTGTCTATCAATGGTTCAAGAATGGTGTGTTGATTCCTTATGCTACCGAGCCTATCTTCACGACATCCATCGACGAAGATTCTACTGTCCTCACCGTTACGGTTACCCAAACCACCACGGGTTGTAACGCTACTGGTTCTGATACCGTTTACTTCTTCTACCCGCCGCAAATCTCCTCTGTGACTGCTGTCAATGGCACACAGCATGGTGATGACATTTATGTCTGCGAAGGCGCTCAGATTACGGTTACCGCCGTCATGGATTCCCTTGGCACGACCGATTCCACTCTCCGTTACATTTGGAAGGAGAATGGCTTCTTGATGCCGCTTGCTCACGACTATCAGTTCTCCAAGCAAATGTGGATCCTTGACCACGACAGTGCTATGTACACCTATGAGGCTTACATCGACATCGATGTTCCTGGTTGCGTTCCTTATCCTGTCTATTCCAACAGAGTTCATGTGAGACGTAACCCGATCGTCATCATCGATGGTGTCCACAATGTTTGCTTCCACGACGTTCACACGCCTAATGTTTACCTCACCGCTATGACCGATGGTGGTCAGGATGTGAATGCTATCCACAAATGGTACAGAAATGGCTTCTTGACCTACAACAGCTTGACGCATGACAACATGTATATTGAAATGGTTGAACCCACTCACCATGATCCTGTGACCTATATGGTTGAAGTTATCAATGGTAACGGTTGTTCCGCTTTCTCTGAGCCGTTCCAGGTTGAAGTTTACGCTGCTCCTGTTGTCAACATCCTCGCTTCCGATACTCTTATCTGCGAAGGCGGCGAAGTTGAACTGCAAGCTCGTATCAATAACTACAATGATCCTATGCTGGTCTTCGAATGGTATCGTAACGAAATCAATCCGGGCCACTTGATGCCGGGTCGTACGCACGCTACCGAAGTGTTCAGCAACCTCACTGAAACCACTACCTTCTTCGTCCACGTCACTCACCTGATGAATGACAACTCTGGTGGTCACACCATTTGCGATGACTACGATCAAATCACCATCCATGTCAATCCGGATCCTGTTGTGACCCTCACCAACGATCTGCCTGATGGCAAGACCCTCTGCGACGGTCGTTCCGTGACCTTCACGACAACTGTCACTGGTGGTGTCCCGGGCGGCGAAGTCTTCACATGGTACAGAAATGGCGAGATCATTCCTGATGCTGTTGGTCCTCAATTCACCGAGACCCCGCACGCTATCAGCGATTACCCGACCACTTATATCTATCAAGTCTCTGTCAGACAAGCCACGACTGGTTGCGAATCCATCGTCACTGTTGCCGATACCGTTATCGTCAACCCGAATCCGACGGTCGAGATCGAAACCGATCCTATTGTCTGCCGTAACGACAATGGTAATATCATGATGGTTGCTCATGTCTATCCTGAGCCCACCACTGCTTACTCCTTCAACTGGTTCGAAGACAATGTTGTTCTGAACGGTGCTACTGGCGCTCACAATGACACCATTGTTCTCACCAGAGAATACAGAGACTACCCGTATCACTTCAGCGTTTCCTTGGTGAACGAATATGGTTGCCAAGCTACGGATGAAGCTATAATCTACGTTGACACTCTTCCTGTGATCAATATCACTTCTACTGAGTATGAGATTTGCGTTGGTGGCGAGATCACCTTGACCGCTAACCTCGACAACTGGAACACTCCGAACATGGAATATCACTGGTATGACAATAATGTCTTGATTCCTGGTGCTACCTCCCTGACCTACACGGTTGTTCCTGATTCTGGTGCTCACGTTTACACCTTCACCGCCGAGCAGCTCAACTCTCATTGCAGCGCTATCAGCAATGCTGTGACTGTGAACGTCCATGCTGATCCTACCATCACCGTCACCAATGACCTGCCCGCCAGCAAGACTCTGTGCGATGGCCGTTCTGTGACCTTCGAAGCTACCGTTCATGGTGGTGTCGCCGGTGGTGAGATCTTCACATGGTACAGAAACGGCGAAGTCATTCCTAACGCTGTTGGTGCTACCTTCACCGAGACTCCGCACGCTATCAGCGACTACCCGACGGTGTATGTCTATGAAGTGTCTGTCAAGCAAACGGCTAACGGCTGTGAGTCTGTCGTTACCTTCGCTGACACTGTGACTGTTGTTCCTAACCCGACTGTCACAATCCAAACTGATCCTATCGTTTGTGGTGACCACACTGGTAATGTTGTCATGATTGCCAACATCCAACCTGAACCCACCACTGCTTACAGCTTCAACTGGTATGAAGATAACGCTCTGCTGACCTCTGGCATGACGGGTGCTCACAACGACACCATCACGCTGACCAGACCGTACAGAGATTATCCGTATAACTTCAGCGTTGTCCTGGTGAACGAATATGGTTGCCAAGCTACGGATGAAGCTACGATCTATGTTGATACTGTTCCTGTGATCAATATCACGGCTACTGAGACTGAGATTTGCGTTGGTGGTGAAATCACCCTGACTGCTAACCTCGACAACTGGAACACTCCGAACATGGAATTCCACTGGTATGACAACGGCAACTTGATTCTTGGTGCCACTTCCCTGACCTACACGGTTGTTCCTGATTCCGGTGCTCACAACTACACCTTCTCTGCTAAGCAGCTCAACTCCCTCTGTCAGGCTACCAGCAATGTTGTGACGGTCAATGTCCACGCTGATCCGACCATCACCGTTACTAATGACCTGCCCGCCAGCAAGACTCTCTGCGACGGTCGTTCCGTGACCTTCGTTGCTACTGTCCACGGTGGTGTCACCGGTGGTGAGATCTTCACTTGGTACAGAAATGGTGAAGTTATTCCTAATGCTATCGGTTCTATCTTCACAGAGACCCCGCATGCAATTAGCGATTATCCTACGGTCTATGTCTATGAAGTTTCTGTTAAGCAAACGGCTAACGGTTGCGAGTCTATCGTTACCTTCGCTGACACTTTGACGGTTGTTCCCAACCCGACTGTTGTGATCGAAACCGATCCTATCGTCTGCCGTAACGACAATGGCAACATCACCATGGTTGCCCATGTCTATCCTGAGCCGACCACTGCTTACAGCTTCAACTGGTTTGAAGAGAATGTTGCTCTGACTGGTGCCACTGGCGCTCATAACGAGACCATCACGCTGACCAGAGAATACAGAGATTATCCGTACAACTTCAGCGTCTCCTTGGTGAACGAATATGGTTGCCAAGCTACGGCTGAGACCCAAGTCTATGTTGATACGATTCCTGTGATCAACATCGCTTCTACTGAATATGATATTTGTATTGGTGGTGAAGTTACCTTGACTGCCAACCTGAACAACTGGAACACCCCGAACATGGAATACCACTGGTATGACAACGGCAACTTGATTGCTGGTGCTACCTCCCTGACCTACACGGTTGTTCCGACACCGGGTATTCACAACTACACCTTCTCCGCTGAGCAGCTCAACTCTCATTGCAGCGCTATCAGCAATGTTGCTACTGTGACCGTCCACGCTGATCCTACCATCACCGTCACCAATGACCTGCCCGCCAGCAAGACTCTGTGCGATGGTCGTTCCGTGACCTTCGAAGCTACCGTGAACGGTGGTGTCGCCGGTGGTGAGATCTTCACATGGTACAGAAACGGCGAAGTCATTCCTAACGCTGTTGGTGCTACCTTCACCGAGACTCCGCACGCTATCAGCGACTACCCGACGGTGTACGTCTATGAAGTTTCCGTGAAACAAACCGCCAACGGTTGCGAGTCCGTCGTGACCTTCGCTGACACGGTTACTGTTAACCCGAACCCGACGCTTGCCATCGAGACAGATCCTATCGTCTGCCGCAACGACAATGGCAACATCACGATGATTGCTCACGTCTATCCTGAGCCGACCACTGCCTACACCTTCACATGGTTTGAAGACAATGCTGTTATCACTGGCGCTACCGGTGCTCACAACGAGACCATCACGCTGACCAGAGAGTACAGAGACTACCCGTACAACTTCAGCATCTCCTTGGTGAACGAATACGGTTGCCAAGCCACGGCTGAAACCCAAGTTTATGTTGACACGCTGCCTGTTGTCAATATCGAAGTTACCGAGAATCTGATCTGCGTTGGTGGTGAAATCACCCTGACTGCTAATCTGAACAACTGGAACACCCCGAACATGGAATACCACTGGTATGACAACGGCAACTTGATTGCTGGTGCCACTTCCCTGACTTACACGGTTGTTCCTACAGAAGGCGACCATGTGTACACCTTCTCTGCTAAGCAGCTCAACTCCCTCTGCCAAGCTACCAGCAATGCCATCACGGTGAATGTCATTCCGGATCCTGTTATTGCCAACGTCACCTTGTCTGACACGATTGTTTGCCAAGGCGCTCAGATCGCAATCACAGCTAATGCTGGCAACTACGTTCCTTCTACCGACGATGTCTATACTTGGTACAGAAACGGTGTCCTCATCCCGGGTGCTACGGCACAAACCATCTATGATTCTCCTGTCACGGTTGACAACAACACGCAACAATACATCTACACGGCTGTCGTGACCAGAACTCCTTCTGGATGTACTTCTCTGCCTGTTGCTTCCGCTGCCCTCACCATCTACCCGAACCCGACCGTTGTGATCACAGGCGATCAACATGTCTGTGAGACCGACTCCATCTTCTTGATCGCCAATGTTGATACCATCGGTGGCAATGTGGGTACCCTGCATTACACTTGGTACGAGAGTGGTATGATCAGAGATAACATGGCTTACGGCTATGGTGACAACCAATTCTATGGCGAATACTGGTATGCTCGCGTTGAGCCTTACAGATTCACTGTCGAGGTTCAGAGAGAAGGCGTTGCTGCCGGTTGCGCTTCCACTTCTGCAGAGTACCTTGTGTACGTCTATCCGCAACCTGTTGTGAACATCACTGCTACTGAGACCGAGATTTGCGAAGGCGGCGAAGTCACCTTGACTGCTAACCTCGTGGATCCGAACGCTCAGAACATGATCTATCAATGGTACGAAATCAGACACCGTGTCGACACCTTCGAGACTGGCTATGATTCCCTCGGCAACTTCACGTACACCTACTTCCCGATCACCTATCATTATAATATTCCGGGTGCTAACTCTGCTACCTACACGACCACTTACAATGAGACCATCACCATGGGTGTGGTTGCTTACCAGACACCTTCCACCTGCTTCGACACCGATGAGATCACCATCACGGTCAATCCTCGTCCTGTTGTGACTTCTGTCACGGTGAACGGTGTTGTCCTGGATACCGTCTGCGACGGTGCTCAAGTCAACCTGGCTGCCACCATCACTCCTGCCGATGCTCAAGGCGCTGTTTACACTTGGTTCAGAAATGGTGTTGAGATTCCGGGTGCTAACCAAAGCACGTTCAGCGAGAATGTCTATACCAATGACAATCAGGTGACGACCAATGTCTATACTGTCATGGTTACGCTGCCTGCTTCCGGCTGTGTCTCTGAGGTCTCTGTTCCTAATGCTACTGTTGTTGTCAATCCTGCTCCTTCTACAGTCACCATCTCCGGTAACAATGTCATCTGCGAAGGTGACAGCACCGTCCTGACTGTTTACAGCGACGTTGACGGCATCATCACCTGGTCCACCGGTTCTCACGAGTCTTCCATCACCGTTCCTGCTGGTGTTTACACTGTCACGGTGACCACTCCGGAAGGATGTGAGAAGACCTCTGATCCGTTCACGGTTGAGGCTCTCGGTACTGACCTGCTCGTGTCTGCAAGCGAGACGCACATCTGCGCTGGCGAGCACACCACGCTCTATGTCAACCAAGACGGTTGGGCTGGTAACGTGTCTTATCAATGGTGCGCTGAGGCTGGCAACAGCACCGCTACCACCGTTGACGTACATCCTGATGTTACCACCACCTACACGGTCACCGCTACGGTCAACTCTTCTAACAATATCCATGGTTGCACCGCCGTCGGCGAAGTCACCATCATCGTGACCCCGCTGCCCACCACGCTCGTGGTTACTGGCGACACGACCATCTGCCAAGGCGACCAAGCTACGCTGACCGCTTCCACCACCGATTCTGACATCACCGGATACATCTGGTACCAGAATGGTGTTGAGATTCCTGGTGAGAACCAAGCTGTCCTGACAATCAACTTCCCGGATTATGGTACTTACACCTATGTGGCTAAGGCTGTCAACAACCAAGGTTGTGTCTCCGCTATCGCCTCTAACCCGGCTATTGTGACTGTCAACCCGGCTCCGACGGTTGTCTCCATCACTGGTAACAACATCATTTGCGAAAATGATATGACGAACCTGACTGTTTATAGCGACGTCACTGGCACCATCACATGGTCCACCGGTTCTCATGACGCTAACATCAATGTTCCTGCTGGTGTTTACACTGTCACGGTGACTACTCCGGAAGGTTGCGAAATGACTTCCGCTCCGTTCACGGTTGAGGCTCTTGGTACCGACCTGCTCGTGTCTGCAAGCGAGACGCACATCTGCGCTGGCGAGCACACCACGCTCTATGTCAACCAAGACGGTTGGGCTGGCAATGTGACCTATCAATGGAGTGCAAATGCTGACAGCAGCGTTGCTACCACGGTTGATGTGGCTCCTGAGGTTACCACCACCTACACGGTTACCGCTACGGTCAACTCCACGAACAACATGAATGGTTGCACCGCTATCGGTGAGGTTACCATCGTTGTGACCCCGCTGCCTGCTATCGTGACGGTCAACGCTTCTGCCGACTCTGTCTGCGAAGGCGAGCAAGTCACATTCACGGCTACTCCTGCTGATCCTACTTATACCTATATTTGGTACCAGAACGGTATCGAGATTGCTGGCGAACACCAGAACGTCATCACGGTCAACTTCCCGATCGAGGGTGCTTACACCTTCGCAGCCAAGGCTGTCAATCCTGACGGTTGCGAGTCTGCCGAGGCTTCTGCTCCTGTGACGGTCTATGTGAGCGCTGCTCCTGATGCAGTTGTCATCTCTGGCAACCTTGAGATCTGCAACGGTGGTACGACCACGCTCTATGCTGACGTCACCCCGCATGTTGCTGGCGCTACCTATCAATGGTATCAAGATAACGTTGCTATTGCCGGTGCTACCGGATACTTCCTCACTGTCACCACCGCCGGTTCTTACAAGGTTGACGTGACCACCAATGGTTGCACCACCACTTCCGACGCTGTGAACGTGATCGTCAACGAAGCTCCGCAATTGCAACTCACTGCTACCGAGCAGACCATCTGCCAATTCGGCACCACCGTTATTAGCGCTGAAGCTACCGGTTGGAACAACAACGAAGTGAACTACACTTGGAGCAATGGCTACCATGGTTCCTCCTTCACCTTCACTCCGACTGTTGCTGGTGACTACACCTTCTCCGTGACAGCTTCCCTCGCCACTTCCGGTTGTACCGCTGTTGATCAAATCACCATCCACGTCAACGCTGCTCCTGCCGCTCCTGTTGTGACTGTGAACAACGCTCTCGTTTGCGAAGGTGGTCAAATCACGCTCACCATGACCGACACCAATGCTGTCAACTATGGCACGCCGATCATCACTTGGTACGACAATGGTGCTTACATGGCTGGTAACCAAACCAGTGTCACCTTGACCCCGGCTCTCGGTCAGCACAATTACAATGTCTCTGTTGAATATCCGAACTCTGGTTGTAACACGGCCATCTCCGAGATTGTCGTTGTGAACGTCATCCCGCAACCGACAGTTGCTATCGAGCTTACCTCTGGTAACAACAATGTCCTCTGCGACGGTGGGTCCACCACGCTGACGGCTAACGTCACTCCTGCTGGCTTCAACTACAACTATCAATGGTTCCAGAACAATGTTGAGATTACTGGTGCTACGAACTCCACGCTCGATGTCACCCTGTTCGCTCGCGAAAGCACTTACGATTACCAAGTGGTCGTGACCGCTGCTCCTGGTTGTATCGTCGTCTCCGATGTTACTTCCATCACGGTTGTCAGTGATCCTGTCGTGGTTGCTTCTGTTGACAATGCAATCATCTGCGAAGGCGGTGTCGCTACATTCTCCGTTGCAGTTGACGGTGGTGTCAGCAATGTGAACGGTCTCAATGGTTACACCTACGCTTGGTACAGCAACCTCGACCACAGCACTCCGATTGCTAACACGCCGACCTTCACCGTGAACAACGCTACGGCTGGCACCTATGCATACGAAGTGGTTGTCACCTCTCCTTACGGTTGCTCCACCACCTCCAACATCGTGAACCTGACCGTTGTTGAAGATCCGACCGTCACGGTTGCTGTTGCAGCTGGTTATGACGCTACGATTTGTGAGAACGGCAGCACGGTTCTCGTTGCCAACGTGACTGGTGGCTACGGTACTCCTTCTTACCAGTGGTACTCCAATGGTCTCCCGATCCTCGGCGAAACCAACCGTACTCTTGTTCTGAACAATGTTGCTAATAACAACTTCGTCTATACTGTCAAGGTCACGCAAACCGGCGTTGACTGCGAGGCTGTCTCCACCAATACTGTGAACCCGTTCACCGTCGTTGCTCCTTACAGCGTGACTGTGACTGGCAATGCCAACACTTGTGTGGGTGGTACTGTTACCCTGACCGCAGCCGTTACTGGCGTGCTTCCGACCGACATTCCTACCTATCAATGGTACAGAGTCTCTGCAAACGGTGTTGCCACTCCGATTGCCGGTGCTAACAGCGCTGTTTACACGACTGAGCCTCTGCTCACCGAGGGTAGCTATGAATACTATGTGGGTATTACCAGCAGCATCTCTGGTTGCACCACCAACTCCGACAGCTACACTGCTAACGTGATCGCCGATCCTACGGTTGTCATCACTGGCGCACACTCTGTCTGTGAGCAAGGTCAGCTGCAACTCAATGCCACTGTCTATGGCGGTATTCCTGGTGTCCAGTATGAATACACTTGGACCTGGACCGGTGCTTCCTCCGGTTCTGCTGTGACCGCTGTTCCTACCTACACTCCGAACCTGCCTGCTAACGATGGTGCAAACCACTACTACTTCACTGTGACTGTCAATCCTGTTGGCACCTCTGGCTGCGATGCAACTTCTGCTGCTCACGAGCTCGATGTCTATGCAGTTCCGACGGTTACCGTTACGGCTGATCGCAGCTACGTCTGCGAGGGTGGTGCTGTCACCTTCACCGCAAATGTGACACCTGCTGGCAACTACAACTACGCTTGGACGATCAATGGTGTGGCTAACGCTGCCAACACCCCGAGCGTGACGACCATCGTCAACAACGCTGGTCCTGTTTCCGCAACTGTCACTGTTAGCGCTAACAACAATATCGTTTCTTGCGCCACCACTGCTACTATCGCAGTTCCTGTCCAAACCGTTGCTGATCCTGTCGTGACGATTGCTGCCAACCACACGAGCATGTGTGCTGGTGGTACCACCACGCTCAGCGTTTCCAGCATCACTGTTGACAACAACATTCCTGCTGATTTCTCCTATCAGTGGGCAATCAACGGACATGAGATTCCGGGTGCTATCAACAACACGTTTGTCCAGAGCCTGACCGAGGCTGGTACCTACACCTACACGCTGAGAGTCACTCAGAATGGTAACCTCGGTTGCGCTTCCGAATGGTCTGCTCCTGTGACGGTCCTCGTTGCCGAGCAACCTTCCGTGACCCTGTACAATGCTGATGGCCTCAACATCTGCGAAGGCGGCACGATTACTCTGAATGGCATTGTTGACAACTATGGTAACACTGTGAATGGTGTCCTCAACAGCTCTGTGTATGGTCCGATGACCTACACGTGGAATTCCAACGGTGTTGTTGTCCCGTCCGGTGTCCATCCGAACCAGGCTGGCACGGATCAGCTGACTCAAACACTGAATAATGTTGGCAACTACAACTACAATGTGGTTGTGACTCCGACCGGTTACGCTTGTCAGCCCGCTGCTTCCAACACTGTCACCGTGGGTGTGGTGAACGATCCTACTTGGAACGATGTCCACGTCTATTATCCTGACGTTTGCGTTGGTCAGCAGGTCAACCTCGAGGCTACCATCGTTGGTGGTGTCGCCGACTACTCTGACAACACTAATGGTTATATCCAATGGACGGTGACGTTCAATGGCACGACCGCTAATGTTGCTGGTGGTCAAGGTGGCAACTCCTACGACTTCCCGGCTTACCCAGGCAACTATGTTTACACTCCGACTTACGTTGGTAACATCGGTAGCGGATGTCAACTCACCAATACGGCTGACGTTGAACAACCCGTGACCGTCCATGAGATTCCGACCGCAATGTTTGTGACCGGCGACGGTTCCACCATCTGCGCTAACGATCCTGATGCTTCTGTTGAGTTGACGATCGTGTTCACCGGCGGTGCTCCTTACACCTTCGACATCGAGAACATGATGACAGGTGAGATCCTGCCGTACCACGTCTCCTTGACCGACACCTTCAGATTCTACGTCTCTCCGGATGTCACGACCCGTTACAGAATCATCGCTCTGGCTAACAGCTACTGCGAGAACAACGATCTCGGTTCTATTGCTTCCACCACTGTCACGGTCAATGTGAATGCTGTCAGCTTCTCTGAGACCACCTTCATGCCGGTCTATTGCGGTGAGGATGCCATCATCTCGTTTGACATCACCTCCGGCAATGAGAACGAAGCTTACCAAGTCTATGAGAACGGTGTCTTGATCGCCTCTGGCGTTGTCACTGACGGCCATATCATCATTCCTGACGGCTTGTTGAGCGAAGGTTCCCACACCCTGACCCTCGTCATCGGTGGATGTGAATACGAAGTTACTGTAATTATTCCTGTTGGATCTGAGAACTCCGAACTCTTCGGTGAGAACTTCATGGATATCAGATGGGACGATGTCGTCATCATTAACCTGAACGCTAATCCGCGTTACGAATTCGTCGGATTCCAGTGGTACAGAAATAATGAACTCATCCCGGGTGCTATCTACAAGAACTACCAAGAGATCGGTGGCTTGAGGGGATTCTACTCTGTGGTTCTGACCGCTATCGATCATGAGACTGGTGAAATGGTTACCTTCCAAACCTGTCCTCGTGAGTTCAATAGCCTCTCTTCCATGAAGGTCTATCCTGTCCCTGCAACAGTTCAACAAGTCATTACAATCGAACTTGATTTGACTGCTGAAGAACTCAATGGCGCTGTCCTCGACATCTACGACGCTACGGGTAAGCAAATCAACCACATGACTGATTTGACCCCGATCACCAAGGTCGCCGGATTCAAGGCACAGGGTACTTACTTCGGACGTATCATCACTGGTACAAATGAAATCAAGACTGTTAAATTCGTTATCGTAAAATAATTTGAAACTCCTCGGGTGGTGGCACTCGCCACCGCCCAGGGATTTCATTAATCTATAATGGTAATAAAGAAAAAAGAGTATATTATGAAAAAGAATTTATTAGTAATCAGTCTTATTTTCGCCATGTGTACCACTGCTTTCGCTCAAGAGGTACAAACCGAAAATAATAATGACAACGCTACAGCCCAGACTGAAAACGTTGAAACTTCCTCGTTCTGCCCGCATCGCATCAAACTTTATCTCGGTGCTGGTTTTACAAACAACATCTACAAGAGAATTGATCTCAAACAGTACTACTCCCAAAGTGAGCTTGTCTCTCTTCACTACGCTTACTTCTTCAACGAGCATTGGGGATTGAGCGTGGGTGTCGAAGCTAACCATGTGGGTGCCAAGGCTGCCTTCGCAGGCAAGGGTGTTATCAAAGATTATAACGACCTCGCTTTCAACAATGGCGATACTTGGTATGATCTTTACTATAATGCCGACGGCCTTATGGAAAGACAATCCATCTGGGCTATTGAAGTTCCTGTCCAGGCTCAATTCGAATGGAGATTCGGTGGCCGTCATGGTCTCTATGCCGGTCTTGGTCTCTATGGCTATTTCCCCTTCATCAAAGGTGTCAACAAATACAAAGGCGAGGGTACCATTACCACCGCTGGCGTCGAAGAAGGTGTCGGTCAAGACTATAACTACGACTATCCCATGACCAACCACTTCTATACCGGCAACTATGAAGGTCAAGACCGCCGTACGAAACTCAGATGTTCCTTCGGTATTGAAGGCGATTTCGGTGGTATCTTCCGCATCAGCCGCTCTGTTGACTTCTACCTCGGTGCTTTCTGTAAATTCAACTTCCTCGACATTCTCCCGAAGGAAGAGAACAAGTTGAGTGTTTTCACCAACGATTTGAATAATGTTCCCACTTTCAATGGCACGCTGGGTTCCAACATCCTTTCCATGTATAAAAACAACTTTGATGGCAACCACGCTGGCTATGAAAAGATTCGCACGAAATGGAATCAACTGCAAGTTGGTTTGAAACTCGGTTTCCATTTCCAGACCTGCCTCAATCCTGCTGAAAAATCCAGAAAGCAACTTGAAAAAGAGATTCTTGAAGAACTTAAGAAGAAATCTAACGAACCTATCATCATCAAACAAGATCCTCAGTATATCTACATTGTTCCGATTTGCGATCAATTGGATAACGACGATGATTATCTGACTGCTGATGACAAGGAAGCCATTAAGGAACTCAGTGATGTCCTCTCCAAGACAAAGATCCTGTTCGACCTTGACAAGGATATTCCTAAGATTTCTGACTACAATGACAACATCAATAGAACTGTTTCTATCTTGAAGAAGAACCCGGCTCTGAAGCTCATCGTTGAAGGTTACACCTGCGACCTCGGCACAGAGGCTCACAACCGTGACCTTGCTCAAAGACGTGCCAACGCCGTCAGAGACCTCTTCATCCAGAAGGGTGTCCGCGCCGACCAGATTGAAACAGCTTCCTACACGGTGAACGATCCTCAGAACAGACAAAACATTCAGGATCCTGCCCGTGAGGAACATAGAGCTGCAATTTTCAGAATCGTCAAAAGATAATTATTATTATTTACGTTTAGGAAAAGGATCGCTGTGAAGCGGTCCTTTTTTTGTTATTCAAAAAATAACTGTATTTTTGCATCTCCATTTATGATGCGCAAAATTCTTGTCATATTGTTCCTTTTGCTGCTGACTGTCGTGCCTGCAAATGCCAAGTCGCGTGATACTCTCTCCGCGGGACGGCTCGAGTTTGTGCCCAATATGGGACAATGGACGGGAGATTTTGATTTTAGGGCGGCTCTGTGGGGCGGTGCTCTATTTTTCAATTCTGAGGGCTATGTGGTCAACATGCTTGATCCGGACGCTTTACAGCAATTGCATCCCTCATCTCCAAAATCCTCCTGTAGTGTGAACAAACCGATCAACGCTGCTGCTTATAAAGTACGGTTTGAAGGATGTGACCCGAACTCCGTTTATAATCCGGTCGGAGATGCCTCATCCCACTACTATAACTATTATCTTTCTTCTGATCAAAATCGATGGCGTTCCCATGTGCCCTCTTATGCAACCTTGTTGCGCCCATCCTTGTATCCGGGCATTGACTTTTGGGTCTCTCAGGATGGCCAATATGTGAAGTATGAGTTCCTTGTCGCCCCGCATGCGAATCCGAATTCCGTGAAAATGCGTTACGAGGGTGTGAAGTCATTGTCATTGAACTCCAATATTCTCATTATTGACAATTATATTTCGCGTGTCGTGGAGCTTCCGCCTTTCGCCTATCAGGTGACTCTTGGTGGAGATACTGTTCAGGTAGATTGCAAATATAAGTTGTCTAAAAATGTGGTCTCATTTGAACTGGGAAATTATGATGCCGAGTTGCCGTTGATTATTGACCCTCAAGTTATTTTTTCATCCTATAGTGGCTCTATGGCGGATAACTGGGGCTATACGGCCACTTATGACTCGCGGGGAAACCTTTATGGCGGTGGCATTGTCTTTGGGAATGGTTATCCCATTACATACGGTGCCTATCAGGCTTATTTCTGCGGACCCAACGGCCAAACGGATGTGGGCATCTCCAAGTTCGATTCCAGTGGCAACTCTTTGTATTTTTCCACCTACTTGGGCGGTTCGTTTGTTGATATACCCCATAGTTTGTATGTCAACGACAATGATGAACTTTATGTCTTTGGCACCACCTCATCCCCGGATTTTCCGGTTACTTCGGATGCGTTCGACACCTCTTTCAATTCGGGTGCCGCGGTAACGCTCTCCACGGAATTGCTTTTTGCAAACGGTGCCGACATCTTCATTTCCAGATTTCGTGCGGACGGCACGCAGTTGCTCTCTTCAACCTTTGTGGGCGGAAGTGGTAACGATGGCATCAATACCTCTCCCGGTCTTCGAAAGAACTATGCTGATGACAATAGGGGAGAGATTGTCATGGATGTGAATAGCAATGTCTATGTCGTCACCTCCACGCAATCATCGGATTTTCCTGTAACCGTGAATGCTTACGACACCTCTTTCAACGGTGGTCAGGATGTCTGCGTATTCAAGATGAGCTATGATCTTTCGCAGTTGATCTGGGGTACTTATCTCGGCGGCTCCGGGAATGATGCCGGGTATAGCATGATGCTGGCACAGGATCAAAGCGTGTATCTTTGTGGCGGCACGAATTCCACGAATTTTCCGATGACACCTTCGGCGTGGCAGTCCTCCTGTTCCGGCGGGGTGGATGCCTTTGTGGCACATTTGTCCACCAATGGGGATGATTTGCTTCATGCCACATATTTGGGCTTTTCAGATTATGACCAGGCCTATTTGGTGAAAGGAGACCGTGAAGACTGTCCGCATGTTGTGGGACAAACCTCTGCCACGGGGAACAGCTGGATACAGAATGCCCAGTACAGCGTTTCTGGTGGAGGGCAATTTTTGACCAAATTGTCGCCTTCGCTGGATTCTTTGGTCTGGTCCACTGCTTTCGGTACGGGTAATGGCGGTCCGGATATCTCCCCTACAGCACTTTTGGTGGATTACTGCAACAATATTTATATGTCGGGATGGGGTTCCGCTGCGCTCAATGGCTTTGGCGGAACGTCCGGGTTGCCGGTCACGCAGGATGCTTTCCAGACCACCACCGATGGGAGCGACTACTATTTCATCTGCTTGAGCGATGATGTCTCGCAGCTGGTGTATGCCTCCTTTTTCGGAGGGGCTGCCGCCCGCGCCCGCGAGCATGTGGATGGTGGCACAAGTCGCTTCGACCGCAAGGGACGCATCTACCAGGCCGTGTGTGCGGGTTGCGGGGGACAAAGCAGCTTTCCTACCACACCAGGTGCCTACTCCACGGTCAATGGCAGCACCAATTGCAATCTCGGTGTCATCAAGATGGATTTCGCCCTTCCCTCCGTGGTGGCCGACTTCCACGCTCCCAGCACGGTCTGCTTGCCTGCTGTCGCGGTTTTTGAGAACCATTCCCAAACCATTGGCGGCAGCACCTCCTACACTTGGGATTTTGGTGATGGCACAACCTCTGATCAGCTCAGCCCTACCCACTTGTATGCCCATTCGGGCCATTATGTGGTTACCTTGATAGTGCAGGATATTGGAAGTTGTAATTTTGCGGATACCCTCAGAAAAAATATCCTTGTGCTGGCCGATATGGTGGAGACGCTGTCCCCTAAAACTATTTGTTTGGGCGATTTTGTGCAGATCGGGTTGCCTCCGTCCATTGGTGTGAATTATCACTGGTCTCCGGCTGCATCCCTCAGCAATGCCATAGTGTCAAATCCTATTGCGACTCCAACACAAACAACGCTATATATGTTGGAAGCATCGTCCCAGACATGTGTGGACACATTCTATCAGCAGGTGATTGTCGATACGCTTGTGGCAACACTCTCTTCCGACACCCTTGTCTGCATAGGGGACTCGGTCACCCTTGCACTGACGGGCCAGGTGGCGTATGATGCTGTGATTTGGTCAACAAGTCCGATTTTCTCCTCGATTTTGGCACAGAATGTCACAAGCCTGACAGTGAGCCCGAGTGAGACCACCGCCTATTATGTCCAGGCTCGCGACGGGGCCTGCACCTTCATTGGTGAAGTTACAGTGATTGTTCGTGACTTCCAGGTCCAACCTTTGCCGGAAATGTTGTTTTGCTTTGATGAGCTTGAGCTGGATGCCAATGTCAGCTGTGAAAACTGCCAATATGTGTGGAGCATCGGTGAAGATGTTGTCTCTTATGAAGCACATCCTCATGTGACACCAACCGCAAATACAAACTATTCCGTTACAGTCACGGATAATAATGGATGCACGGCGACTGCTTCGGGATATATCGTGGTGCGCACAGGCACCTTTCCCACGCCATTGTACGTGTGGTGCGATCCCTGCGATATTACCCAGGCCGATGAAACAACCGTTTTTGCAACGGATTTTGGTGAAGGCTATAGCTACCAGTGGCATCCGGTGACGGAAGACATGCTCACCCCTGACGCTTGCTCAACCCGGGTGTCACCGCTGGACACAACTACATACATCATCTCCGTGACGGATTCTTTCGGGTGTGTCTGGACAGACTCGGTTACCGTTAATGTCAAGAGGCTCGTTTGCGACGATCCCTTTATCTTTGTGCCCAACGCCTTTTCACCCAATGGTGATGGTCAAAACGATGTGCTCTATGTGCGCAGCCACATTCTGGACGAGTTCTATTTTGCCGTTTATAGCCGCTGGGGACAGAAGGTTTTTGAGACGAGAAGCCTGGAAGAGGGCTGGGACGGCACTTTCCAAGGCAAGCCGTGCCAGTCGGGTGTCTATGATTATTACTTTACCGGCATTTGTGTGGGAGGGCAAAGCAAAGAATTGAAGGGTAATGTCACACTGGTCAGGTAATTTCTTATCTTTGCCGCGTTTTTCTCACGAGTGAAATGGCAACGGAACAAGTTAAAAAAAAGAAGAAAAAAAAGAGTTTCTTTAAGGCATGGAAAACGCTGAAGAGGCGTTCCAAAGCGTATTTGGTGATCATTCACCTTCTGGCTTTTGCAGGCTTGGCCATCATAGGTGCTTGGGGGTTTTATGAGCTGGGTTTTACCAAAGACAATGGAAAAATTGATGAAAACAACCGTTATTTGGCAGATTATAACAACAAACTGTCACCAACGGATTCTTCCAAGTTTTTCGAAGAACAGATGCGACAATATCTGAACCTTGTGGCGATGAGCAAATTTTATCCGAACAATGCGCATCTGCTGCTCGATGCTGTCCGCTATAGCGACAAGCAGAATGGCATGGAGCAGATGATCTATGCCGCGGATATGTACTTGCAGGAAGGGGAAAAAGGCGGGCAGTATCGCAAGATGTTGCAGGAGTTGAACGCAGTGCTTGACAAGTACCCGCCGACGGACAGTGTCTCCAACCTCATCCCTTGGATGAATGAGCCGGCGTGGCCCTCGCTCAAGGCGGCGATTGTCAAGGACAGGGCGGCCATAGAGGAGGCTGCGCGTCTCACGGGTGTGGAACCCCGCCTGATTGTGGGTTGCCTTGTGGGTGAGCAAATACGCCTCTTCAACTCCAAACGCGAGATGTACAAACGCTATCTCGGCCCCGTCAAGGTGCTTTCCGTGCAGTCGCAGTTCTCCTTTGGCGTGAATGGCATCAAGGACTTTACGGCGCAGCAGGTGGAACGCAATCTCAAAGATACCGCCTCGCCGTACTATATGGGGAAGGCGTACGAACACATTCTCGATTTCTCCACGGGCGACCACGCCTCTGAACGCTACCGTCGTCTCACCAACTACCACGACCATCTCTACTCCTATATTTATACCGGCTGTATCCTGCATCAGACCATGCTGCAATGGAAACGCGCCGGCTATGATATCTCCAACCGCCCCGACATTCTGTTCACCCTCTTCAATTTGGGGTTTGGGGCATCCAAGCCGAGTGCGGACCCCCAGTGCGGCGGTTCGAGAATTGAAGCCAATGGCAGAACCTATACCTTCGGGCGGATTGGAAACGACTTCTACTTTTCCGGGGAGTTGGCCCAGGAGTTTCCTATGCACGCAGACCCGTTTGCCCATGAATAGGATAGAATTGCTTATACCGGCCAAGGACCTGGCGAGCGGACAGGTCGCCTTCAACCATGGGGCGGATGCCCTCTATGTCGGGGCACCGCGCTTCGGAGCGCGACAGGCGGCAGGCAACACACTCGAAGATATTGAGCGGCTCATCCAGTATGCACACCTGTATGGCTCCAAAGTTCATGTTACGGTCAACACACTGCTGTTCGACCGGGAGATAGAGGATGCACGCCGCTTGATATGGCAGCTTTACGAGATGGGTGCCGATGCGCTCATCATTCAGGACCTCGGCCTGCTTAAGTTGGACCTTCCGCCGATTGCGCTCCATGCAAGCACACAGTGCCACAACAACACATTGGAGAGAATCCTCTTTTTGGAAAAATCGGGCATGAAACGTGCCATCCTGGCTCGGGAACTGGATACTGAGGCCATACGGCAAATCCGGGCGCACAGCAGCATTGAACTGGAGACCTTTGTCCATGGCGCGCTTTGCGCCTCTTACAGCGGACAATGCTACATAAGCCTGATGATGACCGGAAGGAGCGGCAACAGGGGCGAGTGCGCGCAAATCTGCCGCACTTGCTTCGACTTGCAGGATGCCAACGGAAATGTGCTCGTGCGCAACAAACATTTGCTCTCCCTGCGTGACATGAATCGAAGCGCACACCTGCAACAACTGATGCAGGCCGGCATCACCTCCTTTAAGGTGGAGGGCCGCCTCAAAGATGTCAACTATGTAAAAAATATCACGGCTTTCTATCGAAAACGCTTGGATAAGATCTTGGAGGGAGAAACTGATCTTTATCGGAACAGTAGTGGAAAAACCACTTTCTTTTTTGAACCTGATCCTGAAAAATCCTTCAACAGGGGCTTTACCACCTATTTCTTGGGTGAAAAACGAGAGAAAACAGCTTCTTTCGACACGCCCAAAGCCATGGGGCAAAAGATTGGCGCATTGCGGCAGGATGCGGGCGGGAAAATTTTCTACGATGGCAAGGAGACCTTGGTCAACGGCGATGGACTCTGTTTTGTCAATACACGGGGTGAGCTGGAGGGCTTTACGGTCAATGGAATCAATGGCAACAGGATTGTTCCGCACAAACCGTTGTCACCATTCAAGAAAGTGGATGTGTACAGGAATGTGGACAAAGCTTTTGAAAAGAGGCTTGCCGGCAAGACGGCCGAGCGGAAGATTGCCGTGGATATGGTTTTTTTTGAAGATGAGCAGGGATTTTGTTTGCGGCTTTGCGATGAAGACGGAGTTTGTGTCACTTCGACCGTGGTGGCGGAAAAGATGCGCGCGGAAAAACCCGATGTCGCGGAACAGCAGATGCGTGCGTCGTTGTCAAAGTTGGGAGGGACGCCTTTCGTGTTGCATGATCTGACGATTGAGGCCCGGGGTTTCTTCTTGTCGGCTGCTACCGTGAACAAGTTGCGGAGCCGGGCTGTGGAACAGCTTTCCGCCGCCCGGGTGCAACATTTCCGCCCGGAGCCTTCCATGCGAGAATACCAGCCTGCGCCCATGTTTGACAAGGCTGATTATAAACGCAATATCACCAATGAACTGCATCGAAGTGTCTATGAGGACTTCGGCGCCCAATCGGTGGAGTATGGACTTGACAAGACCTTGGATTTCAAAGGCAAGGAGATGATGGTCTGCAAGTATTGCATCCGCTATGAAATAGGAGCGTGCAGCAAACAGAAGGGTGGGGGCGCGCTGAAGCTGCCCCTCTATCTCCAAAATGAACGTCATCGTTTCCGCTTGGAATTTGATTGCAAAGAGTGTGTGATGAAGATTGTGGCGGAATAAATGCCCTGTATCATCATGCTAACTGCTTTTTTTGTACTTTTGCACTCTTTTAAAAAATAGGATATGAGCCATTACGACGACAGTGAAGACGATGATATTCGGGAACTTGCGCACCAGTTCAAGCACGATCTGGAGACGGGAAGGCAGTCTTTTTTCGGTCGTGACGACTACGAGGATATCATCCACTATTTTTTTGACATGATGATGATGGACTATGCGGAACAGGCCATCCAAAGGGCTGTGGCTGCCTATCCCGAAGATACCTATCTGCAGTTGCTTCATGTCAAGTACCACTCCATGATGATGGATTTCAACGCTGCGCAGAAGAAATTGGACTTTGTGGAACGGAATCTGGAACCCATTCCGGATCTCTATGTGGAGAAGGTGCTGGTGTATCAAGCTTTGAACCAACCTGTTGACGCTATCGGTATCTTAAACAAAGCACTTGCCATGGATGAGAGATACCCCGAAGCCCACATGCTTTTGGCAGAGGAATATTTAGCCGACCAAAATGTGGACAAGGCGGTGGAACATGCCATGCGTGCCATACAGATCGATCCGACATTTGTGGATGATCTGGGTGCCATCAACATTGATTTTCTGTATCCTAAGTTTCAGCAAAACGGTTTGTTGGTGAAATTCTTCAGGCGCATGACCGAAGAATACCCCATGTACCCCAGTTTGTGGAGTGGACTTGGCTTGGCATACATGAATTCCAGCGCGTTCGATCGTGCCATCGAGGCATTCCAGTTCCAAATGTCGCTCGATGATGCCGACTTCATTGTCCATATCAACATCGCAGATGCCTATTTTTCCAAAAAGGATTACGAAAACGCTGTACAACACTATCTTATCGCCAATGAGAAGACCGATATGCCTTCGTTGGACTTGTATATCGGGAGATGTTATTTCTACATGGGTGATTATGACACAGCCATGTCGTTCTTCATTTTGGCACAGAATCGCGAGGAGATGTTCAATATGGCCACGGACGATATTGTCAGAACATTCAAGGTGCAGGGGAAATTCGACGAGGCTCGTGCATTCCTGCGCAATTTGGTGAAGGAAAATCCTCAAAACATGGTTGCCGTCGAGGACCTGCTTCCGTTGCTGAATCCCAATCGCGATTCGGAGGAGATCAAGGACCTTTGTTTCATGGCGTTCCATAATGAAGACTATCCTACATACAGTTTTTTGCATAACTTTGTGGCATATTGCTGTGACAATGAAGGTTACGATTTGGGAATAGAGATCTGTTCCGAATATATGGATGATCCGGATCTGCATTCGACATTTCTGTACTCGTTGGCGGCGCTCTACCTCAAGAAAGGTCATGTGCAGCGGGCGTGCGAATACCTCGAACAGGCACTTGTCGAGGACCCGGACTCCGCTTATAGCGATTTTGAGGAGATAGATCCCGGTTTTGTTGATGTGCCTGATGTGTCGATTCTCTTGGAACGCTATGCCGGATATGCCGGTGCGGGCGACACTTCTATGAATTTCTAATTAATTTCCTATATTTCCCATGAAGAAAATCATTGTCTGTTTGTTGTTGTTGGTACTGGGCTGCAGGGCTTTTGCCCAAGACAAGAGTGCATATAAGGCAGACAGCATCGTTTCCGCAGAAAAAGAGTCTGTTACAGACAGAGTTATCCATTGGTACAATGGGCATCTTAACTATGGGACGGTCACCCTGCTGATGGCGGTGGAGAGTTCGTTCATACCATTTCCCTCGGAGGTTATCGTGCCGCCTGCCGCATATCAAGCCTGCAACAGCGACAACGCCGCCCTGTACAAGACGGAATCCAAAGCGGTGAACGTCATCTTTGTCATTCTGTTTGCCACCCTTGGCGCACTCATCGGTGCCGTCATCAACTATTTGCTTGCCTTGCTGTTGGGACGCCCTATCGTCTATTGGTTCGCGGACAGCAAAGTGGGCCATTTCCTGCTCCTCAACGGAGAGAAGGTCAAGAAAGCGGAACAGTATTTCATTGACAACGGAAAAAGCTCCACGCTCATCGGCCGTCTCATCCCTGCCGTGCGCCAGCTTATTTCCATCCCAGCGGGCTTGTCCAAGATGAACTTCGGAGTCTTTGTGCTCTTCACGGCCATTGGTGCCGGCTTGTGGAACACCATTTTGGCGTTCCTCGGTTACCTGGCTCATGGGCAGAAGGACTTGATCGACAAATACAACCACGAGTTGAAGTTTCTTTTGTGGGGGTTGTGTGTCGCCTTTGTCGGTTATTTGATTTTCAAGGGTGTACGCGGCTCCCGCAGTGCCAAGAACAATTCTGCGGGGGACAACGACATTCCCGAGACGCCCGCTGAATGAGGCAGTATGGGCTCATAGGGAAAACGCTGGGACACAGTTTCTCGCAGCGTTACTTCGAGGAGAAGTTCGTTGCGTTGGAACGCTTTGATTGCCGCTATGCGCTCTACGAGTTGCCTGATATAAAACAATTTCGTGAGTTTGTCGCATCCAAGCCCGACTTGTGCGGGCTGAACGTGACCATCCCCTACAAGCAGTCCGTCATGCCTCTGCTCGACGAGGTCGATGCAGAAGCCGAGAGTGTGGGTGCCGTGAACACAGTGAAAGTGCTGCGTGAGGGGCGGACGCTGAAGCTGGTGGGATACAATACTGATGTGGAGGGATTCCGCCGTTCGTTGGCCGGGCAGCCGCTGCCGAAGCGCGCCTTAGTGTTCGGCACGGGCGGGGCCGCCGCCGCGGTCGTCTATGTCTTGCGCCAATGGGACGTGGAGTACAAAACAGTGTCGCGGCATCCGGCGGAGAACATGATCGGCTATGGGGATGTTACGGGTGCGATGTTGAAGGAGTGGCCATGGCTGCTCAATTGCACGCCGGTAGGGATGTGGCCAAGGGTGGGGGAGTGC
The DNA here is from genome assembly GCA_017394765.1 of Bacteroidales bacterium. Next base: position 34,252 of record JAFPXF010000057.1, on the reverse strand, counting down.
CTGCCGTTGCCGTACGAGGCACTGATGGAGCGGCATTTTCTCTACGACTTGGTGTACAATCCGGAGGAGACGCTGTTTCTCCGGCAAGGGCGCATGTGTGGGGCACGGGTGCAGAATGGATGGGATATGTTGCGGTTTCAGGCGGATGCCGCCTGGAAGATCTGGAACCTTAGCAGAAAATGATGTTCTTGATGACGGGGATGGCGTAGTCGGCGTTGATGCGCTCCATGATCATGCTTTTACGCCCCATCAGCTCGAATCGCAGCGCGGCATTGGGCACTTTCACCTTCAGTACGCCGTTCTTGACGGAAACGCACTCCGACTGTTTGGCGCACATCTCGCCCACATATTCCGGCCAGTTTTGCATCACCACCTTCTCGGCAAACAGCTGCTGCTTGCCGTTTTTGTTCACGAATTCGTGAATCAAGTCTTTCAGAAACAACTCTTTCTCGGATCTCATGCTGAAATGGGATTACATCGGCAAAAGTAGTAAAAAAGAGTTTAGTATATGAAAAAAATGAAATTTTAGTATAACACATTTATATTTAAGAAGTTGCTAATGTTTTGTCAGTAATCTTTTAGTCTTCGGAATGACTTTCAGACCTCTTTTTCTTTGGGCGTGCCGGCGCGGCGGCGGGAATCACGTCGCATTCGCATACGCAATCCAAGGCCGCCGCGCCGTCGGGCTTTCCGCTCCAATGATTTTGGCTTAGAAACCACCACCATTCCGCGAGACGCGAAGCGTCAAGCGGAACCTCCGTATCGCCAGGGAACGCATTCCCGCCAAAATCATTTCCGCTGCAATCCCTCACGCATGCTCGCCGAACGCCACACCCGTTTCGCGGCGAACAACGCACACCCTCGTCTCAACGTTCTCCCGCGCCGCGACTTTCCCGCGCACGCATCCCTCCCATCAGAGTGATAATACCTTGATTCAAAGTGGCTTAAACCAGTTTCTGTGTCGCGTTCTTTGGCGGAGAAGGTGAAAGACGAGTGAGCAGTGATCACTCTTCACTGATCACTCCTCTTTAGAACCTGCAGCCAATACCCACGACCACATACGATGCGTACCCGAAGTTGGTCTCGAAAAGCCCATAGACATTTTTGCCGACCGATACGCCAATCGGGGTGATGTTGAAGGCGACCGAGACGGGCTGTTGCGATGATTTCTCGTTTTGGGAGGATCCGCGGCTGTCCCACAAACAGGAGACGCCGAGGTCAACGCCGGAGTAGAGCCGCACCCAGGGACGGTTGAGGTAGGTGAACCGCACGCTCGGCATCAAGGTTACAAACCCCATGCTGTATTTGTCGGTGACAGTGGTTCTGGTGCTGTCGGCATAATGCTTGTATCCGGCCCCTTCGAATGTCGTGCGGAACCCGACCTGGCACCATGGTTTCACTTGGTAATAATAATGTATTCCGTAGTGACCGTACAAATCCATATCCACCGGTTTGTGGGAGAGAGAGCCGCCGAGTGCATCGAAGAACCCGACCGTGATATTCACGAAAGACCCCATAAAGGAGAACGGGCCGGCATCAACGCCGAGCTCGTTTTTGAACTCGTTGTGCGGGTGCTTGCCCTGGGCTTGGAGCTGGGGCGCGAAAACTATTGATAACAAGCAAACTGCAATTAATGTCCTTTTCATGACTTTTGTTTTTAGCGGTTGCAAAAATATAATTTTCCCCGTGTTAAACGGGATTTGGTGAGTTTTATTGCTTGTGCCAAAACAAAAGGCGCATACGATGAAGTGGCAACGGCATAAGTCGGAGAGTGTCTGAAATATGCTTCGTCCCTGCGAATTTTTTGTATCTTTGCGCCCTTGAAATTTTGACTTATGGATATTGTAGCAAGTGGCATTCGCCCAACCGGTTTCCTTCACCTCGGCAACTATTTCGGTGCCTTGAGGAACTTTATCAAGATGCAGAACGAGAACAAATGCTTCTTTTTCATTGCAGATTACCATTCCTTGACAACGCATCCCAATCCTGCTGATTTGCAGACCAATGTGCGCAATGTGCTCATCGACTACATCGCGGCGGGCCTTGACCCCGAAAAGGCCACGATATATGTGCAGAGCGATGTGCCCCAAGTGTGCGAGCTGAGTCTGCTGCTCTCCATGAACGTCTATGTGGGCGAGCTGCAACGTGTGGCCTCTTTCAAGGAGAAGGTGCGCCGCCAGCCCAACAATGTCAACGCCGGCTTGCTCAACTACCCCGTGCTCATGGCCGCCGACATCCTGCTGCACCGTGCCGACAAGGTGCCCGTGGGCAAGGACCAGGAACAGCATCTGGAGATGACCCGCGACTTCGCGCAGCGCTTTAACCACATCTACAAGCATGAGTACTTCAAACTGCCTGTGGCCTATAACTTCGGCAACGACCTCGTGAAGATTCCCGGCCTTGACGGCTCCACCAAGATGTCCAAGTCCGACAACGAGGCCTCCTGCATCTATCTCTCCGACGCGCCGGAAGTGGTGCGCAAGAAGGTGATGCGTGCGGTCTCCGACAGCGGGCCCACAGAGCCGGGCCAACCCAAGAGCCAGGCCGTGGAGAACCTCTTCAGCCTGATGAGGGCCGTCTCCACGCCCGACACCGTGCAATACTTCGAGGACCAGTACCAGACCTGCCAGATTCGTTATGGCGACATGAAAAAGCAGCTCGCCGGCGACATGATCGCCTTCCTGCAACCCATCTATGAGCGCATCCTTGAGTTGCGCTCCAAGAGCGACTACATCAGCAAGGTGGCACGGGAGGGGGCTGAAAAGGCCCGTGAAAGCGCCTCCAAGACCGTGCGCGACGTGCGCGAAATTATTGGTTTCAAACCCCTGTAATCCATGAAACTACTGACGCAATATCCCCTTTGGTTGGTCATTTTCGCCATACTGCTTGGCGTGGGGTACGCGTTGTTTCTCTATTTCAAGAACAACAACATCGTCTTTGAGAAACCCACGCGCATCGCAATGGCCTCGCTGCGTGGCCTCGCCGTGGGCCTCATCGCCTTCCTGCTGCTGGCCCCCATGTTCAAGCGCACCGTGAAACAGACCGACAAGCCCCTCATCCTCGTGGCTGTCGATAACAGCGAATCCGTGAAGTCCAACAAGGATTCTTCTTTCTATACGAAAGAATACCCCGCCCAGGTGCAGAAGATGATCGCCGACTTGGGCAAGGATTACGAGGTGAAAACCTACCTCGTGGGCGACGAGGACCACCTCGTGGGCGAACAAGAGTCCTTTAATGTTGACTTTTCCGATAAATCCACGAACCTGGCATCCCTTTTTGACCAGGTGAACATGTTCTATTCCAACCGGAATGTCGGTGCCGTGGTGATGCTCACCGATGGCATCTTCAACACAGGCTCCAGTCCCTATTACAAGGCCGAAAATGCAGGATGCCCCGTCTATACAGTCGGTTTGGGCAGCGCAGAGCTCACTACGGACCTTTTCATCTCCAACATCCTGCACAACCGGCAGGCCCTCAAGGGCAACTTTTTCCCGGTGGAGATCAAGGTGGCGGCCAACAAGCTCTCCGGCAAGCAGGCTGAGCTGAAGGTCACGGAGGGCGATATGGAGATCTATCGCAAAACCCTCACCCTTACGGGAAACCGCTATTTTGAGACGGTGAAGTTCAGTGTGGAGGCCAAGAGCAAAGGTGTCCACCACTATAAAGTCGATCTCACGGAACTGGACGGCGAGGTGACGCACAAGAACAATCACAGCAGCTTCTTTGTAGAGGTGGTTGAATCGCGCGACAAGGTGGCCATCGTCTATAACGGTCCCCATCCCGATGTGGCCGCCATTCGCGAGGCCCTCGAAAAGACCGACAATTACGATGTGGAGGTCTTCCCTGTCAGCGAATTCAAGGGCAACCCCTCCGACTACAGTTTGGTGATACTGCACCAGCTGCCTTCCAAGACCAATCCGGCCTCCGGTCTGCTCTCGCAAATCCGGCAGAGCGGCACTTCGACGCTCTATATTGTGGGCGCAGCCACCAATCTCAACAGCTTCAATTCGTTGAACACGGGTGTCACCATTACGCAGACCAAGGAGATGACCAACAACGCGACACCTCTCTACAACGACAATTTTACCTCTTTCACTTTCTCGGAAGAGGCACAGAGGATGTTGCCCAAATATCCGCCGGTCAAAACCCCGTTTGCATCCTATAAGACCAGCGTGGCTGCCAATGTCTTCATGTATCAGAAAATCAGCGGGGTGGATACCAAGTACCCGTTGATTGTATTCAACGAGCAGAACGGTGCGCGGAACTGCATCGTGACGGGTACGGGCATCTGGTCGTGGAAGATGTACAACTACATGCACGCCGAGAATCACGATGCCTTCAACGAACTTGTCAGCAAGATGGCGCTGTATTTGGCGGCCAAGGGCGACAAGAGCCGGTTCCGGGTGCAGCATGAGAGTGTCTTTGCCGAGAACGCCCCCGTGGAGTTCAGCGCCGAGCTGTACAACGACAGCTACGAGCTGATCAACGAACCCGACATCAAGATGGTGCTCAAGGGTGGTGGCGACACGACCTACGAGGCGCAGTTTTCCAAGCAGAACAACAGCTATTACCTCAACATGGGCGAGTTGCCGTTAGGTAACTACACCTGGACCGCCACCACGCAGATTGGCAACAAGCGTCTCGAAAAGAGCGGGCGTTTCGCCATCCAGGCCGTCATGTTGGAAACCGCCAACCTCGTGGCCGACCATGACCTGCTCAAGGGTATGGCCAAGATCACCGGCGGACAATATTTCGAAAAGGACAAAATCGCCGAAGTGGCTGATGTCATCAAGAAGAACGACAACATCAAGCCCATCGCCACCTATACAAAGAAATACTCCATGCTCCTCAATTCCCCGTGGTACCTCGCCGCCATCGTGCTGCTGCTCGGCATCGAGTGGTTCTTGCGGAAGTGGAATGGGGGATACTGATTTTTTGTATATTTGCAACCCGAAACCCTAAACCGCTGCAAAATGGAATTTGCTTGTAACTTATTGATATATATATATATATCAGCGCGGTAGACAGTACGCTTCCATCTTCCCTTTATTTCCAAATGCAAGACCGTGTCAAATGGTACGGTCAGAATTTGTTTTGTTCGCACACACCAAAACTCCCTTGCCCGAAGGACGAGGCGGTTCAATGGGCAATTGACAATTGACAATTAACAATTAACAATTAAAACCTTATAGACATGAAAAAGACTTTTACTCTTATTGCAATGATGCTGATGGTGCTGCTGCTGCCGGCGCAGCGAGTGGTGATCAGCTTTGAAGGATTGGACGGTTACGACCAGCCCGTGCAGATGGACAGTGTGGTGGTGACCAACTTGACGCAGAACTGGACGGAGACGGTGTATGCACCGGACCTGAGACTCATTCTCTCGCCTGTGGGCGTGGAGCACTATGTGCAGACGGGCGGCTTCGGCCTGAGGCAGAACAGGCCCAACCCGTTTGACGGCGTGACGCGCGCCACGCTGGACGTGACGGACCGCGGCGACGTGCAGGTGCAGGTTACGGACATCTTCGGGCGCGTGGTGGAGACTCTACGCATCGAATCCCCGCAGGAGGGTGCGCACGAACTGCGCGTGACGCTCGCCAACGCGGGCCTCTACTTCCTGACGGCGCGACAGAACGGACGCACCTCGACAGTGAAGATGGTGAGCCGCGGTAACGGCGGCGCGAACACCTTGGAGTACACGGGCTTGGCGGGTGCTGCCAAGGGCAAGTCGCAACTGAAGGTGTTAAGCAGCCAACCGTGGGACTATGGCGACTCTCTACAGTATGTGGGTTACATTACGGTGAATGACTATCAGCATGCCGTGTGGGGCGAGCCCATGCCGACCCGCGCGTATAAGAGCCTGCGTGAGACGGGCTCGTTGATGTCGCAGAGGGTGACGTTGTGGTTCCCCACACGCGACGGGACGAACTGCCTTGCCAACGGTTACGTGAACGACTATGACAACAACAGTTACATAGCGATGTGGGTGGGACACCAGTGTTGGATGGGGGTAAACCTCGCCAGCAGACACTATCCGGACGGCACGCCCATTGCACGCGGGGACCAGAACCTCTCGAACATCTTGACATCCAGCACAACGGGCTACTACTACTATCCGAACGGGAACCCTTCGGTTTCAGGGTCCTACGGCCTGCTGTACAACTGGGCGGCGGTGATGCGCGGGACCACCTCCAGCAACGAGATTCCCAGCGGGGTGCAGGGTATCTGCCCCAACGGCTGGCATATGCCGAGTCTTGCCGAGTGGACATTGATGACAAACTATCTGAACAGCCGCGATGAATATGTCTGCAATGGAGTTGCAGGATACAATGCCAAGGCAATGGCGACGAAGACGGAAGTCTGGAGTGCCAACAGTGTGCCTTGCGCGCCGGGCAATGATCCTTCCTCCAACGGCTTTGCAGACATCGTTGCAGAGGACAACTTCTACCCCGGATTTGAAGCCTTTCCCGCAGGAACCCTCACCAATGGCGCCCATAGCGGCTTCGGTGATTTGACGAAGTTTTGGAGCTCTTTTGGAATCACTTATGATCCATACGGATACAACACACAGGCGTATGGCCCTTGGGTTGTGACAAACTCACCAACTGTATTAGTGAACCCTTCGACTGGTGCAGACGGATGCTCCGTGCGCTGCCTTCGCGACGAGCAGGAGACGACCCCTCCCACGGTAACCACCGACAGCGTGAAATATGCCACGTACACAGGTAAGGCCTATTGTTATGGGTATGTCACCTCCTATGGCGGTACACCGATAGTGCAGAAGGGCGTGTGCTGGGGTACGGGCTTCAATCCCACGCTGGCCAGCAACCATGTGGAGGTTTCCAACTCGGGACCTGGCTACCTCACTGCCACGATTACGGGCCTGACAGAAGGTGTCTATCATGTACGGGCCTACGCCAAGACTGCCGCCGGCACGGTGGTGTACGGCAATGACGTGACATTGCAATACATGAAACCGAATGTGGTTATGGATTCTGTTACAAGTGACCCTAACGACCCCGATGCGTTTTATGCCCATGTTAGGGTAACCTCAATGGGAAGCGGTGCCTGCACTCGTGTCAGGGTGGTTGTGTTGTATGATTATTCACATAACCCGACGTTTGGAAATTCGCATTTTGCCGTTGATACGGAGTTCTGTGCTGTGGGAAGCTACACTCTTCATTCCCGTTCTCTTCAAGTGGGTTCGACTCCCACAAACATATATGTGCGTCCATGTGTGCTGAATGGTGCCGGTATTACATACGGCGCGGAACTTTCGTTCACGACCGGTGCATGCCACGGCCAGGCCACGATGTTCGACCAGGATGGCAATGAATATTACACGGTGGGGATTGGCAGGCAGTGCTGGATGAAGTCGAATCTTGCCACTACGCATTATTCTGATGGGACGGGGATAGCGGTGGGAAGCACCTCGAACCCAAACACAACCATTCCGTATCGGTACTATCCGAACAACAGCAGCTCGAATGTGCTAATGTACGGTTATCTGTACAACTGGCCCGCTGTGATGCGTGGGGCATCATACAACAATATGAATCCCAGTGGGGTGCAGGGCATTTGTCCCAACGGCTGGCACGTGCCCAGCGCGAGCGAATTTGAGGAACTTCTTGACTATGTGAGCCATAAAAACTCTTGGTTGTGCAGTTCCTCCGGTTACCATCTTGATACTGTGGGTAGCTACGTTGATACTATTTTCCATAACGCTAAGGCAATGGCATCCACATCCGGTTGGTCAAGCAGTTCGGTGGAGTGTTCGCCGGGCAATGATCAGAGCACAAACAATGTATCAGGTTTCAATGCCATGCCGGCTGGTTGGTACAGTGCCGCCCTGCATCAGATGTCGGAATTTCATGAGGCGGTCTGGTTCTGGACTTGTAGTTATGCTAATGTTACTTATAATAATATTCCCATGTATCGTTTTTATGAAATGAGGAGGGACAAGGTGTCTGTAGAGCTTCAATACGACCCAGCAACGTATGGTATGTCAGTGCGTTGTGTGAGGAACTGAAATAGTGAACAGTGATCAGTGAACAGTGATTAGTAAAAACCTTATCAATATGAAAAAGACATTTATTCTTATCGCGATAATGCTGCTTTGCGCGGGTGCGATGGCGCAGACGGTAACGCTGACGTTTGTCGGGAAAGATGCCAACGGATACGGCAAAAAGCTCGACAGTGTGGTGGTGTCCAACAGGACCAAGCACTGGCAGGAGACAATCTATTGGCCGGATACGGTCCTGATCATCCAGAACGGGGTGGGCATTGAAAATTTTGTAAATGGAAAGGATTTCGCCTTTTCGCAGAATTATCCCAACCCATTCGACGGCACCACATTCGTGAATCTGCAGGTGACAGAGCCAGGAACTGTGACGGTGCAGGTGACGGATATTACCGGACGCCTCGTAGAGACGTGTCAGGGTGTGTCTCTACAACCGGGTACCCACCAGTTGCGCGTCTCATTGTCCACAGCGGGTGTCTATTTCTTGACGGCCCGTCAAGCAGGACGAAACACATCAATGAAGATGGTGTGCCGAAAAGGTGGCGGTGTGGATGCGGTGGCATACTCCAGTATGGTGGATAACGCCTCCCAACTGAAAAACGTTCCCAAGAGTGTCATCACCCATCCATTCAATTACGGTGATAGGATGGAATATAAGGGCTACGCCACATTTGACGGGGTGACGTTGGAAAGCTATAATGTGATCCAATCACAAGATTCCTCGGAAACGATATCGTTGAGGTTTTCGGGAGTTCAAGATGGTGTTAACTGTCCAGAATTTCCTACCGTTACGGATTACGATGGCAATGTTTACTGGACGGTTCGAATAGGAAAGCAGTGCTGGATGAAAACAAACCTGCGTGCTACGCACTATGCCAATGGCATAAGCATCCCTTCAGGGGGTACGTCATCATCAGGCACCCCGGTTTATAGCAGCACATCCCCGTACTATTACAATTACTCCACATCCGACGTTTCCATGTCGAACCGCGGCTATCTGTACAATTGGATGGCGATGATGCAAGGGAATCCAGCCACTTCCTCCAGTTACGATTACGTGCAGGGTGTCTGTCCCATCGGATGGCATGTGCCAAGCGAAACGGAGTGTGATCAACTGACAAGCTATGTGAGTAACCGAAACGAATATCGGTGTGGCGGAAACTACAATTATTTCGCCAAATCGCTTGCCGTCAATTCCACTGATTGGGAATCAAGCAGCTATACTTGTGCTGTGGGCAATAACCCGATGAACAACAACGCCACCGGCTTTAGTGTTTATCCTACGGGGGGCTTTATTGATTTGGGGTATGTCAACGCGGGTACGCGTGCCTATATCTGGTCAACAAAGTTGATTAATGACACTTATACCGAATATCTCTTTATGGAGTCCGATGCTACGGATGCATATACCTATGCAGGTGGTGTGAAAAGAGATGCATACGCTGTCCGCTGCCTCCGTGATAATTATGATGAATATCCATGGAATCAACATGCTTGTCCAGGTACACCTACGGTCACCGACTATGATGGCAATGTATATCCCACACTTCAGATAGGCTCACAGTGCTGGATGCGCTATAACCTGCGCACCACACATTATGCCGATGGAACATCCATTCCCGCCGGCACAACACAAAACAGCTATACCCCGTACTATTACGATTATTCCACTTCTAACGTTGCCTTGACGAGCAGGGGCTACCTGTACAACTGGCCTGCCGTGATGCATGGGGCGAGCAGCAGTAGCACCAATCCTTCCGGGGTGCAGGGCATCTGCCCTGCCGGTTGGCATGTGCCCAGCGATGCGGAATGGACCCAGTTAGAAAGCTATGTGGGCAGTCAAAGCCTGTACATTTGGGACAACAATAGCACATACATTGCCCGTTCGTTGGCTTCGATATCATTTTGGGAAGAGAGTTCGGTGCCTTTTTCTGTTGGAAGCTATCCGGACGCGAACAATGTCACACTTTTTTCGGCCATTCCCGCCGGCTACTACAATGGTAGCTACAACAATTTCGGCAACACCACTATCTTCTGGAGTACTACCAATTACACTGACAGCTATGCTTATAGTCGAAATCTCTACAGTTCCAGCGCTACCGTGAGCAGGAATGGCAGTGCCAAGAACTACGGCTGTTCCGTCCGTTGCGTGAAAAATTGAGATTAGCAGTTGGAATACAGTAAAGCGTTGTTATAAACGAAAAAGGATCATTTTGCAACCGAATTAATCCGTTTTTGCAATGAAAAAGATTATCATGTTTTTGCTGTCAGCAATGGGCGTGTTGACATCCTGCAACCGCGGGATGGTTCCCCCATCGGGGCCTCCGGGTGACGATGAAAACATACTGATGTATGGTCCCGTCCCGGTGGAGTTCCAAAACACGCCCAAGCCGGATGACAGCCAGCAGCAAACCCCTACTCCAGTGATGTATGGTCCCGCCCCTGTGGAGTTCCAAAACATGCCCAAGGCGGATGACAGCCATCAGCAAATCCCAAATGCTTCGGACCAGATCAGAAACACGAAAAATGACAACAATGAAACTGATTCAGAAAATTAAAGATAAGAAAAGGCAGATAATCCGTTTCCTGTTCGGCTCGTTTTCCGCCACCGCCATGATGTTCACCTTCCAGGCGTGTTATGGGATGCCTAAAAATCCGGCGCCTACCGACGAGGATGTTATCGTTATGGGTACCATAACGGATATGGAGACAGATCAACCTGTTATGGGATTGTCCGTGACTATCCCCGAGTTGGGAATAGAAACTTCCACTGATAGCACTGGAACATTCTGCGCCAATGCAAATGGGACAGAACGCCCTGACCAAGTTCGGCTTTTGATCAATGACACAGACAGTACGGAGAATGGTCTCTATGAGGCCATGGACACTAATTTCACGTATATTGACATGCTGACGCCGTTCGACCTGCAGGTGCGTCCGTACCATGGCAAGTAAAAAGCCGAATCATCGGATGAATTTGAATAGAGTGTTATGCGATTAGGATGGAAGAAGCGTGCCGCGCTGGAACTGTACCGCAAGTACCATTCCATTGAAGTGCGGGAACATTCGCTGATGCAACTGTTTTGGGAGTGTACGCTCCGATGCTGCCTTAACTGTAGGCATTGCGGTAGCGACTGTACCGCCATGAGCAATACGTCCGACATGCCGGCGGAGGACTTTTTGATCGTCATTGACAAGCTCACGCCGCACGTGGACCCGCATAAGGTGATGATCATTTTCTCGGGCGGCGAACCCTTGATGCGCAACGATTTGGAACAGGTGGGCCGGGAACTGTATAAGCGTGAGTATCCATGGGGCATGGTGAGCAACGGCATGTTGTTGGACCGTGCGCGGTTAGACTCCCTGCTGCGGGCGGGCCTGCATTCCATCACCATCAGTTTAGACGGATTCTCCGAGGAGCATAACGCTATGCGCGGCCATCCCGACAGTTTCGACAGGGCCGTGGAGGCCATCCGGATGATAACGCAGGAAAAAGACCTCACCTACGACGTGGTCACCTGCGTCACTCCGCAGACATACCCCTATATAGAGCGTTTCAAGGAGTTTCTGATCAGCCTCGGTGTACGGCGCTGGCGCATCTTCACCATCTTTCCTGCGGGACGGGCGGCTGACGATGACACGCTACAGCTCTCCTCAGAGCAGGTGCGTGGAATTATGGAATTCATCAAAAGCACACGAAAAGAGGGCTACATCCAGTTGAACTTTGCCTGTGAGGGCTTTTTAGGGGAGTACGAGGCCGAGGTGCGCGACTATTTCTACCATTGCTCCGCAGGCGTGAACGCGGCAAGCATCCGCATCGACGGCAGTATCTCCGGCTGCACCAGCATCCGACACAACTTCTACCAGGGCAACATTTACCAGGACGATTTCTGGGACGTATGGGAAAACCGCTTCCTGGAGTTCCGCGACCGCCGGTGGACCAAAACCGGACCGTGCGTGCATTGCGATGCCTTCCGTTACTGTTTGGGTGGCGGCATGCACCAACGCGACGACGACCGACAGTTGGTGGGATGCCTTTACAGAAAGCTCTTAGGGGAGTGAATGATTATTATTATACTGATGATATAATTTATTGTTAAATTCTCAAAAAACAACAAGACATTATGGAAATAAAAGATGATCCCATTGAAGAGGCTCGGCGGTATGTGGCTAATGCGGAGGAGGTTATCAAGAAGGCCAACTTCGATCCTGAGTTGTTGATTTATACGGATGGGAAATACATCAAGATGGCGGGCAACACGCTGTGGAACGGCTGCCTGATTGCGCTTGATGCTGCGTTGGGAGTGCGCAAGGGCAAAGGCCGTCCGTCGATAGAGAAGTATAAGGAGGCGGCGGGCAAGCGTGACCGCAAGCTGCTGGCCGCCATTGTGGCCGGCTATGACACCATGCATCTGTATATGGGCTACGATGGCAATAAGGACAAAAAGGTCTGCGAGGCCGGATTCGAGAAGGCGAGAACCATCATCGAACGCTGCGCCTTGCTTTGTCCGAAGGAAGTGTGTGCATAACGAAAATGGGGCGCACTTCATCGACCACCCCCACTTTTCCGAAAATTATGTACTTTTGCAGGCTTTTTTTGGATACCCTGAATATGAAAAAATATCTCTTCGGACTGATGTTCTGCGTCCTGTGCCTCGCGGCTTCTGCGCAGCAAATTGCCTTGTTGAAGTACAACGGCGGCGGTGATTGGTATGCCAACCCCACGTCGCTGCCCAATCTCATCAAGTTTTGCAACAGCAACTTGGGCATGTCCTTGGAGACGAAGCCCGCCACCGTTGAGGTGGGCAGCGCGGACATTTTCCAATACCCCTTCGTCCACATGACGGGTCATGGCAACGTGCTTTTCACGGAGGCCGAGGCATACAACCTGCGTATGTACTTGATCTCCGGCGGCTTCCTGCACGCCGATGACAACTATGGCATGAATACCTACATCCGCAGGGAGATGAAGAAGGTGTTCCCGGAATTGGAACTGGTGGAGTTGCCCTTCAACCATCCGATCTTCCATCAGAAATACAACTTCCCGAACGGTTTGCCGAAAATACATGAGCACGACAACAAGCCGCCGCAAGCGTTTGCCTTGTTTTACGAGGGACGCATGGTCTTTCTCTTTACCTACGAGTGCGACCTCGGCGACGGATGGGAGGACTATGTGGTACACAAGGATTCGGAGGCCACTCGCACCAAGGCACTTCAGATGGGTGCGAACATTTTGCAGTATGTCTTTACCAATTAGGTCTAAAGGCATGGGGTTGAGATGCCTGTGAAATAGGAAGTGAAAGCCCATGCGGATAGAACAGAGTTGTTGTCAAGCAGTTCTATCCAAATATCAAATGGAAAATAATCTGAAAAACTTGAAAATGCGTAATTTGTCCGTGCTATTCTGTTTGTTCGTCATGATAATGATGGGGCATGGTGTGGCACAACCGTCCTTGGACAGTGCTCTATGGAAACTGGATTGGGAGGACGACTTCTCCTTTTTCGACGAGTCGCGCTGGTCGGTGCTGAACTTTGCCGTGCATGGCAGGGAACCCCAAATCTATCTGGCCGACAATGTGTGGGTTGAGGACGGGAATCTCGTAATTCGTCTGGACAACCGTCCGGTGGAGTGTCCCCAGGAGAAATCCTCATGGACGGTGAATGCCTGTCAACTTTGCGAGCAGGGTGTCTATCCCTATTCTTCCGGATGGGTGGAGACAAAACGCCCGTATAATCGGAATTTTGGCTATATCGAAGCGCGCATCAAGTGCCCCTACCGCCGGGGACTGTGGCCCGCCTTTTGGACTTTTATCGGAGAAGGAGTGCCCAACGCCAGTAATTACGCCGAAATAGACATTTTCGAGTTCTATGGCCACAAACGTCCCAATCACGTTGAAACAAACCTTCATCTGGCGTATGAGCCGGGTTCTTTTACCAAAAACCTGCAGACATTCGATCTTAAATCTTATTCATACGAAGATTGGCACACCTATGCCATCGAGTGGGACAGCACCAGAATAGTATGGTATATTGACGACCAGCCCATAAGGGTCGAGCTAAACCATGGAATTGTGGATCCTGTGAGAATCATCCTCAACTTGGCTGTGCAGACGCAACGGCGGTACCAACCCCGAAAGAGAACCTATTTTGAGGAGAAGATGTATGTGGACTACATCAGGGTGTACAAATTGTAGGTTCACAGAAAAACTGTTTGACGAAAGATTTCAGGAACCCGTTGTCCTCATTCAATGACCCGTATGGAGAAATGAATTCGTTGTCTGTTTTCGGGTTCACCATCACCAAGGTGCCGAACCAAACAGATATTTGCCCATCCTTTTTTTTCGCCTCTAAAACAATAGGCCACAGGACCACCTAATCCGTCAATCAACACTGTGTCAGAAACCGAAGCGCTTGTTTGTGTTGTATAATCGTACTTATACATGCTTACAACATTTGTCTCGCTCTGATTTTCCCATATCCAATCAAAACCCGGATAGTCGTACTGCCATAAAATTATTTCACACGTTTCTCCGACATGAAGAATAAAATCCGCATCGTTCCTATTACATGATATGGTTACAAGAACAATTACACTTGTAACTATCGTTGTTAAGAGTATTCTTATTCTATTCATAATAAAAAAATTAAAAATTATTGTATGCTCAATGATGATCCAAGTGGAACGCTAAAAGGACCGAATATTTCAGTGGAACAATCAGGGTCAAGTATTACATTGGCGTTGCTGTTCACACTACTGTTTTCAATGACAATCTTGTGCCCGGAATACGTTCCAGTAGGGATGCTGGAATTTATAAAATCTGTTGTCGAATACGTTGTGGGATAAAAGTTCAATATGGCTGCATGTTGATAACTGAGATTGATGGAATTAGCTATGATATTTGATAAAAGATACCAACCGTCCCAATCTTGATAGTTGTTTTCAAATCGATTTCCCCATCCAAAGTTGCAATGAAAATAATTGTTGTTATTATAGCCGTCAACAATCCACGCATGACCTGGGGGATTATTTATATCATTGCTTTGACCTCGATAATAAATGGGTTGACGTTGGTCTAAAGATGCTTTTAGTTGTGCAATCCAAGTTTGCTCATTCCCTTTATAATATACAGTGGCATTAGCAAATCCCCAGTGATTTCTTAATGTAATCGCAACCGTGTCAATTTTGGAACTGGTACGTGAACAATCGAAGTTTGAATTAATGGAATAAGCACAATCTGCCAACAATTTTGCATTATATATATCAGACTTTTGCGCATGCATAGAATACCATTCGTAATTTTGGCCAGACAAGTTTATCAATGTGTCTTGCTGGCGATTGTATGCTGTGCCGTGGGGATATACGGAACAAGCCCAATAATGTAATATTTGTGCCATAGCAACAGCACCACACCCTACAAGTGTTCTACAATTGTTATTCCCTATTGGGCAGAAATAATTGTACCCAATTGTTGCTGGATACTGATAACCTCCTCTTTGATCCCATTTGGTTTGTATCAGATAATGGGTTGGGGCGTAGAAAGACCTGTCAACAGTGTTTCTGAGGTATTTCCACCACTCATTCCTTATTTCTTCCGAGGCTGTTGTCCTTGTCCGTTTGGCGTGAAGAATCTCATCCTTATAGCCGTTTGTGATTAGTTCAACAGCAGGAGGCATGTCATTGATGCTGAAATTACCCTCATCACTAAATCCCAATACTGGGTATGCGGCATTATCTGCTGAAACGATGATAAATCCCTTCTCAAAGTTGCAGATATATATTACAACGGGTGAATACAAGTTGCAAGTGCACATTTTGTTTAATACAATTCGGCGGCAAAGATGCAGTTTTTTTGTGAATATTTATCGTCTCTCATCAGAAATGTGAACCCCTATGGAGAAAAAAGAGAGATGTTTTGGTGTAAAACACATTGTTTCAAAATGTTAATGGATGTGGTGTGAGGTGATATTTATCCTCTCTCAACAGAAAACGCACGGTAATGAACCCGCGAAACATGAATAATCTACAACACTATCGTTGGCTGATGGCCGACACGATGGTTCTCGCCGTGTGCCCGTCGCCGTATAGGTCGTCTGCAAAGATGGGCGGCATGTCGAGGAATATTTGCACGGAGTTGACGATGTCGATGTGGTTATGGCCGAGCAGGTGGTTATAGCCACGGGCGCAGAGTTCCATCCATTCCGTCTCCTCACGCAGGGTGAGGCAATATTTGTGGGCGAAGTAAGCCTCCTTCTGCAGACCGCCGCTGTCGGTGAGTACTAACGCGCAATGGCTCAACAGATACAGCATTTCCAAGTAGCCCACTGGCTCGATGAAGTGAATGGGCGAGCGGTCGGTGGGGTAGCCGATTTCCAGTATTTTGTTGCGGGTGCGCGGGTGCAGCGGCAGCACAACGGGCACATATTGCGTGGTCATCTCCAAGGCCAACAGGAGTTCCTTGAGGATGTCGGGGTCGTCGGTGTTTTCGGCGCGGTGGAGTGTGCAGAGTGCGAAACGGTCGGGCAGTGCGGCGGCAGGATGCTTGGCCATGGGCATGAAGTGCAGTGCGGCATCTTTCATCACATCGCCGGTGCGCACGATTCTGTCGGAGCCGATGCCCTCCGCGATGAGGTTGGCCACGGCGGTCTCGGTGGGCGCAAAGAGCAGGTCGGAGCGCTTGTCGGTCTCTATACGGTTGTACTCCTCGCGCATCTTGGGGTTGAAGGAGCGGAGTCCGGCCTCCACATGGCAGAGGCGCACCCCGCAGTCGTGGGCTGCCAAAGCGCCGGCGAGCGTGGAGTCCGTATCGCCATACACCAACACATAGTCGGGCTTTTCCTGCCCGATGAGGTCTGTGAGCTTCTGCCGCATCTGCGACACCATCTCCTCGTGCGGGAGGGAGTGGATGCCGAGGTTGTGGTCGGGGGCGCGCAACCCCATCTCCTCGAAGAAGAGCTGCGACATGTTGGTGTCGAAGTGCTGCCCCGTGTGGACCAACACCTCGTCAAGACCCTTTGTGCGGTCGATTTCCGCACTGACCATGGCGGCCTTCACAAACTGGGGCCGTGCCCCGATGATACTCAACAGCTTCATGTTTACCAGTGTTTGTTAGTATCTCTCTTTGTCATCTTTCGTGGCCCAGAGACGGTAGGCACGCAGGGATTCCCCGTGCAGGATTTGGCGGAAGGGTATGGATCGTTCGGACACGGGAATGGAGAGCTCGTCGTAGATGAAGGAATCGTCGAAGCCGACATCGTCGGAGTCGTAGCGTGTGCCGGCGTAGAAGACGCGTGAGATGCCGGCCCAATAGATGGAACTGAGGCACATGGGGCAAGGCTCGCAGGAGGCGTAGAGCGTGGCACCGATGAGCTGGAAAGTGCCTAATTTGGCACATGCCTCTCGGATGGCTGTCACCTCCGCGTGGGCGGTGGGGTCATTGTTGGGCACCACACGGTTTCCGGAGGCGGCTATGACCTCCCCGTCCTTGACAATCACAGCCCCGAAGGGACCGCCGCCCTCCGCGATATTGCGCTCAGAGACCTCAATGGCCATGCGCATGTATTTGTAGTCGTCCTCCGTGACGGGCGTTTCCCGGTTCCTGACAGATGAGGAACGATCCAGTCGGGAGAGCTTGGGTATGTATGCATCACTGCTTGAGACCTTGCAGGGTGCGGCGTCATTATTGCTTTCAGTTGCTTCTTTCCCGTGCTTTTTCAGAATCTGGACAATGTTGTTATAGCCCACAATCTTGAGGTCGTTGGGGTAGGTGACCTTGAAGTTGACGACCTCCCCAATCACAATGTGGATTGGGACGTCGGGACGGAAGTGTTTCACGAGGCCGCTCTCGTCAGTGGGGGTGATGCCGCCCTCCTGCCATAGCTTTGTGAAGCAGTCGAAGAGCAACTTGGCACGGAAGGCCTGTGGAGTCTGGGCATAGAAGACACGGCTTCGGTTGAATGTTTCCAAAAGGGTTCTCTCGTGGTCGCCGTGCAGCACGGTGTCAATGGCGGGCAGCGCGGTGACGGCAGCCTCGCCCGTTTCCAAGGTGTGCAGCAGGTCGTCGATGATGCGCGGGGTGATGCCCGGCCGCGCTGCATCGTGCAACAGCAGGTTGTCGTCGGGTCTGTCGGCAAAGAGTCGTACCGCATTCCACGAGGATAGGAATCGCTCTGTGCCGCCAACCACGAATCGGGTGATCTTGTCAAATTGCGTTTGCAGTTTCCGGATGACGGCATCGGGGCAGTCGTCGGGGATGACAACGACGATTTCGTCAATGCCCGGGTGCTGTTGGAAGGTGGCGATGGAGTATTCGATCAGCATGTGCCCGTCAACTTCGACGAACTGTTTGGGAATCTCCCCGCCGACGCGGAGGCCTTTGCCCGCCGCCATGATTATCGCGATGTTCATGGGATTCTTGTTTTTTGTGCGACATTTTATTGGGATGGCAAAAATACCAAAATTGGTTGTACGTCACATGGCCCACACAAGCAGGCCGCCGCAAATGATGAGTCCGCTGACCACCAAATCGATGAGGCAGAAGCCCATGATGTCCTTGGCGTTGAGCTTGGCGATGGCCAAAGCGGGGATGGCCCAGAAGGGTTGGATGAGGTTGGTCCAGGCATCGCCCCATGCGATGGCGGTGCCGGTGAGGCCGGGGTCAACGCCGAGGTTGGCGCCCGCGGCGAACATGATGGGTGCCTGGATGGCCCAGTGGCCGCCACCCGAGGGCACGAAGATGTTGAGCACGGCAGCGCAGAGGAACGTCAGCAACGGGTAGGTGGTTGGTGTGGAGATGGAGATGCAGGCATCGCTGATGACCGTGCCGAAGCAGATGCCCGAGTGTCCCACGCCTGTGATGATGCCCATGATGCCGGCGTAGAAGGGAAATTGCAACAGGATACCCGCCGCGCCCGAGGCGGCCTTGCCAAAGGCACGCACGTATGCCAAAGGCGTGCGATGCAAGATGATGCCCACAAACAGGAACAGCATGATCACGGCGTTGAGGTCCAGTGCCCCGCCCCGTACAAAGAGCTTGATGATCAGATACCCCAATCCCAAAATGGCGACAAGCCAGCTCAAGAGCGGGCTTTGCTCCATCTTCTCGGCAGGCGTCGTGGCGACAGCAGGAGCCGTTCCTTCCTCTTCCACCAGCAATTCCGGATTCACGGTGATGGCTTTCCCCTCCTTGGGGTGCATCAGTGCATTGACGGCCACAAGCGCGATGATGACGAGCACAACGGTCACTATGTTGAAGGGGTTGAGGATGGTTTGCGATACGGGCACAGGGGCAGTGAGCACGCCGTTGGTGGCGGCACTCAAGGCCTCGCCCGGTGTGGCCATCGTCAGCGGGATGGAACCCGACAAGCCCGCGTGCCATACGACGAAGCCGCTATAAGCCGAGGCGATAAGCAGACGGTAGTCCACGCCTGGCAGTTTGCGGGCGACCTCCTTGGCGAAGATGACCCCCACGATGAGACCGAAGCCCCAGTTAAGCCAGCAGGCAATGGCGGAAATACCCGTCACCAACGCGATGGCACCCGCAGGCTTCTTGGGCAATGTCGCCAATGCGCTGATGCCGCGCTTCACGATGGGCGCGGCCGCCAGTGTGGAGCCGCAGACCAGCACCAACGCCATCTGCATGGCGAACGCCAGCAGGTTCCAGACACCGTTGCCCCAATGTTCCACCACCTCCAACGGGGTCTGGCGGCAAATCGGCATTGCCAGGATGGCAGCCACGAAGGTGAGGATGATGGCAAAAATGAAAGGTTCAGGCAGATAACGTTGCACAAAGCGCACGCAGGCGTTGATGATTCGTTGGAACATGGAGCGGAAAGCGTTTTTATATTATATGTGACTGAGTACAATGTCGATGCGATCGTCAAAGGCCTCACGGGTGGCATAACCCACATGCGGCACAAGCACGCAGTTGGGGGCGCTGAAGAGGGGATGGTCTTCGGCCAAGGGCGGCTCTTTCTCGTACACATCGATGCCGGCGCCGCCAAGCAGGCCCGCCTTCAGCATGTCAGCCAAGGCGTCCATGTCCACCACGTTGCCACGGGCGGTGTTGATGATGACGGCCGTGGGCTTGCACATCAGCAGCAGCTCGCGGCTGATGAGATGGTGCGTTTCTGCCGTCAACGGCACATGCAGGGAGATGATGTCGCAAGTCTTCATCAGCTCCTCCAAAGGAAGATATACGATACCTTGCTCGACTACGTCATCGTATTCGGAGCGGCTCCAGGCCACCACCTCGCAGCCGAACGCCAAAAGCAACTGGGCCGTGCGCTGTCCGATGTCACCGGTGCCCACGATGCCCACACGCTTGCCACGCAGCTCGTGGCCCAAGAAGTTGTTGCGCGTGCCACCCTTGCGCGTGTCGGCATCCAAGGCCGTGATGCGCCGATACACATCCAGCATCAATCCGATGGCCAACTCCGCCACACCTTCCGTGGCATAGCCCGAGGCGTTCACCACCTCGATGCCGTGTGCGCGGGTGTATTCCAAATCAATATGGTCCAACCCCGTGAAGGCGATGTTGAGTTTCTTCAATTTGGGACATTGGGACAAGATGTCGCTGCCGATTTTGATGTTGGAAACAATAACCTCATCTGCCTCTTTCATTCGCTCGATGAGGGTGGCGGCATCCTCTTTGCGGTCGCGGTAGCAGATGAACTCGTGGCCTTTGGCGGCCAGTTCGTATGCGATGTTGACGGCACGCTCTTCGCTGATGCCGATGGGTTCGACGGAAACTATTTTCATGATAAGGGATTTATGGAATCTTGTAAAAAAAAACTATTGCAGTACGGGAGCGGTTTCCACTTGCACCACTTCGCCGGACTGGACATCATACAGGAATACGACAACGGTGCAGTTGGCGGCGTTCCAGTCGTGTTCGGCAAAGCTGACGGAGCAAGCGTATGTGAATTCGGTGAGTCTCGGCATGGTCTCTTCGTACGGCTGTCCGTAGGTGCCGTTCAGAGCGGCACGCAACACATGGTTGTGCGTGTAGTCATCAATGGTCGTGGTGTTGCTCATTTGCGGTTGCACGATGCCGTCTTCGATCAGAAATACGGAGAGACGCAAGGGATGGTCGTTGTCCTCAAGCATGGTCACCTTCGTGTTAACTTTCAACTTCAGGTTTGCATCATATTCGTTGATGATTTGGATGGCGGCAAGTGCTTTGGACCGGTCCACCTGGTTGATTTTCTGCAACCACTCATCCTTGGGCCATCCGCCCTGTTGATATTCACGGTTGATGATGGCGGCGGGGATGGCATTGATGCCAAAATCCTCGGCGAGGTCGTCGCCCGCTTGGGTACGGAAGTTGTAAGGGAAACGGTTGGAGGTGTTGGCCAACGAGGTGGCATGGATGCCCACGATGGCAAGGGTGTCGCCAAAGCGCTCGTGCAGGTCTTCCAACACGACATGCGCACTCGGGCAATTGGTGCATCGGTGACCCGTGTATTCCTCAATGAGGATTTTGCGGTAAACCTTGGAAAGGTCCAAAGCCGGAAATTCTACCGTTACGTTCTCCTGATTGGTCGGGATGACGTATGGAGCTTCAATAATGTCGCAGCCAAAGAACGCAAGTGCTGCGAAAACCATCAATATCGCTGTTTTTTTCATTTTGTCAAGATTTTAAGGATTAGAAAGAGGTGGTGAGGGACAATCCGCAGCCGTAGGAGGCGGGCACGGCGCGGCAAACGCCACCGATGCAGAGTATGCCTTCCTGTGTCTTGCCGAAGTTGACAGCCACGCGGGTGGTGTTCCAGACGTAGGCGGCGGCCACGTTGTAGTAGTGCAGGCGCATGTTGGCATTCTCGTTGCCGTAATTCCACTGGTCGCCCACGGAAATGAACCAGTGCGGACTGATGGAGTATTCAAGCATGCCATAGAGCCAACTGCCATTGTCGTCCTTGGTGTATAGATGCTGGGCCTCCAAGCGCAGTGCGTGCTTGTTGGTGATCTTGCATTGCAGGTCGGCGGCGACGAGGTGTCCGCGCATCATGCCGGGATGGCCCTGTAGTTTGTCGATGTTGTAAGTGATGTAGTTGTAGGCCAGGATGAGCTTCCAATGCTTGGTGAAACGGCGGCTGATCTCGAGGCCGATGTCCTGATAGAGCAGGTCGGGGCCGAACTTGAAGAAGGAGGATGTGTAGCCTGAGGAGCCGGACATGGTGCCGTTTTGGACGGCCTCGTCCACAGGCTGTTGGTCAATGGAGTGAAAGCGCGAGTAGTTGAAGGTGAGGTCGGTGCCGTACTTGCCGCCGATCTTGCTCTTTTTGGGGATTTGGTAGTTGACCTGCAGCTGGGCACCGATCTGGCTGTTGGGCTGCGACGCGAAGCTGTAGTCGCCAATCAGCTGGTAGGAGTACTGTCGGTTGATGGCCGGGATGTTGTTGATGTAGCACAGGGCGTTCTTGTTTTGAAAACGCTGCGAACGGAAATCCATGTTGTCGGCGCGGATGAAGGAGGCCGCGATGCCGAATCCCTTCATGGCGTAGGTGGCCGACAGGAAGAGGGCGTTGCCCTTCTTGTAGATGAATTCATTGGTGATGTTGGGGTCGTTCATCTTTTGGGCGAACTCGCCGTCAAGGCGGAAGCCCTTGTAGCCGAAGCTCAGGCGTGTGGCCCAGACGGGCACGTTTTCGGGGACCTTGTCGGCAGGGATGACGCCGGTGCCACGAAGGGAGTCCACGTCGGGGTGGAGGGTGACGTAAATGTCATCATCGGCCTTTTGGAATTTGCTGACAAAAGAGGCGCCGATGTTGGCCATGAAGCCCTTCTCCTGCATCTTGGGGATCAGCTCGCCGAGGATGATCTCGCCGTCGAGACCGCGCACTTGGTCGGTGCGACCGATGTAGCTCTCAAAGTTGACACGTTCGATACCCCAGACCCCTTTGATGATGATGCCCTTGTAGGGCGTCACCTTGACGCGGGCACCCAACAAGCTGTTGTCAATGCCCAATTGGCGTTCCTCGTATGCCCTGAGCGCAAGCCCGTTGCCGAATTGCTCGTAGAATGTGCCGGCGGTGACTTGGACAAACTTGTTTTTGTAGTCGGCGAAGAAGAATTTGATGCCCTGCCCTTGGTAGCCGATCTTTTCGAAGTCGAGGAGCGGGAACATGTAGAACTCGTAGCGCATGCCGGCCGAGAATCCGCCGTTGGAGTAGAGCAGGTTGAGGAAGGCGTTGGCGCGCACCTTGGAGTCAACCTTCTCGGCGCCGATGAGTGAGTCGGGGATGTAGTACATGCCATTAAAACCAAAATCGCCGCTGATGCGGCTGTTCCCGAATTGGTGCTGGGCGCTGGTTGTGCCCAGTGTCAGAATGAGCAATAATATTGCCGAAAATCGTAAAATTTTATTCATACTTTGTATCTGCAGAGTTTGGTTGATAAAATAACATCCGGAGTCTCCTTTTGTGAGTTTCAATCACGGCGACAAAAATAATGAATTATCCGGATACTTCCGGTGATCTCGCGGATAAACACAAATAGACGAACCCGAACGGGATGGGTGCCCCGCTACTTTTCCGCAGCGAGGCTCTTGATAATCTCATACACCTCCTGCTCGCTGCCGGGAGCGTAGGAGGTGTGCTGCCACACGATCTCCCCCTTGCCGTTGAGGATGCACATGTACGGCACATCGTTCACGTTCATGGCGCGCTTGAAGTCGGAGTTCACATCGAGCAGCACCTCGTAGTCCCAGCCGCGACCTTGCACGAACGGAGCCACGCGTGCGGAGGTCTTTGCATCGTCAATGGAAATGGCATAGAGTTTCACGCCCGTCTCCTCCATCCAGTCCTCGTACTCGTCGGCGATGGCCAGCAACTCGGCGATGCAGGGCTTGCACCATGTGGCCCAAAGGCTGACGATGACGGGCTTGCCGTCGTTCTGGATGTCTTGGGTGTTGAAGACCTTGCCGTCGATGGTCTGGATGTCCACAGCAGGCAACTTGGCCAAATTGGAGGTTTTGTCGTTCTGTGCGCCCAAAGAGAGACAGAAGGCAAGAATGATGGTCGTTAGCAAAATGGAGTTTTTCATAAAAAACAGGTTTTATAAATTAATTTCTGAATAATGGATTGTCAGGTTGTTCTTCTTGTGGAGGAAAACGGCGGAGCAGATAGTCGGACAGGCCCGTTTCCGGCTCCGGCGGATAGCGATGCAGCAATTGGCCGTCCGTGTTGATGATAAGATACTCGGGCAGGGTCTCCACACCGTGCTCCAGCAGCCAGTCGTAGTTGCCGTCGAAGTAAAGGATGGGCCAGTCGAACATCTCCCCATAGTTCTTGAGGAACTGTTCGTAACTCTCCTTGTCAGGATCGACGTTGAGGCTGAGAAACTGTATCTTGTCGCCATATTTCTTGTTTAATTCCCGGATGAGTGCCATCTCCCGAATGCATTCAAAGCAGTCACTTTGGAACACCTGCACATAGATGTCCTTTTTGTCGAATTGTTTAATGGGCGCTTTTTTGCCTTTTTTGTCCTTGAAAACCAGCGGATGCGTGGGGGCGGCGGCCAGGGTCATGCGCTCAAGGGCATGGTCGATGAAGATGATGTGATCCGGAAAGTGCGTGGATGCCTTGATGTATTGCAACAGCTTGATCACATTGCCGCGGTCGAATTCTTCATTGTCGAACAATTCGGAAAGATTGAGGATGATGACCAACTCGCGCAAACGTTCGTTGGCGAGCATCGGATCACGGCCCAGCCCGTTGAAAAGGGCTATGTAGTCTGGATCGTCGTTGATGGTGGCGCCTAACAAATCTTTGGGAATATAGCGCGAATTGTAGAGATAGCCGGTGTAGCTTTCCCTGAAGAGCGCCATGTAGGCGGGGTTGTTGTACTGTATGTAATCGTTGTCGAAATATTTGCGGTAAAATTCGTCCTGCGACTTGGCGCGGCAGATCCTGTCGAACTGTCCGCAAGTGTAATAGGTATAGGATTGATAAAAGTTCAGGGGGTTGTTTTGGATGTCAAAACGCTCGTGCAGCAGCTGGTCGAGGGTGTCGCAGGCGGCAACGTCGTGATCGACGGTGATTTGGAACCCGTAGTAGTCCATGGCACGGCTGAAGAAGTTGCTGAAACGGTTGATTTTGTAATTGAGGTCGTTGGTGTCGGTCGCGGGGTTGGTGATCCAAAGATAACCGCCGTATTTTTCAGGGTTGATGAGTTTGAAGAGCACAGTGTCCACGCCAATGGAGAAGTTGTAATGGTGGTCGGGCACGATGAAGAACTCCGCTTTCGAGGTCCGGATGGCCAATTGGACGAGTTGTGGCCGGTTGGTGGCGTAAGATAGCTTGAAATGGCCGTTTTTGTCAATCTTGTCCGTCGCGGCCACCGTGGGGATGTTGTTGAGCAGGTCGTCGAAGACGAGTAGCCGTATATCTTCGCCCTTTGCAAACGGGGCGGTCCCGTTCACGGTCACAGGCCGCTGCGCCCACCCGAAAGCGGCGAACCCGACGAACAGGGCAATGAACAGTGGACGTGCGACACGGGACATGGGATTGTACAATTGTTTTGGGATTTTAGACTTTAGAGCTTCACACCATCGGGGATGAGCGCCTTGTATTGGTCGGCCCCGTTGGCCATGAGTTCGCGGACGAGGGAGGAGGATACAGCAGCCCATTCGGGTGAGGCTGGGATGAAGAGAGTCTCGATTTCCGGGGCGAGCAGTCGGTTGGCGAGTCGCATCTCCTCTTCCAAGGCATAGTCGGCGGCATTGCGCACGCCGCGGATGAGATACCGGGCACCGAGCTTCCGGCACAGCTCCACCGTGAGCCCTTGATAGGCCATGACTTCCACCTTGGGGTTGTTGTTATAGACAGTTTGAATCCATTCCATGCGTTTTTCAACGGGGAATAGGTCTTTTTTATTGTGGTTGTGTCCGATGGCGATGACAATATGGTCGAAAAGGGGCAGGACTTTGTCAACTATGTCTTGGTGTCCTTTGGTGAAGGGGCAGAACGAGCCCGCGAAAACAGCTGTCAAGGGCATGGCGGTTAGTCTCTGATGATGGTGAAGTTATAGTCGTCAAGGAATTTGATGAGGCGTGAGGGCTTGTAGTCCACGGAGGTGGCAAACTCTTGGGGCACGACATAGTCCATTTGGGCGATGATCTCCTTGGAGATGTCGGGGAAGGTCTGCGGAGTGGGGGCGTCCGCTATGTTGGCGGAGGTGGAGACGATGGGGCGTCCCAAGGTGCGGATGAGCTTCTTGCAGAACTCGTTGAGCGTGATGCGAATGGCAATGGAGCCATCGTTGTGGATGAGCTTCTGCGGAAGATTTTTGGCCTTGGGGTAGATGAACGTGGTGGGGCGCGAAACGTGCGGGATGAGGTCCCAGGCAATCAACGGGATGTTCTCCACATACATCGGGAGACGCTCGGCAGAATCGAGGAGGATGATCATGCTCTTTTTTTCGTTGCGCTGCTTGATGCGGTAAATGCGCATCAGAGCCTCTTCGTTGGTGGCATCGCATCCGATGCCCCACACCGTGTCGGTAGGGTAGGCAATCACTTTGCCCGCACGAAGCAGTTCGGCACATTTCTCTGTTTCCTGTTCCATAGTTTTGATAATTTAGCCCGCAAAAATACAAAAAAGAAAAAATAGAAAGTAGAGCTTTTTTTTATATCTTTGCCACTCTTTGGAATAAATCCTTTTGAATATTTAAATTATTAAAAATAAGTACTTTATGAAAAAATTGACTATGATTTTGGTTGCGATGTTGCTGTGGGTCTCCGCATCCTTCGCCCAACATTACAACGTAACCCGTAGTGATTACGGGCGTATAGATGTCACTTTCACCGCCGCCGACATCCAGGCGACTACGGTGAAAACCCCTCTGGGCAACTTCTCGCAAATTGTCATGGACGACTATTATCCTTCCGTCACCGTGGGCAAGCCCCAATTGCCTGTGATGTCGCAGCTGTTGGAAATACCCGTCTGCGAAGATGTCATCGCGACCGTCAAGGATGTCCAATACGTGGAGATGGACGCTTCGGAATTGGGCATCAACTATCCTGTCTATCCTGCGCAACCCGCTTATCCCAAGTCATACAGTGGATCGCGTGAGTTTGTGAAGGATGCCCAGACGTATGGCCGGAACGCCTTTTACTCCGAACCGTTGGTGCGCGTGGAGAAGGCCGGCACGATGCGCGACATCACCCTCGCCAACATCTACGTCTCTCCCGTCGCTTACAACCCTGTCACCGGCAAGGTGCGCATCTACCGCAAGGTGGATGTGGAGGTCTCCTTCGTGAACGCCAACCTCGGCGCCACCCGCGACCTGAAGGCTCGCTATGGCAGCCCGTTGTTCACGGCCGCTTCCCAGGCCGTCATCAACCCGATGCCCGACACTCGCGAGGAGTTCAGCGGCGCCCCCATCCGCTACCTCATCGTGGCTCATTCCATGTTCCGCAACAATGAGCAGCTGATTGCTTTCGCCGCTTGGAAAAAACGCATCGGCTACAAGGTCGATATCGTCTATACGGACGATGCTAACGTGGGCACTACCACCACATCCATCAAGAACTACATCATGAGCCAGTACACGGGCGCCACCGCGACGAATCCCGCCCCTACTTATCTGCTTTTCGTGGGTGACCACGGCCAGGTGCCCGCCTTCAGCAGCACTGAGCAGAACAGCCATGTCACCGACCTCTATTATGCCTGCTGGACCACCGGCGACAATATTCCCGATTGCTATTACGGTCGTTTCTCTGCCCAAAATGCCAACCAACTGGCACCACAGATCAACAAGACCCTGATGTATGAGCAATATACCATGCCCGATCCTTCCTACTTGGGAAAAGCTGTGCTGATCGCCGGTACCGATGCGTCATGGGCTCCCACCCATGCGGATGGCCAAATCAACTATGTGTATGACAACTATATCAACACTTCATCCAGCAACCATACATACACGACTGTATATAAGCACAACTACAATTGCTCTTCACAAGCCGCCACTATCCGCAACGAGATTGGCGCCGGTTGTGGCTGGGCCAACTACACGGCTCATGGTGGCGAGACAGGCTGGAGCGACCCCTCCTTCTCGAACAGCAATGTCTCATCCATGGCCAATCAGGACAAGTACGGTTTGATGATTGGCAATTGCTGTCTTACCGGCAAGTTCAACTTGGAATGCTTCGGCGAGGCCCTGCTTCGTGCTGAGAACAAAGGCGCCATGGCCTACATTGGCGCTTCCGAGGTCTCCTACTGGAATGAGGATGTCTATTGGGCCGTGGGTGTGCGCAGCAATGTTACCGCCAACATGAACTATATGGCCAACAAACTCGGTGCTTACGACTGTATATTCCATACGCACGGTGAAGTTCATGACAAATGGTTCACCAGCTTGGGCGGCTTCATGACCGCCGGCAACCTCAGCGTGCAGGCCTCTTCCTCCGATATCAAGAAATACTATTGGGAAATTTACCATATCTTTGGAGATCCATCCATCCGTCCGTATCTGGGTATGCCTTCCCAAATGACGGTGAACTCCGCCGATGTCATTCCGGTAGGTTCCGCCACTTACAGTGTCAACACGGAACCGTATGCATACGTGGCCCTTACATACGGCGGGGAAGTGGTCTGTGCCGCTTTCGCCGATGCCTCCGGCAATGCCGCCCTCGATCTTGCTGATGTGACGAATCCGGGATCATACGAGCTTGCCGTGGGCGCCCAAAACCATGTCCAGTTCTTCAAGAACGTCAGCGTTATTGTGCCCTCCGGACCATTTGTGGTGGCTAATAATGTGGCTCTGACGGCGAACAGCTATCCCGTCAACGGCACTTCTGTCAGCTGGGATCTCTCCCTTACCAACCTTGGCGTGGAAAATGCTTCCGGCATCACCGCCACGATGATCTCTTTGACCCCCGGCTACACGGTCACCCAGGGCACTGCTTCCTGCAACTCACTTGCCGTCAATGGCAGCCAGACCATCAACAATGCCTTCACGGTTGCTATCCCGCATGATGCAACCGATGGCGAAGTCGCCCAGTTCCAGATTACCGTCAACTGGCCCAACGGCAGTTCCACCAAGAACGTGAACTTCACGGTTATGGCCCCCAATGTCCAAGTGACTGACAAATCTGTGGCAAGCACGGGTGCTGCGACCGCCATCTATCCGGGTGATCAAGCGGTTGCCCACATCACATTACGCAATGGCGGCCATGCCGACGCCACGAATCTGCTCGTTGACCTTACCTGCAATTACTCCGGCGTGACTGTGACCTCCACCTCCCAGACCATTACTTGGCTTGGAGCGCAAAGCGAGGTGATCACCTCTTTCGATGTGCAGGTTGGCAGTAGTGTGCCTACAGTTTCCATCGTTCCCTTGTATTACCATGTCATCGATGGCGACAGACATATCATTGACACCTTCTTCCTGACGGTGGGCAGAGCTATGGAAGATTTCGAGACTGGCGATTTCTCCCAGTTCAACTGGACGAACAACGACAATCCTTGGTACGTGACCACGGAGAATCCGTATGCGGGCACCCATTGCGCCCGTTCCAAATATGGCTTGAGTGACGGTACCGGTGGCTGGTGGGGCTCTGGTACACCTTCCCAGTCCGCCCTCTCCATTACCATCACCTCCGTCATGGATGGTGAATTTTCCTATTTCCGCAAGGTTTCCTCCGAAGCCAACTATGACAAGTTCAAACTCTATATCGACAACACCGAGATGGATGAGGCTTCCGGTACCGTCGCCTGGACGCAAAAAAGCTACTCCGTTTCCGCGGGAACTCACACGTTCAAATTTGCTTACGAGAAAGATGCCAGCCAGGCTTCCGGCAGCGACTGCGCATGGATCGACAACGTCATCCTGCCGGGCTTGGGCGCCAGAGTGACTGAAGACATCCACGATGAGGTGGGCATCGCCGACCACGTTGCAGAAGCTTTCACGCTCAACATGTACCCGAACCCGACCAATGGCAACCTCAATATCCGCTGCGACAATGTCCGCATTGCACAAGTTCAGGTGTTCGACATCTTTGGCAAACTGTTGCTGACGGAGAGTGTCAATGACAACAGCACCTCCCTGAACCTGTCCGGTTTGGCCAGTGGCGTCTATGTGGTGCGCACCACCTCCGCCGACCACAGCGTAGTCACCCGTAAAGTTGTCAAGCGCTAAATCATGGCCAACACATCCGAACAATACGATCAGGTTATCCGAGTCTGTCAGGATCTTTTTGCCAACAAGGCGAAAGACTACGGCACGGCTTGGCGTATTCTGCGACTGCCGTCGCTGACGGACCAGATTTACATCAAAGCCAACCGTATCAGGAGCATTCAGGAAAAGGGCGAGGCTAAAATCACCGAGGGCATCATCCCTGAGTTCATCGGCATCGTCAACTACTCCGTCATGGCACTCATTCAATTGGAAGTGGGCGTGGCGAACAGCGCCGAGGATATCGAGATGGCTCCTGAAAGGGCCGTGGAACTTTACAATAAATATATCTATGCGGCCAAGAAGCTGATGATGGACAAAAACCATGATTATGACGAGGCTTGGCGGCAGATGCGTATCAGCTCTATCGATGACATCATCTTGATGAAAATCTTTCGTATCAAGTCCATTGAAGACCATCAGGGTAACACCCTTGTTTCGGAAGGCTTGGATGCCAACTATTATGATATTATCAATTACGCAATGTTTTGTCTGATTCGCCTCGTGGTTGAAGAGGAAAAATAGAAATTCACACGCATCGGGACCCTTTCGGCTCCGATGTGTTTTTATAAACAAAAAACAAAGAACTATGGCACAAAAAGAACCTGTTTGGCTTAAAATATTGAGAATAGCGCTTGGTCTGCTGTTCCTCTTCTCTTCCATCAGCAAAGCCGTTGATCCGGTCAATTTCGGTATCACGATGAATGACTACTTCGTCTCCTTCGGGATGGGCTTTCTGAAACCCGTTGCCCTCATTGCCGGTGTGGCAGCCATCACCTGTGAGTTTGTGCTGGGCTGCATGATGCTGCTGCGCGTGCGCGTGAACCTCGCCGCGTGGGGGTATCTGCTCTTCATGACTTTTTTCTTCTTTCTGACCCTTTGGCTCGCCGTGGCTGAATACATGGAGATCAAAGGCATCCACTACTTCGGCGTGGTACACGATTGCGGCTGTTTCGGCCAGGTAGTAAAGATGTCCAATATGACCACCTTCCTCAAGAATGTCGTCATCATCATCCCCACCATCATTGTCTTTGCCAAACGCAGGAAGATTCCCGACATCCGCCTTACCCAACTTGGACAATGGTGTTGCGTGGCCATCTTCATCGCTGTCGCCGTGGCGTTCCAGCTGTATTGCATCCGTCATCTGCCGGCTATCGATTTCTCCGATTGGAAGAAGGGCAACGACGTGGTCAAGGCCTTTATCGAACAACCTGCCAAGAAAGAGTCTTCCTTTATCTATCGCAGTAAGGCCGATGGCAGCGAAGTGACCCTCTCTGAAACGGAACTTATGGAAAAAGACATGGCTTTCTATGATAATTACGATTATGTGGATCGCAAGGACAAAGAGATCGCCCCGGGCGTGAAGGCCGAAATCGATGGCTTCAACATGCTGGACGAGAACGGCGCCGATCATGCCTTTGAGTTCATCAACGCCGACAGCAAAGTCTATTTGCTCTTTATCCATGACGTGAAGGAGTTCAAAGCCAAAGGTCTCGACAATGTGCGTGCCTTGGCCACCGACTGCGACAAACGGGACATTCCCTTCGTGGCTGTGACTAACAGCGATGAAGAGGAGCTGGCTGCCTTCATTGACAAAAACCAGATCGACTTCCCCGTCTATCGCAATCCTATCGATCCCGCCCACGGTCCATTCATGGTGCGCGATGCCATCCGTTCCAATCCGGGCCTCATCTTCATTGACAAAGGCGTGGTTGTGGACAAGTGGGGTTGGCGCGATATTCCCCGGCAGTGCTTGGATTAAAATATGACAATACGTTCATTTCGAAATACCATTGTTGAAAATTTGCAGCCGCTTTACGACTCTCGTGAGGCGGCTGCGATTGCAAAAGTCTATTTGCAGACACGGCTCAATATGCCTGCATACGAGCTTGCCTTGCATGGCGATGAGGTGGTTCCCGATGCGCAGCTTGCTGTTTTTGAGCAGGATTTGACAGCGTTGTTGAGAGGATGCCCTGTGCAGTATTTGTTGGGTGAGACGGAGTTCTATGGCTTGCCGTTCAGGGTTACGCCCGCGGTGCTGATTCCTCGTCCGGAGACGGAAGAACTGGTGCAGCGGGTGGTGAACGGATTCCGGGAATATCCCAATCCCCGCATTTGGGATGTCGGCACGGGCAGCGGCTGTGTTGCCGTCGCATTGGCCAAGCACTTGCCGAACGCCTCCCTTTTCGCGTCCGACATCTCCGAGGAGGCCTTGGCGGTGGCTGCTGGAAATGCGCATGCCAATGCGGTGAACGTCACGTTTGCGCGGCACGACATGCGTGATGCGGAGGCGCTTCCCTTCGCAGGCACTCAATTTGACGCTGTGGTCAGCAATCCCCCGTATATTCCGGAAAGCACCTGCACGGAGATGCATGTCGCCGTGCGCGATTATGAGCCCTCGTTGGCCCTGTTTGTGCCCGACGATGACCCGCTGGTGTTCTATCGCGCCTTGGTGGAAATTGGTCGTCGCAGTCTCGAACCCGGCGGCCTGATCATGATGGAGACATACGAGGAGTTTCATCCGCAGCTGTTGGAAATGTTGCGGCAAGGCGGATATGAGGACGAGGAATCCTTAGAGGACATCAATGGACGCAAGCGTTTCTGTGCGGCTGTTTTGCGCCGACAATAGGCGATGTTTTATATTGTCGCAACCATCCATAAAAAAAAGCCACCCGATGAAGGTGGCTTTTTTTGGAGGGTTCTAATCAGAAGATTAGATGATGCCTTGAGCGAGCATAGCTTTAGCAACGCGCATAAAGCCGGCGATGTTGGCACCCTTCACATAGTTGATGGTACCGTCAGCCTCACGACCGTGTTCAACGCACATGTCGTAAATGTCGTTCATGATCTTGTGCAACTTGGCGTCCACTTCAGGAGCGGTCCAGTTGATGTGACCAGCGTTCTGGCAGATTTCAAGGCCAGAGGTGGCAACACCACCGGCGTTGACAGCTTTACCAGGTCCGAAGGGAACCTTGGCGGCTTGGAAAGCAGCGATAGCGCCGGGTTGGCAACCCATATTGGAGACCTCAGCAACGTATTTCACGCCGTTGGCGAGGAGTTCCTTGGCGTCTTCTTCGCTCAGCTCGTTCTGGAAAGCGCACGGGCAAGCGATGTCGCACTTCACGCTCCAAGCCTTCTTGCCGGCCGTGAATTTGGCTTTGCCAGGGAATTTGTCGGCCATGTCTTGAACTTTGTTGCGGTTGGAAGCACGCATGTCAAGCATGTAGTCAATCATCTCTTGGTCGATGCCGTCAGGAAGTTCGCAGACGCCGTCGGGACCGGAGATGGCGACAACCTTGGCGCCGAGTTCGGTAGCCTTGGTGGCAGCACCCCAAGCCACGTTGCCGAAGCCGGAGAGGGCGATGCGCTTGCCTTCCATGGTGTCGTTCTGTTGTTTCACCATGCGCTCCACATAGTAGATGGCGCCGAAGCCGGTAGCTTCCGGACGGATGAGGGAACCGCCCCAACCGTAGCTCTTGCCGGTGAGGGCACCGGTAGAGTGCTCGCGGGCCAGTTTCTTGTAAGCACCGTAGAGGTAGCCGATCTCACGACCGCCAACACCCACGTCGCCGGCAGGGCTGTCCTGATCCGGACCGATGTTGCGCCACAACTCATACATGAAGGCTTGGCAGAAACGCATGATTTCAGCGTCGCTCTTGCCAACGGGATCGAAATCGGAGCCGCCCTTGCCACCGCCGAGAGGCAGGTTGGTCAGGGAGTTTTTGAAGATCTGCTCGAAACCTAAGAACTTCAACATGGAGACGTTAACAGCCTTGTGGAAACGGAGACCGCCCTTGTATGCGCCGAGAGCAGCGTTGAATTGGACGCGGTAGCCGAGGTTGGTGCAAACCTCACCCTTGTCGTTGACCCAGGTCACGCGGAAAGTGAAGATACGGTCGGGTTCGACGATGCGCTCCACGATCTTGGCAGCCTCGAATTCGGGGTGCTTGTTGTATTCTTCTTCAATCGTTTCCAGGACTTCGCGAACGGCCTGCAAATACTCATTCTCACCAGGATGTTTGGCCTCCAGGTTGGCCATGATTTCATTTACTTTCATA
>JAFPXF010000056.1 GCA_017394765.1 Bacteroidales bacterium | reverse complement strand
ACGGGGCTGCTCAAGGAAAACTCTTAATTATAATTATTGCCTCTATTGTCCCGGAGGGACACCCTCTCAATAACCCCACATAAGCGACGAAGGAGCGCAATGTGGGGATGGATGACGGTACCGACACCCTCTCGCGGCGCGGGAATCGGCACCCAAGATGCAAGAAACCCGCTCGCCGCGAAATGGAGGCGTCGGAAAAAAGCGTTGCTTAAAGACCTGCTCATGCAGGTCTGGTGCCATCAGGTATATAACCACCCATTTTTTTTATTTTCAAAACAGCGGGTTAATTACAGAATAATTCTTATTTTTACCGCTTGAAAAAAAACAGAAAAAAAATGAAATTTTCCTATTGGGCAAGCACGCTCCTGCTGGCGTTTTCAGTGGGATTTCTCACACCTGTTCAACAAGTGCAAGCTCAGGTGGAACACCCCATCTCCGTCTCGACCATTCTCAACGACGGCACGCCACTCACCGTTAACGGACTGGTCTCCCCGTGGGGCGCCAACGGAGTCTATAATGCCACCCACGGCGACAGCGTGGTCTTCACCTTCCACGAAACCTCCCGTTACCATCTTATGGATGTGGAGGTTGACAGCACCTCGCAGGGGCCTGTCGGCACCTATACTTTCCACAACGTGACAGAACCGCACACCGTTGTGGTCACCTACGGGGAATGCGCTCCGGTGACAAACCTTACCATATCGCAAGTGGCAGGCACCTCCGCGCTGGTCACTTGGGAGGACGGCTCCGTCGGGGCAACCATGAACTACACTTTACAGTACCGCGACACCACATCGGGCAACTGGATTTCCGTGTACAACATCACGGGCACCAGCCATCTGCTCAGCGGTCTGACCCCGCTCACAAACTACGAAGTGCGCGTAAAGAGCTTCTGCGGCGGCAACTTGGAAGGCGACTGGGTATCCGCACAATTCCACACATTCTGTCTTGTCGGCGGAGATCTACAAATCGGCAATGGCAACGGCCTCACCTATAATTTCCCTTCCACCTCCTTTTATAAATACTCTTTGACTGAGCAGATTTTCACCGCTGCCGAGCTGGGTGGCCCCAACACCTTCCATTCCATCTCGTTCCAAGCCTCCAACGCCGACGCCCCCAACCGTGTTTGGGACATCTACCTTATGCCAACCACACGTTCCTCCCTGACTGGTTTTATAGACATGGATGCCACAGCGCAACTTGTCTTCAGCGACACAGTCCACATCACTGCAGGGTGGTTCACCGTCAACTTCGACAGCAGCTTCGTCTATGATGGTTTCAGCAACCTGATGCTCATCGTGGATGACAACACCGGCAGTTTTGTGCACAGCAACACCTATTTCTGCAGCAGCAATCCCAATGGGACTTCGGTTCGAGGTTTCAACGATATCACCGATTTCGATCCGCACAATGCCAGCAGCTATTCCGGCACCACTCAACCTGTTCGCAACAATGTCGTATTTGGCAGTTTTTGCGACACCACCATCACCTGCGTGGCACCGAACTTCATGATTACCGGCAGTACGGAAAGCACACTTGGCATCATCTGGGTTCCCGGCAGCAACGAGACCAGCTGGAATTTAGGGTACAAGCCTGTCAACGACACCATTTGGAACAATTTCTATGGCCTGACCGGCAACAATCACATCATCACCGGACTGAATCCCAACACGGAATACTTTATCCGAATGCAAGCCGGTTGCGGCAGCGAATGGAGGATTCTGAAAGGCCGCACCGCTTGCGGGGAGATTTTCCTCCCTTACAGTGAGGATTTCGAAAGCGGCATCATCGCAACCAGCCAAAACAGTTTCTTGCAATGTTGGAGCCGTCTCGCCTCCAACCCCTCTTATTACGTCTATAGGAGCACACAACACAACCACACCGCAGGGGGCAGCGGCGCCCTTGACTTCCACAACACGCCCGGCTGCTACACGATAGCCATCACACCAACCATCCACAACAATTATCCCATGAACTCGCTGATGATGGAATTTGAGGCAAAGCACACCGGCTCCACAGGCACCTTTGAAGTGGGCATTATCTCCGACATCCACGATGCCAACACCTTCAACGTAGTGGACACCCTTGTCTTCAACTACACCAACGCTTGGGAACATTTCATCGTCTCTTTCGACCATTATTACGGACTCGGCAGAAACATCGCCTTCCGCGCTTCCGGCAGCATCGGCAACGACTTTGTGATAGACGACCTCACCATTAGCGAAATACCCGTCTGCACACATCCCAACGACCTTGCTTGCACGGGTATCGGCAGCGACCACGTCACCCTTGACTGGACAGAGACGGGCAATGCCACCTCCTGGATAGTGGAATACGGTCCCTCCGGCTTCATACCCGGTCTGGGCAACGGCACCACTGAAATCGCCGTAACGCATCCTTACACAATACTAGGTCTCGCCAGTGTGGTCAGCTACGACTTCTATGTAAAATCCGACTGCGGCATGTCAACCAGCGACCTCATCGGCCCCATCTCCATCACGCCGGGACAATTCAACATGGCTGCCACTGGATCCGACACGCTGACCACCTGCAGTGCCATCATCTATGACAACGGCGGCCCCAACGGGAATTACAGTGCCTATTGCAACAGCACCTTGGTGTTGTTTCCTGAAATCACCGGCGCGGCGTTGATGCTGAACGGCACCTACATCACACAGGGTTACGTGGACATCCTTGACATCTACGATGGTGTGGGCACTGGCGGCACGCTTTTAGGGTCGTTCGCTTCCAACACTCTCCAAGACATCAATGTGCTCTCCATCACCGGTCCGCTCACTATCCACTTCACCTCCAACAGCAGCACACAGAGAGACGGCTTTGAATTAACCGTCTCCTGCATCACCTGTGTGGCACCTGTCAACATCACCGCATCGAACGTCACTGCCAACTCCGCCGACATTTCCTGGAACGGAAATTCCGACAGTTATCTTGTCACTGTCATCGGTCCTGACACCAACACATTCATGCTGCAAGGCACCATCACCACGCTGCTCAATCTGGCCAGCAACAGCCATTATCAGATCTCCATTCGTTCCATCTGCGGTTCGGACACCTCGTTTGCCTCACCAAACTACATCTTTTCCACCCTTTGCAATGTCGTCACTATCACATCCAGCACTCCTTGGACTGAGGACTTTGAAAGTTATCCTAACAGCGGCAACCATCCGTTCCTCTGCTGGGATACGCCCGTCACCTCAATATCAGGCAACGACACGGCGCCGTTTGTGCATTGCCAGTATTTACGTGCCTGCCATTCCGGACAGAACTCTGCAGAGTTGACGGGATATAACAACCTACTGGTATTGCCGGAGTTCACAAACAGTGTTCACGACCTTCGCCTTTCCTTTTGGGGTTCATCCAATTTTCCCAACAGCGGCACCCTCGAAGTCGGTGTCATAACCGATGTGACCGACCCCTCCACTTTTGAGTTCGTGGCCTTGGCACCGCCTCCCGGCCCCTATGGTCTCAGCAATGCCACCAGCTCCGGATTCGGCAACTTTATGGGGACATACGATTTCAACAGAGTGACTGCCAACGATGGGCGTATTGCGCTCCGTTACTCCAGCAACTATTCTGGAATTTCGTACAATCTGGATGACTTCACGGTACAACTCATCCCTAACTGTTCGTCTCCCGTCAAGAACAGTGTTGTCGTGAATTCTGTCGGTGCCTATAATGCCACTGTCTCCTGGACCGACAACGACCCATCGCACAACTCCTGGACTGTTTACTACAAAGAGAGCAGTTCCACTGTCTGGAGCACCACTGTTTCCTTTTCCACCACGGCGCAGATTACTGGGTTGACACCCGAGACCACATACGATGCTTATGTAGTCACCAACTGTGCGATAGGCGACTCTGTGCCAGATGCCACCTTCACCATATCGTTCACCACCACTATATCGTGTCCCGCACCTACAGCTCTGACGGCCACGGGAGCTTCCCCATCCTCGGTGCTTCTTTCTTGGACAGAAAACGGCACGGCATCCGCGTGGGAGATTGAATACAGCACCTCTGATTTCATCCCGGGCACAGGTGTCGGCACCACGGTGCAGGCCACGTCCAATCCCTTCACCGTGACAGGGCTTTCCGGCAACACACTTTACAAGTTCTATGTACGTTCCGTCTGTGCCGCTTCTGACTCATCTCTCTGGTCCAATGCCGCCAGTGATGTCACCTTGTGCGATGTGGTGGTCGTCACCCCTGCCACACCCTTCATGGAGGATTTTGAAAATGTAAACGACAGTTTGCCTTCCTGCTGGATCAACACCTGTGATGTCGGCAACACCGCCTGGACAGTGGTGGATTCCGACTTTCACGGGACCATCACCCATGCCTATTCCGGCAGCAATGCTGTTCAGTTTTACCAATGGCGGTACTATCATGAGAGTTCTCTGCAATTGCCAACCCTCGACATCTCCGGTCTCACCAACCCAGTGCTGACCTACTGGTATTCAAATCAAGCAGATCAACACTCTTGGCAACATCAAGATGTGCTTGAAGTGTACTACAGGCCGTCTCCAAACGACCCGTGGACGCGCTGCGCCATTCACGACGACAATATTTCCTGGACACCCAACACCCTGACGTTATACTACCCGAGCAGCACCTATCAGATCAAATTCAAGGCCACCTCCCATGGAGGAAACGGTATCAACATGGATGACATCGTTGTAATGGAGAACAACGGCCCACCTCCCCCCATCGTGCCCCCGACCGTAATCACGCAGTCGATCTCTGACATCACCGCCACTTCCGCCACATTGCATGGCTCTTTCACCCCTGGCAGCGAGCCCGTTTTAGACCACGGCTTTGAATGGAAGGAATCCACGGGTGGGACCTACACTCCTGTAAGCCTTACAGGTTCCCCAATGGAGTATAATCTCACGGGACTGATGGCGAACACAAGCCACACCTTCAGGGCATTTGCCACCACTCCGAGCGGCACCACATACGGTGTTGAACTCTCCTTCCAAACCCTCAACCAGGAGGGGACGTGTCCTTCGCCGGAAAACGTGATTGCCGACTCCATCACACAAACTTCGGCCAACATCTCCTGGACACAAGAGTTCGGAACAGCCTCATCCTGGAACATTCTTTACAAAGAAAACAATGCCTCCAATTGGAACACACTGACCACCTCCAACAATCCCCACACGCTGATCGGTCTCTCGCCGGGAACCGTATATCTCGTACAGGTGAAAGCCAGATGCCACAACGGTCTGATCAGCAATCCCACCCCTGTCGCCTCCTTTGCCACACTGCCTGACGGCATCAACGATTACATCATGGGCAACACCGTGACCCTGTTTCCCAACCCGACCACCGGGACCATTCAAATCCAGTGTACAGAAGGCATGCTGGAGACTGTCTCCATGTACGACGTATATGGAAAGCTGTTGCTGACCATGACTGCCGACAGCCCAACCGCCAGCCTCGACCTCTCCGGTTTTACTGCCGGAACCTATTTTGTGCGTATAACGACCGGCTCAGGTGTAGTGACCAAAAGAGTGATTAAGAATTAAAGGTTGAAATATAGTATCATTGCAGCAAAAAATCCACAAATGAACTCGTTTATAAAAAGATTGTTTCTTCTAGGAGTCTCTCTTTGGGCCATAACAGCACAGGCGCAATGGCTTAGCTCATCCGATCTGCCCATCGTCATCATCACCACAGACCTCATTCCGGGCACCAACGAGCATTACACTATCCCGGACGAGCCCAAGGTGCCCGCCACAATGAAGATACTGTATGTCAACGACACCACACGCAACTATCTGTCGAACCAGAACGACACCGCCTTCCTGAATTACTGCGGCCGTATCGGCATTGAGCTGCGAGGCTCCACCTCACAGGGGCACAACAAAAAGCCGTACGGCTTTGAGACGCGAATGGACGACGACGTGACCAACCGGAACGTCTCCCTCCTCGGGATGCCGGCCGAGAACGACTGGATATTGAACCCCATGAACGATGACCCCTCCTTCTTGCGCGACTGTTTGTCGTACAATCTCTACAGTGCCTTAGGACATTATTCGCCACGCACCCGCTACTGCGAGGTCATCGTCAACGGCGACTACCGGGGGCTCTATTTCATGACGGAGAAAATCAAAATCGACAAAAACAGGGTGGACATCTCCTCTATAGACAGCACCGACATCAGCTTTCCCGACATCAGCGGGGGCTACATCGTGAAAGCCGACAAATTGACTGGCGGAGATGTGGCCGCCTGGTCAACGCCTGCCCACGACTACTGGGAGGAGGTCTATTACATCTATCACGATCCTAAACCGGAAGAGATCACTGCCGAGCAAGGCGCCTACATCCACCAATATTTCGACTCCCTGTTTCTGGCCATCGCAAACCAAAACGAGGATGTCTGCACCGGATTCCCCTCGCTCATTGACATAGCCTCCTTCATCGATTTCATGATCATTGGCGAGTTCGCCTCCAATGTGGACATCTACCAGAAGAGCACATTCTTCCACAAGGATCGTCAAGGCAAACTGCATGCCGGGCCGGTGTGGGACTTCAATCTGGCATACGGCTACGACTTCGGTTCTGTGGGACGATCAGGATACGATGTGCTGCAGTTCGACAACGGCGACAACACTGGCTCCGAGTTCTGGCATCAGCTGTATGAAAACGACACCTACCGCTGCCACCTCTATAGACGATGGAACAAGGTGACAGGAGAGGGCGGCGCACTGTATCTCGACCGGGTAAAAGAGATTATCGACAGTCTGACAGGCGTCATCCAGGAGGCTCTGTACCGGGAACGCGCCAGATGGAACCGCAACTACAACTACACCAACCACATCAACACGATGAAGACCTGGCTGGGCAACCGTTTCCGCTGGCTCGGCAACGCCTTTGGCCAAGTACAGAACTGCCCGGATATCACAGTCCCTCCGCTGGTCATCTCCACCATTAACTACCATCCCCCAGCAATGCAAGGCTACGCTTCCGACGACTTGGAGTTCATCGGCATCACCAACAACAGCAACGACACCCTTGACATCTCCGGTGTCTATTTCAGAGAGTCGGGCATCACCTACACCTTCCCGACCGGTTCCATCATCAACCCGCGTCAGGAGATATTCCTTGCCTCCAACCAAGAAGCCTTTCTGCACTGCTTTCATGTCAACGCATACGGGCAATTCTCCCAGCACCTGTCCAACAAGTCCGAATCGCTCATCTTAGCCACGGCTTGGGGTGCCATCATCGACAAGGTCACCTATGCGGACACCTACCCCTGGCCCACGTCCGCCGATGGTTTGGGGGATTATCTTGTCTTGACGCACCTGAACTCCGACAACAATTCAGGAGAAAACTGGGGCACTGCATCCCTGTTCGTCGGTGTGGAAGAACATATAAAACTTCCGGCTATATCGGCGATGCCCAACCCCACCACCGGATTGCTTCGCCTGCATCTGGACGAGCCGATGCGCACTGTCACCGTGACGGACATCTGCGGGCGGAGGCTTTTCAGCATACCGGCTGATGGCCACGACCTCACATTGGATCTCTCTCCCTACCCTTCCGGCATCTATTTCCTGCAAGTCACCACCACCAGTCAGGAGAGCGTTTCCGCCAAGATTGTGAAACAATAACCCGATTTTCAGACGGTGACGATTGTCCTCGTGGCCGCAATAAAAAAGGCGCCCAAGGGC
Organism: Bacteroidales bacterium; assembly: GCA_017394765.1. Next base: position 33,992 of record JAFPXF010000056.1, on the reverse strand, counting down.
GCCTTCAAATGTATCGTGAAAAACAAGATTACAACGTATTGAACGGTTTGAGAATGCTCTTGCCGATTTCAACAGCCTCCTCGTTCTTGGGAATGAGGTGGTGGTGACGTTCGGGCAGGGACTTTTCAAGGCCCTTGTGCAGCATTTCGGGCGTGACAAGGGGTTTAACCTTGAGGAAACCGCCGAGGACAATCATGTTGAACAGTTTGGCGATACCGAGTTCGTTGGCCTTGTCGGCAGCAGCCACCTGATAGATGTTGATATCCTTGCGGGTGGGATGATGGGTGATGCCGTTGGGGTCATAGATAAGGAGACCGCCAGGTTTGACAGCACTTTCGAACTTGTCCATCGACTGCTGGTTGAGGATGATGGCGGTGTCGAACTGGTTGAGATAAGGGGAGCAGATGCGCTCGTCGCTCAAGATGACGGTGACATTGGAGGTACCACCGCGCATTTCGGGACCGTAAGAGGGCAACCAGCTCACTTCTTTGTCTTGCATGATACCGGCGTATGCGAGGATCTTGCCCATGGAGAGCACACCTTGTCCGCCGAAGCCTGCTATGATTATTTCTTCTGTCATTGCTATGTGAGTTTAGGTGATTACTATTTTTTTCTCAGGGAATAGAGGGTCTCGTTGGGTTGGTCGAAAGTGGCGACGCGTTCGATGAACTTGGGATCGAACTTGCCATCGACTTTCATATCGCCGAGCGGGAAGAACTTGAGGGTATTCTCTTCCATCCACTTGTTGGCTTGGATGGGGGTCATCTTCCAGCCGGAGTTACAGTTGGAGGTCACTTCGACGAAGGAGACACCCTTGTTGAGCTTCTGGTTCTCGAAGGCCATGCGGATGGCTTTCTTGCACTTGCGGGCGAGAGCAGGGGTATAGACAGCCTGGCGGGTCACGAAGTAGGTACCGGGCAGCTGGGCCAGGGCCTCGGTGATACGCATGGTGTGTCCCATGATCTTGGGGTCACGGCCGTAGGGGGAGGTGACGGTTTCCATACCCTCGAGGGTGGTGGGGGCCATCTGACCACCGGTCATGCCGTAAATACCGTTGTTGATGAAGATCATGGTGATGTTCTCGCCGCGGTTGCAAGCGTGCATCACTTCAGCGCAGCCGATGGAGGCCAAGTCGCCGTCGCCCTGATAGGAGAACACGAAAGTCTCCGGGCGGAGACGTTTGATGGCGGAAGCACAAGCGGGGGCGCGGCCATGGGCGGCTTCCACGAAGTCCACGTCAAAATAGTTGTATGCCAACACGGAGCAGCCCACAGGGGAGATGCCGATGACATTGTCTTGAATGCCCATTTCCTCGATCACCTCGGCGATGATTCTATGAACGACGCCGTGACCGCAACCTGGACAATAGTGCATGGTGGCATCCGTGAGGACCGGAGTGCGCTTATAGACCAAATTTTCGGGTTTGATAATATCTTCTCTTGTCATAATTTCAAGTGCTTTAATTATTTAACCATTTTTTTGAGGGCCTCGAAAATCTCAATCGGGGTAGGTATGACACCACCATAGCGACCGTAGTGCTCGACGGGGACCTTGCAGCCAACGGCGAGTTTCACATCTTCGATCATTTGTCCGGCGTTCATTTCGACGCTTAAAATCTTCTTCATGCGTCCACCGATTTCGCCGACTGCTTTGGTCGGGAACGGCCACAGGGTGATCGGACGGACAAGGCCGACCTTGATGCCTTCGGCGCGAGCCAGCTCGACAGCTTTCATACAGATACGGGCAGCAGAGCCATAGGCAACGAACAGGTATTCAGCATCGTCGCATTGGATGGCCTCGTGACGGGAGTCCTCGGCCTCGCACTTGCGGTATTTCTCCTGGATGCGGTTGTTGATGCCTTCTTGTTTGAGGGCTTCGAGTTCGAGAGAGGTGACGATGCGGTGTTTGCCGGTGGAACGGTGTCCGGTGGCAGCCCACGGGCAGGTCTTCTCAATATACTCGTCTGTCCAGCGGGGCTTGTAGTCGTCAATCATGACTTTTTCCATAACCTGGCCGATGACGCCGTCGGAGAGAATGGCGACCGGGTTGCGGTATTTGAATGCCAGGTCGAAACCGAGTTCGACAAAGTCGTACATTTCCTGCACAGACGCGGGGGCGAGGGTGATGAGGCGGTAGTCGCCATGGCCGCCGCCCTTGGTGGTCTGGAAGTAATCAGACTGGGAAGGTTGGATGGTACCGAGGCCTGGGCCACCACGTACCACGTTGACACACAGTGCCGGAAGTTCGGCGCCTGCGATATAGGAAAGTCCTTCCTGCATCAGCGAGAATCCCGGAGAGGATGAGGAGGTCATGACGCGCTTTCCAGTGGAGGCGCCTGCATACACCATGTTGATGGAGGCCAGCTCGCTCTCTGCTTGCAGCACAACCATTCCGGTTGTCAGATACGGTCTCTCGGCCATCAAATGCTCAAGCACCTCACTCTGCGGAGTGATGGGGTATCCGAAATAACCGTCGGCACCGCAGCGGATGGCAGCCTCAGCAATGGCTTCGTTACCCTTCATTAATTTTAATTCTTTTGCCATTTTCGAAGTTGTTTAGTTTGTAATTGTTGTTTTTAATTCTGAATGATTGCGTCGCGCACTATTCCTTGGCGCGATAGACCTCGATCACGCCGTCCGGGCAGATCACCGCGCAGCTGGCGCAGCCGATGCAGCCGTCCTCGTTCACCATCTCGAGGTAGTTGTAGCCTTTTGCGTTCACATGTTTGGAGAGGCCGATGCACTGGTTGGGGCATCCCGTGATGCAGACACCGCATCCCTTGCACTTCTCCGTGTCAATAATCAAAGCTCCTTTAAATGCCATAATTCTTTTATTTTTACAAGTTATTAATTTGGTTATTAAGTTGTTTCTACAGCTTTGCACGCATAAGAATATGCGTCGGCAAAGATATGATTTTTTTTCCAACCCGCCAATATCTTTTTCTGGGGATTCTAAAACTTTTTTCCACCTGTTTTATGGGAGAACAACCTCTTTTTTATTGTATCAGACTTGCAAAGCCAATATGTTTTTTTTGTATTTTTGCGCTCCTTTTGAAAGTCCATCTAAAAAACAACACTATGAAAAAAATGACCACCATGATCATCGCTCTCGGCTGCTTCGCACTCCTGATGCCAGCCTGCAAGAAAAAATCGGAGAAGACACCCGAAGAGGCCCCTAAAAGCGAACTCCAACTCAAAGTGGAAGAGTACGCCCCCTTTGACCTGACCACAGACATCTCCAAACTGAGCGCCAACGACAAAGAGCTCATCCCCATTTTTTTTGAGATCGGACAGATCATGGACGATCTTTTCTGGGAACAAACCTTCGGCTCCAAAAAGAAAATGGAGAATATCAAAGACCCTTGGATGCGCGAATTCGCCCTCATCAACTACGGCCCGTGGGACCGTCTTGACGACGACAAGCCCTTCGTGCCCGATTACAAAGAGAAGCCCCTCACGGCCCGCTACTACCCCCAAGACCTGACCCTTGAGGAATACGAAGCCTACAAGGACCCCGACAAAGGCTCCCACTACACCGTCATCACCCGCGAGAAAGACGGCACACTCAAGACCGTATGGTATCATGAATATTACCAGAACAAGATATCCAAGGTATGCGACCTCCTTGACAAGGCCATCGACATCTGCGAGAATGCTTCCATGAAGAAATATCTCACCGAACGCAAAAAAGCCCTCCTCACCGACGACTACTACAAAAGTGACATCGCCTGGATGGACATGAAGGATTCCAAACTCGACTTCGTGTTCGGCCCCATCGAGAACTATGACGACAAACTCAACTCCGTGAAAACCTCCTACGAGGCCTTTGTCCTGGTGAAGGATGAGGAGGAGAGCGGGAAACTCTCCAAGTTCGTCAAGATGCTGCCGCAACTCCAAAAGGAGCTCCCCTGCGACCCGAAACACAAGAACTATGTACCCGGCACCTCTTCCGACATGAATGTCTATGACGTCATCTTCTACGGCGGCGACTGCAATGCCGGTGGCAAGACCATTGCCATCAACCTGCCCAACGACGACAAGGTGCAGGCCGAGAAAGGCTCCCGCCGTTTCCAACTTCGCAACGCCATGCGTGCCAAGTTCGACATGATCATGAAACCCATCGGCGAGATTGTCATCGAACCTTCGCAACAGAACCACATCAACTTTGACGCCTTCTTCTGGAACGTCACCTTCCATGAGGTGGGCCACGGACTCGGTGTCAAGCAGACCATCAACGGCAAGGGCTCCGTCGATGCCGCCATGCGCACCGAAAACTCCAACTGGGAGGAGGCCAAGGCTGACATCATCGGCCTGAACCTCGTGCTGCGTCTCATCGAAAAGGGTGAAATCGACAACATCTCCGCCGAAGACGCCATCACCACATACATCGTCGGCCTTCTGCGCTCCGTGCGTTTCGGCGCCGGTGACGCCCACGGTGTCGCCAACATGATGTGCTACAACTTCTTCGAGGATGCCGGTGCCTTCACCCGCAACGGCAACAACACCTACCACATCGACTACGACAAAGCCAAGAAAGCCGTTGACGACTGGATTGCCACCATCCTCAAGACCCAGGCCGAAGGCGACTTTGAGTTCGCCTCCCAGTTCAGCTCCGAACACGGCACCATCCCCGCCAGCCTGCAAAAGGACCTCGACCGCATCAACAAGGCCGGCATCCCGCGCGACATCCGCTTCAACCAGGGACTGGATGTGCTGGGACTGTAATAGTTAAGAGTTTATAGTTAAGAGTGGGGAGTTGAATTGGATATATGGTTCACTCTTCACTCTTCACTTTTCATCCAACCACCAACCCACCAACCGTGTATCTCTCGCACATCAAGCTCACCAATTTCAAGAACTACGAGGAGGCCGAGTTCGACTTCGACCCCAATGTCAACGGCATCGTAGGACGCAACGGCAGCGGCAAGACCAACCTGCTTGACGCCATCTATTACCTTTCGTTCTGCAAGAGCTACTTCTCCGCACAGGACCTCTTCTCTGTGCGATTCGGCACCGACTTCTTCGCCATTCACGGCGAGTTCTTCAGCTATGAGACACGCAACAGCACCGTTGTCAGCTGCACCTACAAGAACGGCCACAAGTCCATGCGCGCCAACAAGAAAGAGTACCAGCGGCTCAGCGCGCACATCGGGCTTTTCCCCGTAGTGATGGTTTCGCCCTACGACAGCGACATCATCAACGAGGGCAGCGACATACGCCGCAAGTTCTTCGACATGATCGTTGCGCAGTTTGACAAGGAGTACCTGCAGCAGCTCATCTCCTACCGGAAGCTGTTGCAGCAGCGCAACGCCCTGCTCAAGCAGTTTGCCAGCGGCGCCCCCTTCGACCCTGAGCTTTTGCAGATCATTGACGAACAGATGATGCCTCTCGGCACCTTCATTTTCGAACGCCGCCGCGACTTCATCGCCGATGTGCAAGCCATTTTCCAACAACACTACGCCCGTCTCGCCGGCGATGCTGAGCAGGTGGAGGTCGTTTACCAATCGGGGCTGCTTGAGAGCAGTTACCCGGACGGTTTGCGCGACAATGCCCCGGCCGATGTACGGAGCGGCTTTTCCAACTTCGGCATCCACAAAGACGACTACGCTTTCCTGATCAACGGGCAGCCCGTCAAACGCTTCGGGTCGCAAGGACAGCAGAAGTCCTTCTCCCTTGCGCTTCGTCTCGCGCAATTCGACTATTCCCACCAACGCAACCAAGTCAAGCCCATCCTCCTGTTGGACGACATTTTCGACAAATTGGACAAGACCCGCATCTCCGCACTTCTCCAGATGGTCGGACAAGAACATTTCGGGCAGGTTTTTCTCTCCGACACCGATGAAATCCGTGTCAGCCAGATCCTGTCTGACTACGACATCCGGCACAAGACTCTACACACATCCTGATTCCAGCAATAGTCATTTGCAATATTTGTGTATTTTTGCCCATTCATTATACCCAAGCAGAAAACATCATGCTCTTCAAAGACGTTCTCGTTGATACAAACCTCAAACAGCAGCTAATCAAACAGGTGCAAGATCATCGCGTCAGCCACGCGCAGTTCTTCCTCGCCCAATCCGGAAGCCATGCCTTCGCTCTTGCCATCGCCTTGGCCCAGTACTTGAACTGCGAGCACCCCACAGACGAAGACTCCTGCGGTCTTTGTCCCTCGTGCGTCCAATTCAGCAAGCTCACCCATCCCGACTTGCACCTCTATTTTCCGAACTGCATTACCAAAAGCGTAAAGAAAGACCCCGACTCGCTGCAATTACTGCAGCCTTTCCGCGAGTTTGTCGCCCAGCACGACTATTTCATTGACATCCAGGACTGGCTTTTGGAGCTGGGTGGCGAGAACAAGCAGGCCAACATCAACATTCGCGACTGCGCGGACATCATCCACCACAACAGCATCCGGTCCTACTCTGGCGGCTACAAAATTTACATTCTCTGGAGCATCGACCGAATCCACCACTCCGCAGCCCCGAAACTGCTCAAAACACTGGAAGAGCCCGAGAACCGTTCTCTTTTCATCCTCATTTCGGAAAAACCGGAACTGATTTTAAGCACCATCCTTTCGAGAACGCAGTTGGTCAAAATTCCGAGACTGACCAACTGGCAAATCACATCTGCCTTGAGACAACGATTCCCCGACATGGATGAGCAAACAGCACTGGACATCGCCGTGCTGGCAGAAGGCGACTACAACAAGGCTCTGAAAATCCACGAGGACGACACCGCCCTCAGCGCCAATTTATCCGCATTCACCACCATGATGAACGGAGTCATTGCTTTTTCAAAGCAGATGCCACTCGGTTCATTGCAATATGAGTCCGTACAGCTGGAATTCAGCGAGATCATCGCACAAGGCCGCGAAAATCAGAAACAATTTTTAGAATTCACTTTGCGCATGCTTCGCAACATACTGATGCTCAATTCAAAGCACCCGGAAATGGTCAAGGCGACCGCATCTGAACGCGAGGCACTGGAGAAGCTCCAGAGCGACATGACGCTCAAACGCATCTCGCTCATTTCCGATGAATGCAACAAGGCTCTCTACCACATCAGTCGCAACGGCAACTCAAGCCTCGTCTTCACGGATCTGTTCTTCAAGATGGCGGCTGCCATGCGGTAGGATCAATATTTCCTTCTTAGCAAAGCCAACTCCTGCTCCATTTTCCGCACCAGCGTGCGAAGTCGGCAATCGACCCCCGAACCGGTGCGCTCCAGATCGGCAATGATATTCTTGAGCAATGAGAGTCGGTTTTCCATGTCTTGTATAGTGTTCATCTTCTTTCCTGTATTTGAAAAAAACGCGAACCTCCCCATATTTACCATCAAGGCATCTGGATCAGCCCGCGACTAAATAATAAGAGAGGCTCACGTGAACGTGAGCAACCGTCTCTTGTCTTAGTCGAAAATTTTCCAGATTTTTAGATGGTCAGACAAAAGCAATTGCTTTTAATATGAAGAGGATTACTTTCTTATAGGCGTTGTTTTTAAGTTTATTACTATTGTTTATATATGGCAATTCCAATTAAAATTCATCTTTAGGGTGGGGTCGGGAATGCTCCGCGAAAAGTGACGCAAAAATAGCAAATTTCTGAGTATGATTGACAGAATCTTTTTTATAACATCACCTCCTCGAAGTCACGCTTGAACCAAGTCAGCTGACGCTTGGCATAGCGGCGTGTGTGTGTCTTGATGTCCTCCACAGCCCTTTCGAGAGTGCATTTCCCGTCCAGGTAATCGAAAAGTTCCTTATAGCCGACCGTATTCAAGGCGTTGAGGTGGCGATACGGGAGCAAGCCGCGCACCTCATCGAGAAGTCCATGTTCCATCATCTGCTCGACGCGGTGGCCGATGCGTTCGAAGAGCACCTCCCGCGGACGGTTAAGATAATATTTTTCGATATGGAAATTGCGTTCCTTGGGGGTACCGTGCAGGTATGAGGAGTAAGGTTTGCCGGTCTGCAGGGAAATCTCCAGGGCGCGGCAAATCCGTTTATGGTCATTGGGATTGACCTGTTGGCAGGAAGCAGGGTCCAACAGGGCGAGCTGTGCGCGCACAGCCTCGAGACCGTTGCACTCCAACAATCTGTGCACCTGCTCACGAATGACGGGATTGGGGTCGGGCATCTCGTCGATGCCCTTGCAGACCGCATCGATATATTGCGGACTCCCGCCCGTCATGATCACGACAGAATGGGAAACAAAAAGCGTCTCCAGCAATTGAAGCACTTGTTGTTCAAAGATGGAGACGTTGTAATAGTCATGAATGGAAAGCGACCCGACGAAATAGTGGGGCACGCGAGCCAGATCCTGCGCCGTGGGACGAGCCGTGCCGATGCACATCTCACGGAACATCTGGCGCGAGTCGGCGGAGATGATGACGGTGTCCAATTGCTCCGCAAGGGAGATGGTGTAATCCGTCTTCCCAACCGCGGTCGGGCCCGTGACGACCAGCAGCGTGCGCGGCTTAATAGTCCTGGATTTCATTCAGGCCGCTGAAGTCATCCTCATCGTATCCGCCATCAAAGAGATCATCCTCTTCGGGATCCTGATCCTCATCGTCAAGTTCAAGGTCGTCGGGATCCGGAATGTCGGCAGCGGTGAGTTGCACGGGCAGTTCCATTGCCTTGTAAGTGCAACGCGGGAACAAGGAGGGGTCGTCGGTTTGGAGCACCTTCTGCAGCTCGATGTAGAACACCTTCGGGTTCATGAAGTCGTATTCATACATGATGTGCTGGTGCGGGTCGGAGATGAAATCCTTCAGCAAGCTTTCGCTCATCACGAAAGTCGGGATGTGCGACTTGGTGCTGTACTGGTCGTCCTCATCGTATTCGGGCTCGTCATAGACCTCGTCGTCGGAAGTGTCCATGAGGGTGATCTCCTTCTGCTTGTTCCACTTGGGGTCACAGATGGAGAAGGCCGCGAACTCGTTCCCTTTCAAGCCGATGCAGTCGTACAGCAGCTTGTGGAAGGACTCAAAGTTGTCGTTGGCGAGGATTTCCACATCGCGCACAAAATCCTCCACTTCATCGAAATAGACTCTGAACTTGTAGTAATACATAGCGTTAGATGGTTAAAGGTTATTGGAAAAGAGGGGCTGGCTACTCTTCCGCCGCAGGTTCCTCAGGCTCCTCCATGTTGTGATACACGTTGGTGACATCTTCATCCTCGTTGATTTTGTCGAGCAGGACATTCACCTCGGCGCGTTGTTCGTCAGAAAGGCTCTTCAACTCCTTGGGAATACGGTCGAGTTTGAAGCTCTTGATTTCCATACTGTTGTCTTCCAAATATTTCTGGATGGGACCAAAAGCCGTAAAGTCGGCCATCACAATGATCTCCTCATCATCCGCATCGATTTCGGCGTCAAAATCCATCATGGAGAGTTCAAACTCCTCAATGTCGATTTCGGGAGTGCGGGCCACCGTGAAGATGCATTTGTGGTCAAAGAGGAAGTCGAGCATACCGGAAGTGCCGAGGGATCCGCCAAACTTGTTGAAATAGCTGCGGATATTGGCCACCGTGCGCTGGTTGTTGTCGGTGGCGGCCTCAATCATGATGGCGATGCCGTGCGGGCCACGTCCTTCATAGACCATCTCTTTATAGTCCGACTGGTCTTTCTCAAAAGCACGCTTGATGGCGCGATCGATGTTGTCCTTGGGCATATTCTCATTTCTGGCCGTCTGGATAAGCAGACGGAGCTTGGAGTTCTGGGCGGGATCGGGGCCTCCGGCCTTGGCTGCCATGGTGATTTCCTTGCCGATACGAGTGAACGTGCGGGCCAAATATGCGTTACGTTTGAAAATTCTTGCCTTTCTATATTCAAAAGCTCTTCCCATAGTGTGAGTGTTTTTAGATTAGGGTTAAAGGTTACATTGTTCACGAGGTCGCAAAGTTGAATCCCCTTCGCACCACCTCGTCAATCGGCGGCAAAAATACAAAAAAATAAAGTAATCAGAAAACCAAAAATCAAAATCGAATGACGATGGCGTGTTTTTTTCAGTCATCAAACATCATGACAGTCCAACCACGCGAAAACATCGAGAATATTAAACAAAAAAAGCGCATCGACCATTTTTTTTTGTATGTTTGCGGTTTTGTTTTACAGTATGAGAAACATGAAAAAGAGAACTCCTCTGTTAACCATAATAATAATGTTGTGGGCAACCGTTGCGGTCGCGCAGCCGGAGCCAGCGACATACAACCTTGACAGCCTGTATGCGGCAATGCCCACCTTGGAGGCCTTGGACGCAACCTCGCTCAGCAATGTGCCGAGACTGAAGCTGTCGCAAGCCGAGCGCGACATTCCGCTGCCTGTGCGCGTCAACAACGCCGAGCGTCCATGGATGCCCCCCATCTTCTACCAAGCCGCCTTGGAGTGCGGACAAGCCAGCAGCATCTGCTACACCCTGAGTTACGAGCTTGCCCGCCGACGCAACCAGACCTGTGCATGGAGCCTTGACTACCAATATCCATCGCACTTTGCCTGGAACTTCTGCAATGAGGGGCACAGTCGCGGCGTGGCTTTCATGGAGTCGTGGAACGTCATCCGCACCGCCGGCACACCCAACGTCACAGAGTGGGGCGGCTGGTACAGCTTCGGCGGCGCCTCCCGCTGGATCAGCGGCTACGAAACCTACCACAGTGCCATGAAGAACCGCATCTCCGAGATGTACGCCATCCCCATCGACGACGAGGAGGGGCTGCTCACGCTCAAGCACTGGCTCAACGACCACCTCGCGGGCGAGACCTCTGGCGGCCTGGCCAACTTCTACTGCACCTACCTCGGCAACGACCACCTGTCGGTCATCCCACCGGGCAATCCCAGTGCCGGCAAGCACCTGCTCCCGCAGTTCACCTCCAACGTAAACCACGCCAAAACCATTGTCGGCTACGACGACGAGGTGCGCTGGGACTACAACGGCGACGGCCTGTACACCAACGACATCGACATCAACGGCGACGGCGTGGTGAACATGAAGGACTGGGAAATCGGGGCGGTCATTTTCTGCAACACCTTCGGCACACAGTTCGGCGACAACGGCTACTGCTACTTGCCCTATTGCAAGCTGGCAACGCTGCCCGCGGAGGGCGGCATCTGGAACAAGTGCGTCTATGTGGTGCAAGCCAAGGACGAGGTCTTCCCGCAAGTCACCTACAAGGCCACCATCCGACACAACTCCCGCGACAAAATCAAGCTCACCGCCGGCATTGCGAACAACACCAACGCCACGCAACCCGAACACACCCTCGACTTTTTCGTGTTCAACCATCAAGGCGGCGACCTCTACATGCAAGGCGACAACGAAGTGGAGGAGGGCAAGACCCTGGAGCTGGGACTCGACATCAGCCCGTTGCTCAACCATGCCGTCCCGAACACGCCCTGCAAGTTCTTCCTTATGGTCACGGAGAACGACCCCGACCATGTGGGCGAAGGTGCCATCGTGAACTTCAGCCTGATGGACTACACCTCCGGCAGCGAGGTGGAGCAGGCTTGTTCCAGCACCAATGTCGCCATCGCCGACAACTCGACCACCACGCTCTCTGTGGTTCGCGCCATCAACTTTACCAAACCTGAAATCCAAGACACTATTCTGCCCTCCATGGAGGCCTTTGTGCCCTACACACACGCCCTCACCGCCACAAACGGCAAGCCCCCCTACCGCTGGGAGGTGAGCCACCAATTCGAGTTTGAGGAGACCGGCACACCCTACCCCACTGAACCGGGACAAACTATAAACCTCTCCAACAGCGGCTCCGGCTACGCCATCGTCAACCTGCCGTTCGACTTCCCCTACTTCGGTGACGACTATGACCAGATTGTCGTTTATGCCGATGGCTATATCGCCTTCCACCACCAACCCGCCAACTGGCCATTCCTGCAATATTCCGACCTGCAGACCATGGCCATCCGCGCCATCTGCCCCTTCAAGGCGGACCTTTCGAACTGCGTTGTGCAGAAAATTGCAGGCAGCGACTTCATCACCTTAGTCTATACGGGACGGATGGCGGGCCAGAACTCCTCATCGCTTCATTTCGCCGTCACGTTGCACGCTTCGGGTGAAATCGTGTTCCAATACGGGGATATGACCTTCAACGGCAACAGTTTCTGGTCGGCATTGGTGCGTGGTGACCAGAAGAGCATCCAACACACGCCTGTCTCCGGACAGGGTGCCGCCAACATCGCGCACCGCAGCTTCTCGATGACGCCCAGCATCCTCCCCGACTGCCTGACCCTCTCCTCCTCCGGCATCCTGGCAGGCAAGTCCGAACGTGCCTTCGACGATGTGAGTTTTTCTGTCACCTGTTACGACAACAACGATGTGGAGACCACCCGGAAAGTCCACATCTCCAGCCTGTACACATCGCGACTTTTGATGTCGAACCTCAAAATCAACGGAAGTGAAACGCCCAATCTCTTTGTGGGTGACACGCTGCTTTTCACCGTCTCCGTCCTCAACACCGACACGATGCCCTATTCTAACGGCACCCTGTATATGCGAAGCACAGACCCCTTCGTCTCGTTCATCGACAGTACCGAGTACTTCGGCTACATCGGGCCGGGCAACGAGTACACGCTCAACAATTGTGTGAAAGGTGTCGTCAAGAGAGGCATTCCGGACGGACATGAGATTCCCTTCTCCATCGAGATCGCCAACAACATCGCCTCCGTCACGTCCATGCGCTCCTTCGCCGTCCACAACTACGACTTCTCCCTCCTGCACTATGCCATTCTGAACCACGGCAACAACACCGGCATACTGCATCCCATCGAGTTGGACACGCTTTTGATAACGTTGCGCAACAACAAAGGTGAAATCCACGACGTGGAACTGCGATTACGGAGCACACTTCCCGAAGTGGAGGTCCCCGTCGCGGCAAAGCACTTCGACACCATCGCCAACGAGGCGACTTTCGCGCTGCCCGCCATCCTCTACATCACTCCGAGCTTCATAACGGGCACCACTTTCAACACATACGTGGACATCTACGTCCATGGCGTGTTGGTGGACACCAAGACCGTCACTGTCATTGGCGAGACCGTCTGTTTCGATTTCGAGGACGGAGCCGTGCCGGCGCAACTCACGGGCGGCGTGTCGCAGGCCGACTGGGTCATCGACCTCACGGAGGCGCACTCGGGCATGGGCAGTCTGCGCAGCGGCGCCATCAGCCACAACGACACCAGCACCGTGCAGATCGCCTTCAACTCCGTGCAGGGCGAGCATCTGATGTTCGCCTTCAGCACCTCCACGGAGAACAAGTACGACTGGCTCTATTTCTTCATCGACGACGTGCAGCAAGGCCGCTGGGCGGGTGAACACGCGTGGACCCAAGTACACTATCCCGTGGCCCCGGGCAGCCACGTCGCCACCTGGAAATACATCAAGGACTACAGCACCAACAGCAATAGCGACTGTGTGTGGATTGACGACATCTGCTTTGCGGAATTCAACGACAACTCCTTTGAATTGGACATCCATCCGGAATCTGTGGAGGTCACAATGGGCGTATCCGCCCATATAGGCGACAGCGCCCTCGTCACTTTGGAGAGCACTTTCAGCGGCATCGTCTTGTTCAACAATATGTTGGAAGACGAAGACGGGCAAACGCCAACCTGGGTATCCTGTGCGCCGGGCAACGACTACATTGACGCCAACGGGCAGCGGCAGGTCGTCCTGCACTTCAACAGTTACGGCTGTGCGGAGGATGACCACCACGCCACCCTGCGCATCCGCCACACTGGCGGCGAGCAGTTAGTGCCCGTCACGATGCACGTCAGCAGCGTGGGCATCCCGACCGTGGAATCCCCCGCTCACATCAGAGTCTATCCCAACCCCACAAGCGGCAGTGTTTTTGTACAACACGAAAGCGCCCTTATCGAGAAAGTGGTCGTCACGGACCTTTACGGCCGGACGGTGGCGGCTGTTCCGGTGAACGACTATACAGGCGCCATAGACCTATCCTCGCTGCCCAATGGACTATATCTGCTACGCATAGAACAGGTGGACGGCTCCCACATAATGCACAAAATCATAAAGGAGTGACAATGTAACAATACGCAACAAAGACGCATCTATTGGAAGCAACCCTTAAATCCCTTTCCTTATGAAAAAGTGCATTCTGACACTGGCAATCCTCTCCTTGATATGGGCAGCCCATATTGGAGGGCTTCGTGCGCAAGATGCGCCCGGGCTCGAAGCGATGTCCGCACAGGCAGCATATTTGGACAGTCTGTATGCCCAAATGCCCGCCTTGGAACTCAACAACCCGGCATTTGCCAATGTAAAACGGCTGAAACTGTCGGAGACGGAGCGGAACATACCTCTACCCTCCTATGTAAACAACAGCCTGCAACCATGGATGATTCCAGTCTTCTATCAAAGCGCATTGGAATGTGGACAAGCCAGCACCATTTGCTACACCTTGAGTTATGAGCTGATGCGCAAACGTGAACATGCGTATGCCGTCGGAGGACTCAACTACGCATACCCCTCCCATTTTGCCTGGAACTTCTGCAACAAAGGGACCAATGAAGGTGTAAGTTTCTTGGACTCCTGGGAGGTTATCCGTACGGCGGGCACACCCAACGTGATGGAATGGGGCGGATGGTACAGTACGGGAGGGGGAGAACGTTGGATCAGCGGCTACGAGACCTATCACAGCGCCATGAAAAACCGCATTTCCGAGATGTATGCCATCCCCATTGATGACGAAGACGGCCTATTGACACTCAAGCATTGGCTCAACGACCATCTGGCCGGAGAAAGCAGCGGCGGATTAGCCAATTTCTATTGCTCCTACACAACTAACGTCTATACCATTCCTTCAAACTCGCCAGAAGCCGGAAAACATATAATCTATCATTTCAGCGGTTATGTAAACCATTCCATGACCATTGTCGGCTACAACGACGATGTCCGCTGGGATTACAACAATGACGGCCAGTACACCAACAACTTGGATATCACTGGCGACGGCATCGTGGACCTTAAGGACTGGGAAATCGGAGCCGTCATCGTCTGCAACACCTACGGGGAGAACTTTGGTGACAACGGTTTCTGTTACATTCCCTATTGCAAGTTGGCCTCCCTGCACTCAGAGGGCGGCATCTGGAACAAGTGCGTCTATGTGGTGCAAGTCAGGGACGAGGTTTTCCCACAGATCACCTTCAAGGCCACCATCACCCACCCTTGCCGCGAGATGCTCAAACTCACGGCGGGAGTAGCCAACGACACCAACGCTACACGTCCTGTGAAAACACTGGACTTCAACGTTTTCAACCGACAAGGAGGCTGTAGATATATGCAGGGAGGCATTACCGTGGAATCCAACAAGACCCTTGAACTGGGACTTGATGTCAGCCCCTTACTCAACTATGTGGAGCCCGGACAGCCCTGCAAATTCTTCCTGATTGCCTCCTCCATTTCCGATATGTACCATACCAGCGAAGGTGTCGTGCAAAATTTCAGTCTGATGGACTATACCTCCGGGACAGAAGTCGAGCAAGCATGCCCATCCACCAATGTTACCCTTATGCCGGGAGACACCCTTTGGTTGTCAGTGGTTCGAGCCATTAATTTCTCCAAACCCGTCATCCAAAACACACTACTCCCCGACATGGAAGTGGACTCCAACTACCAACAGACACTCCATGCCACAGGGGGAAAACCACCATACCACTGGGAATTGAACAGAAAATACAAGATAGAAGAAATCAATGTCCCCTTCCCCACTGAATCGGGCCAAGACGTTCCGCTTTCAAACGCTAACAATGGTTACGCCACTGTCGAACTGCCGTTTACCTTCCCATGCTACGGTGATGAATACAACAGAATCGTGGTCTATGCCGACGGCTACATCACCTTCCACCACCAGTCCGGTGACTGGCCTTTCCTGTCCACCATCAATTCGCAAGGCCCGGCTATGCAGGAAATGGCCATTCGTGCCATCTGCCCATTCAAGGCGAATCTCACGAATTGCACGGTACGCAAGATTGTCGGGAGCGACAATCTCACTTTGGTATTCCACGCCGAAATCAACGGCACTGTCCAAAATGTCAACTTCGCCGTCCGTTTAGACTCAACAGGGATCATAGATTTCATATATGGTAACATGGTCTTTCAGGGCAACAGTTTCTGGTCTGCGTTGGTGCGGGGCGATAACCAACTCATCCAACACACGCCTGTATCCGGGCATTTTGCCGCCGACATCAACCATCGCAGCTATCGTTTCACCCCCACCACCCTGCCCGAGGGGCTCACCCTTTCTCCGGATGGCATCCTGTCCGGGAAAGTTGACTACACCTTCGAAGACACCACCTTCGCCGTCACCTGCTACGACAACAACGACGTGCAAGCCACCCAGGACATACATCTCTCCTGTCGTGCCGTCTCCCGCGTGCTGCTATCCGACATTAGCGTGAACGGCAAATCAGACCCGTACATTTATGCCGGCGACACACTGTTTTTCGACATATCCTTGCTCAATGCTGACACCATTCCCTACCATAACAGCACCATCCTCGTCCAAAGTGACGACCCCTTTGTGACATTCCTCGACAGCATAGAATCCCTTGGGGACATCGTGCCCGGCGAGCCCCGTACATTCAGTCACTGCGCCGCCTGCATCGTGCATCGCAACATACCCGACAACCATCTGATTCCCTTCTCCATCCATCTCAACAACCATACTTCAGCGGCGAACATTTCCCGCACCTACACAGCCCACCGATACGACATCGCACTGTTGCAGCACGCCTTCCTGTCCGCCAACGACATCATCCCCCATCCAGACGAGACCGACACCCTTGTGTTCACGTTGCAGAACAACAAGGCGCCCATATATGACGTGGACTTCTATCTGCACACCCCGCAGACGCACGTGAACCTATCCGCATCCCATTGGCATTTCGACACCATCACCTATCTTCCCTTCTCTATCTCATCCCTACTTGACCTGTCCTCCGCCTTCGTGGACGGCACCACCTTCAATGTACATTTGGACATTTACGTCAAGGGAATGTTTCTGGAAACCAAGACCATCACCCTCACAAGCGAAAAGTTCTGCTTTGATTTTGAGGACGGCTTGATATCTGCGCCATTCCACGGCGACGGCATCCATTTGAATTGGAACATCGACAGCATCGACCACTATGGCACCCACTGTTCAACTCGCCTATGCTGTGGTCAGCTCAATGATTTCGACACCGCGACACTCCAAATGGATGTGCATATCTTACAGAGCGCGCAGTTGTCATTTAGTCTTTGGAAAACATTATTTCACAACATAGACTTTTGCTATATTTACATTGACGATATACTACAAAGCATTTGGACAGATACCTCCTGGGGTGACAGCATCCAAGTGCGACTTAACATCCCTGCGGGTGACCATACCATCACATGGAATGTCGTGAAAGGAAATTTCGGCAACGTAAATGAAGTCAATCACAGAGTTTGGATTGACAACATCTGTCTCACGGAATTCAACGACGACAATTTCGACCTGGACATTCTGCCCGACAGCATCGAGGTTTCGTTAGGGGTAACCGCTGGCACGACTGACAGCGTCCTCGTCAATTTGGAGAGTCACTTCAACGGCATTGTCCTGTTCAACAACGTGTTGGAAGACGAAGACGGAAACGCGCCCCACTGGGTCTCCTGTGCGCCAGGCAACGACTTCATCGATGCGAACGGACAGCGGCAGGTCGTCCTGCACTTCAACAGCTACGGCTGTGCGGAGGAGGACCACCACGCCACCCTGCGCATCCGCCATACCGGCGGCGAGCAGCTGGTGCCCGTCACGATGCACGTCAGCAGCGTTGGCATCCCTACCGTCGATTTCCCCGTTCAGATCAGAGTCTATCCCAACCCCACCAGCGGCAGTGTTTTTGTACAACACGAAAGCGCCCTTATCGAGAGAGTGACCGTCACAGACCTTTACGGCCGGACGGTGGCGGCTGTTCCGGTGAACGACTACCAGACTAATATCGATTTGTCAAGATTGCCCTCCGGCATCTACCTGCTGAAAATCGGGATGGAAGGCGGAAGCGCCATCACGACTAAAGTTATTAAATCATTAAAATATTAAATTATTAAGCTATTAATAATCAACCTCTTAACTTCTTAATTTCTTAGTTACTTTATCGCAATGCTCTCCTTCAAAAAACACATACTACAATATTGTCTTATACTGATAGGGTGTCTCTTCTGCACGGAGGCATCCTGGGCACAGTCCTCCACGCGATTCACGGAGAATCTGGAGTTCGTCCTCATCACGGCCAACGGGAATGCCTCTCCCGCTCTGGAAGCGGGCGGCGAGCTCATGTTCTCGGTGACGGTGCGCAACAACGGCACGGTGCCGTTCCAGAACTGCGAGCTGCACGTCACCACCATCGACCCCTATGTCACCTTCCACGACAGCACGGAGAGTTTCGACTATATCGCCCCGGGCAACCAATACGCGCTCAACAACTGCGCCAGCTGCCAAATCAGCCCCAACATCCCCGACGGGCACGTCATCACCTTCGCCTTCCTGATTACCAACGACCTCGAATCGGCCATTGCCTACCGCTCCTACCGGGTGCAGGCCTGCTCGCTCTCGGTGGTAGGCTACGAGATCCGCGACAACGGCAACTACAACAGCCTCGTGAATGCCGGCGAGACGGACACCCTGCTATTCACGCTCCACAATGACGACAACCGCGAGCTCCAAAACCTGGTGTTCTCGCTGGAGTGCGACCAACCGGGCATACAGGTGGTATCCGCCCCGATGACCAAGGATTCCCTCTGGGGCGACGAGACGTTCCCCTTCCGGGCCGTCATCCGGGCCGGCTCGCCTTTTGCGGACGGCACCACCTTCGATGTACGCATCCAAGTGACCCGGCAGGACAGTCAAGTCCCTATCGGCAGCTATATCGTCCCCATCGTGGGCGTCGCCAATTGCGAGGACTTCAGCGACGGCATCTACCCGCCGACGATGTACGGGGATTCCGTCTGGACAGACTGGTGCATTGACTCTCTGAGCGCCCACAGCGGCCTGTACAGTCTGCGCAGCGGCGCCATCTCCCACAGCGACACCAGTGAGGTGAATATGCCCATCACCGTCAACCATAGCCATCACGTCTCGTTCGCCTTCAGAACCTCGACCGAGAACAACTACGACTGGCTCTATTTCTTCATCGACGGGGTGCAAAAAGGGCGTTGGTCGGGCGCCAACGACTGGACGGAAATCTCGTTCGCCGTACAGCCGGGCACGCACACCCTGACGTGGCGATACACCAAGGACTACTCTGTGAGTACGGGCAGTGACTGCGTATGGATTGACGACATCTGCCTGAGCAACTACAACGAGGGATACCCGTCGCTTGCCATCACGCCCGACAGCATCGGGGTATCGCTGGATGAAGGCGGTTCCTCCGTTTTCACACGCACGCTGCATTTCACCAATGAGTCGGACATCTACCTTATTTTCGACACCGAGCTTCAGGACGAGCAGCACAACCCCGTCGGCTGGGTGGAGGTTGCCACGCCCAACGGATCTGTCAACGCCCATCAGAGCCGCGACATCACGCTCAACTTCAACATCAACGGCTATTTCTCCGGCAGCTACAAAGCCCTGCTTCGGGTAACCGTCTCCGAGCTTGACACCGTTTACCGCATCCCGATTGTCTTGGACAACAGGGTGTCGGTGGAGGACCCGCGCCCCGCGGAGGCGCTGCCCGTGACGCTATTTCCCAACCCCACGGCAGGCACCGTCGTGGTGCGTCTTGAGACTCAACCCATCGAAAAGGTGCTCGTGACGGACGCCCTCGGCCGGATCCGACAAAGCGTCACCGCCGACGGCTCGGAATGCCGCATCGACCTGTCGGGATTGCCGCACGGACTGTATCTCCTGCAGGTTTTCACTACCGACGGAAACAGGGTCGTTGTAAAAGCCGTTAAAGAGTAACCAACACATTTTAAGATTAATTAACGCAACAGACAAAGTAAGAGAGCAATGGTATTCAGTTCCGCCACCTTCCTGTTCATCTTCCTGCCGGTAGTATTGGTACTCTACTACCTGATGCCAGCAAAAGGCCGGAATGTGTGGCTGTTGGTCGCCAGTTTGCTGTTTTATTCCTGGAGCGAGCCCCGTTTCATCGCCCTGCTGCTGGTTTCCATCACCGCCGACTACTTCATTGCCCGCGCCATGGACAAGGCTGAAGGCAAAAAGCGGAATGGGTGGTTGGCGTTTTCCCTGGTGCTCAACATCGGCATTTTGGCCTATTTCAAGTATGCCAACTTCTTCATCGGGAATGTACAGCAGTTTTACAGCTGGTTGGGCTTGGTGCCGTTTGAGTGGCACAAAGTGGCATTGCCCGTGGGCATCTCGTTCGTCACCTTCCAGAAGATCTCCTACATGGTGGATGTCTATCGCCGCGACCACGAGGCGCAGCGCCGTTGGGACGTGCTAGCGCTCTATATCCTGATGTTCCCGCAGCTCATCGCCGGCCCTATCATCCGCTACAAGGAAATCGTGGCGCAATTGGCCGACCGCAGCGCACAGGACACTCCCCGGAACCGCTTCAACGGACTCTACAGATTCCTCATCGGACTCTCCAAAAAAGTGTTAATTGCCAATGTGCTGGCGCAGCAAGTGGATATCATCTTCGCCACCGCACCCGGCGAGTTGGCCGCTGGCACCGCCTGGACCGGAATGCTGGCCTACACGATGCAGATATACTTCGACTTCGCCGGCTACTCCGACATGGCGCTCGGACTGGGCCGCATGTTCGGCTTCTCGTTCCCCGAGAACTTCAACTTCCCGTACATATCGCGCAGCTTCACCGAGTTCTGGAAACGTTGGCACATCACTTTGGGCAACTGGATGAAGGACTACCTCTACATTCCGCTCGGCGGCAACCGCAAAGGGACGGCACGCACCCACCTCAACCTCGTGACCGTATTCTTCCTCTCCGGCCTTTGGCATGGCGCCGCCTGGACCTTCGCGATCTGGGGACTCTACCACGGCTTGTTCCTCGTACTCGACAAGTGGGGCTTGCGCAAACTGCTGGAAAAAGCGGGCAGGATCCCCTCCACCCTGCTCACCTTCCTTTTCGTGATGATCGGCTGGGTGATCTTCCGCGCCGACACGCTGGGCTACGCCGCCGAATATATCGGTCGCCTCTTCGCGTTTGCCTCGCCCGCCGACGGCATCCTGCTCGACACCCGCTTTGTGGCGATCCTCATCGCAGCCACATTATGCGCCTTCTCCGGCATCTTCGGCAAGATAGAGTCGGCGGTCAACGGGCTGTACGAACGCTCACTAACCACCACCCGCGCCATTGTTGTCGCCCTCGTCATGGTGGCGCTATATGTGCTCAACGGCAGCGCCTTGCTTGCCGGCGGATTCAACCCCTTCATCTATTTCAGATTCTGACCCATGGACACACATAGACAACGACACTACCGCATCCTCTTCGCCATCCTGCTCGTCCTCATGACGCTGCCGGGCGTGTTGATGTTTGTGCCGGCCACAAGGGGCAAACCGCTCTTCGGCATACCGCCCCTCCCCGACAAAAAGAGGACTCCCATCATGCTCTATCTTGGCTCTCACGACAGGGACGAAAGGCTCGTCAAGCAGAGCGTCGGGGGGTGCAACCACGCCGTGCGGTTCTATAATGAGCTGAACTATAGACTTTTCAAATACTCGGCAGCGCCCAAGCTCATCATCGGGCAGGACGATTATTTCTATGAGAACGTCTATGTTGACGAGTATCAGGGCAAGGATTTTGCAGGAGATGATGTCATCAGAAATAATCTAATGAAATTCAAGGAGTTACAAGACTCTTTACACCATCAAGGCATAGATCTTTTATTGGTGTTCGAGCCTGGCAAGGCGCGTTGCATGCCCGAATATCTGCCGCGACGCTGCCGCAAGGGCGCACAGACCAACTACGACAGCTACACGCGCCTCGCCAAAGAGCTGGGCGTGCGCATGTTGGATCTGAACGCCTGGTTCCAGTCCATCATCGCTAACGAGCCCTACCCGCTCTACAGCCGCCACGGCATACACTGGACCACCTACGGGATGTGGCGCGCTGCCGACACGCTGCAACGGTTCATCGAGCAGGAATGCCACACGACGCTGCCCTCGTTCCGCCATGTCGGCGACTCGCTCTCCACGATCAACAAAGACCTCGACTTCGACCTTGAGCCTCCGATGAACCTGTTGTCAGAGCTGCCGCACGAGAAGCTCTGCTTCCCGGTCATGGCGCCGCAGCCCGTCACGGGTTCGCGCCCACGCGCACTCGTCATCGCCGACAGCTATGTCTGGAGCCTTTGGGACCACGGCATCCTGCAGCAGTGGTTCGACCAGCCCGAGTTCTGGTACTACAACCTCTCCCTATACCCCCACATCTGGGACCCCACCGCATACTATATCGACAAGCGGACCCTGCCCGAAGTCCTGCGCAGGAAAGACGTGATTCTGCTGATGATCACCGACGCGAACCTGAAGGACTTCGGGTGGCACTGTGTGGAGGAAATACAAAAAACACTATCTTTGCTGCCTCATAAAAACACATCCGATGAATAAAGTTGTCTCCCTTTTAGGAGCTTTGTTGCTCTTCCTATCGCTTGACGGGCAAACAGTGATCACGCTGCATCTGCCTCTCCCCTGCACCGAGACCTCCATCACCCAACACCCCGCTTCTAACCCGCTTGAGTTAGACATTTTCCCCAACCCCACTAACGGCGAGCTGACACTTGTGGCGTCGGGACGAGACATTCTCGGGGACCTTCATTTAGAGATTTCCACCATACAGGGCAAGACCATGGTGACGAATCATTTCGCCTCTTCCGAGAACCAGTTCAGCAAGACACTCGACCTGAGTCACCTCGCATCGGGCGTGTATATGCTGAAGCTGACTAACAAGGAGGCCATCGTCACCAAGAAAATCATCATTCAAAAATAACGGCCATGAAGAAAGTATACATTTTTGGAATGCTGATGCTCGCCCTGACGCTGATGGGCGGGAACATCCGGGCTCAAGTGATTGAAGCATGCGCCGGTGCGGACAGTGTCAAACTCCGATTGGACAACTTCCTGTATGGGAGCGTGCAGTGGCAGCAGTCGGACGACAACATAGAATGGGAAGACATCGAATATGCCACGGATACCGTGTATGTGTTTAAGCCGGAGAGGACGCGATATTACCGAGCCATGGTATTTTATGAAAGTTGTCCTTTCGACACCTCGCAAGCCACATTGGTACGGGTGACCGCCCAAGCAGATGCCGGGCCCGACAAGATCGTGCAGACAGGATTGCCCACCTTCCTTTACGGCAACATGGAGGATGACGCGTGGGGTGAATGGACGTTTTTAGAGGGCACGGGCGGCGTGCTGTCCGACTCGACCGACAATATGCCAGTGTTCACGGGTACCGACACGCTCTACCGATTGCTCTGGACGCTGCATAATGCCTGTGGCACCACTTCTGACACGGTGGAGGTGCAGTATGTGGAAAGCGAATACTACGACGCCATTGTGGTGGTGGACACCACGGACCTCATCGTGAGCGACACCTCCGAGATGGAGGTGGGGTTCTACAAGATCGTGTTCAACACGCCCGTCCCCAACATCACCGACACCACGGTCCTGATCGGCATCAACCACGACGGCGGTTTCTTGCGGAAAGTGTACTATCACGAGTACCACGGCGACACCTGCTGGATGGTGACAAGCCCCGCCACATTTGACGATATTTTGATCAGTGGGGTAATAAACATCGAGAACTACGCCGCAATGAGCCACCACCGCGCCCCGGGACAAGGAAAAATAGTGCGCCTTGACCATATTCCAACCCGTGCGGAAATACTGAACGACTCGCTGTTTGGGAGAGGAACGGTCTATTATTATGATTTTGCAAATGAACCCAGTGTGCAAGCAAGTCAAAAAAGCATCGATTGGTTCTTTACCCTACCTCATACTGGACCTATTAGTGTTACACCCAACCTCTCTCTCACACCACATATCCATCTCAAGCCCAATTTAGATATTAGATATGTAAAAAATCTTCTTTTCACACGAATAGACATTGGAATGTTCAATGCCGTAGGAACCATAGAATTTGAGCTCTCTTGTAACGCTTCCTTCAGTGTAGATGAAGATTTCACTTTATTCACCCCTTTTTTAAGCCCAATATTCTTATTGATACCAGTAGGGCCAGTATTAGTACCTTTTTATAGTGAAACTGGCGTTAGAATACCTTTACAAGTATCACTATCGGCTGAAATAAGTGATATAGCCACATTAACTGTTGGGGGCGATCTCAGGTTCAACTGGTTTTTGAGTCTTTCGCCTCTCAGTTTCATACCTGGTCAAGCTATTCGTTTTAAACCTCTCGGGTTCAGTCCTACTTTCAATTTTCAATTATTAGACATAGGCATTGGTCTGGAAGGCAGTGTGTTTCTTGGAGCTGAAGCTTATTTTTCCATATATAAATCAATAGCAGCCTATGTAAGTCTGGGTTGCAAATTGGTTGCTGAAAGATTCTGTTATAATCCTTTCTCCACCTTCAAAGAAAGAGAAATTTCCTGCATAGTATACCCTGAGATCCAAACAGGTATAAGAAAAGATATATTATTAGATCACGTTGGGCTGCCTGGGATTGAGGAGAGTAGTGGGAAGGGACTAAACTTTGATTTGACATTTTTATCAAAAAGGTTTTCATTACCAAGTAAAATGTCCATAGTGTCAGGCAACAACCAGCTCTACACAACAAATCCTTCCCCCTTAGCCGAGCCCCTCAAGGTCAAAGTATCCTCATTATGGCTTCCCAACTTTTTCATTCCTGTTTATTTCACTCCAATAAATGGTGGTAGCGTCAGCAATACATTTATGTATACCAATCTTTTGGGAGAAGCGCAAACAACATGGACACCTGAAAGCCCTGACAGCAAAGTAGTAGCTACCATTTTCGGCTGTGATCAAAACGTGTTACGTCAACAAACGTTCAAAACAGTCAGGGCTAGTTGTCTCAACTCCACCTTGAACCTGTCCAAGAAAAAAGTTGGCGAACAATGGACGGTGTTCGCAACAGGAGGACTTCCTCCTTACACTTATTATTTAGATGGGGTATCTTTTGGCAGCACACCGCCTGTTATCACCCCAGAGCCGGGAGTGTCCCACCATTTTGTGGTGGTGGATGCCACGTTATGCTCTGCATCCGCAGATATCAAGACTGAACCTTTTTCCTGCAACAGTTCCACTCTCTCTTTAGGATATGGCACGTCAAACATTGAAGGATTCGCCAATCCTGTGTTATTCCTGTTTGCGGAAGGCGGTGCACCACCCTATACCTATTTGTTGGACGGAGATCCCAATAGCATGGTATTCCAACCAGACCCCACCTATTATGGCCTCACACCTGGAAACCATACCGCGTATGTCAAAGACTCTCTTGGTTGTGTCAGAAGTTGTTCATTCCAAACCGATCCCGTGGAGCCCAAAGAGGTAATTGTAGTCACTATGGGAGTTGACAATGTCGGAGATCATTCTGCCAAGGCACACGCGACGCTCTACACGGAAGACCCGTCGTATGTGTTGCATCGCGGGGTCTGCTGGGATATTCAGGACAACCCGACCGTGCTGCACTCCAAACTGGATTACACCACTGCCTGCCAGCAATGCGTCTACGATTACAACATCACAGGCCTGTCCTCCAACACCACCTACTTCGTCAGGGCATACGCCATCACACCTAACGATACCATTTACGGCAATAGTACACACTTCCTAACAACTGCGCCCTACCTGCCAAATGTCACCTCCAACGTCTCAAACATTTTCTATACATCAGCAAGGGCTAGCGGAGAGGTCCTATCGGACGGCGGTTCTCCCGTCACCGCACGCGGAATCTGCTGGGGGACGACACTGAACCCGTCTTCCGGGTCGGTCCACACCGTCAATTGCGGCAGCGGTTTGGGCGAATTCTCCTACACACTGACAAACTTGGCTCCGGGCACCTGCTACTACGTGCGCACCTTCGCCACCAACAGTTCCGGCACCGCTTACAGCGACAGCATCAGTTTCTTTACACTGAATCCCTCCGCACCCGATGTGGAGACAGACTCCGTTTACAACGTCACTGCCTCGTCGGCCACCGCCAGCGGACGCGTGACGTACAGCAACGGCGACTCAGTGCACACAAGAGGCTTCTGCTGGAGCCTGTCGACCAACCCGACATTATCGGATGACGTTGTCGTCTGCGGCTCCGACACCGGACACTTTGACGCCGTCATCTCCGGTCTTTTGCCCGACACCACCTATTATCTCAAAGCTTTTGCCATCAACAATGTTGACACAGGATACGGTGTCATAATCTCCTTCCCGACAGACACACTTGCCCCGGACACCCTCACCCCTCCCGACACGACTGTCACCTACGGGCAGCCGTGCGACCCGCCCACCCTGACGGACTATGATGGCAACGTTTATCACGCCGTGCAAATCGGTAGCCAGTGCTGGATGCAGGAGAACCTGCGCACCACCCACTTCGCCGACGGCAACTCCATCGCTATGGGCCACATGGGGTCATCCACAACAGACGCATACCGCTATGCCCCCGAAAACGACATGAACAAGGTGCCCATCTACGGCTATCTCTACAACTGGTCGGCCCTGGTTCACGGAAGTTCCGGAAGCAGCACCAACCCGAGTGGTTTGCAGGGTATATGCCCTAACGGGTGGCATGTGCCCAGCAACGCGGAATGGAATGACCTGGCGACCTGTCTCGGCACCAACTATCCTTGCGGTGGCAACGGACAAAACATCGCCAAAGCGATGGCCTCCACCACGAACGACTGGTACACGGACAACTCCAATGCCTGCGCCGTAGGTAACAACACCGCAATCAACAACGCCTCCGGATTCACGGCCCTGCCTGCAGGCTTCTTTGCTGGAGGAAGCATGCCGAGCGAAACCGGCCCCAACGCATACTTCGCCACCTCCACTGCAGGATCAAGCTTCCTCAATTAC
Organism: Bacteroidales bacterium; assembly: GCA_017394765.1. Next base: position 6,967 of record JAFPXF010000056.1, on the reverse strand, counting down.
TTCGTGACCGTACGCTATATCACCTACAGCCAATCCACACTTCAATCCAACCAGGAGCTGAAAAGCTCAGCCTTCTCGGTGCGATGCGTACGTGACTGACATCAGAACACAATCATCAACTCATTGTCACACCTCTTTGCCCACCCCTACGCACACGATATTTCCTGAATATCCGATTGCATCATTATATAATCAAAAAAACGAACGCTTTTTTTTTGTATCTTTGCCCGCCTTTTTTTGGGCGTTTTGTTTTTAATCCAAAGCACTAATACTATGATAAATATCACACTGCCTGACGGCTCGGCAAAACAGTTTGAGCCCGGTGTTACCCCCTATCAGGTGGCACTCGCCATCAGCGAAGGCTTGGCCCGCAACGTCTTGGTGGCCAAAGTGAACGACCAACTGGTAGAACTCGACAAACCCATCAACGAGGATGCCACCCTCACCCTCTACACCTGGAACGACCGCGAAGGCAAGGACACCTTCTGGCATAGTTCCGCCCACCTCATGGCCGCTGCCATCGAGTCGCTTTACCCCGGTGTCAAGTTCGGTATCGGACCCCATATCGAGACCGGCTTCTACTACGACATCGACTTTATGGACTATAACATCTCTTCTGACGATTTCCCGAAAATCGAGGAGAAGATGAAGGAGTTGGCCTCCCAGAAGATCCAGTTCGTGCGCCGCGAGGTGCCCAAGGCCGAGGCTCTCGACTATTTCCAGAAGAAAGGCGATGAATACAAGCTGGAACTCATCGACGGTTTGGAAGACGGACAGATCTCCTTCTACGAGAGCGGTCCCTTCACCGACCTCTGCCGCGGTCCGCACTTGCACGACACCTCCGCCATCAAGGCCATCAAGCTGCTCAAGACGGCCGGTGCCTACTGGCGCGGTGACGAGAAGCGCAAACAGCTGACCCGTATCTACGCTGTCACCTTCCCGAAGAAGAAGGAACTCGACGAGTACTTGGCTCTCCTTGAAGAAGCCGCCAAGCGCGACCACCGCAAACTGGGTCGTGAGATGGAACTGTTCACCTTCTCTCCGCTGGTGGGACAAGGTCTGCCGTTGTGGCTGCCGAAGGGTGCCGCCCTCCGCGACCGCCTCGAACAGTTCCTCCGCAAAGTTCAGAAAAGATATGGTTATCTGCAGGTTATCACTCCGCATATCGGCAATGTAAACCTCTATAAGACCTCTGGTCACTATGCCAAATATGGTGCGGACTCTTTCCGTCCCATCACCACACCGCAAGAGGGCGAAGAGTTCTTCCTCAAGCCGATGAACTGCCCGCACCACTGTCAGATTTACGCCGCCCGTCCGCGCTCCTACAAAGAGCTGCCCCTCCGTCTCGCGGAGTTCGGCACCGTCTATCGCTACGAGCAGAGCGGTGAATTGCACGGTCTGACGAGAGTCCGTGGCTTTACGCAGGACGATGCCCACCTCTTCTGCACCTCCGACCAGATCAAGGAGGAGTTCTGCAAGGTCATCGACATCATCCTCTACATCTTCAAGACTTTGAAGTTCGAAAACTATAAGGCACAAGTTTCTTTGCGCGACCCGAACAACAAGGAGAAGTACATCGGCACCGACGAGAACTGGGAGAAGGCACAGCGCGCTATCATCGAGGCAGCTGCCGAAAAGGGCCTCAACACCATCGAGGTGGAGGGCGAGGCCGCCTTCTACGGCCCGAAGCTCGACTTTATGGTGAAAGACGCCATCGGCCGCGAGTGGCAACTGGGTACTGTGCAAGTGGACTACAACCTGCCCGAGCGTTTCGGTCTGGAATACACGGATGCTGACGGCCAGAAGAAGCGTCCGGTGATGATTCACCGCGCCCCATTCGGCTCTATGGAGCGTTTCGTGGCTGTGCTGTTGGAGCACACTGGCGGCAATTTCCCGTTATGGCTTACCTCTGACCAGGTCGTCATCCTGCCCATCAGCGAGAAGTATATGGACTACGCGCAGAAGGTGCGTGCCGCTTTGGATGAACAAGACATCCGCTGCTACATCGACGAGCGCAGCGAGAAGACCGGCCGCAAGATCCGCGACGCCGAAACCGCCAAGATTCCCTATATGCTCATCGTGGGTGAGAATGAGGAAAAAGACGGCACTGTCAGCGTGCGCCGCCACGGCAATCTCAACGACGGTACGATGCCGCTCAACGACTTCGTGAAACTCATCAACGAGGCCATCAAAGCGGAGTTGGAGAATTAGAAATCTAATAATCAATAGTTTAAAATTCAGATTATGAAAAAGATAATAACATTGTTTGTGGCACTGATAGTCGGTGCGCTGTTGCTTTCCTCCTGCCACAAGGAGGGCCAATATCTTCCTAAAAAAAAGATTGTAAGAATTGAACGTTCTTCTTCAGAAGGCTTCTCCGAAATAGAGGACTGGGTTTGGAACGGAAAGCTGCTGTCTAATATTACAATCAAGACAGACGGTGGCGATTTAATTAATGAGTCAACGTTCAAATACACTTCCGACAAGCGTGTTGAATCGATACGGGTCAATTTCGTTGACTTTGTTGATAATTATGTGTTCACATACGATGGCAAAGACCTCGTTAAGATCTCCTGTCAGGAGGAAGGTTCCGACAATGTGGACGTTTATACGTTCAAGAAAGTGGATGATCATGTGGTGGAAATCACGCTGGCTCCCGTCGAATCAAAATCCCTTGACAAATTCAACGTGCTGAGATTCATCCTCCCAACGGAAGTGGCCGACCAGATCAAACCTTCTGAAGCCAAAGCCACCACAACGTACAGACTCACTTGGGAAGGTGATAATGTCACGCAAATGGATGTTCTGTCAAATGGTGTTTCGGCGATGAAAACCACTTGGAAATACGACGACAAGATCAATCCTTTCAACGGGCTTTACTCCGACGCTTCCCTTAGGTCAAAGGATATGCTCTATTCCACCAATAACATCATCGGAGAGAGCGTAACACTTCAGATTATGGGGATGGAGACCGTCACGAACAAAGACTTTGAATACACCTATGATGGCAAATATCCTGTTGAACGCACTTGGATTTCTGATGGTTTGTTGCATCAGATAAAACATACTGAGAAATTTTACTATAAATAATATGCATCATTCATTTGCCCGCGGTGTGAGAATCTTGTCACAACCACATCGAGAGACTTGTTTTCCCCGCCGCGTTCAATATGAGCACCTCTATGACCGTCTGCCTTTCCGCGGACGGTCTTTTTTTTGTTTCTTGTGGTGCTCAACCACGGGCGCATCGTGGAAGTGGGTACACACGAGCAACTGACTACCCTGCGCGGGGAGTACTTTGAATTGGTGAAAAATCAGTTGGAAATGGGGAGTTGAAAATTAGGAAATAGGAATGAGTAATGAGGGATTGACATGAAATTGCAAGAGACCTATACTTTAGATGACAGTTTCCTTGGCTTGATCCTTTTTAACAGTCTTTTCTTCGGCAACAGCCCCCTCCTTTTGTATAGTTTCTGTACCTTCTATTTCCTGTTTTGGCTCGACCACATCGTAACCGCCATTCCTTTTGCTGCCAGAGTGTTCGATGAGTCCTTGCTTTTTGAGTACGGAAATGCAGCGCTCGACAGTGCTCAGCGGAATTGCTGTTCCTGCGATAATTCCACCCGTATTGCAATTCGGGTGACTTTCTATGAAGGAAAGCACCATTTTGACTTTCTCGTCCGAAGGCGTTACCGGTTTCCGCTTGGCTTTTCGTCGGGCTGGTTTCGTTAGGATTCTCTCCCCGGCAACAATCTCTTCTTTATATCTCTGAATACCTTCTGTCACCTTTTTTGAAATCTCTTTTTGAGTCTTGGGTTCCAAGTGGAAAATAGTGGGTTCTTTTTCCCAAGACATCTTTTTCATAATCACCATGTTGTCCTTACACTCTTGGATGTAACGGAACGGCACCAACACATTGGTTGTGATACGGATGAAATCTTTATTGCCGAATAGTTGTTCAAGATGCTTCATGGATCCAAGCCGGGAATAACATATATTTTGCACCATATAGACATCGGTGCTGTTTCGCTGCTGGTAACAATAGAAAATGTCATCAATGCTGACCAGATACAACTTGTTCTTCTTGTCCTTCTTGCCTGTAACATCAAACATTCGGACTGTTTGGTAAACGACCTTGACCTCTTTCTCCAAGGACTGTTGGAAATGCTTCCTTTCCCTGAGCAAAAAAGGGAGGAAATTCATGGCAAGATTACGCCCGATGATAAAAAACAGCATTATTGAGAAGAAACTGAAGTGACCGATATATTGGATTACTTGGGCGTTACACGACACAATGCCATTGTATGCAATGGCCAGATCGATAAATCCCATGATCACAGCCATAACCACTATCGCCAACCAGTAAATAAGCGGTCTGTTGTGGTAGATTGTAGGATACAACAGAAAGTAATTGGCGTACAATGACCCTAACAACAGTGAACCAGCGAGTATTTCCTTGAAATAGCTGCCTGAAAACGGGCGCAGATAAGAGTTGCGGGCAAAAAGCCATAGCATTATGCCACAGAACAAGACATTCAGCACAATAGCTACAACGGTTTTTGTTCGTTTCATATCAATTATGTTTTGAAAATTGCGGCAAAGATACCCATTTTTCCGATAAAAGAAGCCAAAATTATGCAACCCCTCGCACACAAAAGCGCTTATTCCCTCATGAAAACGAACGAAGCGAGGGGATTATAAAATATATAATACATTATGTATTAGTATATTACCCACCCCTAAAGGGATTAGGGTTCATATTTTAGTTGCGAGGGGTTCACATTCGTGGGATGAGGGGATTGGTGGTATTTAAACAGATTGTATTTTTGCCATCGAAAAAGTAATGAATTAACATCAAAATCAAAGCGCAATGAAAAAAGTATTGACCTTGACACTGCTTGCGGCCACGTTGCTTGGCGCATGTGAAAAAATGGTAAAAAAAATCAAAATTTTATTGTTCTGTTGTTGCAGCTTTATAGCAATTAAAGCACAAGCCCAATGTAATTGCGACAGTATTCGAGAGGTGTTAAGTCACACAAGGATTTGTGTAGAATATAGCCCGTACAAATGCATTGTGGGTCCTTACCACACGTTGTTTTACCCAAAGGACACGTTCCTGCTCGTCTCAAATTATAGTTTTGAAGACTGCCTAAGAATATGTGACGATAAATTCCCCTATCCTATATTTAAGTTGTGTTCAGATGGTGAAATTCAATACCATTACCATTTTAACGGATTAGAGCTTCCGTTGGACACTATTGAAAAATTAGATTTTTCAAAAACTTGGAAGAAAGATTTATTGTTACAGTGTGTTTATTCTCCAATTTTTAATGATAAAGGGATGAATGAATGCATATTAGGATTCAATCTGTTTCTAACAACATTCGTTCCAATATACTTAAATGGCTCTCTTGTTCCATTTGAGCAATGCAAAGAAGTACTCAGTCTGATAAATCCCGAAAACATCGTTTCTGTGCAACGTGTCGAAAGAAAGTATAGAAGGAGGAATGATAGAATTGATATTATCACAAAGTGAGAAAATCATGTTTTTAGCAATGAAATAATACTTAAATCAACTATAATTGATAATAAGATTTATGAGGATTTTGTTTTAAATATGCTTTTCTTTTCCTATTTTTGGGCGACCGGGCACGCTATCCGCTCGAATTTCATACTTCGTACTCATAACCGCTGCAATCGTTGTCGCGGAATTAAGGCAAACAAAATCACAGTCAACCAGCACAACTGTGGTTTTCTTTTACCGTCCCTATCCGTGACGGACGTTTAGGCCATCTATTGCCACAAACTACAGGTTTATGGCAAAGAGCAGCACCCGCAGGGTAACCATCTACATCAACGGAGGTTCAATTAGAAATTAGGAATGAGGAATTAGGGATTTCAGAAGTCGGCAATTTGTCCACGTGATGGATGTCACTTCCGTTCACCTAAATTCCTCATTACTAATTGCTAATTACTAATTGCATTCCGCCTCCGCATGGAGGGAGATGTACAACAAGGTACTTCAGTTCGGCACGGGCATCGGAGGACTGACGCAGATCCTCTCCTCGCTTGACAACGTGACCTCCACCCTCAAGCAGGTGGCCACCGACCTCGCCGCTATGGACGATGTCTATTCCGACGTCATCAAGACCACGGGACTGACCCGCGAGCAGGTGGAGGAACTCAACGAGAGCTTCAAGAACCTGGACACCCGCACCAGCCGCGAGCGGCTCAACAACCTCGCCTACATCGCGGGCAAGCTGGGCATCTCCTCAAAGGAGCTGATGCAGCAGTTCGTGGAGGCGGCGGACATCATCAACGTCTCCATGGGGGGACGTGCTGGGTGATGATGCGACGCTGGCCATCGGCAAGATGGTGGACATCTATAAGAATACGCCGAAGATACGGCTAACTTGTTCGATGAATTTGACATTTATTTTGTTTTCGGCTGCGAATACCAAAAAATCAGTTTGTCTCTATACTGTCTCAGTTTTAACGCAAAAATCAGCAAACTACGTTTGTAATTTGTTAATTTTTATTGTTTTGTAAGACTTTGAGCGGAAGACGAGACTCGAACTCGCGATAAGAGAGGGGAGAAATGCGAAGTGATTTTGCGGAGGTTTCGAGATTTTTTTTAATTTTGTAGTCAGAATTTGAATGTTTTATGGAAACGCAAAATATTGAATACAAGGAGTCTTGGCGTGACGAATACCTGAAGTGGATCTGCGGTTTCGCCAACGCGCAGGGCGGCACGCTCTACATCGGCATGAACGACAAGGGCGAGGTGGTCGGCGTGGACAACGCCAAACGCCTCTTGGAGGACATTCCCAACAAGGTGTCCAACATATTGGGCATAGTTGTTGAAGTCAACATATTGGATGACAACGGCAAAAGCTATCTTTCATTAGAAGTGCCTCCCTGCAGCGTTCCCATTTCATTCAGAGGACAATACTATCGCCGTTCGGGT
>JAFPXF010000055.1 GCA_017394765.1 Bacteroidales bacterium | reverse complement strand
TTTCTTGCTCCCATGCTTCTCTATAATATATTGTGTGAGTAATACGGTGAAGGCCGCAAGCCTCGCCGCCGCCACCAAAAGCAGCGGGGCGAGAGCGAACAGCCATCCTTTTGTCAGCCATCCGAGAACCTTGAGGATGACAAGGTAGCTGGACAGTAATAGCAGGTGGTTCATCACCTTCTTAATGGTTTTCTCCATCTTGTTCATTTTGGCGTTTTCTTTGCTTGTATTCCGGCATTGTCCTGTTTAGTGCGTCCTCTTCTTCCGGTGTCAGTCTGCGGTAGATTGACTTTTCGGGCAAATCGGGTACAAGAAACTGTAACAGTTCCTTGACATGAATGTTCATCAACGGACCATACGGAACGTTGTTTGCAATGTACGAATCAATGGTTCTGGCATCTCTTACTCTAAAAAATACCATAAGCATCGGTTTTACATCAGGTCTTTTTAGCACCTTTAGTGCCTGCTCTGTGAGCACGTAATTTTTTTTTACCATAAGGCTGGAATTTAAAATGTTAATTCCAAAAAACTATGTATTTTTGCAGCAAAATTTGTAGCAAAAAAATGCAGCAAATTTTGCAGCATTTTTTTGTTGTAACTTGCTGGGTGCAAGATAGTTATTTTTCAAATACAACCGCATTCAACGAAAAAAAATTACGCTCTTTGAAAGATTATAAAAAACGCCGTTCTTACCACGGTAAAAACGTCGAAATCAATATGCTGATAACTGATTGAAAATCAGTTATTTTTATTGCTTTGTACTGAGACAGAAATGAGACAAAGCAATGCAAATTTGACTAAAAGATAAAATTGTAAATAATTAACATTCAGATATTTGCAAAAATAATCTTGACAATATGGAGGGGGCGATATAACCGCGAGTTCGAATCTCGCTCTCTCCGCAAACCAATAGAGACGATGCACGCATCGTCTCTATTGGTTTTAATAACCGGCCGGTTTATAGCAGGACGTTATCCTTCGGATTCAATGGACAATTAACATATGTGATACACGAAGACGAAACAATAGCAGCCAACTGTTTCAAGAAATATTTGTAACTTTGCATTTCCAAAAAACCGTTGCAATATGAAAAAGTTCATACTCTTTGCCGCATCCCTGATGTCGCTGTTCGCTTGGGCACAGCCAGCGGGCCATTTTTCCTCCCCGATGGCGTTGCGCCAAGCGACGCCCTTTTCTGATGCGAAAAACGATTACCAATGGAAGATGAGCAACTTCCACACGGACGATTATTACCAAATCTGCAATTTCTCATACAATGCCGACCATCGACTCTTGGCGATGACCGACTCCATCCGAGGCGAGTACCAGGTCATTGACTCCATGAGTTACGACGCCGCCGGCAATTTAGTCCGGCTGTCGGGCTGGCAGAAGCTCGGCGGGGTGTGGCAGAATGTCTATTACATCGACTACACCTACAATGCCTCGGGGCTGATCACCTCGAGGAGCAACTACAACAATTTCGGTGGCAACTGGGAACTTGGCGGCATCTATCACTACACCTACAACGACCAGAATCAGTTGGTGCTCACCACCTTGGATTTTGCCGGGATGCTCTATCAAAAAACGGAATACCAGTATGTTGGCAACGACTGCGTGGAAGAGTTGTGGTATAGCTACAGCTTTGACTCCGGCACGTTGTTCCCTTCGGAAAAATATGTGACGAGCTATGTGGACGGCCACAAGGTGCTGGTCTTGGACAGCGTGAGCGACGACGGCACCAACTGGCAGTACAACGGCAAGTTCACCTATCTGTATGACAACAGCGGCAACTGCACCGAGTACCACCATTATGACGGGACGAACAACGAGGTGGAGCGGAGCCTCTACACCTACGTCCCAGCCATGCCGCTTAGCAGCACGTTGATTCCGTGGAATCCGGAGATGGACCGTCCGCGGATGTACGACAACGTGGACGCCTGCGTGCGCGAAGCCTGGTACAGTTTGGATGTGGACCACGTGCTGCAGTATGTTTGCGACTACGTTTACGAGTACAACGACATCAACACGGGCGTGCAAACCACAGAGTCACAGAAAGTTTCCCTTTATCCCAACCCAGCCTCGGGCCGCATCGTGTTAGACGGCTTGCAGGATGGCGATGCCGAGGTCCGCATCCACGACCTCTCAGGCCGTCTCGTCCTCACCCGCCGCGCTTCTGGCCCCACGACCGTCCTTGACATCACCACCCTCGCCCCCGGCTGTTATGTGGTCAAAGTGGCGCAAGGGGATGAGGTGAAGGTTGTGAAGGTGGTGGTGGAGTAAGAGTGAGGAAAACAGACCAACAGGAGTTAACCGATGTCTTGTCAAGATTTGATGGCCAACTGGAATCCGTGGCATGGCTGCACCAAGATATCGCCGGGCTGCAGGCACTGCTATGTATATCGGCAAGACGAGATGTACGGCAGCGACATCGGCAGTGACCTGGCCCGCAAGACGCTGGCCTTCGATTTGCCCGTGAAGCGCAAGCGCGACAAGAGCTACAAGATTCCGCCGGAGAGTATGGTCTTCACCTGCTTCACCTCTGACTTCCTGTTGGAGGACGCCGACGCGTGGAGGCCCGAATGTTGGGCGATGATGCGCGAGCGCAGCGACTGCCGCTTCTACTTCTTCACCAAGCGCATACACCGGTTTATGGAGTGCGTGCCCGACGATTGGGGGAGCGGCTACCCCAACGTGATGGTCGGCTGCACGGTAGAGAACCAGGCCATGGCCGACCAGCGGATGCCCATCTTCGAGGCGTTGCCCATCCGGTACAAGACCATCATTGTTGCCCCGATGATCGAGCGCATTGACCTATCCAACTATCTGAGTGACATTATTGAGGAGGTCTCTGTCGGTGGAGAGTCCGGCCGTGGCGCACGTCCGTTGGATTTCGACTGGGTCTTGTCCTTGCGTGAGCAGTGCATCCAGGCGGGCGTGCCTTTCCGCTTCCACCAGACCGGCGCGAAACTCATCAAAGACGGCCGCCAGTACTACATCCGCCGCTGCTACCAGCACGCCCAGGCCAAGAAGGCAGGGGTGGATTTTGGGGATTAGCAAAAAAATAAAGATATTTACTTTATTGACAATTAGCTATTTATTATTTCAAAAAATATTTTTCTTTCACGACTGAAAAATGATTATCTTTGCAAGTTGATAAAAAAAGTATGAACTTGCGACAAGTGGCGGCAAATCAAAATAATAGAGCGAGTAACACCCCCACGGTGATAGACCTTTTCGCGGGAGCGGGAGGGTTGTCACTCGGTCTGTATCAGGCCGGATGGGAAGGATTGTTTGCCATTGAAAAAAACGCTTTTGCCTTTGAAACGCTGAAATACAATCTGATTGACAACAAAAAACACTTCAACTGGCCAGATTGGTTGCCGCAAACCGAACATGATATTAATGAGGTGTTGAAAAAGTATCCAAAACAGTTGAAGTCATTGAGAGGTAGGGTGGATTTGGTTGCTGGAGGGCCTCCGTGCCAAGGCTTTTCCATGGCGGGAAAACGCGTAGAGGAAGATGTTCGTAACCAATTGGTGTTTTCTTATATCAAGTTCATCGAATTGGTGCAGCCAAAGATGATTCTTTTCGAGAATGTCAAAGGGTTCACATACGCCTTTGACAAAAACAAAAAAGATGGTTCTGAACCGTATTCACATAAAGTGATATGCGGTCTGGAAGAATTAGGGTACAATGTTAAGCCTCACGTCATAGATTTTTCCAATTATGGTGTCCCGCAACGCCGCAAGCGTTTCATCTTAGTGGGTGTTCGAAAAGATGTCGGTTCTCCTGAAAATTTCGAGAATCTATTGATGGAAAACCGAGACAACTTCTTGTCGCAAAAAGGATTGAAGCCAACTGTTACACTAAAAGAAGCCATTTCCGATTTGTTGCGTTCCAATGGTGAAGAACCGAGTCCAGATCGCAAAGGGTTCTATTCCGGAAAGTATGGCAACAAAAAACTGACGGCTTACGAAAAACTGATGCGTGGCGATTATCCCAAAACGCATGAGATAGCAGACAGTCACAGCTTTGCCAAACACACAGCAGACAAACTTGCATGTTACAAACATTTGTTATATGAATATCCGCAACGTGGCAAACGAATTGACGGAAAAGCTCGTGAGCAATGGGGGATCAAACAGCGTGGCATCACCATTTTGGATCCCGATACTGTTTCTCCTACGATTACTGGGCAACCTGATGACTACTTGCATTATTGTGAACCTCGTATTATGACCGTTCGCGAGTGTGCCCGCATCCAATCATTCCCGGATTGGTACGAAATCAAGAAGAAATACACCACTGGCGGCAAAATGCGCAAGTTGGAAGTGCCTCGTTATACACAAGTTGGCAATGCTATTCCGCCGCTGTTTGCAGAGCAGGCAGGGATTGTTCTAAAAAAGATGTTACAGCCATGAAAGACAGTTTGAATTTCAGGGTAAGTGCCGAGCTAAAAAATATCTTGGGAAGGGACTTGATTACAAGTCCTGACATTGCCATATTGGAGTTGGTAAAAAACTCGTATGATGCCCATGCCACAAAAGTAGAAATCACTTTTGATGATGATTATTTGTGCATTGCCGATAATGGCAAGGGAATGTCTAAAAACGATTTGATAGCCAAGTGGTTGTTTGTAGCTTATTCTGCCAAAAGCGATGGGACCGAAGATAAATCCTATAGAAGTAAATTCAAACGTCATTATGCCGGAGCAAAGGGCATAGGACGCATGTCGTGTGATCGATTAGCCCGCCACCTAAAGCTAACCACCCGTAGTTCTGAGGAGAACAAGACAGAGATACTCTATGTGGATTGGAGTGTGTTCGAGAATGACAAATTAACTGAGTTCGACACCATTGACATTCCTCATGAATCATTAAACGAAATTCCGCTCTTTCCTTTGGAATCTCATACGGGAACCATCTTGGAATTCAAAGATTTACACCAACAATGGTCTCGCGACGACATTCTTCGTTTGAAGAAATCATTGGAAAAAATGATTAATCCTTTTTCCGGGACTGATGATGACTTCCAAATAGAGATTATTGCTCCTAAAATGAGAGATGATGATCTAAAGACAGACTCTTCTCACAAAAAAGTAAATGGAGTCATCATGAACTCTATCGCTGACGTGCTTAAACTAAAAACCACACAGATTGAAAGCCGCATTGAAAACGGCACAATATATACCACATTAACAGATCGTGGTATAAAGATGTATGAGATAGAAGAACCAAATACCCAATTTTCAAAACTGTCTTTGGCTTCCGTTAGTTTGTTCTATTTAAATAGGGCCGCCAAGCATAACTTTACTTCAAAAATGGGAGTAGAACCCATAAAATACGGAAATGTGTTTTTATTTAGAAATGGTTTTCGAATCTTTCCATTTGGAGAATCCGATGATGATAGTTGGGGGATAAACAAGAGACTGCAACAGGGATATAACCGATTTCTTGGAACTCGAGAATTATTTGGCCGTGTAGATGTTGAAACGGATGATGTCGATCTTATTAAAGAAGTGTCCAGTCGAGATGGCGGTTTGATAAAAACCGACGCTTCGCTGCAACTAATGGATTATTTCACAAAAACACATAGACGTCTGGAAAGATATGTCGTTGGCGTATTATGGGGAGAAGGTTTTGTCAGAAAGGATTATTTCGTTAATCAAAGCTCTGCGCTAAAAGCGAGAGAACAATTGCAAGAAACGGATAAAGACCAAGAGTCGGCCGAACATTTGTATGAGAATATCGGCAGCAAGGTGGATTTCATGCAGTTAATTCGGTCTCTTGTGAACGACAACAGCATATCGGTGAAATACTACAATGAAGAACTATCCAATATAGTATCCAACCCATCTGAGACGGAAGTGCTTCAAGCCCAAATGTTTGAAGATGTTCGTAAAATGGCTGAAAAGACAAACGATGATGCTTTGTTGGAGAAGATCACTGATTTTGAGCGGCATATAGACGAGATGCGCCGTCAGAAAGAGGATGCTGAACGAAAGGCTAAGGAAGAAGAGAAAAAAGCGGGGGAAGAAAAGGAAAAGAGAGAGAAAGCAGAACGTGAACGTGACATTCAGATACAGAAAAACAAGTATCTGTCTGCAACCAGAAACACTTCCAAGGATGTTTTGGATTTGATTCACACAGTTCTTATATCCTCCACCAATTCAATCAGCTTGATTAATACCGCTAAACTCCAATTGGCAAACAATGACCTTACCGGTTTAAGGGAATCGTTAGACTCTTTTGATTACGACATCAACAAAATCCACTTGCTTTCCAAAATGATTACCAAAGCCGATCTGACTTTGCTTTCGGAATCCAAATTGATTGACATAGGGAACTATATCAAAGAGTATTTCTCAAACTACAAACCTTTATGCAAGGTTCAATATCATTCTGACATTACAGAACCTTTGGAGAAAAAAATCCCGATTTTGGACTTGTCTATCGTTTTGGACAATCTGGTGAGCAACTCGGAAAAAGCCAATGCCACGGAATTCAGAATAGATTTTTCTCGAAATGGCAGGACCTATATTGTTGACTTTACTGACAACGGGGTTGGCGTTGATCTGAACCAATTCACACCAGACAATATTTTCGAAGAAGGGATCACGAATCGCAGAGGAGGCTCTGGAATAGGATTGAGCACTATAAAGGAACGAATGAAAAACGAACTTAATGGAGACATTTTGTTCGTTGGGAACGGCTTACATTTTGAAACCGGAGCCACATTTAGACTATTTTTCGAATAATTATGATTATGAAGAAGGCAAAATGCATATTACTGTTTGATGATAAAGATCAAAAAAACATCATTAACAATATCAAACTTACGACACAGCAAGAGTTCGATTTGGATTTTATATTCATTCGAACCAGTGCTGCTGAACTGAAACAAGACGATTCGGAAGATCTGGATGTTGCAAAGCTGAAAAATAAGATAGCTTCGGAAATCAAAGATAAACACATAGACATAGCTCTTACAGATTTTGGACTGGATTGTGATTATCTGAATGGATTGGATGTGGTTCGTATGGTTCACGAATTTCGGAAAAACTTGAACTTTTTTGTATATTCCGGCAATTGGAATAAAGTGATCAATAGCGTTATCGGTCAAGATTATCAAAAAGCATCGTCTGAACAACTCGTTAATGGTATAAATCAATTGATTCACGATAAGATAATAGATTGTATTAGCCGAATTGATTACACAGAAGATCTGCTCAAGTATTTACGGCACGAGAGCAAAGACAGTATGGAAGATCGTTTATGTGTTTTGCTTCGAGCAAATGGCGATATGGTATTTAACAGTTGCTGTCCCGAATTAAAAGGGAAAACCTTTTTGGAAATTGCGGAAATGATTGAAAACAATTCCGATGCCCGTTCCGATGAATGGATAGAGGCCGTTTTAACCCAAACCATTGCATATCTTACTGAAGTCAACCGATGAAAAAGATTGTTTGCATATATCCGGAAGACCCAACGACAGCTTTTCTTCTGCCGTTATATGAGCATATTTGCTCGAATATGCAGGCGATTGGCATACACAACGACACCACAGAGGAGGATGATTCGTTGGATAAGCTATATGCTGAGATTAAAGATGCCAGAAGCGTTGTGTTCCTCGGGCATGGGACTAGTCAGGTGTTGTATGGCAGCAATTGTGCCAATGTTGTTTTTGAAAAAAACAATAGTGATTTGCTATGCAACAAGAGACTGCTTTTGCTATCTTGCAACTCCGATCAATTTATCAAAAACCACAAATTGACCGATGCGATTGGTTTTGGATTCCTTCCCACTAGTCTGGACGATGCGAGACAGACTAGAACTATACATAGCATTGCGATTGAAGATTTGGAAAAAAAGGATGTTGAATGTTACAATGTTTCTCTGGTGAATGCGCTCATCCATTCCTTATCTGAAACCACTCTGTCCGATTTCCATTTGTTTAAAGAGCGATTGAGATTTAGTATTAGCAGAGAAATCGTGGAATGCCTTTTGAATAAAGAGGCTCCGAACTATAGAACTGTTGCGGATGAGTTGTATTATGTTTATAAGGATATGATTGTTAGTTGAATATGGGAAAGAAGAAATACACATTCATAGATTTTTCACCACAAATAGTTTCGAATGAACTATGCTATGTAATAAGACACTATGAAAAGTAATTAATATTGATTAGTTATCATACATATCCGAAAAATTATGACAAAAACTAATGATAAAATACTATTGTTATTTGATGAAGACGAAATGACAGACGATACAATTAGTCTTCAAGATTGTCGCAAAAGCACTTTCCTCATAGGAGGCTATCGGTCGAAAGGGAAAAATCAATTGCAATGGATTCAAGAGAAAGGTAATAATAAACCGTTTGAATTGTACAATGTTAGATCAAATAAAGCAAGAGAAGGTTGGGTGGATGTAAACAACCCCAAAATTCTAAAACCTAATATCTTGGTTTTATACAACATTGAAAATAAAAACGAATACTTCACATATAAGATAGTGTTCGACCGCATTTGTTCTCAAGAAGAAATGGAACATTTGGGTTACCCTTCTCCTAACGGGTCATATATTATATATAAATTGAAACAGAAAATAAATATAAAAACCATTGATGTAGTGACATTCTTAGATAGATACAAAGCCATTTACAACAATTGGACAAATGGTAAGCCCATCTACATAAAAGGGGGTGATATAATAAAACTGCTTGCCAACATTCCTAAACCAAACCACTCCAAATCAAGCTCAAAATCAACTAGTCAAAATGAATTGCCTAGTATTGAAGAAGTAATAGAAATGCAGAAACCGCGTAACCAGTTTTCATCTGACTCATACACATCAATTGATTTATTCTCTGGCTGTGGAGGTTTGACAAAAGGATTTAGCATGGCAGGTGTGCGCTCTATTTTTGCATGTGATATTGATGAAAATTGTGAAAAAACATTCACTCGCAATTTTCCGGAAACTCCTTTCTTGTGCAAAGACATTACGACTATGACCAAAGAAGAAGTTGATACTATGACAGGTGGTGTAGTTCCAGATATAATTATTGGAGGCCCCCCCTGTCAGGGATTCAGTCTTGCTAACAAGCGACGAAATAAAATCAAAGACGACCCTCGAAATAAACTCTTCTACGGCTTTGTTAAGTTCATCAATTGGTATTCGCCAAAAGCTTTTGTAATGGAAAATGTCAAAGGTTTGCTCTCTATGCAGAACGGAGAAGTAATCAAAACCATCGTGGAAGAATTTACGAATGCGGGTGAATATGGATATAATGTCGCATATAAAGTACTTGTGGCATCGGACTATGGAGTTCCTCAAAATCGTGAGCGTGTTATCCTCATTGGTTATCGAAAAGATTTAAATATTCAGCCACAACATCCTGAGCCGTATGATTTAGACCATTTAGTTACTGTAGATGAAGCAATAAGTGATTTGCCACAAATTGGAGCAGGACAAGGGACAGAGGTGCAAGAATATCCGAAAGAGCCACAGAATGAGTATCAACGACTAATGCGTGCTAATTCGACTTATGTATTAAACCATGTGGCGATGAAGCATACTCCTCGGCTGATTGCGCGATTTGAAGCGATTAAACCTGGACAAGACTTACTAGATGTTTGGGAAACTCATGGAGCATTGAAGCGTGGTGCACCAAATGAAAAATCGACGGTTAAATTCCACCAAAACAATCAACGCTTATATGGTGACAGACCTGCTCCCACCATTGCTGCAAGTTTTCAGAGTAATTTCATACATCCCCATCTCAATCGTAATTTTACTGCTCGAGAAGGTGCACGTTTACAATCGTTCCCTGATGACTTCGTTTTTGAAGGAATGCGTACAAAAATGTCATGGGAGAAGGGGTTAAGCCAATATCAACAAATAGGGAATGCTGTTCCTGTTTTAATGGCAAAAGCCATTGGAGAATGTATATGCCAAACACTTAATCATAATAATTATGAACATTAATAAAAATGATTATGACTTCATATGCGAAGTAATAGAGTCGTATCCACAATTAAGCCATGCTTCTAATATTATAACGAAATGCCGTGGCAAACGTTCTTTCGATGAAGAGCGCGCACTTGAATTGCTTATCCCTGAATACGCAAAGTATCTTCGCAGGATGTTAGATTTAAAGAGCTATGACGAAAATGCAGTATGTCAGAAGGTGGCATTTTTAAATGAATACTACAACTATATGCATACCAATGGCCTTGATCGAGCATTCTCATCACAAGGAAAATTCCGGCCAACAATACTAGAAGAATTCTTGTTTTTATTGTTTAAAGATTATGTTAGTGAAATCAAAGAAAAAGAAGACAGGGATGATGTACTTGATAGTGGTAATGTGAAGGCATATTCGAATATATATTTCAAAGCAAAAGATTTTATTGATTTTATTCATTCTCCAGAAATAGGAGTGAACGAGAAGGATCAAGATTATGCTATTTATCGAACATTCGACATATCAATTAATAAGGCAGAGCCGATGCAAATACGTATCCCTGCTATTGCAATAGAAGCTAAAACATATGTCGATAAAACAATGTTAGATTCTATTATTGCAACCGCAGAAAAGATCAAGAGCGGCAATCCATATACTAGATTTATTACTGTTGCTGAAAGGTACGATGTTAGTTATGCGGTGGATCCTGCATATTCAAGGATAGACCAAATATATGTATTGCGTAAATCTATGCGAAAAGCTGAATGGTGTGATATTGATCAAAACGTTGTATGGAGAATGGTGCGCGAAACAATAGCTCATCTTAAACGACCTTGGTCTGATATAGCTAAAAGAATTAAAGAAGAAGGTGTAATTATATAATTGTCTAATTCTTATGGCAAAGCAGGATACTATAAATTATTTTCTTCTGCATAAAGCAGAAATTTTGAAACTATTCCCCAAATTGCAGTTAATTATTAATAAGATTACTGAACAACCACAATTGGCTCATGCTGCAAATATTATAGCTAAAGCTTTTAAATTATATGAAAAACCCTCTCAAGCGCATATTGATTTATTAAATACCATTTTAGATAATTACTTGGTATATTTAGGTGGAATAGAGTCCATACATGCATATAAAGAAGAGGATTTAAAGGCACGAGCGGAAAAATTGGATAACTATTATAAGTTTTTTGAAAATAGTCATGTAGAAAACACATTTGATTCAAGAAGTAAAATCCGATCTACTATTTTAGAAGAGTTTACTTACCTATTTTTAAAAGACAGGGTTAATGGTATCATCAAAGAACAATGTGGAGATGGAGTAGGTGATGTCAAATGTGGTGCAGTTGATGCTTATTCGAACTTGTATATCACAGGAAAAAATATAAGTAGTTTTGCTCGAGAACCGCTTGTCAGAATTAATGGGAAAGATCAAGATTATGCTATATATTGTACTTTTCCTATTGAGATTCCAAGTAAAAACGGAAAATCTAAAAAAGTGATAGCAAATGTTCCTATTTTGGCAATAGAGAATAAGACTTTTTTAGACAAGACCATGTTAGATGGGGCGATTGCTACTGCTGAAAAATTAAAATCAGGTAACCCTTATTCTGCATTTATTGTTATTACGGAAACATACGCGGTAGCAGAAGATGTTGATCCTATATATTCTCGTATTGATCAAATTTTTGTGTTAAGAAAATGCAAGCACGACAAATCTAATCGTATGCCTCAACCTATTGATTATGGTGTGTTAAAAAAAATATTGGATTTTGTATCAAAACACTTAAACAGCACATGGTCTGATGTTAATAATCGAGTCTTAACAGATGGTGTAGTAATGTCATAGTGTTATATATTACTGCATTCAATTTAACGGTAATATCTTCTAAATGTTCAGTAGTAATATTATAATGATTTTTTATGGATTATGACATCGTTTCTCATACTAAACAAATTCAATAAGCCTCGCGCCAGAATCGATTGGTTTTATTTGTTGGAGTCAGCGTTTCAGCAAGCTCAGGTGTGCCTTCATGGGGAGAGTTAATCGACGAGATTTGCAAAAAATATTTAATATTGAGAAGTAAAAAGATAAATTTATGCCCCACACCCTCTACAAAACCCAAGGCACCTGCTCGCAGTTCATTGATGTGACCGTCGATAACGAGGGCGTTATCCAGCAGGTCTTCTTTTATGGCGGATGCGACGGAAACCTCCAGGGTATCTGCCGCTTGGTCGTCGGCCAGAAAATCGACGACGTCATCCAAAAACTCAACGGCATCCGCTGCGGAGGGAAACCCACCTCCTGCCCCGACCAGCTCTGCCGCGCACTGGAATCGCTGAAGCAGTCCGCACAAGAAAAATAACACCCCCTGATGCCCTCCTCTTCCATAAAACGGAATCTCTCGGTCGCGCTGTTCCTCACGCTGATGGTGGCTGTGGCGGATGTTTCGGAACAAAGCGAGGTCGTCTTCCCCGAGGCGGCGGCGCTGTGCGTCGGACTCTGGCTGATGCCCAAGGCGGTGTGGAACGTGCGGGGGTGGCAAATTCCCCTCTACCTGACGGCCGCAGCCACCATCGGGCTGGCCCTCAACCTGCTGCTGCCCGCCGGCTTCGAAATCCGCTTTGCGCTGGCCTTCGTCATCGTGATGGGACTGCTGCGCTTGGTGCGGTGCAATATGTATCCCACCGTCTCGGCGGCTATGCTGCCCGTGCTGGTGGGCACTACCTCATGGCTCTATCCCGCCTGCGTGCTGGTGATTTCGGTGATGCTGGCCCTCGGTAGGGGCTGGCTCCGGCAAGAGGAACGACCGGAATACCACCCCTTCGGAGGAGGACAGTTGGCCCTGCTCACGGTCGCCGTGTGCCTGCCATTAGTCGTCACCTACTGCGTTCCCATTCCCACCATACGCTTTCTCGCGGTGCCTCCTCTGGTGGTCACCATGATCGAGTTTTCCAACCGTCGCAGCGGCTTCCGTGAACGCCCGTGGACCATCTGGGCGCTCATCATCGCCGCCGCCGGCTTGGGCACCCTCACTTGTCTGCTGCTCCATCATCGGTGGGGCCTTCCGCTGGCATTGGGCACGTTCGTGACAGTGCCGCTGATGCTCCTTCTTTTCAGACGGTTCAAGCCCTTCGCCCCGGCTTTGGCCATCGCCATTGTGCCGGCGTTGCTGCCCTGCGAGGCGCTCCCGTGGTTCCCGCTCTTGGCCGCCCTCGGCGGAGGTTGGTTCATCCTTGCCGGAATGGTGCTGGCAAAATGGATTCAACAGGAAACAGCATAATTTTGTACTATTGCCCATTCAAAAAACCGAACCGCTATGTCCATTTTCCGCGTCATCCTCTCCCTCATCTTCCCGCCTTTGGCCGTCATTGACCGCGGGTGCGGGTCCGTCCTCATTGTCCTCATCCTTACCCTCTGCGGATGGGTGCCGGGCGTCATCGGCGCGCTGGTCATACTGAACAAGAACGAATAAGCTATGAAACACATCACCGTTTCCGCCGCCGTCATCCAAGACTCCCAGAACCGCATCTTCGCCACCCAGCGCGGGGCCGGCGACTGGAAGGACTGGTGGGAGTTTCCCGGCGGCAAGATCGAACCCAGCGAGACGCCCGAGGAGGCCGTCCGCCGCGAAATCCGGGAGGAGCTGGACACCCGCATCACCGTCGGGGAACTGCTGCACACCATCGAGTGGGACTACCCCAAGTTTCACCTCACGATGCACTGCTTCCTCTGCACCGTGGAGAGCGGCTCGCTTACCCTCCTCGAACACGAGGCCGCACGCTGGCTCGCCCCTCACGAACTCGACAGCGTGCAGTGGCTGCCCGCCGACTGGGAGGTGATCGAAAGGCTGAAACAACGGTTCCGAGAGACTAACGAAACATAACAAATAATACTTTCTTATTCCACGATGGTTTTATGATTCCTCAAGATAGTTTTGGCCGTACCTTTCTTGTTGGAAAAATCAAACATGGACATAGCGTACCAGCCCTCATAATCCGGAGCCCAGTAACGGATGCCCGCCATACCGTTCGCTTTACCCCACTTTATCACGTCGGCATAGATGTTGGCTTGGCCCTGCTGGTCGTGTTTGTAACCCTTTACTTTTTTGTTCCAACCAGCGAAGGGACCGTCCATTTTCCCCGAAGGGTAAGAGAACTCACCGATGAAAACGGGAAGCCCGCATTTCTTCTTGATTTTCTTCACCGTTTTTTTCAGCAAACTCTTCTTGTTCAGAGACATGGAGGGTGCACTGGGATAGTAGCTGATGCCAGCCGTCTCCATCTCATATCCGTTTTCTTTCATGACGTTGAAAAACTTGGCGCTGCAGCCAGCCGGGAAGACCACGGTGGCGATATGCGTGGAGAATTTGACGTTTGAGGCGTCAATGCCTGATTTTGCGTATGCGTTCAAAATCCCGTTTTTCACGGCTGCGTATGCTTTGGCATTATGCTCCCACACATGTTTTTTCAGCCAGCCGCGTGCAAACACCGGCGCCGTGTATTTCTTAAGGGTTCCGGCCTTTGCCAATTTGGGGTCAACCGCAGTTTCCAAGCCCATGCTGATGCCGGCGAAACCGAAATTGGCCTCGTTGCCGAGATTCCAATTGTTGACCGTGCAACCGGTGCCGAGAATTGCCTCACCCACAAACTCCCCGTATGCCTCCAACACCGTGCAGATCTCATCAAGGGTCAGATCCTCCCATTTTTTACCGTTCATCAGGTAGTTGAATTCCGGGTACTCATCGAAACGCGGTGCCTGCTGCTTGTCCATGTCCATATAGGTGTAAGCGCACATGATTTCCGGATTGATGGGGATGTTCAATTCCGCTGCAATCTGGCACAGGCGTATCCCTTGGTCGAATGTGTGGACGTTGGCATTCTCGTCAGGTTCTCCGTCGGTGACATCCTCGGCGGTCACATGGCGTTTTGTGGCAATCCGCACGTACATCTCGGTGGAACCAAGCTCACGGTAGATTTGCTGAAGCTCTTCTGGGGTCGAGGCGGTTCTGTCGCCGATCTCAAAAGAGTATCCTTTTTCAAACTGATTGAGCGAAAAAGGACTCAGAGAAAGAGCCACGCGGAATTCGTCGGATTTTTTCTCGGAAACCGTTTTTGTCCCTTTATAGACTCTCGCAAAAGGCAATGTGATGGTCTGCGACTTGCTGACGTTCTCTCGGATGGGTGTGGTTTTCACCTCAACATCGTCAAGGATTGCGTAACCCGTAAATTCTATCTGGTCGTTGGTGCGTGCGTGTGACGTGCCTTGACGCGTCTCGGCATGACTTGATTTAAGTTCAACGCGGTTGACGCCGCCACCCTCGTTACACACCATCTTGATGGATGACGAAAGACCGTTCTGTTGGGCCGACATCACATAAATCCCATTGTGTTCAAGGGTGATTCGGAATTGGTACGTTCCTGCTTGTAAAGACGCTGTGCTCATCGTCTCTACCACTCGACCGTTCATATCGGCAATCACCAATGTCACAACTCCGGTATTGGCTGTTGTGAGTTCCACCTCAGTGGAGCCATTGAACGGGTTCGGGTTGTTTTGCGACAAGGTCAACGCACTCTTTTCAGAAAGAAGGGCTCCCTGGTTGATGTTTTCCATCTTTAAAGTGGTGTCGGGCCAGAAGAGGGTCGTCTGCCACCCTGTGGTAAGGTTGGTGACGATCACGCGGTCCAGCTTAACATAGCGACCTTCGGTGTCACGCCCCGTAAAGGTAACGGTTTGTGCCATAGTGCAAAAGCATATTGCAGATAACAATGCGAAAGCGAATAATCTTTTCATAATCGGAAAATCTAAATTAATCGCGGCAAAAATAGTCTATTTAGAGTTTGCAACACAGGACGATTTTTCCGTAAGACTGGCCGTTTTTTCCATTGTGACAAGATGTTTCTACGCAATGGAAAAAAGTGCTATTTTTGCGAAAATTTTGACTATTAAAAGCGTATGAATGATAATAGCGTGCGAAGCCTGTTCCCCAAGTTTGCCGACACGACGGAAATCTATCGCAGCGGCGAGGATTTCTTTTTGTTTCTACACCCGAAAATGAAAGATTATCGGTTAGATTTCATGCAGCCAGACTACTATTCGTTCATCGTGGTGCGTAACGGTCAGATCAATGCCCTCATAGATGGCACGCAGTATCAAGTGCCAACCAATTCGTCGTTGGCCATTTTGCCGCGGCAGCATGTGGTGACCGAAGTGTTGGATGAGAACATCAACAGCATTGTCTGGCTCTTGTCAAGCGAATTCGCTTCTAAGCTTTTAGTGCAGAACGAGTACACTGTCTATTCGAATCTGAACAGGAATCCCGTGCGCCACTATAGTCCTGAGGAAATGCGTATTGTGGAGGATATTGCCATACTGCAGCGTGACGCGCTGCTGCACCCTAAGGCCAATAGTTTGATCGACTTCAATGCCATGCTGCTCAGCTTTGGCTTCCGAATGTTGTTTTGGGGGCGTGTTGAGGAGGCGAACATGGTGAATGTGGAATCTGCACGCCATGAAATGATGATGATGCGGTTCACGCAACTGCTGGACCGGCATTATCTACGGGAGCACCATGTCGCTTGGTATGCCGGCGAACTGTGTGTGGCTCCCAAGTATCTGAGCGAATGTGCCAAGCGTGCCACGGGACATACTGCAGGCTGGTGGATAGACCACTACCTGATGCGTGATACCATCCGTTTGCTTCGACAGAAGCGGTTGTCAATCAAAACAATATCTGTACGTTTGGGCTTTGAGGATCCCTCTGCTTTCGGCAAATGGTTCAAGCGCCTGAAAGGACAGTCGCCCGCCCATTTCCGACAAAACGAGTGTAAGAGATAGTGCAGAATTACGGTTTTGTGGTAAAGGAAACGGAGAAGACTCTTCGTTGGGAAGAAGTTTATGGATGGCGTTTTTACTGATATTTCCGGGAGAATCCACGCGATACGCGGAGAATAATTATTTCCTTGCCGGTTTCAATATTATTCGTATTTTTGCATCGTGATTATTACGAAAAAGTTCGTAACGAAAAAATGCGTAGTATGGAAAACCCTTTTAAATTCGGCACTATCGTGGAGGAGGATTACTTCACTGACAGAGTGAATGAGGTGGCTTATATCACCCAATTTGTAAAAAGTCCAAACCACTTGATTCTTATAAGTCCACGGCGCTTCGGCAAAAGCAGTGTGGTGACGAAATCCTTGAAAAACTGCAAGCGCAAGCACATCACCGTGAACCTCCAGCAGGTCACGTCGGTCTCCGATCTCTCGTCTAAACTGCTTCGGGAATTTTTCAAAGTACATCCGATGGAACGTGTTCGACACCTGATCACCCACTTCCGCGTCGTGCCCACAGTCTCCACCAATCCGATGACGGGCTCAATGGATGTATCATTCCAACCAGGTGTGGATGGCACAATGCTACTTGAAGATGTGCTTACCTTGATCGAAAAGGCCCATTCAGAGAAGGACAGAATGATTGTAGTGTTGGACGAGTTTCAGGAAATCCGCGACCTTGCTCCAAAGTTTGACCGACAACTGCGTTCCATTATGCAGGAACAAAAGAACATCAACTACATACTCCTGGGAAGTCAGGAAAGTATGATGTCGGAGATTTTCGAGAATAAAAAGTCACCTTTTTACCATTTTGGCGAGATGATGCGGTTAGGGAAACTGCCCCGTGACGAGTTCCACCATTATCTTTCGGAACGTTTAAACAATTGTTTCCCGGATATTTGTGAAGAATTGGCCGACCGGATTTTGGACTACACTTTATGCCATCCGTATTACTCCCAGCAACTGGCTTCCAACATTTGGCAGGTGGGGATGCTTCAGCCCGACAACGAAGATCCTTTCAAGACTGCAATTGACTATATCGTGACAACTCACGGTTTGGATTATGAACGCCTATGGATGAACTTCAACCGTACCAACAAATGGATTTTGCAGCGACTTTCATCAGGCAAACCGCTACAGTCGGGTGAACATCGCACCAGCACCATCTATAGTGCGTTAAAACGCCTGCAGAAAGATGGTTACGTAATCTACACTGACCGCTATGAGATGGAAGACCCCTTTTTCCGTGAGTGGATCATCGTCAACAATGGATGATTTTTGTTCATCCGCGAAACTCCACAGACCAATCCGTGCAAATGCTGTGGTTAAGCCTGTTACAAAATAATCTCCAAACAGAAAAATGGAAATGATACAGAAAAAATTAAGAACCTGGCTGCTGGCGTTCTTCACAGCCTTCATCTCCTTTGCCACGCCACTCCTTGTTGGCAGTGCAGTCGTCCTGACCTCCTGCACCACCGAGGAGTACTCGGTCTCGCGCCCGACCATCGAGCGAATCCAACAACGGGGCAAGCTGCTCGTCGGCACTACCGGCGACTACCGGCCGCTGACCTTCTGCGAGCCTGAAACCGGCGAATACTGGGGCTTCGGCATCGAGATGGCACAGGCGATTGCCGACAGTATCGGGGTGCCCGTGGAATTCGTCCGGACCTCATGGCCGACCTTGACCGCCGACGTTTTGGCCGAACCCCAGACCTTCGACCTCGCTATCGGGGGCATCACCATCACCGATGCCCGGCGCGCCATTATGCTGATGAGCGAGGGATACTTGGCCAACGGCAAGACCATCCTCTGCCGGACGGAAGACACCACCCGCTTTCGCTCGCTGGCCGACATCGACCGTCCCGACGTGCGAGTGATGGTGAATCCGGGAGGACTTAACGAGCAGTTCGCCAACCAAAACCTCACCCACGCCACCATCATCGTGCACCCGAACAACGAGGAGATCCCGTCGCTCATCGCCGAGGGCGAGGCCGACGTGATGATCACGGAAATCACGGAAGCGCCCTACTACGTGCAAACCGACCCACGGTTGGCAGCGCCGCTCCTGAACGCCCCCTTCACCCACGGGGAAATCGGCGTGCTGATGCGCAAAGGCCAGGACGACCTGCTCGACTTGGTGAACGGCGTCATCCGCCGGATGAAGGCCGACGGGGCGCTCCAACGGCTGTGCGAAAAATACGGATTGATGCAAAACGCTGACAAATAACCTCCTATGACCGACATAATGACACCCCAGCAGCGGCACTACTGTATGTCGCGGATCCGCAGCAAGGACACCACGCCCGAGAAGCGCGTGCGACAGTGGCTGTGGAAGCACGGCTACCGCTACCGTCTCAATGTGAAGGGCGTGCCGGGGAAACCCGACATCGTGATGCGCAAGTACCGGACGGCGATTTTCGTGAACGGGTGCTTTTGGCATGGACACGATGTGACGTTGTCGCCCCCTGTAGAGACGTTTCATGAAACGTCTCTACAACAAATTGTAAATTCCCAGTGTTGCAAAATTCCAAAAACTAAC
The DNA here is from genome assembly GCA_017394765.1 of Bacteroidales bacterium. Next base: position 29,354 of record JAFPXF010000055.1, on the reverse strand, counting down.
CGCGATTTTTGGGTGGCGAAGATACGGCGGAATCAAGAGCGGGATCAAAAGAACTATGAGATTCTCACCGAGAATGGGTGGCAGGTGATTGTGCTTTGGGAGTGTCAGTTGAAACCCAAAAAGCTGGAAAAGACAATGTGTGAGGTGGAGGTCGCGCTCCACGACTACTACCTTCGTACTTTCAGTCGCAAAGCCAAACCCTACATCCATATCGACGAGGAGGAGGGTTTGCCGATGGCTGCGGAGGATCTGGAAGAGTACGGACTATAAACTGAAAAACTTGAAACGTTAAAAACATACATAAAAAACGATATGAACATCGCAATATATACCATCACCTCTACCCTGCACGACCCGCAGGCGGTGGACATGCTTACCAAAGAGTTTCTAACCTCCTTGAATGTCCCGTACATTCTGAAAGGTGACGATTTCTCAGACTACGGCTCCCACGATCTGAATCTGATTTTCGTGCGGACGGGCGGCACCGAAGGCATCTTTCAGCAAATGATGCCCGCATTGGTCGGGAAATCGGACGCTCCGTTCTATCTCCTGGCTTCCGACAAGAGCAACTCGTTAGCCGCCTCGTTAGAAATCCTCTCCTATCTGCGACTACAAGGGAAACAAGGTGAGATTCTGCACGGTAATCCCGAATACATCGCCTCGCGCATCCAATTGCTTTGCCAGGTGGAATCGGCGATCAGGCGGTTGCGCCAAAGCCGATTAGGGGTCATCGGGAAACCTTCCGACTGGCTCATTGCCAGCCATGTGGATGCGGAGTGCGTCCGACAAAGACTGGGCATTGAGTTACTGGATATTCCCATGGTTGAGCTGCTGGACACGCTGGCCGCAACCCCTGAATCCTCGCCAACAGAGCATAGCGATATGCCAACGGTCAAAGAGGCGCTTCCCGATGCCTGCCGTATCTATGAGGCATTGAAAATCGTAGTGCAAAAACATGATTTACAAGGATTTACAATCCGTTGCTTCGATTTGTTGGATGCTGTCCACAATACCGGCTGCTGGGCGTTGGCGAAGCTGAACGCGGAAGGTTATATCGCAGGTTGCGAGGGCGATGTCCCCACCATGCTGACCATGATGCTGCTTCGCGCCCTGACCGGCAGTTCCTCTTTCCAAGCGAACCCCGCCAGCATCCATCCCGAAACGGACGAAATCCTCTTCGCCCACTGCACCATACCCTTCGATATGGTTCAGCGTTACGAACTTGACACGCATTTCGAATCGGGAATCGGGGTCGGCATCCGCGGCTTCGTGCCGGAAGGCCCTGTCACGATTTGCAAAGTTTCGGGCGATTTGTCACGCGCATTCGTCGCGGAAGGAGAGCTGGTTCGCTGTCAGACAAAGCCGGATCTCTGCCGCACGCAGTTAGTGGTACGTCTCGCCAATCCGTCAGACACCGAATATTTTCTGACGAATCCTATTGGTAATCACCATGCTATCGTAGTCGGACAGCACGCAGAAGCTCTGAAAGCGTTGTTACGGAGATGTTCCATCTGTTGTTAAAATATTTATCACGATGACCACCTATTACAATTTTGAGCATTCAACAAAAACAAAAGTGGTTGGAAGTGCCCCGGGTGGACAACTGGAACTCCTTCAGCCTCTGAATTTTAACAGCATGCAACAATTGTTCAACAAGTTGCCAAAACAATCGGAATTCAGGCTGAAAGGGAATTCTCGCCTTACAGATTTACTCTATTGCCTTAATATTAGCACTATCAATAACTTTATTGTCAGTTCCAAAATGCGTTCCATTTTGGAGGAATTCAATCTTCAAGAACACCAATGGGCAAGCTGTACCATTAGAAAAAAGGACAAAACCTGGGACTATCATCTGCTCAGATTTGCGCAACCGCGTGATAATAAAAGGCGTCCACAGCTCTGTTGTCCAGAAATGGTGGATTGGAAAAATTCGGTTTTTTTTGAGGATTCCTATGCTCGTTTTGGAGGAATAAAAGGGAATGAGCCCATCTTAAAAATTGACAGCTACGATGACTACCTGAAAGTACAAGCTGAATATAATCGCAAATTCGATGAACATGAAAATATAGACTTGGCAATTGGTGTCTTAAAATTTGCTTTCAACGAGGAATATATGGAGAAAAACAGCCCCGATATGTGTTGGTTGTACCCATTGCATTCAAATCCGTTGATTTCGGAAAGACTAAAAACAGCATTAGAGGAAAACGATATCACAAATGTGGAAACGATGGAAATAAACTCATATATCTGTCGTAACGATGCGGAAGTACTGGGAAATATCTTTAAGGAACTCGGCGTGCGGTAGAGATCATAAATCCAACAGTTTTGTTATGTATAAGTTTTTTTAGACTAAAATGTGGTTGAATCGAAAATAGTTGTATTTTTGCAGCGGAAAAGTTATAAAGATATGCATTAAACGATATGTTTGACAACAAAAAGGTAATATGACAGTTACAGAATATATACGCGAAAGGGAGATACGAGGACGTGTGACGTTCACAATTGACGATGTCCGTCAAGCTGTGAACTTGTCGGACAATTCGCTTGTCACAGAATTGCAAAGACAAGTGGCTCGCGGTAGAATATGCATTCCTTATCGCGGTTTCTATGTCATTATACCTCCTCAATATGCTTTGAAGGGTGTTGTTCCTCCTACTTATTATATTGATAATCTGATGAATGCTGTCAGAAAACCCTATTATTTATGCTTGCTGTCGGCCGCAGAATTTTACGGTGCCAGCCACCAGCGAGCTATGCAAACCCAAGTGATGACAATAGCACCTCGTTTAAGACCTTCAAAGATGAATAATTTGTTGAACTGGAACTATCGTCAGCTAATTCCTTCTGAATTATTGATGAAGAAAAATGCTGAAATGGGGGTGATAGTCTATTCCTCTGCCGAGTTGACAGCCATTGACCTCGTCCAATTTGCAAGCCACGTAGGCGGTTACCAACGAGCAGCCACGGTTCTTGCGGAATTAATGGAAAGTGTTGATGTAGATCGAATTGAATTCGTTTTACCTTATACTACTACAGCAACCGTTCAACGCTTGGGTTATCTTTTAGAATTTATTTTGGAGGAGCAGCATAAAGCCGACAAACTGTATAAGCTGCTGAAAGCATCAACTCCAAAATGGAAAAAGATATTGATGAGCAATACCAGCGAAGAAAAAAGCAGTAGTATGGGTAATCGATGGCATGTGAATATGAACATTGAAATTGAAATAGATGACCTATGATAGACAAATCGGCAATTATAGAATGGAATGAACAGGCACCGTGGATATATGCTACCATGGTCGAACAAGACCTCATCATCTGCAAGGCCTTGGTCTGCATCTTCAGTGATGAATATTTGGCTTCGCAACTGGCTTTTCGCGGAGGTACGGCGTTGCACAAGCTGTACCTCACTCCGCAATCTCGCTACAGCGAAGATATTGACCTCGTGCAAATCCATCCCGGTCCCATCAAACCCATCTTGTTCCGTCTTGGGGAGGTGCTTTCGTGGCTTCCAGGCAAAGTGACGAAGCAGAAACGGTACAACAATACTATGTTCTTCCGTATGGAGTCAGAAGTTCCGCCGGTACAACCCTTAAGACTGAAGATCGAAATCAATTGCTACGAACACTTTAACGTCCTGGGATTGCAAAAAATGCCGTTTGAAGTTCATAACACTTGGTTCAGCGGTAAATGTGAAATCACCACTTACACCCTTAACGAACTGATAGGAACCAAGTTGCGTGCATTATACCAAAGGAAGAAAGGTCGCGACTTGTTTGATCTGCAAGTGGCTTTGGAAAGCGGAAAGATAGACGTAGCGCGAGTGTTAGAATGCTACCAAAAGTATATGGAATTTGTGGTGGAAAAGGTTCCTACATATAAGCAGTTCGTGCAAAACATGGAACTGAAGTTGCAGACACCGGAATTTTTAGGGGATATGGATATATTGATCCGCGAAGGTACCAACCGATTCAACCCAACTACAGCTTACGAACTGGTCAAGAAAACCTTCATCGACCTTATGCCCGGAAGTAGAGATTAGATTTTTGCAAATAACAATTAAAATAATATTATGAAAAAAATCCTGATTTTTGCCATCGCCGTGCTGTTGTTTGCGGCATGTAGTGATTCTGAAAAACAACTGCAGAAACGTGCGGCCGAGCTGTGCCAGTACATCCCCGACCACGAGCTGTCGGAGAAGTCGAAACCGTATATGACAACGGATTTCTACAACGTGCTGGACACGATGTTCAACCAGCTGCCGGAGTTCGAGGCCATGGACCACGAATGGCTCTACTATTTCGTGACCGGCAACGGCGGCACCATCGCCGACTTTGAAGTGGCCGGTGTGGAAAAAACCGACAACACCCACGCGGTCGCCACCATCAAGGTGCGCCAGAAATGGGAGGATGGTTCGTTCGACGAATCTTCTGACGTAGAGGAACATAAACTCTATATGGAGAAGGTGAACGGCCAGTGGCTGATATCCGACTTCGACGAGCACAAGGCCGATTGCATCCGCCATATCGCCATCAATAAAAAGGAACAGGTGGTGCGCAACGCCATCAGCGACTATTTAGTGAACGAGATTGGCGAGCACTACCAGAAAGGCGAACTCTGCATCCCTATGATGATCATGGTACATGAGGAGGACGAACTCTTCATGGGCGACTTCTGGGTGTACTGGTACGACAAAGCCGGCGACACGCTCAAGGCCGTTTCCGGGGGCAACCACGCGGGCCTAATGACCCTGAAGAAGGAGGGCGACCAGTACAAGGTGGTCTCCTTCGAGCAGACCGTTGACGGGGCCGGCAACGAGGCCAGCGCACAACGCATCTTCGGCAGCTATTTCGACATCTACCAGAACATCCACTCCAACGAGAAGGTTCGCGAAGCCGTCCGTCAGGAGCAGCTGCGCGAGTATGTGAAAAAACACAACCTCAACGTCAAATACTACCAGGACTACGGTTGGCCTGCGGTGGAGTTGTAAGGTTGACTGTTTTGAGCTATGAATCCCTCCGCCATCCATATCCCGGCCTCCGCGTTGAAGGGACACCAAGCCCGACATCATGCCAAATAATAAAAAAGTCGGCAATAGCGTAGGCGATTGCCCACGCTTTAATGTATTCAAGAATATTACAGTATCTCGAAACTTCTCTTCACAAACTCGCCGAGTTTCTCGCCGGTGAGGATGTTCTGCGACAACAAGGCCAAGTCAATCATCTGCTGCACCAACTGGGTGCGCTTGGTCTCGTCCTCCTCCGACAGCACACGCGAGGCTAACGGGTGGTTGCCGTTGACGACGATGTTGTAGTGATCAAAGTTGCCATAAAGTCCCTGCTGTCCCGACACTTTCTCCATATCCTTGAAGCGGCGCATAAACTCGTTCTGCGTGATCATCACGGGCAGGTCAGTCTCACTCAAGCTCTCCACCATCACCGTGAATTTGCTGTCATCGGCACACTTTGCAAAAAACTCTTTGAGGTCCTTCTGCTGGTCGTCGGAAAGTTTCGAGGGGGTTACATCATCCTTTTTCTGGATTAATTTATCAATCACGTCCGCATCCACACGGGTAAAGCGAACCTTTTCGTTCTTTTGCTCCAGCATCTGGATGGCATGTGCGTCGAGAAACCCGTCCATCAGCAGCACATCGTATCCCTTCTCCTTGGCAGCGGAGATATAAAGATTCTGCTCATCCACGTTGGCGGCATACAAGAAAATAACATTGTCGTCCTTGTCCATCTGCAACGCACTCACCAAATTCTTGTACTCTTCAACAGTATAATATTTGTTTTCCGTGCTCTTCAAAAGATAGAAATCCTTGATTTTTTCATAGAATTTCTCGTCCGTCAAAGAGCCATACTGCAGAAAGACCTTCAACTCGTCCCATTTCTTCTCGAAATCCTCACGGTTTTCTTTGAACATCGACTCTAACTTCTCGGCCACCTTTTTGCTGATGTAGGTGGAGATTTTCTTGACGTTGGCATCGGATTGCAAGTAGGAACGGGAAACGTTCAACGGGATGTCGGGCGAGTCGATGACACCATGCAACAGGGTCATGAACTCCGGGATGATACCCTCCAATTCGTCTGTGATAAAGACCTGGTTACAATAGAGTTGCACACGGTTCTTTTTGAGATCAAGTTGATTCTTGACCTTCGGGAAATAGAGGATGCCCGTAAGGTTGAAGGGATAGTCCACATTAAGGTGGATTTGGAACATAGGATCCTCGAAGTTCATCGGGTAGAGTTCGTGGTAAAATTTCTTGTAGTCCTCATCGGTCAACGAGGAGGGCGATTTTTGCCACAGCGGGTCGGTGTCATTGATAATGCGGGGCACCTGCACCGCCTCTTCCTTGGGTTCCTCTTTCTTCTCATCCTTGTTTTCATCGGTAGCCTCTCCGGGCTTTGGTTCGGGTTTGCGCCATTCGGTCTTGGTGCCGCAAAGTATGGGGATGGGCAGAAAACGACAATATTTGTTGAGCAGTCCCACGATCTTGTTCTCGTCGAGAAACTCGGCAGTGTCGTCAGCGACGTGCAGCACGATTTCACTGCCGCGCTCGCGGGGGTCGATCTCCTCCAAAGTGAAGTCGGGCGAGCCATCACAGCTCCATTTCACGGCCTTGGCACCTTCCTTGTAGGATTGGGTCAAGATGTCCACGCGGTCAGCGACCATGAAGGAGGAGTAGAACCCCAAGCCAAAGTGTCCGATGATGTTGGCGGCATCCGTGCCCTTGTACTTAGCCAAGAAGTCTTCGGCACCGGAGAAGGCAATCTGGTTAATGTATTTGTCCACTTCCTCGGCCGTCATGCCGATGCCACGGTCGATGACACGGATGGTTTTGTCATCCTTGTTGACCTTCACCTCAATAGTCAAGTCTCCCAACTCGCAATTGGCCTCGCCAAGACTCACCAGTCGTTTGAGCTTCTGGGTGGCGTCCACTGCATTGGAAATCAACTCGCGAAGGAATATCTCATTGTCGGAATAGAGGAATTTCTTGATGACAGGAAAAATGTTTTCCGTTTGAACATTAATTTTACCGGTTTGCATATTGTTGTGTTTTAATTTTTTAGAAGAAAAAGCGTAAAACGTGAGTTTTTATTGCAAAATTTGTGCCAAAAACAATCCGTGACAGATTGGCAGAATCATCCGCACAAAAAACATGACGACAAGACATATCTGCAAATATTGAATGGGAATCCGACGCCATGTCCGTTTTTTTTATTTTTGCATTTCAAACAAACAGCATTATAAAAAAAATAAAAACATGAGAATCAGAAGTTTATCAAAAAATCAAGAAGGTTCCACCCCCACCCTACCATGCATTTTATGCGCCATCTTCTTGGCATCCATGCTAATTTCGACCTCTTGTTCCGGGAAAAAAACAACGCCTGAAACCGTCCAAACTCCCGTTGAAGAGCCTGCGACCGCTATGGGGAAAATTTCCGATGAATATCAGAACCCCAAGGGATTCGTGCTTCTCACGGATGTCATCCCGGATGCCATTCTCGAAATCCGCTATTATAGCACCTACAACTTTGCAGGCACCCGCATTGACGGTTATCTCCAGCCTATCGCATTGCTTACGGTGGAGGCCGCCAATGCCCTCAAGAAGGTGAGCGACGAGCTGAAGGAACAAGGGTATCGGCTCAAGATTTACGATGCCTACCGTCCGCAGCAGGCCGTGGATCACTTTGTCCGCTGGTCGAAAGACCCGTATGACACCCTGACGAAGCAGTATTTCTACCCCATGTACGACAAACCGTACCTTTTCAACAACGGCTACATCGCCCGCCGGTCAGGTCACACGCGCGGTTCCACAGTGGATTTGACGCTGTTCGACATGCGCACGGAAAAGGAGGTCGATATGGGCGGCACTTTCGACTGGTTCGGTGTCGAGAGCCACCCCTCGCACACCGCCACGCTTACACGCCAGCAGCTCGCTAACCGCATGCTCCTGCGCAACACCATGGTCAAGCACGGGTTCAAGCCGATAGAAACCGAGTGGTGGCATTTCACTCTCAAAAACGAGCCCTACCCTGACACCTACTTCAACCACCCTGTTTACTGGAACGTGCGGTAACCGCACAGCTTTCTGCACAAGCAGAGATGACTTCCATCACAAAAACACCACCTCCTTCGTCCCGCAGACGTAATCTGTGCCATTTTCGTCACGCAGCTGCAAACGCCCGAAATCGTCCACGCCCAATATGGTGGCCACCGTCTCCCGACCATGGATGCGATAACGGCCATGGATACCCAGCTTGTACAGGCTCCCCAAATATGCCTCCTGCAAGGCGTTGACCGCATCGGGCGACACGGACAACTGTGAATATTGAGCACGCAGGAACTGCTGATACTGTCGCAAGAACCCCTCCACATCATAATGCTTGCCCGTCTCCAGCCACAAGGAGGTGGGATTGGGTATATCCGGCGGAAACCAATCCTGGTTAAGGTTGATGCCGATGCCGGCAATGGTATGCCTGAGTTTGTCGCCTTGAAGCACATGCTCGATGAGAATGCCCGCGATTTTTTTCCCGCTGACATAGATGTCGTTGGGCCACTTGATGGCAACAGAATTGGCAAATTGGCTGATAAAGCGGAAAGTGGCCACGGAGAAGTACTGGTTAAACAAAAACTGTCGCGATGCCGGGATGTCTGGCTTGAAATAAAAACTCACCAACAGATTCCTGCCCTCCTCGCTAAACCAGCGGTTGGTTCCCATGCCGCGCCCAGCGGACTGAAAATCGGCCCACAGCGCAAAAAATGGCGGAATTTCCCTTTTCAAAGCGCCTTCTTCTACCAACAAAGAACCCAACAACTTATTGGTTGATTGGGTGTTATGAACATGTTCAACGAATATGTCTTTCATTCCGCAAAAATAAGTATCTTTGCGCTCTAATTTCAGAAAAAAATGAAAAAAATAAAAATCCTGATTTTAATGGCTGTTGCAGCATTTTTTGTGCAATCCTGCGTGGATGAAAGCGGCGAATATGTACGACAAATGTACTCCAACTCACAAAAAGAGACTGCCTTCATAACCTGTCTCACAACCGCCTCTGATTCAGCCATAAACCATCTTTGTGTGGCCAATGGTTTCAGCCAATATGAAAACGGCCAATACAGCATCAACTATGACGATTTGCAAAGCTCTGTTTTCCAAATGCTTCGAGAAAACGCGCAAGGATATTTGGCAGATTCGCTGATTTTTTTATCCAACCTTGTGGCCGAGAACTGCAACACCCAGGTGATGACCCCCATCTTCAAGGAGGCCATCGGCTCGCTGGTGTACTACAACCACGATGCGCTCATTAAAGGCGACAGCACTGCCATCACCGACTATTTTGTGCGTTTTAAAGATGCCGACATGAAAGCGGGTTTGCAGAGTCCCGTCTCCATCCGCATGAACCTGTTCGGCGTCAACGACTGTTGGGATCAGATTGTTGCACGCTATTATCAACTTGGAGGTGGCTCAATCAGTTTTGATGTGCAGAACTACATCATCGACAAGATGCTGAAAGGTCTTTATGAAGAAATGCGCATCGAGGAGGTCAACATCCGAACCGATTCCACGCACCGCGCGTCGGCAGATTCCCTGTTGGCGAGATAATTCTTTATCCGAAATTTATCAATAAAAATATTTTCAAAATGAGACCAGACAAACTTTTCAATGGCAAGACTTTGGCCATACTTTCCGGCGGTGGTGACACTCCGGCCATCAACTCCAGTATCGAATGTGTGCGCAACCGTGCCTCTATGTTGGGCTTCAAGGTGTATGGCGTGCTGCGCGGCTGGAAGGGCCTTTTGGGCGATGGCGACATCGTGGATCTGACCAATATCCCGTACAACGGCATCTACGGCGGTACCGCGTTGCTCTCCTCCCGTACCAACCCGTTCCCCAGCAAGAAGAATCCCGAAGACCGCTCGCAGCAGATCCTGCGCAACATCGAGCGCTACAAGATTGATGTGTTGGTGACCATCGGTGGCGACGACACCAATGGCGCTGCCAAGAAGATGTACGCCACCTACGGCATTCCCGTCATTGGTTTTCCCAAGACCATTGACAACGACTTGCGCACCCGCACGATGCACCATTATCAGGGTCAGCAGCATGAGACAGTGCTCTGTCCTGGCTTCCCCTCCGGTGCCATGGCCATCAAGAAGCTGACCAGCAAGCTCCACACCACCAACGAGTCGCACCAGCGCATCATGGTGCTTGAGGTTATGGGCCGCGATGCCGGTTGGCTGACGGGCACAGCGATGTTTGGTGGCGCCCAGATGGCCCTCGTGCCTGAAGTGGAGATGACCAAGGAACGCAAGGAGTTCTTCTTTGAATCTGTCAAAGAGATGTACATGCGTTCCCCGAAACACAGCCTCATCATCGCAGTCTCCGAAGGTGTCCGCTGGTGGGACGATGAGAAACAGGAACTGGGCATGGTGTATGCTTCCTCCGACCTTGACGAGTACGGTCACCCGCGCTTCGGCGGCGTGAGCGGTGTCATCGCCTCCGAAATCAACCGCCGTCTCGGCATCGAGGCCCGCGGCCAGATATCCGGCTATATTCCCCGCTCCGGCAAGTGCTACGAGTACGACAGACGACTCACCTCCACGCTTGCCGACAAGGTAGTGGACCTGCTGCTGCGCGAAGACTATGGCAAGATGCCCGTCATGCGCGACATCGTCCCTTACGACGAGCTGGAAGAGTTCCACACCGACGCCATCGAGATGGGCAACATCGGCAACTTCCCGCTGCCCGCCGCCTATTACGATCCCAACAAGTTCCAATTCACCGACCAATACGTCGATTTCCTCACCAACATCATCGGTGCACCCTATCGTATGGAGTTCACACAGAAGTTCCCGATTGTGATTCCTGAATAAGTGAACCGTGATCAGCAATAAGACAATCACCTTAAACATAATACTTTGAGCAGCCTCATCAGGGGCAAAAGCTCGGCAGCCCGGGCTCAAACGAAAAAACGACATGTCAGAGTTTATAATAAACGGCGGTTACCCGCTGCACGGCGAAATCACTCCGCAGGGCGCGAAGAACGAAGCTTTGCAGGTGCTCTCGGCCGTCCTGTTGACAGACCAGCCGGTGACCATCTCCAATCTGCCGGACATCCGTGACACGCAGCGCTATCGCGACATTCTTTCCCTCCTTGGGGTGAAAATCACCAAACACAACAAGGACACCTTCACTTTCCAGGCCGACAATGTCAACCTGGAGATGTTGGTCACCAAGGAGTTCACCAGCTTGTGCGCCTCGATACGGGCATCCATCATGGTGCTTGGCCCACTGTTGGGACGCTTCCACAAGGCATACGCCGCCCGTCCCGGTGGCGACCAGATTGGCCGCCGTCCTCTGACCACCCACTTCGAAGGTTTCGAGAAACTCGGTGCCACGGTAAGCATCTCCGAAGACGGCAATTACTTTGAGGCCAAGTGCGACCGCCTCAAAGGTTGCTATATCCTGCTGAACGAGGCTTCCGTGACCGGCACTGCCAACATCGTGATGGCCGCAGTGATGGCTGAGGGCGAGACCACCATCTTCAATGCCGCCTGCGAGCCCTATCTCTATCAGCTCTGCACGATGTTGAACAAGATGGGGGCTCACATTGAAGGCATCGGCTCCAATCTGCTCCGCATCAAAGGAGTGGAGAAACTCGGCGGCTGCGAGCACCGCATCCTGCCCGATATGATTGAAATCGGCAGCTTCATCGGCATGGCAGCCCTCACTCAGTCGCCCATCACCATCAAGGACTGTGCTGTGGAGCATTTGGGCAACATCCCCTACACCTTCAAGAAATTAGGCATTGACTTCGACATCCAGGGCGATGACATCGTCATCCGCGAGCAGGATTGCTATGAGGTGGAGACCAACATGGACGGCTCCATCCTGACCATCGCCGACGCCCCATGGCCCGGCTTCACGCCCGACCTGATCAGCATCGCCCTCGTCACGGCCATCCAAGCCAAGGGCAGTGTGCTCATCCACCAGAAGATGTTTGAGAGCCGCTTGTTCTTCGTGGACAAGCTTCAGTCGATGGGTGCCCAAATCACCCTGTGCGACCCGCACCGCGCCATCGTCATCGGGTTGCAGCGCCGCAAGCAGCTGCGTGCCACAGTGATGGCCTCGCCAGATATCCGCGCCGGCGTCGCCCTGCTCATCGCCGCCCTCTCCGCCAAAGGAAAGAGCGTGATTCAGAATGTCGAGCAAATCGACCGCGGCTATCAGCATATCGTGGAACGCCTCAATGCCCTCGGCGCCCATATTGAACGGGTGGGAGGGTGATGATAGCCATTGGCGGTTGGCCGTTCGCTATTAACTACCTGTTTTCAAGTCTCAGGTTTATCTATAATTTATTAACACTTAATTCTTGACTCTTAACTCCAATGTCTCTTACCGGAATCATCACCACTTTGAACGAGGCCCAGAACATCGAGGCCTGCATCCGCTCGTTGCAGCAGGTTTGCGACGAGGTGGTGGTGGTGGACTCGTACAGTACAGACAACACCCTGGAGTTGGCGCGGGCGGCCGGTGCCAAGGTCTATTTGCACGAGTATATCGGCGATGGCTTGCAGAAGAACCTATGCCTGCCATACGCCACGAACCAGTGGGTGCTGAGCATTGACGCTGACGAACGCCTTTCCGACGAACTGGTGGAGATTATCCGCAAAACGGATTTTGACAAGACACCGTATGACGGCTTTGCCTTGCGCCGCCGCAACTTCATCGGAGAACGCTGGGTAAAGTGCTGCCGCTGGTATCCCGATTATTTAGTGCGTCTTTTCAGGAGAGACAAATTGCGTTTCGCCGAGCTGAAACAGCATGCCTTTGTGCCGGAGAACAACACCTTCCGCCTCAAGGCCGACATCATCCACTATCGCTATAAGAACTACGATCAGCTTTTTGCCAAGCCGGAGCGCAACTACAGCAGCCGTGGAGCCAAAATACTGTTCCTCAAGGGCAAGAAGGTCTGTGCTTTCTCCCCGTTTTTCCATGGATTCACTGCCTTCTTCGTGAATTATTTCCTTCGGGGCGGCATTTGGGGCGGCCTTGACGGGTACGTCCTTTCCAAGGCTGTGGCCCACAACAGTTTCCTCAAGTATGCCAAACTGCTGGAATACCAGCGTGACCCCTCCGTTCGGGATGCCGAGGACTGGGACAGTGTCTGGTGACATTTTGTCTATACATCAACTTTGCCCTTTTTGTAATTTCCGCATCATTATTAAATAACCCTTTTAAATTACAAGCTTATGAAAAAGTTATTACTCTCTTTGACAATACTCATTACCGTGTCGGTGATGACGGCGCAAGTGCCGTTGTACAATGGAAGTTTTGAAAACTGGAGCGGATCGGCCTCCGCGCAACAGCCAAATGGTTGGACAACCGCTTTGGTGGGCAACATTATAACCGAGGTCTTCGGTGTTCAGGTGCCCATTCCCGTGAACACCTATTTCGGCAGCAAGGTCACCGACGCCCATAGCGGCACGTATGCTTTGCAATTACAACCCGCCAATGTGGGCATTCCTGGAACGCAATACAACATCAATTTCCCCGGTATTGCACAATTGGGCGTTGCCGAAGGCTTCAACATCCCGTTGCAGGCCATCCTCGACATCGTCTCGATGTTCACTGACACCACGGGGGCCAATCCCGGCGACATAGACCCGACCATTCTGACTTCCTTGGCCCAAGTGTTTGCCCCGGGCGATTCCTGTTCCAAGACGCCACAATCCCTGAACTTCTGGATGAAATTCGCTCCTATGGAGAATGACGAAGTGCAAGTCATTGCCTATTCCAGAAGCAACGGACAACCCGTGAGCTATGCAGAGACCAGCATCGACCAACCCGCCAATGAATACACCTACGTCTCGATTCCCTTTGACACGCCGGGGCAGCCCTGCGACAGCATCAGCATCATCATTATGACTGGCAATTTCGGCACGGCTGACCTCAACACCGTGCTGTTGGTGGATGATGTTACCATCACACCGGCTGGTGTGGGGGTCACGGATCGCGATGCGATGCAATTCCACACGTACCCCAACCCGGCCACGGATTATGTGCGCGTGGCTCCGGCCATCAACGAGCCGTACCAATGTAGCTTGTATGACCTCGAGGGTCGTCTGCTGCGCACGATGGAGTCATCTGGCGACCAAGCCACGCTGCAACTCACTGGCTTGTCAAAAGGCGTTTATATGCTCGAAATGATCCAGGCTGGGCGCACTGTCGTAAAGAAGGTTGTTGTCCGCTAAACGTCAATATCGGTCATGAACCTCTGGCTCGCCCCTCTCGACGGGATCACAAACTACCTGTTCCGAAACACTCTATGCCGTCACTTTGGCGGCATAGACTTTTTTATGACACCGTTCATGCCCGTGCAGGAGCGCACAAAGCTCAACGTGACCAACTGGCGCGACATTTGGCCGAAGAACAATGTGCTGCGCCCCACCACACCGCAACTGATGGGCAACGTGCCCGCACATTTCGTGGACACCATGCACTTGCTGCACGAGACCTACGGCTACACCTCCTTCAATTGGAACTTAGGCTGTCCCGTGGCACAGGTGGTGCGCCGTCATCGCGGCTGCGGCCTCATGCCCGACACCGACCGTGTGGAGGAAGTGGTAGCCGCAGCCACACAAACGCCCTTTCAGTTTTCGGTGAAAATGCGATTGGGACTGCACTCTCCCGAGGAGGGTCTGCGCATCCTCGAGCGGCTAGAGAAGTATCCGCTGGAGTACTTGGTCATCCACCCGCGCTTGGGCGAACAGATGTACGAGGGCATGCCAGACTGGGACACACTTGACGTGTTTTGCCGGCACACCCGCCATCGCCTCATTTACAGCGGCGACATCAACTCTTCAACCGACTATGAGCGGTTGCAGCAACGCTATCCAGATATACAGGATTGGATGTTGGGACGCGGCATCCTGCGAAACCCATTCCTCGCGGAGGAGATACGCGGCATGGACACAGGCGACCGAAAAAGCCGTTTCCTCAAGTATTACCAGCACTTTGCCGCCGAACTGTTGCCGATGCGCCATGAGCGCGGCGCCCTCCACAACTTCAAGGAACTGTGGCACTATTGGAGATATTTCGCCGAGCTTTCTGACGAACAACTCAAGCATTTGCTCCGCATCGACGACTGGGGAACATTCTTCGAAGCCTCGTTGCAAATGCTTGCATAGCGAATCTCCACCATACGAAATGCGCCGCTCCTTTCGAAAAAGAAGCGGCGCATTCTTGTTTTTGAACATTTCAGCTTACACCAGATTGGAGAAGCCCATGAAGGCCATGGCAAGTATGCCGGCGGTGATAAGTGCGATGGGCACACCCTTCATTCCTTTGGGCACATCAACCAATTCCAATTGTTCACGCATACCGGCAAAGATGACGATGGCAAGCGTGAAACCGATGGCCACGGCAACAGCATAAATCGTGCTGTCCAGGATAGAGAAACCGTGTCCTGAAATAAGTTCTTGCTCGGTCACTTTGATAGCCACGCCCAACACGGCGCAGTTGGTTGTAATCAGCGGCAAGAAGACGCCCAGAGCCTGATACAACGGAGGGCTGACCTTTTTGAGCACGATTTCGACCATCTGCACCAAGGCTGCAATGACCAGGATGAAGACGATAGTCTGCAAATAGGTGATCCCCAACGGGAGCAATATGTATTTCTGAAGAGTTGCTGTCACAAGCGTGGCCAACGTCATTACAAAGACAACGGCCATGCCCATGCCGAGCGCGGTATTCACCTTGTTGGAAACGCCCAAGAAGGGACAAATGCCGAGGAACTGCACCAAGACGATGTTGTTCACCAAAACGGCTCCTATAATCATCAATATATATTCCATAATAATAATGTGCTAAAGGTTCGTGAACAATGTTATTTTTGGACGGTGAGTTTGGCTTTGCGCTTGGCTTCAACCTTGTTGAGGATGTGGCGGACGAGTGCCATGATGAACCCGAACACGATGAATGCGCCGGGTGCGAGCACAAAGATGAGGATGTTGTAGTCGGAAGGGATGAACTGGTGGCCCATGAAAGCGCCGGCACCTAAAATCTCACGCACAGCAGCGATGAGAACCAGGGAGATGGTGAAGCCGATGCCCATGCCGAGACCGTCGAGAATGGAATCCCAGACACCGTTCTTGCTGGCAAACGCCTCCGCGCGACCAAGCACGATGCAGTTGACGACAATCAACGGGATGAAGACACCCAAGCTGGCCGACAGTGCCGGCGCGAAGCCCTGGATGAGCAGGTCAACCATACTCACAAAAGTGGCGATAATCACAATGTAGCACGGGATGCGCACCTTGTCAGGAATCACATTTTTGAGCAGTGAGATGATGATGTTGGACATCAGAAGCACAAACGTGGTGGCCGCGCCCATGCCGATGGCGTTGTTCACAGACGTGGTGACAGCCAACGTGGGGCACGTGCCCAAAACAAGAATCAAACTTGGATTCTCCTTGAAAAAACCTTTGGTGAGAATATTCCATTTACTCATGGGTAACCTCCTTTACATTCATGAAAACGTTATAGGCACGCTGCACGGCATCGCAGTATGCGCGCGATGAAATAGTGGCTGCCGTGATGGCGTCCACATCGCCGCCGTCTTTCTTGACAGACAGCTTGTAAGTGGCAGGATCCTGACCATTGAACTGCTTGGCGAAATCACTCTTGGTCTTGTTGATCTTGTCACCCAGTCCGGGAGTTTCGGAGGCACTGATCACCTCGGTGTTGATGATGCTGCCATCGGCGGCAAAGCCAACCATGAGATCAAAGCGCCCGTCAAATGCTTTCTTGGTGTAAGTCTCGATGGCGGCCCCATAGAGAGAGCCGTCATCCGATTTTGCCAAATGTACCAAGAGTCCCTCTTTTTCACCTTCGGGAACAATGGTGGTATCCGTGATAGTCCCTTTAAAATCGGGCAACACAAGGTTCAGTGCCAATTCTTTCTTGGCTTTCTGGGCATTGTCGATACGCTCTTTGGTGAGGGCATAGACACCTGTCAGGGCAAGGCCCGCCACCAACGCGATGCAGGTCAGCACAACGACCAACCGCAGCAATGAAGCTTCTTTCTTCTGTGACATAATGGTTGGTTTTTAATTATTTAGCATAAGTTTTCGGTTTGAACCCCTTGTTAATGAGCGGCACGAGGGAGTTCATGATCAAGATAGAGAAGGAGACACCTTCCGGGTAGGCTCCGAAGAGTCGGATGATGATGGTGAGCAAGCCGCAGCCGCAGCCGAACACCAACATGCCCCGGTTGGAAACCGGGGAGGTCACCATGTCGGTAGCCATGAAGAAGGCACCGAGGATGAGACCGCCCGTGAGCAGGTGGAAGAAGGGGGTGGCGTAGTGTGTCGGGTCAATGAGCCAGAAGATGCCGGCGAACACAAACACGGTGAGCAGGAATGCCACTGGAATATGCCAGCTGATGATGCGCTTCCACATCAGGAAGGCCGCACCGATAAGCAGGGCGATAGCGGAGACTTCGCCGAAGCTTCCACCCATTTGGCCGACCAGCATGTTGACATAGGTGGGCATGTGTGCATCGCCCATAGCGCCCGCAACGGTTGCACCCTCCTTGAGCAGTCCCAACGGGGTCGGGCCTGTCACGGCATCGGCAAATCCCCAGATGGGCGTTGCCACCGGCCAGGTGGTCATGGCCACCGGAAAGGCGATCAACATGAACACGCGGGCCACCAATGCAGGGTTGAAGATATTGCGGCCCAGGCCGCCGAAGGGCATCTTGGCAATGCCAATGGCCACGATGGCACCCACAACGAGCATCCAAATCGGCAAGTTTGCCGGCACATTGAATGCCAGCAGCATGCCCGTCACAACTGCGGAACCGTCGCTTACCGAAGGCTCCACTTTCATGATGAATCGCTGTATCAAATACTCAAACAGGACACAGCAGCCCACGGACACCACGGTAAGGATCAGCACTGGCAATCCGAAATAGAAGACGGAGACCAGAAATGCCGGCACCAGAGCCAACACTACCGACCACATGATCTTCTTCACGGATTCACCGCTATGTACGTGGGGCGAACCGGAAACATTTAGTAATTTATCCATCCTATAAAGTGTTATTAATTTGCATTTTCTGATACAAGCCGCAAAAATACAATTTTTTCATTGTGATGTCAAGAAAAAAATCAAGGTTTTTACACCATATATTTTTCACGATACTTTTTATATTTTCAAATTTACTATTTTTGCAGCCTTAAATTTTTCGGTTTTGAAGAAACAGGAAATACAGCTTTTCAAGGACACCTTGATGCAAACCCGCAAGATAGCGATTGTATTCCACTTTAATCCAGACGGGGATGCAGTCGGGTCAGCATTGGCATTGTATCATTATTTCAAGGATGACGGTTACGAGGTGACGGTCATCTCCCCAAATCCTTTCCCCGACTTCCTGCACTGGATGGAGGGTGCCGAGGACATCATCGTGGCGCAACAGCATCTCACTGCCGCCCGCAAAGCCATCAAAGAGGCCGACATCCTATTCGTGGTTGACATGAACATGCCGCACCGCGCAGGACAGGACTTGGAGAAGTCCATCATCAAGGCCACGGGCTTCAAAGTGCTCATCGACCATCATGTGCAGCCCGACATCAAGTGCGACATCATGTACTCCACTGCCAAGACCAGCTCTGCAGCGGAACTGGTCTATAACTTCCTCTTCAAGTACCTCACCCCCAGGCGAAAGTTCACCAAACCGATCGCAGAAGCACTCTATGTGGGCATCATCACCGATACCGGCTCCGTGACCTACGCCTGCGACCAGCCCAGCACCTACGATGTGCTGCGCAAACTCATCGCCTCCGGCATCAACGGCGAGTCCATCCACCGCAAAGTGTATGACAACTACACCATCAGTCGCATGAAGCTGCTCGGCCTCGCCCTCTCCCAACGCATGACGGTGCTGCCTGAGCTCGGCGTCTCCTTCATGTACCTCAGCAAACAAGACCTGCTTGACAACAACTTCCAAATCGGCGACACCGAAGGGTTTGTCAACTACGGGCTCTCCATTCAAGACATCCACTACACCGCCTTCTTTGTCGAGCGCGAGAACCGGATCCGCGTCTCCTTCCGCTCCATGGGGCCGGTCGATGTCAACAAGTTTGCCCGGAAATACTATAACGGCGGCGGACACCACAACGCTGCCGGCGCCTTTTACAACGGGCCTCTCGAGGATGCCCTCAAGCATTTCGAGAACGCCGCCCGCGAATTGGCTAAAAACAATTTCTCGCTTTAAGACAACGTATCTCACCGCTGATTCCCAACATCCAAAATCCAAATCCAAACGTCTAAACACACCATCATATTAGCCCTGCCGATGTTCGTCTGTCTGTTCCTTGCATGCAACAACAGTCAGACAGGACAAGTTGTGACCACCGACAAGCAGGAGGTGGTGGACAAGGACGCGCCGTATGTGGAGGGCAACAAGAAGATTGTGCAATGGGAAAGCGAGGAGATTGAACTGTTCTTGAGACGATATGGATGGAACACCACCCAAACAGGTACCGGACTCCGCATAGAGATTCTGGAGCCCGGCGAGGGCGACCTCTTCAAGGAGGGCGACCGCGTGTCACTCGGCTATCAGACTTTCCTGCTTTCGGGCGAGATGGTCTATAGTTCCGACAAAGACGGGGCCAAGGAGTTCACCGTGGGGCGTTCCGAAGAGATCACGGGACTGCACGAGGCCCTGCAACTCTTGCGTCCCGGCGCAAAGGCACGCCTCGTCATCCCCTCCCATCTCGCCTACGGGGTGGCCGGCGACGGTGACAAGATCAAGGGTCGCTTGCCGATTGCAATGATTATACATATTAAGAATGAAAAATGAAGAATTCCACCTTGAGCAGCCCCGTAGGGGAAAGAGCTCGGTAGCGCCGTCACATCGTGGCGGCGGAAATGGATAGCAAAAAAACCAAATTCAATAACAATCATAACAACACAACAATGTCAGAAATCGAAAATCAAGAAAATCTGGAAAATCAGGAGATTCAAGAACACATTGAGACTCCGCAAGAGCAAGAAACGCCTCAAATGACAGAGACTCCCGAAGTGGAGGAGACATCTCAAGTTCCTCAGGAAGAGCCCGCCGCTCCCGTCGAGGAAGAGGAACCCGCCAAAAGCAAGACCGGCCTTATCGTCGGCATCATCGTCGGCCTTTTGGTGCTGGCTGGCATCATCTGCGGCATTCTTGCCGCCAAGGGTGTGTTCAGCAAGTACAAAGGCTTCAAGAAAGACAAGCAGACTGGTCTTTACTACCAGTTTTATGGTGACATCAACGACACGGCCGCGATGCCCAAAACAGGCGACCTCGTGGGTGTGCTCTTCAACCTGCGCGCCGGCGACTCCATCCTCATCCCGATGATGCCCAACGAGATGATCATGGACTCCCTGTACGACGGCGACTTCTACACAGCCCTCCGCATGATGCATGTGGGCGACAGTGCCACCTTCATCTTCAACGGCAAGGAGTTCTTCCAAAACTTCATGCAGGGTCAGGAGTATCCTTTTGGCGACACGCCGCTCTATTCCGACATCAAGCTCTATGGCCAGATTCCAAAGGCTGAGTTCCAAAAAATGCAGGCCGAATATGAGAAGATGATGCAGGAAAACGCCAGCCAAGAGGCTGACAAGATCCAGGAATATGTGGCAAACAACAAGATCAAAGCGACACCGACACCGGAAGGCATCTACATCACCACCACAAAAAAAGGCACGGGTCCGATGCCGCAACAAGGCGATGATCTGGAAGTCCACTACACTGGCAAACTGCTGGACGGCACCGTATTCGACAGTTCCGTTGAACGTGGCGAGCCCTTCACTTTCACCCTCGGTGCCCATCAAGTGATCCCCGGTTGGGAAATAGCCCTCAGCAAAATGCACGTCGGTGACAAGGCCACCCTTTTGCTGCCCTCCAACATGGCCTACGGCGAACGCGGCAACTACAACATCCCGCCCTACTCCCCGCTGGTGTTCGATGTTGAATTCCTGCGTATCGTTCCCAAAGAGGAAAGCAACCAGTAACGGAAGCAAACACGCATCAATAAAAAAAAAGGTGAATCCAATCGGACTCACCTTTTTTTATTCACACTTTTTCAGTGTGTATTACCAATCTTTTCAGCATTACATGCCCAACATTTGTTTCAAGGCAGTCTTGACATCTTCTGAAGCTTCTTCAAGATTCGTGGCATCGGATGAACGATAGAACTCCGTCAATTTGATCTTCTTGCTGGGAGTCACGCTCTTGGCATATTGCACGATGTAATAAGTCTCGTTGCCATCCTCTTGCGGAATGTCCATACGCAAAGGATAACCCTTCAAACCGGGATAGGTGCTGAAATTGATGTTGTCGCCAGTCTGCAAATCATTAGTCACCCAAGCGAAGAATGATTCCTCCTCATCCGTTTCAAGGTCGGTGACAGTCACGATGACTTTTTTGCAAGTATATCCAGCCACCTCCTTGGTTTCGTCCGTGTAATTGTAATCGAATTTCGTTGTTTCAAAGGCTTTCTTGAGGTCAGCCTCGTTTTTTTCGATATAATATTTGCCATACCCAGGGACATCGATGACGGTTGAGACAACCTTATCATCTCCATTAGTGATATTTTCAACCCCGATACCCATTTCGCTGACAGACATTTTAGTGCAATTGCCCATCACGATATAGTCCATGGTGACGCCTGACAATTCAGCGGCTTTGTTGGGATCGTCTGTACCTTCCACTGTGAAAGCGAAGCTGACAGTGCCGGCAAAGGGTTTTTGAGCAAAGATGTTGATGGCGCCGAGAATCATGATAGCGGCAAACCACAGGGAAATTTGTTTTTTCATTTTTATCAGTTTTTGAGTTAATTTTTCGGTTAGCAATAACGGCGGCAAAAATACAAAAATTGTAATACAATCATTTTTGTATAAAATCTTCATCCGTCAGTGTCATAAGGAAGGCCTTGAGAGCGGCCAAATCCGACGGAGAGAGGTGTGCGCCGCCATCATCCACCTTATGCATCAAGGGGCTGACATAGGGCGACGGGTGCAATCCTTCGTTATAAAACCGCAACACCTCATCGAGCGTACGATAGCGGCCATCGTGCATATAGGGTGCGGAAACGGCCACATTGCGCAACGAAGGCGCACGATACACGCCACGGTCCATCGGGGCTCCCGTGACAAAAAAACGGTCATAGTCGTCTTCAAAGACATCATCCAAGCCATTGTTATAAAACAGGTTCGTCGTAAACAACGGCGAGCCGTCACCGCCATGGCAATGGAAGCAGTCGGCGCCCTCCTCGGTTGAGAAGAGCACATAGCCACGCAGTTCCTGCGGAGTGAGTTGTTCGCCACCACGGAGATAACGGTCAAACTTACTGTTGGCGGAAACCAATGAGCGGACGTATTGCGCAATGGCCTTCTCCACCCTATCCATCGTGATTTCTTCGCTGCCGAAGGCTTTCTTGAAGTATTCGGGGTAACGACTGTCGGCACGCAAGGCGGCCACGGTGCGCTCTGGAGTGGAGCACATCTCATCATCGGCCGTGATGGCCATGCGCACAATGTCCTCAATCGTCCGCATGTCAGCATTCGGATTTTGTCCATACACGCCGCCGTTCCAGAAATAACCTTCCGAATTGAAAACAAGGTTGGCAAGGGGCATCACATTGTGTCGCGTAGCCTTCCCCGTGGTGCGTCCCCTGGCCACTCCGTCGGGGAACCGCGGGTTGTCGGTCCCGATGTCGTAGTTGTGGCCACGCACATGGCAAGTGGCGCACGACATCATCGAATCCGGGGAATCGCCGCGATAGCCACATAAATGGGGATCATGGAACAATAATTCGCCGAGCTGCACTCCCTCCACGGTCATGGGGTTGTCGTCGGGAATGTTGAGGCGCGTGGGGAAACCGTATGGCACTTCGATGTTGTAAGGCGTCGGGGGATTCACGCGCTCCCTACAAGCACAAACCGCACATGCAAGGCTCACAAACAGCAGACAACCGACAAGGTGGCGTGTTTTCATGGTTCAGAAGAGTGAGAGCTGGTCGCCGCCTTCGTCGCCGGAAGGCATGTCGTCCTTTTTCTCAATGGTGATGTCATTGAATATATCCTTCGCAATGGCCTCGTCGATGCTCTCGACATCGGACTCCTCCACCATCGGTTCATTCTCTTCGGGTTCCTCGACTGGCTCCTCGTATGGCAACGGCTCAATAAAGTCTATTTTTTTAATATTCGGAAAGTTGACACGCTTGCCACGGGCGCGGAAAGTCATCACTTCCACAAATTCGGCACAAGAAAGAATGGCTTCTGAATCCTCCGCAGCCTTCTTTTCTCGATAAACGACCTTGATTTGAGGCAGATAATCAATGGATATGCCCACTATATTGGAAGTACCGTCGTCGGGCACAAACTCCACTTTCTTGTTGAAGACATCAGGGGCGAAGCGCTTCATGTAGTACTTGTCCTCTTTCTTTTGGTAATAGACAACCGTGATGAGATGATGCTTGCTCCACTTGCGAATAACGCCGAGATCATCGTCGAAGTGGGTGTTCAGCTCAAATCCCGTGACACGATAATTACCAGATTTATAGACACTCAATATCTTGTCGTCCTCTTTAAATGCGCCCAACTGCACACCGCGTTCCTCGGTATTGAGGCGCATCACGGACTCTTCAAAGTAGATATTGATGGCACTGAGGGTAGAGACCCCTTTCTGGCTCAGCGTGATGGTGGACACAGGATAGTGCGTCAGGAGGTTTCCAAGTGCGGAACGGCTCTTGACCGCAAGCTGGCTGAAGTCGTAGTCGAACTCGCGTTTTTTGAGCTTGGCCTTAGGCTTGAGTTTCACACGGATAACCTCGGCCTCGCCGTTGGGGTTGGAGGTAAAATAGAGCACCTTTGAGCCGGCCTTGCCTTTAGTGAGGTCATACTCCTTGTCGCGCGACACGCCGCCGATGGCAAATCGCTTCACCATGGTGGATCCGCCAGCACCGTTCATGTAACACATATTATATATATGCCTGTCGTCGCCGCGCTTGAAGACCTCCACATGAAGGATGTTCTTGCCCACAAACTTCTTGTCGGCCACCTTGGTAATGATAAACTTGCCGTCTTCGTGGAAAACGATCAACTCGTCAAGGTCGGAACAGTCGCAGCAATACTCGACGCCCTCGTCCTTTTTGAGGGAGGTGCCGACGAAGCCCTCTTTCTTGTTCACATAGAGCTTTTGGTTGGCCACGGCCACGGTTGCAGCCACAATATTGTCGAAACTCTTGAGTTCCGTGAGGCGCGGATAAGCTGTGCCGTATTTTTTCTTGAGCTGTCGGAAGAAATTGATCGTGTAATCCACGATATGGTCGAGATGGTTCTGCACCTCCTCGATGTTGAGTTCAATGTCGGCGATGTCCTGCTCGGCCTTCTTGATGTCAAACTTCGAAATCTTGCGGACAGGTTTCTCGCAAAGGGCCAGCACGTCATCGCGGGTAATCTCCTGATGGAAAAGGGAACGATACGGGTCGAAGGCGCGCTCGATGTTGTCGATTTGGAGATCCCAGGATTCGACATCCTTCTCAAGTTCTTTATAGATACGTTTTTCGAAGAAGATCTTCTCCAATGAAATCTTGTGCCACTTGCGTCCCAACTCGTCCAACTCAATTTCCAGTTCCCGACGAAGCAGATTGAGCGTGTTCTCGGTATTGATCTTCAGAATCTCCTTCACATTGGTGAAAACAGGATGTCCGTTCCAGATCACGCAAGCGTTGGTGGAGTATGTGATTTCGCAGTCGGTGAAGGCGTACAGGGCGTCAATGGTCTGGTCAGGGGAAACGCCGGGCATCAGGTGGAGGTATATTTCCACATGTTCGGCAGTATTGTCATCAATCTTCTTGATCTTGAGTTTGCCCATATCGACGGCGGCAGTGATGGAATTTTTAGACTCCGTGATGAGCTTGCCGGTGGTGGTGCCGTATGGGATCTCGGTGATGACAAGGGTTTTGTTATCGACAATGCCGATTTTGGCGCGGTTGCGCACCTTGCCGCCTTGCGCGCCGTCGGCGTAGCGACTCACGTCAGCCATGCCGCCGGTGGGGAAATCGGGGAAGATTTCAAAATCCTCACCCCGAAGAATGTGTATGGAAGCATCGATAAGCTCATTGAAGTTGTGGGGCAGTATCTTGGTGGACATGCCAACGCCCACGCCGTCCACACCTTGCGCCAACAGCAGCGGGAACTTGATGGGCAGGGCGATCGGCTCCTTATTGCGACCGTCGTAGGAAACCTGCCAATCCGTGGTCTTGTGGTTAAAGACCACCTCAAGAGCGAACTTGGAGAGGCGCGCTTCGATGTAACGTGGAGCGGCAGCCGGGTCGCCGGTCAGGATGTTGCCCCAGTTTCCCTGCGTGTCAATGACGTAATTCTTCTGCCCTAACGACACGAGGGCAGAGTAGATGGACTGGTCGCCATGAGGGTGGTATTTCATCGTGTTGCCCACGATGTTGGCGACCTTGTTGTAGCGCCCGTCCTCCAGCTCGTCCATAGAGTGCAGGATTCGGCGCTGCACTGGCTTGAGGCCGTCATAGACATCGGGAAATGCGCGGTCGAGGATCACATAGGAGGCGTAATCCAAGAACCATTCGCGGTACATTGACTGGACGAAAATGACTTTATGTAAATCGGAGGCCTGCTCCTCTTCGGGGAGGATGACTTCCTCGTTATTATCAGTGGGTTCTGCCATTATAAGGGGTTTTATTCATGGGCGGCAAAGATACATTTTTTTAGTGAACAGTGAAGAGTGATCTTTGAACACCATTTTTTTATATCTTTGCGCCCCTTAAAAGAAACCACCATGCAAGAAAATGTGAAATGCCTTATTATTGGAGCGGGGCCGGCGGGCTACACCGCTGCCATCTACACTTCCCGCGCCGACCTGAGTCCCCTGGTCATTGAGGGGATGCAACCCGGCGGCCAGCTGACTATCACCAACGAGGTGGAGAACTTCCCCGGCTATCCCGAGGGTTCTTCCGGACCCGTCATCATGGAGGACATCCGCCAGCAGGCCATTCATGTGGGGGCGCGACTGCGACCCGGGATGGTCACCGAGGTGGACTTCTCCAGTCGCCCGTTCCACTGCAAATTAGACGACGGCACGGAGGTGGTTGCCGAGACCGTCATCGTGGCCACTGGTGCCAATGCCCGCTGGATAGGAATGCCCGGCGAGGCGCAGTATCGCGGCTTCGGCGTCTCCACCTGCGCCACCTGCGACGGCAATTTCTTCCGCAACAAGACCTCTGTCGTCATCGGCGGCGGCGACACAGCCCTGGAAGACGCCCTCTACCTGTCGAATCTCTGCACGAAAGTCTATATTGTACACCGTCGCGACCAGTTCCGCGGCACGATGGCCCTGCAAAAACAGGTGCTCGCCACCGAGAACATCGAGGTCGTGTGGAACACCGTGCCCGTGGACATTGTGGGCGTGAAGCAGGGGTTCATCAAGAAGGTCACAGGCCTGCAGGTTAAGAACGTGAAAAGCGGCGAGGAGCGTACCCTGGAAGTCGATGGCGTGTTCGAGGCCATTGGCGTCTCCCCCGTCTCCGACCTTTTCAAAGGGCAGCTTGACATGAACGAGCAGGGGTACATCCTCACGCAGCCGGGCACATGCCGTACCAATGTGGAAGGTGTCTTCGCCGCCGGCGACGTGCAAGACCCCAACTACCGCCAGGCCATTATCGCCGCCGGCACCGGTGCCATCGCCGGCATCGAGGCATCAAGGTTTTTGATGGAGCAATGACACTGTAGCATGCCACATTATGAAACAAAGAAGCTGTTCAAGATGTTTTTGTCCCAATACGAGACGAAACTGTTGTACATGCTGAACCATGGCATTTGGTTTGAGCCGTGACAACAGCATTGTGTCGCCCCTGACCAAGGCGAGATAAAAATCACCGGCAATCCCGAAAATCATATTTTGCCGTCGCTTTTTAGACTATGAAGGAACGATATAAAAAATGGAGAAAACCTCGCAAAAGTTTTCTCCATGTTCTATTACAGTAATCACTTGTCAACTTACTTCGCACCTCCGCCCAATGCAATGTAGAGGGCGATGATGGCGCGAGCGCCGTTGTAGAGGTTCGTGGCCTCACTGATCTGCGCACCGAGAAGACCCTCTTGCGCCGTCAGGACCTCCAAATAGCTGGACTTGCCGTTCTCCCAAAGAGCACGCTGCATTTCCAACGAGGCGTTCCACAAGCTGTCCGTGGAAAGCAGAATCTCCAACTGGCGGTCTAAAAGCTGCAGCATGCAATACTGCTGCGCCACAGCGGAGATAAGGTTGGCCTGGACCACCTGTTTCCGTGTCTCGGCTTGTGCGAGGACTGCCTGAGCTTTGCGCTTTTGGTTTGTGTTGACCGCAAAAAAATCCAGATTCCAGTCCATCTGCAACGGCAGGTTGTAAGTCCAGCCGGCAGGACTGAAGTTGAAACTCGACACAGAGCCGGAAGGAGCGAACGTAACAGAGGGCAGGTAGCCCAACTTCGTAGCCTTAAGGGAAGCCTGTGCCTGCTCGACGGCAATACGGGCGGAATTGAAGTCAGTGTTGCGAGCCAACACGGAATCAATGAGATTCTGCAACAACGGGTCGGTGAAGAATTCACGCCACGACATCTCCGCGATGGAGTTGTCGGACTGCGCCGCGATCACATCCTCCGTGGTGCCGTAGAGATTGGACGACACTCCGGACTGCGACGTGTATTTGTTATAGATCCCGCAGCCTGCAAAAACAACACTTATTACGCTGACGACTATGATGATGAATGTTCTTTTCATTTCTCTGACCAATACTGTCCTAAATAAATTTCCAAAAAATATTATTCTCCGATAAATAGGGCATTTGCGGGAGAGAAATCAGAAAATTGAAAGTTGAACCCCCTCGTTCGGGTCGCCAAGCGTGTCGGGTGGCGGAGTGAACGGCTCGTTTAGCCATTTCCAGAGATCCATTTTGGTGAAGGTGTTCAGACGCAGCGACGCGACGAGGTTAGACAGATTCCAGTCGTATGATGCCTTGAACTGGAGATATTTGAGCATCAGCATGGTGATCAAGGCCGTCCACAGCTGTGTCTCCACCGCGTTCTGCGACGTGCCGACAAAGCTTTTGATGTGCAGCAGCTGTTTCACGTGCCTGAAGAAAATCTCGACCAGCCACCTTGACTTGTAGAGTTCGCCTATGGTGCTTGCCGCCCAGTTGAAGTTGTTGGTGAGCAACTCGACGGTGAACCCCTTCTCCTCGTTGTAAACGACCACGCGCCGCAACTGTTTGGGGTATTTCCCGATTGTTTGAGGGCTTGTGAGTTCGACAATCTCGTCTATGAGCACATTCTGGTGCCTGACCGGGGGCAAGTCGTTCTCCCGCACCTTTCTGAACGAGAGGTTGCTTTTGTGCCGCACCACGAAAAACACCCCGTTGCTGACCCAATGGTTCAGAAGCTCGAAATCGCAGTAATAGCGGTCGGACACCACCACCGTTCCCCTCTCCACGGGTATCTGCTTGGCGGCCGTGTTGTCCCCTTTCTTGCCGTCCGTGATGAGGACGTAATGCGGCAGGAGCATATCGTAGTCCAGCAGCGCGTGCATCTTGACGGCTCCTTTTTGCGTCTTGTAGTGCGCCCAGTCGAAAACCGACAGGCACAACGAGATGAGCGTCGAGTCCAGCAGCTTTATGGGGTTCTTGAACTTGAACTTCTTCCGTTTCCCGAACGTGTGCTGTCCAAGATGTTCAAGGCAGGCATAATAGATCTCCCTGAACACGGAGGAACCCCGGTGGCGGTTCTGGTAGGCCACGGTGGACTTGGACGGAGCCTCGCGGATGCCCAGGTGGTTTAGGTTCCCCGTGGCGGATTTCAGTCCGTTGCTGATGTCTCAGACTGATGTGCTGTTTGCAAACTGGCAGAAAATCATGCTGACAAGCTGGCTCCAAGTGTCAAATCCCTTGCAGAACTTGTCGGAGTTGCACTTGCTTATGATGCCCTTGATTATTTTTTTTCGGGAGAGTCGCTATTGCTTGCGCGAAAAGTGTTATATTTGCCGCCATAAAGATAAGGTTTTTTTTTCTCACCGCAAAGGTCGGAAAGAATCCCGACCTTTGCCCTTATCTTTCAAAAAAAATATTTAGGACGCTATTGTGCAAAAATATATTTTTTTGGGAATTATATACCTGATGGCACAAATCAAGGCTTTTGCATCTTTTTTTTGATTTGGGCGTGCCGGCGCGGCGGCGGAATTTACGTCACACCCGCATACGCAATCCAATGCCGCCGCGCCGTCGGGCTTTCCGCTG
>JAFPXF010000054.1 GCA_017394765.1 Bacteroidales bacterium | reverse complement strand
GCCAATCCAGACATCATTGCCCACAACGGTATCACCCTTCAGAGGCAATTCATCTTTCACGGGGGCAATGGCGCTGCCCCAGTCGCCGCCGATGACGTAAAACGGATAAGTCGTCACCCCGTTCATCCTGTGATTGGCGCCATTCATGACAAACTCCACGCCCTTGGCAATAGCGCAGAATTTGCCAATAATCAGCCGGTCACCCATGAAATCGTAGAAATGAGTGACATGCTTCTCGAATTGGTCAGCACCATCCAAATCGTCGTAATACGTATAATCGCCGATGATGATACGCGGGTTCTTCACCACGTTCTTGATGAAGCAGAGGCTCGGGATGTTGGGATTCGGGAAGGCCTCGTTGGGGTTAGGTCGGTTTTTTATCATATCCATAAATCGGTATTTGTTTTATTGCTTCTTAAAAAAGGGACAGCGATTTCCAACACATTGATTGTTCTGTTTAGAGTGCTCGCATACCACGATTGGCTTTTCCATTTCCACAGCGAAATGCTCTTTGACAAAGTCTATGGCAGACAAAATGGACAGATAGGAATCGCGCTTACAACAGCGAGGCCCGCCGATATTGCCAATTTCAGTCAAAGACTTTGCCGTCATCTTGTGAGACAAAGCAAACGGTTCCATTGTCAATGGTGTGGATTTGGAGATGATAGAGATGAACATTCCTGAACTGATTCCTGCGCCGCAAGCCCCCCAGAAGCCACAAGCCCCTCCAGGCACACTCTTTCCACGATTCATCATTTCAGAGAGTGCCGGTTGAAGGTCTATCTGCCCTCCTGCATTCTTGTAGGCTGTCAACAAGGCAGCGCCTACCATGACATGATGCTCAGGGCCATGTATATGACAGAACGGCAAGGCCATCATCTGCTTGATGATATGGACGGGGTCTTTCGATGTCTCTTTGAGGCAAAGGCCAACAATGGTGTCAAGCCCTGCGGTATGGCAGTCGTTGCAGACATAATGACCTTTAACGCAACGAGTCTTGCTATTCTCTTTTTTATGGCAGATGGCACACTCCATCAGTTCATCGACTTCCAGATATTCCAGCTGAGCCTTGCATATCAAACATTCCTCTTTCATGAATTCCGATTGTTGTTATTTATTGAGTGTCTTTTTTGTCAATTACCCATTGGCCCGTTTTGTCGGGGCCTTCTTCGCCGCCCATGACAAAGGGTTGGGTGTAGAAACCCTCTTTGCGGAATTTTACTGCTTTGATTTCCATTTGCTTGTTTTTTTGATGAATTACCGTTTTTGTTATTCCGTCAACAATTCCCCCTCCGCCACCACCGCCGCGGTGCCGCCCACATAGATTGTGCCGTCAGTAGTGATGCGCGTGGCGACCACCGAAGGGCGTCCCATCGCCTCGCCTTGCAGGAAGGAGAAGTCGCCCGTCGGGGGGATGCACCCGTTC
The DNA here is from genome assembly GCA_017394765.1 of Bacteroidales bacterium. The sequence goes on along the minus strand of JAFPXF010000054.1, from coordinate 2,633 downwards.
TGCTGGAGATAATGGGTCAAGGAGGCGTTGGCGGTGCCGGTGGCCGACTCCTCGGGAACACCGTACAGTGGCCCGAAATCGCGCACGTGGGCGGTGTGGCCGTCGTTGCCGAAAGCGAAGACGTGGAAGCTGACGGCATTGTGTTTTTCCGTCACCGCGCTGATGGCGTTCATGTCAAGAGGAAGACTGTTGAGCGTTTCAACATCGCCGACCTGAATCATGAAGTCGGGCAAGCCGGTCGAGACAATCATCACCGGTAACGCCGGAGTGTAGTCGCAAATGCCAATCGCACGATAGACCTCCTCGGTGTCCTCGATGGTTTTCAGGATTTCCGACGGGGTCATCTGCATCAACACCCGCGGTCCGGCCTCGACAGAGATGTCACCGGCTTTTGCGTGACAGAGGCACCGGCCCGTGATGCCGAGCACCCGATGCATCAGGGCAAACGAGGCGATGGTGGCGTGTCCGCACAGCTCCACCTCGGCCATCGGGGTGAAGTAGCGGATGGTGAACTCTTTCTCGGAATCCTGTCTCACGAAGGCCGTCTCCGAATAGCGCAGCTCGGCGGCGATTTGCAGCATCAGCCTCTCGTTCGGGAAGCTGTTCCCGTCGAGGAGCACCACCCCGGCGGGGTTCCCACCGAAGGGCTGGTCGGTGAAAGCGTCAACGATGTAGTATTTCATTTTAGGTAATTTATGTTTGTTACTTCGTGTTTGCTACTTCGTGTTAACACGAAGGCTAACCAACAACCGCAGGCTCATATACAAGCGCATCCGACGGCCAGCCAGTTACATTGTGGCCAGTGTCCAACCGCTGTATTTCGGCGAGGTCGCCGTCTGTCAGCGTGAAGTCGAAGAGACTGATGTTCTCCACCATCCTCTCCTTGTGCGTCGTCTTGGGAATGATGATGATGTCGTTCTGGACGAGGAATTTCAAGGCTATCTGGGCGGAAGTCTTGCCGTATTTTTCGCCTATACTCATCAAAATCTTGTCTTTGAAGATGCTGCTCCGGCCTTCTGCCAACGGACTCCAGGCCTCCAAAGCCACATCGTAAGGCTTCAGGTATTCCCTCATTTTCCGCTGCTGGTAGAGCACATGGGCCTCGCATTGGTTCACGACGGGCATGACCTTGGCGTCCTCCACAATCATCGGGAAGGTGTTGGGATAGAAGTTCGACACTCCGATGGCCTTGAACATGCCTTGCGCATAGAGTTCTTCGAGCGTGTGCCACATGACGGTGGGGTTTCCCACGGGCCAGTGGAGCAGCATCAGATCCACATAGTCCAATCCGATCTGCCGCATGGACTGGTCAACTGTGCGTAGCGTCTCCTCCCGCGTATAGCAGGGCTCGCAGATTTTGGTGGTGACGAACAGCTCCTCGCGGGGAACGCCGCAAGCCCGAACCGCGTCGCCTACGCCTTTCTCGTTTTCGTACATGGCGGCCGTGTCAATGCTGCGGTAGCCCACCGACAAGGCGTCTTCCACCACCCTTTGCGTCTCTTTTTCGGGGATGTTATAGACCCCAAGGCCGACCATCGGCATCTTCAGTCCATTGTTCAGGGTTTTGTGTTCCATATTGTTCATCATCTTTCTATTGGTGAATAATCAATCTTGGCTTCTTCGTCTGTTGCTTCAAGTTTCATTATCACAGGACGAAGGCCGTCATTGCAACTGACAACGGCCACGCCGGGCTCTTTAATCCAATCGCCATAGTAGAACAGTCCTTTGTCTGCGCCGTGAGCCAGGGCAAACACATACTGATAGATGGCTTTCCATGCCTCATCGCAAAAACCATCTGGCTTTGCATAGTCGGCATAGAACACATCGCCTACCTTCATCATCGGACACGCTTTCAGTCCGCAGATGCCATATTCCTTTGCCAAGTCCTCATTCAGCATCGTTTTGAGGACGGTAATCTTTACTTTCTTCATATTTTTTTCTTTAAGTTGTGGTTGATAAATTGGAATTTGCCATTACCTCTTTTTCGCCCAAGTGTTGGCGAGAATCACCACAACGATACACAAAACGAAAGTGAGGACCACGAATGAAAAGGTAGCGGCCAACGACTCTTCGCTAAGCAGAAGTAACATCATTGGGGCCAATACGAGCAAGATGCCGCCAATCAAGCCCCGAAGGCGTTTGATATTATACTGCGACCTCTCTTCTTTCGAGGCAGTGTTATAGCCGGCAATCAGATTGTCTCCCTTGCCAATAAGGATGATTATTCCCATTATGAGAAGGATGGCGGCAACAACAATCAATACAATCATAACAATTCCGATTTACCTGTTACTTATCTATAGATTCTTTCCAAAAAACTCCGCCAGCGAGTCCCACGGGATGAAGTTGCCCTCGCTGCCGTCGTATAGGTCGCAGTGGGTGGCGCCGGGGCGGAGACTGGTTGAAATTACGGTTACTATTTTTCATGTTGGTTGGTATTATATTAGTTGTTTTTACTTGTTTTTCAGCAGCACGTCCGCGTCTTCCGCAGCTGCTCCTTGCGGGCCGAGGGGACGATTTCCTCGTGGTAGAAATAGTTCACCACCACGGGCGGTTCGCCGTGCTTGGCGCGCACCGTGTCGTCGTTGCGGACGTATAAGAACCCCTTCTCAGCACAGAATCGGCGCAAGTCG
>JAFPXF010000053.1 GCA_017394765.1 Bacteroidales bacterium | reverse complement strand
TTTCTTGGCCGCCCCCGTACCCCCTAAGCGGGGCGTCGTACCGCCGCATCTTTTTGTCGGGTGCAGCCGCGCCCCTTTAGTTTTGCGCCCCTGCTGGGTCGCCCGCCCGGCGGTTCCCTTGTCGGAGCGCTAAAGCGCATCGTGTTTCGCGCCCTCATCGTTGCCACCTCTTCCCGCAAGGCTTCCGCTGGTGCCTGCCTCTTCGGGACGCGCCGCCGCAAAGGCACAGCCGCCCGCGCTCCTTCGTACCTCTGTCCGCGCGTCCTGTCGGCTGGGTCGGGCTCCCTGGCGCGACGGGGCGCAGTCGTTCTCATCGCAGTCGTAGTTCTTGGGCGCAGTGTTTATCGTTCTGCTGAAACTCCCGCGTGATTTGGCCGCAGGCGCTTTTCCCCCAATCGGTTTTTCCCAACGCACAGGCCGTGCCACCGTCACCCCCGACCACCGCCCCATAGAAAAATCCGCCCCCCAAGCCTTCGTCCGAGTTGCGGATTAATTAATTCCTTTCCCTAAACTCTTTTGGCGATATTCCTGTGTGTTGTTTGAAATACTTTCGGAAGGTGAACTGTTCGGGGAAGCCCAACTGGTCGGCCACCTCCTTGACCTGTATGTCAGGTTGCGATAGGAGACGCTTGGCATGGGCGATGGTGATGATGATGATCCACTCCATTGGCGTGTGGCCGGAATGGCTGCGGATGCTATAGGAAAAATGACGTTGGGTAAGGTGTGCTCTTTCGGCATACCACGCCACATCGCGGTGCTGGACATAGTTCTGCGCCAGCGCCAGCATAAAATCCACGAACAGCTTCTCCTGCCTGCCCGGTTGCCATTGGTTGCCCGGCTGCTGAAGGAGAATCAGCACCGCCTCCATCACAAGGTTCTGCCGCTGACGCAAGGCGATGGTCTCCGCCAACGGACGCAGATGCCCGGGCACCTCGCCAATGGGGGTAACGCTCCCAATGGCTTGAACAAAATGGGTGCATTGCTCCTCGTCAAGCCCGATGGCAAGCGAGAACTGGCCGTTTTCGGCCACGAACTGCGAGGTGTATTGTGCCAACAACGGCTGCATCTGCTCCACCTCGACCTGCGTGCCGCACTCCTCATAGTCATTGCTCCGCGACAGCTCGACATAGCTGAACACTGGTATCTTCAGCAGCAGGGTGCCAGGTTCGATGTGGTAAACCCTGCCGCCTGCCAACACCTCGGAATGTCCTTCTACGCAAAGAGAAAAACCGATATTCTGTTCCATTTCCCAGACACTTTTTTCAGACGGCAATATTACGTAAAAAGATTGAATCGTACAAATTGCTCAATCATCCCCACGCATTGCTCTTTGCCAGATGTGAAAGCGGTAGTAATTTTGCATCATCAAATTACTGCAAACAATAAAATGATAGAACAATGAAAAACAGGAAAATAAAAGGAGAAGCCAAATCGGTGATGCTACCCAATGGGCGTGAAGTAGTGTACTGCGAACGCGGAGAACAGAACAAGGAGATACTCGTCACGGGTGCCTTCTATTTCCATACTTTTATGCCAGTGGTGGAGTATCTGGCCGAGCGCTACCACGTGTATGGTTTCGTGATGGAGATCAACGGTGAGAGTCCCTGCCGCGATGCCGAAGGCGGCACCCATTGGGGCAACACCTGGGGCGAGGACCTGTATGGTCTCGTTCGAGCATTGGGCATCAAGAAGTTCCACTATTTAGGCAAATGCCACGGAGTGGTGCCCGGCTGGTGGATGGTGCGTCATCACCCCGAGATGCTCATTGACTTCTGCTCCTTCTATATGGCTCCGCACCTGAAACCCCAGACGGCCAACGAGTGGTTCGACACGCTGGAGAAAAAAGGTGCGCCGGCTTTGATGTCGAAGGCGATGCGCAAGAAAAGCGGAGTTTTCAAGAAGATGCTGGAGCTGGCGAGTCTGGGGAAGGCCGCCAAGGAACTGGATGCATCGGCTGGCACATACGCCTCGTCGCCGCAGCTGCTGTGGGACAGCCTGGAGGAATGCGAGGCGGATATGCGCAAACTGGATGTGCCGGTGTATTTCCTCTTCGGCAGCGAAGACATAGTCTTCCACGACCACTACGACAGCAACATGTACATCAAGGATGTGGCCCGCGGCTGCAAGTTCAAGATCATCCCCGGCGAGCGTCACCTGATGGAGCTCGACTGCCCCAAACGCGTCGCCGAGGAGGCATTCGCATTTATCGACGAAGAAAAAACAAATAAATAACAATCAATAAAACATTATCAATATGAACACAAAACCCTCAATCCGAATCATGAACAAGCCCGAAGATTTCAAGACTTTGGGCATCAACCCCGAAATGGTAGAACCCTGGGAAGACGGACGGCGCAACGACGACACTGCCGGCAACGTCGAATGGTGGTATTTCGATGCCGAAACCGAAGACGGCATCACCGTGAACGTGAACTTCGCCACCAACCCGCCCACGATGCGCTCAACCCAGCCAGGCTATAAACCCTTCGTGTTCTACAACGTACAGTTTGCCGACGGCACCTGCGAGACCGATGTCATCCAGATGGATGCCTCTGACGTCGCTTTGGGCGAAGGCAAGTGCGACGTGCGCATGGGCGCGAACTACTTCCGTGGCGACCTGCAGGACTATGTGCTGCACATCGAAAATCCCGAAGGCGGCGTGACCATCGACCTGACGCTTTCCAGCACAGCACGTTCGTTCCGTCCCGGCACGGCTTTCTTCCAGCGCGAAAACGGCGACATCTTCACGTGGCTCTGCGCGGTGCCGCGCGGCAAGGTGTCCGGCACCGTGGTGTGCGGCGGAAAGACGCTCAAGGTGGAAGGCATCGGCTACCACGACCACCAATGGGGCACCGCCGAGAACCACGAGTTCTGGAACCGCTGGCTCTGGGGCCGCCAACAGGTGGCTGGCCACACCGTGCTGATTTTCGACTTTGTGAGCACACGCGAGACCGGTGCTGTGCAGTATCCCGTCTTCGCCGTGATTGGCCCCGACGGCAACGTGGTCATCCGCAACGAGGAGCGCACCCCTGGCGTGGACATCACCATCGATGGCACCCGTCCCGAGCAGGGCTGCGGCAAGCCTTTCCCCGACAAGTCGCGTTATGTGTTCCGCAACGGCGACCTCAAGGCCGTCTATGAGCTACAGAGCGAGCAGGAATACACCTGCAACAACCACTACGAGGTGGCGGACGAGGCTGGCAAGGCACTCTACGACAAGCGCGGCATCTATCCCACCATCAGCCGCTACTATGCCCACGGCCACCTGACGCTGACGCGTGGCGGTGAGGTGCTCCTAGATGCCGGCGGACGCATGCACTACGAGGTGGAGAGCCTCTATGCCAACTACATCCTCGATGCTGCCGACCGCGAGGCCGCTCTGGGCATCGATGCCGCCGAAGCCTCGCGCGAGATGCGCGCCCGCATGGCCGCCAATGCCGCTGCCGACGAGAAAGGGTTGGACAAGAGCGGCGCACCCGACCCGCAGCTGGCTGGCACCTACGATGCGCTCATCGGCACCCCCATGGGCAAGCAACGCGGCAAGATAGTCTTCGCGGTGGACGGCACCACGCTCAGCGGCACGATGGACTTCATGGGTCGCACCTACATTGTGGAGAAGGGAGTCGCCACCGCCGAAGGCTTCTCCTACGAGATCAACGCCAAGGTAATGCTACGCCGCCTGAACGCCAAAGTGCGCGGCACCCGCACTGGCGACACCATCGAAGGCACCCTCACCGCTGCGATGGGTTCGATAAAATTCAGCGGAACAAGAAACTGAAGCCCACAAAAACAATCCGCAACCCAAGCTACGGATTACTCAATTCCTTTCCCTAAACGCTCTCGGCGACATTCCTGTGTGCTGCTTGAAATACTTACGGAAGGTGAACTGTTCGGGGAAGCCAAGTTCGTCGGCCACCTGTTTGATTAGGACATTCGGCTGGCGGAGCAGGTTCTTTGCGTGATTGATGGTGACCATGTTGATCCATTCCATAGGAGTGTAGCCCGTTTCCTGCTTCACGATGTCGGCGAGATAGCGAGGCGTAATTGTTTGCTTGTCAGCATAGTATTTGACCGTGCGATGTTGCTTGTACTCTTGGTTGAGCGAAAGCAGAAAAGCCATTAGGATTTGCCGTTTGTGCGAAAGAGGCTGCTGTGTGTCTTGCAGCTGAGCGCTGAACAGGAACGCAAACTCCAACAAGGTCTCTTGCCTAAGCAGGTCGATGGTCGTGGACAACAATTTTTGGCGCACAGGCTGCCGCAACTCACTTAATTGCCGTTCCTTGGCCTCGATTTGCTCGACACGCTGTACGAAGAAGGTCTGCCGCTCTTCGTCCAAAAGGAGATACGGAGTGACGGCAAAGACCTGTTGCGCCGCCGACAGGTTTTGTGAAAAGATGGCATAGACGTTTTCCAAGTCATCGTGCAGGACGACGGAAGCGTAATCGTCGCTGCGACCCAATTCGAGCATCGGGAACACCGGCGAATGAATCATCATCATCCCTGGACGGATGGCACATCGCCCACCGACCGTCATCTTCTCCGCTGTTCCTGCCGTGCATAACTCCAAACCAACTTGCGTTTCCATATTGATGCAATATTGAATAACACTGCAAAAATGCAAAATTCTCCTATTAAATCCACAAAAAAGCATCATAATACACATTTTCACGTAAAAGTTGCTCAATAATGCCTACTTTTTACTCTTTCGCACGTACGAGGAAAGCCGTTATTTTGCACTCAAATTCAGTTGAACCATTCAATAGATGTGATTATGTGGAAATTCATGAAACACTATGCGCTGGAAATCTACACCGTGATTGCCATGCTGTTGATTGTGCTGGCGGCGGTTTGTATGCCAGAACTAACTGTTATTCAGAAATTTGTCGTCGTGTTGTCTTTCATTTACATTCTGCATGAGTGGGAAGAAGGTCGTTACCCTGGAGGATTCCTGAACCTCATCTCACAGATGCTGCAACGTAACATTGATGACGAAACCAAACGCGGTAGCCGCTTGATAACGGGAGTGTTTCTGTTGACAATGACGGTAGTGCCGTTCTTCTTCGGTGATGCCATTCCGATGTTTGTGGTAGCGATGGCGACTTTCTCGCTCTTTGAAGGCTTTATCCACATCTTCGGAATCCGTATTTTCCGGCTGAAGAAGTTCTACACCCCAGGTATGGTGACGGCAGAGATTCAAGCCGCGATTGCTATTGCGCTCATTGTGTACTTAGCTGTCAATCATATTGGAGAGTGGTACGACTACGTGTGCGGTCCCTTCGTTTTCCTGGCCTGTTTCGCCTGCATGCAACGGACACTGATGGCGATGGTCGGTGGGCTGCACTACAGCGACATGCCGAAGTTGATCAAAGCACAGTTAAAGAAGAAGGAATAGCATTTGCTCAAACGAGTACACAAAAAAATCCGCAACCCAAGCCTTCGCCCGAGTTGCGGATTGTCCTTTCACAGCACGAAATGCCGAGCGAACTTCTCTTTGTCCGTGATGACCAAATAAGGCGTGCCATCATCCTTGTAGCGCACTTCGCAGCCTGTTGGCATCGGGTCGCCTTCGAGGGTCATCGTCTCAGCATTGAGGATGTATCGCTCAAAATCGGCATGGAGCAGCTGCTGGTCAACGAACCGGCTGGCGATGTCGAGGAACAAATCCGAAGTCAGCGTGTCCATCGAGGGCTTCACGGCCATCATCAAGTCCTTGAAAGCATGTTCCGTACCCGTCTGGGCTTCAATCATGCCCATCAACCGCAAGGCATAGATTGAGCCGCGCCAATAGGGTATCCAACTGTAGTCGCCCAATTCCCAAAAATGCTCCTCAATCTCCGCATTGGGCAGATTTCGAATCTCGCTGCGTTGGAGTTTGTCTAAATAATCATTGAAGAAGTCGATGAAGTTTTGCGTCCCCTGCAAGCCCGATGCCGTGACGAGATAGATGGACTGGAAGTCGTTGAAGCCCTCGCCAAACCATTGGAAATCGCCACCAAAGCCAATCCAGTTGTGCCCGATTTCGTGGGCAAAGGTCTGTTCCCGCTCATGGTTCAGGATGGTGTCGGCTTGGGCACTATAGCGGGCGCAGAAGCCGCCATCCATCCCTAACCCGGTGACCTCAAAAGGTATCTTGGCAAAAGGATAGACGATGAGCGTATAGGGGCTGTCGGGAGTCTGCTCCCAGAAACGCAAGGCCGAGGCGTAAAAGAGACGCAAGAAGTCTTTCAACGAGGCATCGTTGTATTCGGCTAACTGTCGTGGAGCGGTCACTACATAGTTGGTCACCCTCGAATAAATGACCGTATCGATGTGCAACCCTCGGTCGCCCACAATGACTGTGTTGACAAAACCAGCAGTTTCGCCTTCGTAATCCTCCAAGCCTTTGCCTGCATTGTAGAGGCAGAACACTGGAAAATCGGGCTTGTTACCCCAGCGCACCTGCATCGGATAGGAAATCTCGCCTTGAGTGTCGGGCAGGAAGAAGAAATGCACCCCCAACCCATAGAGCATGTCGTTTGTCATGTTGGGACGGAACACTTCCGAAGGACAGTTGATACCCGTGTCGGGTAGCGACTGCTCAATGCGATAGGTCAGTTGTATGGGCCGTTTTTTGAAATCAACGAGTTGTATCTTAAAATGGGCACTGTCGGGAAGTACGGTGCAGCCATCGGCCTGCAAGTCCTTCACACAGGTGAAGATGTCTTTCTGCCCGCCCCACGAGTCGTCGCAATAATACAAGGTCATCGTGTCCGTCTCGGGATGGGTGAGGGTCAGGCTGACATCAATCCCAGCATTGTTCCAGTCGAGTTGATAGGCAAAGTGGGCATTGTCCTGTTGAGTTTCGGTTGGTCCTCTATTGCAGCCAGCAAACAAAAGGGATGCCGCAATAATTGCTATGGTGTGTGCTTTCATTGTATTACTGTATTTGATGCTGCAAAGAAACAAAAAAAAACCGCAACCCAAGCCTTCGCCTGAATTGCGGATTTCTTCAATCATAGAAGCCGTTGATAGATTTCCTTATCCACATCCTTGAACACATTGAAAACAATGTGCTTCAAACTGACAAAAGGATGTGCCGATAGGTAATCTTTTACTGTTTTGATGGCAATTTCCGCTGCCAATTCGTTCGGGAAACGGAACTCACCTGTGGAGATGCAGCAGAACGCGACGCTTTCAAGGCCGTTTTCATCGGCACAAGCCATGATGTTTCGATAACATGAAGCCAGTTGTTCTTTTTGGAAATCCGTTGGAATGCCGTTGGGGATGATGGGGCCGACCGTATGAATGACGTACTTGCAGGGCAGGTTATAGGCCTTGGTGATTTTGGCCTGGCCAGTCGGCTCTTCATGGCCTTGCTGGAGCATCAACTTATGACATTCTTCGCGCAGTTGCACTCCCGCAGCCGAATGGATAGCGTTGTCAATGCATTTGTGCAAAGGATGGAAGCAGCCTAACATCTGGCTATTGGCCGCGTTCACGATGGCATCCACCTTGAGGCGCGTAATGTCGCCTTGCCAAATCTGCATCGGCACATCGGGCAATTCCACAATGCCCTTTTCATTCAATTGCTCCTGCAATTCCTCGTCCTGCAAACGTAGGAACTCCTCGCTGATAGGTTTTGGCCAACGCACATTGCGCAAGGCACGGAACAGGTCGCGTTTGCCTTGCAGGTCATTCGGGATTTGAAGTTCCGAAAACTGCAGATCTTCGTCAATGAGGGTTTTGATTAAGGTGTCTAAACGGTTCATAATTTCAACATTTCTTCCAAAACAACGGCAATATCCGCATCAATCACGATGGAACGGTCCTGAATCTGTTCCACGGTGAATGCCTCGCCGAGGTTGACGGTGGCGTAGGTCGCCTCGGGATTCTTGTAGGTCATCTGCATGAACGGCAGTTTGATGATGGTCGGGGTGTTGGCACCGATGCCCAAGTCCCAATAGAGGACTTTGCCTTTTTGGTAGCTGTTCACGAAGTCGAGGTAGCGTTGCGCGGCAGCATGCCAGCCTTCGTCTTGCACAAAGGTGGCATCCGAACGCAGGTTGGGAACCATTTTGCCGCCACAGACAGGACATTTCGGCACCAGTTCCAAAGGGATGCGCATATCCTCTTGTTCGGCGACCATCCGTGTGACGACCTCCTCGTTGTCGTAGGTCTTTTGGTGACAAGGCTTTGCGCATTGGAACAGACCATAGTCGCCTTGGGTGTAAAACAGCCGCTGTTTGTCAAACCCTGCCTTCTGGAACTGATGGTCCACATTGGTGGTGATGACGAAATAGTCCTTGCCTTTCAAGAGTTTGAGCAGGTTGCCATAGACTGGTTTCGGGGCGGGCACATAGCGGTTAAAATAGATATGGCGGCTCCAGTAGGCCCAAAACTCTTCTTGGGTAGGGAAGTTGTAGAAGCCCGCTGTATACATGTCGGTGAAACCGTATTTTTCGATGAAATCGGCGAAATGCCTCTTGAACCGTTCTCCCGAATAGGTGAAACCCGCTGCCGTCGAGAGACCGGCACCAGCACCGACTATGACGGTATCGGCGGATTGGAGTGTATCAAATAGTTTTTTTATGTTTTCCATGACTTTGAATGGTTTATGCTTTGTATATACCGAACCGTTCCCCGGCGAAACCGCCTTCCACCGTGTCGGTATTGCTGTCATAATGAAGCACCTCGGGCGGCGTGGAACGCAGGTCGAAGTATTCCAGATGCTCAACAGGCATCCGGAAGTACACCAACTTGTCATAGGAGGTGTAAAGTCGCGGCAGCACGGGGTTGTTGTCGTAGATCCAGCGGCAGGTCTCGTCGTCCACGTCGAAAAGAGCCGTGCCCGAGCAGCGCACACTGACCTTGCCATGCAGCACCATAAACTCGATATTGGGGTTGCCTTGCAGTTGTCGGTACACCTCTTTCTGCGGCGCGGTGGCGAAGTAGAGCGTTTCACCTTCTTGTTTCATGATTTGGAAGGCCCGCAGGCAGGGCTTGCCCTCGCTGTCCGTTGCCAGCACTCCCTCGTTGTTCTCGCGAAGGAAATCGAATGCTTTCTTTATGATGTCTGTTTTTTCCATAATTCGATGTTGCTTTCAATGACTCATCATTTCGGCGGAATGTGCCTTCGCCCAGTCGATAAGGGATTTGATGTGGGGCATCAGGCTTTTGCCGGTCTCCGTAAGCGCATACTCAACGCGGGGCGGCACCTCTGGATAGAGTCTGCGGCTGATTAGGTGCAATTGCTCTAACCGTTTGAGCGTCTGCGACAGCATCTTCTGCGAGCAGTCGGCCATGTCGCGATGGATGCTGTTGAACCGCATCGTCCCGTGCGCGTCGAGGTGATACAATACCAAAAGCGACCATTTGTCGCCAAACTTCTCAATCACGTTGCGGATGGGACATTCCAAATAGTTGGGGTCAACGGGCTTGTTTATCTTTCTCATGCCGCAAAAGTACAATAATTTCCGAAAGAAACTTGGTGTTCAAAAAAAGATATTTTTTATTGTTCCATAAATGCTTGAAAATAAGTAATTCAAACTTTTTTGTAACCAAGTCACTTTCCAGTGCCTTCTTGTGTAGGTTACTGAAAGTAACTACTTTTGTCCCATCAAACGACACCTAAATAATCAAACAAATACATTAAAAGATGAAAAACGTAGTATTGATTGGAGCCACAGGCTTCGTGGGCAGTGCCCTTTTGAACGAACTGGTGATGCGCGGTCACAAGGTGACGGCCATCGTGCGCAACATGGAAAGCGTCAAAGTGAAGAATCCACTGATTGAGTACGTGGTGGCCGATGCTACCAATCCTGCAGAGTTGGCCAAAATAGCCAAAGGCAAGGATGCCATTGTCAGTGCCTACAACCCGGGTTGGGCCAATCCTCGCCAATATGAGGACACGTTAGAGAACTATCCGAAGATTGTCGAGGGTGCCAAGCAAGCGGGTGTGCGCCGTCTGCTGATTGTGGGAGGTGCAGGCACTTTGTTTGTAAAGCCGGGCGTGCGCCTTGTCGATACCGGCACGCTGCCAGAAGCATGGCTGCCCGGTGTGAAGAGTCTTGGCGAGTTCTACCTCAACACCCTGATGAAAGAGAACGACATCGACTGGGTTTTCTTCTCACCCGCAGGCAACCTCGGCAACATGACCACGGGTGTGCGCACAGGCAAATATCGTTTGGGCAAGGACGACATGCTCTTTGATGAGAAAGGCGAGAGCTTCATCTCCGTCGAGGACTACGCCGTGGCGATGGTCGATGAATTGGAGCAGGAGAACCACCACAAGGAGCGTTTTACCGCTGCTTATTAAGCGCGATAAAACCTCAATAACACATCCGCGACCTAAGCACAGCTTGGGTCGCGGATTGTTTTAATTTGAGAACCGTAAAAAAAAACCGCAACCCAGGTCTTCGCCCAAGTCGCGGATTCCCTTAATCACCTCAGCACCTTCAATAGCTGCTTGTGCGTAGCCTCTGGGAACAACTTAGCGATGTGGTCTGTCAAGAATTCCTGCGATTCCTCGGGTGTGTGGTTGGATTGGAGCGCGTCTTCGAACAGCGACTCCGGCGTGCAGAAGTATGAGACCTGCCAGCCGTTGTAGGTCTGCTCGGGGCCACGGTATACACGCTCAATCACACCCGTGACGACGCGACATTGGTGCTGCAGCTTCGCGATGGCGGCATCGGCGGCGCCTTTCTTTACACCTAACAAGGCCCGCACCTCCTTGATAGTGATGCTGCCTCGCTGAGCAAGATATTCCATGATCTTTTGTCCGTCTTTGTCGGGTTGGGTAGTCGCACGACGAAGGTTCATCAGCTCGCGGTAGAACGGCATCGTCGCGAAGGCGGCCTTACTCCCGCAGAGGTATTTCCCGTAAGCGATGTCGCCGCTCTCGAGGCAGTCGATCTTCCAGTCCCATGGGCCGAGCGTGTCCTCTTCGCCGTCGAACCAAAACTCTGGCAGCGTCAGTTCCTTGATGGAATACCCTGGAATGTCGCTCTTGAAAAACGGGATGATGCCCACCTCACGGATGGCGCGCTCCATCGTCTCGGCATTGCATATATATGGTTCGGAATTCAAGTTTTATCTGATAAAGTTCGTGAACACAATCTCTTCTTTCTCCGGCAGGCCGTTCCTCTCCTTCTCGGCGGCGATGGCTTTGACAAGGAAGGCAATGTTGCGGGCAAGGATGCGGAGGTTTTGAACACCTTCCTCGTCGCGCATCACATCTTCCATCGAATAACCATGCACCATGTTCCAATAACGTCCCGAGGCAACGGGCATCTCACTGATGGTGAAATACTTGTTCAACTGGTCGAAGGTGGCGGTGGTGCCCGCACGACGCGCCGAACTGACGGCGGCACCCACCTTCATGCGCTTGCTGAATGGTGTGCTGAAGAAGAGGCGGTCGAGGAAGGAATTCATCGTGCCCGCCATTCCAGCGTAATACACCGGCGAACCAATAACCAAGGCATCGGCCTCCTCGAACTTCGGAGCCAGCTCGTTCACCATGTCGTTGAACACGCAACGACCCGTCTGCTGACACTTGATGCAGGCGATGCAACCACGGATGTTCTTATTGCCGACATGGGCGATTTCGGCCTCAATGCCGTTCTTTTCCAATTCCTTTGCCACAATGCCCAAGGCAGTCGCCGTGCAACCGTTGACGTGTGGACTTCCGTTGATGAGTAATGCTTTCATATTGATTCAGTTTTGCGACAAAAGTACAAATAAATACGCAACCCCAGCCTTCGTTTATTCCTTGGAAACATTCAGAATCACCACCGCTGCCAGAATCAGCAGCACACCAAGTCCCGACATGAGGGTCAAGGGTTCGGAAAACACCAAAACTCCAATCAGCGTGGCCACCATCGGTTCCACCGTAGCAAGGATGCCTGCTTTGCTGGCTTCGACGCTGCGTAGGCCGAGCGTGTAAGCGAGGAATGGAATGACTGCCGTCACCAAGGCCGTCAACAGACCGAAGCCCCATAGACCAAGCTGCGACGGGGCGGCAGCGCATTTCGCAACCATATCCGCCGGATGGCTCATCAGGATGGAGCCGATGGCCGCAATAACAAATGTCCAAGTGGTGACGGTGTATGGCGAGTAACGCCTTAGAGCGACGGTGCCGAGAATGCTGTACAATCCGTAACCCACACCGGCGCCGAGACCGACAAGGAACCCCGTCAAGGTCAGACCTCCGCCCGAGATGCCGGATACCAGCACGCACCCACCAAAGGCAAGCGCAAGGGCGAGGACTTTCCGCACCGCCAGCTTCTCATGGAAGAACAGCAGCGACATCAGCATGATCCAGATAGGCGAGGTATAAAGCAGAATAGCCGCTGTGGAGAGCGTCATCATCGAGATGGCCGTAAAATAGCACACCGTGAAGAAGAGTATGCTGCCAAGTCCAAGGCCGAGAAAGAGCGGGATGTCGCGCAGGGAAATCCTGAATCCTTTGGGGTCTTTGACGAGCTGTATCACGCTAAATATCAACGCCGCCAGCACCACACGGATGCAAACAATCTGGATGGGAGTGAAACCATACTCGGCAAGCCTTCGGACAAAAATGCCCATGCTGCCCCAGAAGATGCCCGCCAGAATGATGAGTATCGGACCGAAAGAAGACTTGTTTTGTTTTCCCGTTTTCATGCGGCAAAACTCCATTGCTTAATGCAAATGCACCATCTTGTATTGTCTCGAGCCCAATCCGATTTTCTCGGCGTGTTCGAGAATGTGAAGACCGTGGCGGTCTTCGATACGGTTGATGAGCGAAGTGGCATCATCGCCTTCCACGTTTTGGTGGCGATACACTTGGTCGATGCAGGCCTGGTCAAGCGCAACAGGGTCGGTGGAGGCCAGGATGCCCATGTCCTTCAGCTCGGGCTTGGCGGGATGTCCGTTGCAGTCGCAGTCGATGGAGATGTTGTTCATCACGGCGATGTAGATAATTTTGTCGCCAAAATAGTCGGCTACGGCAGCGGCGGCGGTGGCCATGCACTCGATGAATTTGTCCTGGTTCTCGGGATGGATATTCTCCCAAAGGTGGTTAGCATCTTCAGTCAGGCCGTTAGAATGGATGTACGCCTTGCCGTTCGACGAGGCCACGCCGATGCTCTGGTTCTTCAGCACACCACCGAAACCAGCCATCTGGTGACCCTTGAAGTGTGCGAGGTTGATCATGAAATCGTAGTTCTGCAAATGGTCGCCCACGATGTTGTATTTCATGTAGGTGGTGTCGCGCACGGGAAGCTTCATCTCGCCATCCTCGTCCATGATATCCACCATGGCAATGTCGCCGTAGCCGCGTTCTGCGATGGCTTGTCTGTGCTTCTCGGTGTTGTTACGGCTGCCTTCGTAGGCCGTGTTGCACTCCACGATGGTGCCGTTGGCGCTCTGCACAAAGCTCTTGATGAACTCCGGCCTCAGATGGTTCGAATGTTGTGACTCGCCCGTGCTGATCTTCACGGCCACGCGGCCTTCGGCTTTCACGCCAAGGGCTTCGTAAACACGGATGAGTGCATCGGGTGTGATTTCTGTGGTCATGTAAACGACCGATTCCTTCTGTTCGGGTGTCGTTGTATTTTCCATGTTTTCAGTAGTTTGCGATTTGTTGGATTGTCCTGCGCAGCTCACGGCGAAAAGCAGTGAGAATGCTGCGATAATGATAGTTTTTGTTTTCATCGTTTATAGTTTGTTATACTGTTCATCATCTACGGCCTCAAGCCATTCGTTGCTTGGATTGCCTTTCACGTCGGTATGATAGGTGAGATGCTGCATCCAGCTGTCTTTGGCGGCACCATGCCAGTGCTTCGCGCCTTCGGGGATGGCGATGATCACGCCGGGCTTCAACTCCACAGGCTCCTTGCCCCATTCCTGATACCAGCCTCTGCCGCTCACGCACACCAACACCTGCACCATGTTATGATGGATATGCCAATTGTTGCGGCAACCGGGCTCGAAGGTGACGTTGGCCATGCCTCCGTCCATCGGAGCCAAATAGCTGTTGCCGATGAAATACTGGGCGTATGCCGTGTTTAGTTCACCAATTGGCCAAGGCGACTGGGCGCACGCCACATCCGTCTTACCATCCACAGCGGCAGCGATGGCGGCCTCACAGCGCAAGGCCTCGGCTTGCAACCCATTGGTTTTCAAAGCCACAGGGATGCTGCGCAGTTGTTTTTCGCTGACACCCATATTCAACGCACCGCGCACATGCGCCTGCAACTGTGGCATCACATTCTCCAACCCGCTCAACGCACTCACGGTGATGAGTTCGCGGTCGGCATGGGTGAGGTTGTCGCGGGCGAAAATGTCACCGAAAAGGTGGGCTTTCAGGTAATAGTCTTCGGCAGGGGAGAAGGCAAAGTCAAAGGGGCGACCGCTCACCTCGGTTTGAACCTCGGTGCCTTGTGCCAAAGCATTGTAGTTGCTCGGAAGTGGCGATGCCTCAACGCCTTCCTCGGTGGTTTTGCCCTCGTTTTGGCGTTGCTCCAACACCTTCTGCAAGGTGCCGAGAGCATTCAAGGAACGCGGAAATCCAGTATAGGCATAGAGTTGGCTCAGGGCCTCCTTGACTTGGCTGACCGTCAGGCCGGCATCCAAACCATTGTTGATGGCCTCAGCCAATGCAACATAGTCGGCTTTGGCCTCGTTGCAGGCGATGGCCGACATGAAGGTCGCCTGTTCGGTGGTAAAACTCAAAGTGTTCATGTCTCTTTCCGTGGAAGTGGTTTTGTTGCCGCAAGCCGCAAAAGCAAACGCGGCAGCAAACATTCCAATGATAAGGTGTTTCTTCATTTAATTGCGTGTTATTAAAGATTTCTGTTGAAAAACTCCACCAACTTGGCGCGTTCCTGTTCGACATATTCGGGTACATAGTAGGTCTTGATGTGCGATGCACCAGGGACGACAAACAGTTCCTTGTCGTCAGTGCCGGTGGCTTTCTGCATGGCCTCTTCCGACATGTAGTGTGAGTCGGCCTTTTCGCCGACCATCAGCAACAAAGGCTGGTTGATGAATTCCATACGGTCGGTGGCATCCCACATCATCAGGTCGAGCAGACAACTGATGGGAGCCGAGGCACCATCGTTGGCGTGGGCATATTTTGAGGTGACATAATAGAACTGTCCTTCGCGGTAGAGTTCAAACGGTAGTTTTGCAATTTCTTCCTCGATCATGGGCTTGGCCTTAGGTGGATAGACGGTCATACCCGTCTCGGCTTCCTGCTGACGTGCAGCACTGGCTTGTGCGAGTCGCTCCTGGATGGTGGCTATCTGCGAGTCGCAGTAGCCGTTGCGCCTCACGCGGCCTGTGTTGAACATGCTCAACGCTGCCACCGCTTTGATGCGCTTGTCGCTTTGTGCCACGGCCACGGTATAACCACCACCACCGCAGATGCCGAGGGCACCGATGCGCTCCTTGTCAACACCGGGAAATTGTGAGATATAGTCAATCATGCCGTGGATGTCGCCCATGCGCACGAAGGGGATGTCGTTGCCCCGGGGAAGGCCACCGCTTTGTCCCTGATAGCGGGCATCGCAGGCGATGGTGACGTAACCTGCTTCCGCAAGTTTCTGGGCAAACATGCCACTCACCTGTTCCTTCACGCCCCCGTTGGGATGGCTCACCACCACGGCGGGATACTGCTTGCTGGGACCGTAGCCCTTGGGCAGATAGACGTTGGCGGCCACGCTGATGCCGTCTACCATGTAAGTTACGGGGTGGATGTTCACTTCGCCCGCAATGTTCTCCGTCAGGGCACCGTCATAGACCAGTCCCCAGGGGTTGAGAGTTTCTTTCTGCGCCATAACTGATAATGATGTTGATAATAGCAATGCTATGATAATTCGTTTCATTGATTCGATGTTTTGATTCTTATAGATATTTTTTCCCGCTGCCCCAGGCTTGGCCGACGCTGTCGCCGATGGAACGGTAGCACATAGCGGAGGCATCGAAAACGATGGGCTTGAGTTTGGCGAGGTCAACCTTGCCATCGGTGAGGATGCTCTCGTCGGCGCTTTGGTTGATTACTTCGCCAATCAACATGCCTTCCTCAAAGCTCACCACACGGCACTCTAATGTGAGCGGATACTCGTTGATGATGGGCGCGTCCACGTTGGGACTGGGGATGAAGGTAAAGCCAGTGCGGGCTACCTTGTCGGGCACATCGTTGGCACTGACGAGGCCGAAATAATCTGACTCGTCTACGGTGCGCTCGTCGGCAAAGCTGACGGTGAAAGCACCAGTCAGTTCAAGATTGTCGGTGGTCTTATGTTTGCTGAGGCTGATGACAATCTGGTTATAATCCAGTTGTCCGGCCCAAGCGGCCATCATCACGTCGGGGTTGTGGTCTTTGTCCCAAGTGGCAATCATCACGCAAGGCTGGGGTGTAGTCACGAGGGCATGATTAGAGCCGAAGTTCGTGCGGCCAGCCACATCGTTAATAGTCGTTTCTGTTTTCATTTGAGGTGTGTTTTGATTGGTGTTGTCCTGATGGTTTTCTTGTTGGTTGCAGGCCGACAATATTAGTGCGGCCAATGCAAATAATGCTAACTTCTTCATCGTATTGTTTTTTTATTGTTTTCAAAATCCCAATCCCTTCAGCCATTTCTCCACCTTGACTCTTCCGCTACGCACTTCGTGGCCATAGATGCTAAAGCCTTGGGTGACGTTGGCTTTCGGGAAAGCCTTTTTCACATCGCTAACGCAAGAGGCCAAGCCGCTGCCTTCGTGGGTGGTGAAGGGGATAACGGTCTTACCGTCGAGGTTGATGTCCTTGAACAGCGTGAACATCACCTGCGGATAGGTGCCCCACCACACGGGGCCACCGATGAAAACGGTGTCGTACTGCGAGAGGTCGGGAGCGTTGCCCTCGTAAGGCGGCAGCTCGCCTTTGTTGGCTTCCTCTTTGGCAAGGTTGATGAGCGGCGTGTAGGCCATGCCGTCGTACTTGTGGGTGACGATTTCAAACTGTTCAGCACCCGCGATTTCGCTGATATAGTCGGCCACAATCTTGGTGTTGCCGACTTCGATATTACCCACGCTGTAGTTGTCGCCCGCATGGGAGAAGAAAATGACGATTGATTTGCTCATTGCTTTATTGTTTGATTGTTTGACTTCTTGTTTGCTTTGTCCGTTGCAGCCGGTGGCCATTAGTAAGGCAAGGGCTGCCATGATAATGTTTTTTGCTTTCATATTCTTTCCTTTTTAACCTTGTAGTTTGAACATTCCCGTGCGGATGGAGGCAATGACGCCGCCATCGATAAGCAGGTCGATGCCGTTGATGAACGAGGCGTGTTCGCCCAAGAGGAACGCAGCGGCATCGGCAATCTCATCGCTGGTAGCCACGCGTCTGGCTGCACTGGCATCAATCATGGCCTGATAGCCTGCACCATTGGCATTGAACTCATCGTAAGCCAAAGGCGTTACGATGATGCCTGGCGAGATGGTGTTGATGCGGGCACGACGCTCGCGCCACGTGGTGGCTGCCGCACGTTGCGCCTGCAGGTGGTTCACCCGCTTGGCAATCATATAGGCGAAGCCACTGTTCTGCATGGCAACATTCTTGACGATGGGCAGCTCCGAGAGTTGCTCGGTGGTGGCGTTCACAATCTGAAGCTCATCCTCGTTGGGGACGGGGTACATATAAGCCGCCTGACTCGAAATGATCAGTCCTGCGCCGCCCTCTGCCATCACATTGCCGAAGGCATCGACGGCATAACCCGTACCCACCATGTCGAGGTTGACGATATGCTCTGGCGAGGCCTGATTGGGCGATGCACCTGCCGTGTCGATGAAGTACATCACGGGACCGAGTTCAGCTGCCTTCTTGGCAAAAGCCTCTATGCTCTCCTTCTCCAGAGCGTTCACCACGCAGGTCTCCACATCATACCCGCTGCGACGGAAGTCATCGCCGATGCGTTCCAAGGCCTTCTCGCTGATGTCGCCCAACAGGATCTTCTTGCCTGCCGCTATGCGACGCACAATGGCTGTTCCCATACTGCAGGCACCCAACAGTGCCACTACTTGTTTCTTTTCGTTTCTGTCGAAAATCATGTTGTAAAGGGTTTAAAGGTTCAAGAGTTCAAGGGATTTAATCAATGTTTTTGATGAACTTCGCGGGATTGCCGCCCACGATAGTGTTGGGTGCCACATCCTTTGTGACGACGGCACCAGCGGCCACCACGGCATTCTCGCCCACGGTGACACCAGGCAGGATGGTGGCTCCTGCGCCAATCCAGACGTTCTTGCAGATGTGCACAGGTTTGCAGATGAGGATTTGGCGGTCGTAGAGATCGTGGTTATTGGAGATGAGCTGCGCATTGGCGGCCACCATGGCGCCATCGTCGATGGTAATGCCACCGCGACCCATCATCAGGCAGTTGTTCATGATCATCACGTTGCGGCCGATTTTCACTTTGTCGAAACAGACACCGGTGAGGCCGGGCATGATCCAGTCGCCTTCACTGAGGTTGTCACGAAAGAGGTCTTTCACCAAGGCGTTGTATTCATCGGTGTAAGGCATCGTGTGGTTCAACTTGAAAAGAGTCTGTGCCTGGCGCACGCCCTCGGCATGTTCCTCTGGGGAAATCTTGCGGGGGTCAACTATTGTTTCTTGCATGATTGTTTTATCCATAATTTTCAATCAAATATTTCACAAACTGCGGGTCGCTGAAGTTGATGTTGCCGGTGTCCATCTGGTTCATGGTGGCGATTTGCGCCATGTCGTCCTCGGTGAGAGTGAAGTCGAAGATGTCGAGGTTCTGGATCATACGCTCCTTGTGGATTGATTTCGGGATGGCCACTATGCTGCGTTGGGTGAGCCAGCGGAGGGCCACCTGCGAGGCCGTCTTGCCGTACTTGGCGCCGATGCCGCTTAATAGCTCGCTCTTGATGATGCCGTCAACGCCTTGGCCGCCGAGCGGTCCCCATGCCATCATCTTGGTGCCGAAGGCCTCCAGTTCAGGCTCGATGCCGCGCTGTTGGATCATCGCATTGCACTGCAGCTGGTTCACCATAGGCTTCATGTCCACATAGTGGGCGAAGTCGAAGAAACGCGCGGCTTGGAAGTTGCTCACGCCGATGGCACGGAGCTTGCCGTCGCGGTAAGCGTCCTCCATCGCACGCCAGGTGCCGAACACGTCGCCGTAGGCCTGGTGGATGAGTAGCAGGTCGATATAGTCGGTCTTCAGCTTGCGCAGGCTCTCGTCGATGCTGCGGGCGGCTTTCTCCTCACCGTTGTTGCTGATCCACACCTTGGTGACCAGAAAGATGTCCTCGCGCATGACGCCCGACTTGGCGATAGCCTCGCCAACGCCTTCCTCATTGAAATAAGCCTGTGCGGTATCGATGAGGCGATAGCCCACACTCAAAGCGTCGCTCACGCAACGCTCCGCCTCTTGCGGCGGCACTTGGAACACTCCGTAACCTAAAACTGGCATCTCAACGCCGTTGTATAGTTTGATGTTTTGCATAGTGGTGATGTTTTATGATTTCTAACTGTTTGACGATGCAAAACTACAACCATAATTCATCATGGCTGTTATGGATTTTTCGGGAAAAGTTTCAAATTTTGCGGTTTTACTGCGATGGCTATTCCCTAAACGAGCTCGGCGAAGCCCCAAGGTTGTTCTGCACATAGCGCGAGAAATGCGACAGCGAGGCGAAGTTGAAGCGGTCGGCGATGTCGCTGAGTGTGAGGCTGCGGTCTTTGAGCAGGTGCGATAGCTCCATGGCGGCGTAGCGGTTGATCCAGTAGTTGGCCGACTGACCGCTCACGCGCTTGCAGATTTCCGAGAGGTACTTGGGCGTGACGCACAGCTCGCCGGCGTACCACGCCACATCGCGGTGCTCGCGGTAGTCGCCACGCTCCAGCATGGCTACGAAACGGTCCATCACCGCCGAAGTCTGCCCCGAAAGGTCAGCCTCGCCGTAGATGCGTGAATGGAACTCGAAGAAGTCGATGAAGAGCGTCTGCAACACAGCCACCATCTCGTCGCCGTGGAAATAGCGGTGAGGATGCCTCATGCGGCGGAACACCTCCTCGAAGTCGCGCTCGCACAGCCGCTGTTCCTCCTCGTTGAGGTGCATGATGGGGTCGATGTAGAGCGACATGCCGCCGCGCGTGCCGTAGTTGGAATGTGTGGCGCAGACGTTGATGAAGTCGAGGTCCACATAGACGACGCTCACATGGAAGTCCGCCGAGGGATTCAGGCGCGTCACCTGCCGGTTGGCCACCACAATCATGCAGTCGCCCTTGCGAAAATGCAGCTGGCTGCCCCCGTACCACACCTCGCACTCGCCCGCCGAGCAGTAGGCATGGGTGATGTAGTTCTCCATTCCCGCCTCCGCAATGCGGTTGAGGTTGTCGTCGATGATGATATTTCGCTCGTTGAGTTCCACGTCGCAAAACTACAAAAAATTCCGCAACCCAAACCTTCGCCTGAATTGCGGTTTTTTCTCAAAACCATTCTTCTTTTTTGACTACCTTTGCAGGCAAATAATCTCACCGTTATGACCAAAGAGCTTCAACGATTCGAATTGTTTTCCTCTTGTTCCGAGGAAATGCTGCAAGAACTGCTTTCCCTGCCTTATCGCCGCAAGGAATACAAGACTGGCGATAGGGTCGTCAGCGTGGGCGACACCTGCGATTGGCTGATGCTGCTTGCCGAGGGCACCGTCGAGTCGCGCATGGGTGCACAAAGCGGGAAGGAGGTAGTGATAGAAAAAATGCAGGCACCGATGATCCTGGCACCTGCATTCCTTTTCGCTAAAAACCACACGATTCCTGTGGAGGTTTCGATGACGACCGACGGTGTGGTGTGGTACATCCACCACGAGGCGTTCTTCAAGTTTATGACGGTACACCCAGAGGTTTTGAAGCAGTTCCTCGAAATCCTTTCCGACCGCAGCCACTTTCTTAGCAACAAGGTGAGGAGCTTCGCCGTGAAGAGCCTCCGCGACCGCGTGTTGGATTATATCCGCCAGCACGGAGCCATCACCAACGTGGCCGAGGCCGCCGAGATGCTCGGTGTGGCCCGACCTTCGCTCAGCCGCCTCATTGCTGACCTTCAGGATGAAGGCCTTCTGGAGCGGACGGAAAAGGGAATCGTGCTTAGGAGTTAGAGAAAAAAACGCGCTGTGTAACATTTGTTACGTCGTCTCTTACAAAACCTTCCTTTCTTTGCATCGACATTAAAAAACACAATTGTCATGAAAAGAGACATCATCACCATCAACGAGGAACTGTGCAACGGCTGCGGCCAATGCACCAAGGGCTGCCACGAAGGTGCCCTGCAACTGATCGACGGCAAGGCTCATCTGGTCAGCGAACTGTATTGCGACGGACTGGGTGCCTGCATCGGCGACTGCCCAACGGGTGCCATCAGCATCGAACAACGCGAGGCGGAACACTACGACGAGGTGGCCACCATGGAGCGACTTGTGCCGCAAGGCACCAAGGTCATCGAGGCGCACCTCCGCCATCTGCACGACCATGGAGAGAAACAGCTATTCCAACAAGGAGTGCAGTACCTGAAGGAACACAACATCCCTTTCAATCCCATGAATGTGCTGCATGGTGGCGGTTGTCCTGGATCGGCACAACAGGTGTTCGATGCCCCGGTAGCCGTAGCAAGTGCCGCAGAGATGCCCTCACAGCTCACGCACTGGCCAGTGCAACTGCATCGCTCAACCCGCAGGCCGAAGTGTTTCATGGTGCCGACGTGCTTCTTGCCGCCGACTGCACGGCCTATGCCAACGCCGTGTTCCATCAGAAGTTGCTGCACGGTCGTCGTTTGGCCATCGCCTGCCCGAAGCTCGACAGCAACAAAGAGTCGTATGTGGACAAACTCCGTCAGATGATTGACGATGCCAAGATCAACACACTTACAGTGGTAATCATGGAAGTGCCCTGCTGCGGCGGACTGCTACAATTAGCCAAGATGGCTGTCGAGCAGGCCTCACGTAAAGTGCCCGTCAAGAAGATTGTCATCGGTATCAGAGGCGCTATTCTGGAGGAAACTTGGATTTAAAATTCCGCAACCCAAGCCTTTGCCCAAGTCGCGGAATTGTGTCCTCCTGCGGGTACGGTGCTTAAAAAAGCCAAGCCCCTAAATAAACTACGCCCCGACAAATGCGGGTCTCCGTTTGCCGTTAGGGTACTTGCTTTTTAACCACCTCGTTGACGACCCAAAGCGCAATCGTCTCATTCTTTCAGAGAGAAGAAAAGGAAGCTCCCGCAAAAAAAAATGTGGGAGCTTCCAGTAACAAAATGAAAAAAATGATACTTAATTAATTTATGGGGCATCCTCAATCCCTAAGCTGGAAGTGGCACTTGTCGACGAACGTCTTCCAATGGCCACCCCAGACGATTTCGGTACCCTGTTCGCTGGCCACCTGAAACATCAGGTCTGCCAGCTCCTCGAACCTGGACCAGTCAACCTGCTTCCGATTCATCGTCAGCGGGTACAGGTCAACGGCTCTTCCTGTGAGGTGCTTGCTGTTCATTGTCCTGGACTTGCCCTGCCTCACATATTCGCGCTGCTTCTCGACGGTGCGCAGCCCTTCAGACACGTTAAAAGGGAAGAGGCATCGAGCAGCACACTCAATCACGATGGCCTTCAGACGCTCATCCACGCCCTCCAGCCGTTCCATCGATAACTTTGACAGTTCCATCTTGCACCTCCTTATCTGTACGCATCGCGCTCGTACTTATCCATCTTGCGCCATTCCCAAGGCGGCACCGCTCTGTCATCGCTCCACAAGCCTAATCCGGCTTGTTTCGCTACCATCTCCAGACGTGCATAGTGAGGATTGCTGTCATGCTCTTTGTAGTGCCAGGCTAAACCCTCCTTCAGCATCTCCTCACTGATGTCTGCGCCGTTCAAATAGACCGTCGCAATCCATCGCCCGTAAGAGTCCTTTTGCTTCAGCTTCAGGCCTACGGCCTTCCCGCTGATGAGCCACTGCAGATGCAACGTGGCCACATCCCCGTACCATTGTCCGCGCTCAGGCGCATCGATGCCGCTGATGCGGACCACAATCTTCGTGAGCTGCAGCATCCACGGATTGACACCGGGATTGCCGCCATTGTCCAGATGTCCCTCAAACGTGTCGCCATCGATGACGCGGATCACGTTCAAAACGACACCGATGGTGTCTCTTCCTGAAAAGCATCCTGTAACGCTCGCCGCTGCGCGGCTCGACCTGCTTTCCGTCACTTCGTTCCGGCAGCTGCAGGAAAGCATAAGGAGAGCAGCCGCCACCATCAAAAATTTCTTCATAATCTTATTGTTTTAAGTTGTCGCGGCAAAAATAGGCCTGTTTTTCTACCTGAAAGCCAGTGAGAAAGCGCAAGTAAGCGCACAAACCCGCTTATTTCCGTTTTTATCCACTTTTCATTATATTTTTGCCGAGCCGCAGCCCAAATAGGTTATTGAGCCGCAGAGGAAAAACAATATAAAGATTATGATCTGCTTCTCTACCCATGTCCGGCGGCGGCCTACAATTAACCTATTTATTAACCCCTAAAAACTTAAAATCATGGGTAAAATCAAGCAAGGAATCCTCGGAGGATTCAGAGGCAAAGTCGGCACCGTCATCGGTGCCTCGTGGAACGGCATCAGCTACATGCGTGGCCTCGCCCAGTCCCACAAGAACCCGAAGACCGCATCGCAAACCACGCAGCGCGGCTTCTTCAAGGAAGTGCTGGACATCGCCGGCCAGCTCTCGGACGAACAATTG
>JAFPXF010000052.1 GCA_017394765.1 Bacteroidales bacterium | reverse complement strand
GGTCTTTGATGAGCTCGGGTTTCAGGTAGTTGGGGTTGCTGCCCTCGCCGGTGGAGATTTTCACGGCCACGCGGCCCTTGGCTTCCACGCCCAGCGCTTTGTAGATTTTCACCAACGCCTCGGGACTGATGTCACGGGTCAGATAGACGGTCGCGGCCTCTTCAGAAGGCTGGGGTTGGTTGTTCTTGTTGTTCTGACCGCAGGAGGCGAGCACCAAAGCGGCGATGACGATAAAGGGGATGTTTCTCATTTTGATAGATTTCTATTTACAAATATGGATTTTCTTCTGCAAAAATACACAAATTTCGAATATACACGGACAAATGAAATGCTTTGTAGAGACGTGCCTCGGCGTGTCCCTACCCTTCCATCTCCGGGTACGGCACGGACAGCGGGAGGCCTTCCTGCGAGAGATAGAACATGTAGAGGACGGCGGGCACGGAGCCTCGGTTCTCGCCATGGTGGACGGTTCCGACCATCTCGACGACGGCTTCCCCCTCGTGTACGACCTTCGTTCTGCCGTCCTGGTCGATGATGGTCAGTTCGCCCTGCACCAGCACGCCGTAGTTCATCACGGGATGGTGATGCCAGTCCAGCTTCTCCCCGACGGGAAAGACGTATTACTTGACCACTAATTCGGGTCTGCCTTGCAGGTAATCAGGAAGTTCCGCACCATCCCAACTCTGCGAGGTACGGATAAGTTCGGTTTTTTGTGTGCTCATTTCACTTTTTGAATTCGTACGGCAAAAGTACTAGTTTTTCAATTTCTTTGGACAAAAAATATCAAATCACAACAAAATAAAAATGCAGACTTTCGGGCTATAACTCGATTTTTTGTTGAGATATAGCCCGAAAGTCTGCAAAAACAACTGTTGTGGATACGCATGCGAGACAACGAGAATCATCCACAAAAAAACGCGGAACAGAAAAAGTGGGGTGGTTTCAAAAAAGTTTGTACTTTTGCAAATCGAATTAATGACGGTAGAAACTTTAGCTTATGTCATCGACAATACTGGACAAAATAGAATACCTTGTGCTTTTGGTGGCAGGTTTCGCTACACGGAGTAACGTCTCCGAAGCCGAGGCCTACCGCTACCTCAGCCGCTACGGTGCCCTCGCAATGTGCGACAAGCACTATGGCATCATGCACACCTTGTCGCTTGATGAGAATATTCAAACCCTTCAAGCCTACTGCCAGAAGAAAGGGGGTACACTATGAGACTATACCATGGTTCCACCATTGATATCCAACATATTGACCTTACTCTTTCGAGACCTAACAAGGATTTTGGCCGTGCTTTTTATCTCTCTGACGACCGTCAGCAGGCCCTTGAGTTGGCACAGTTTCGTGCCGAGTTCGAAGAAACTGTCCCTGTTGTAAACGTCTATGATTTTGACGAGAGACTCTTCTCACAGTTCCGATATAAACGTTTTGAGGGCTACACGGAGGATTGGGCGCACTTTGTTTATGACCACCGCGCCGAGCCACAAGGTCTCACACTCCATGACTATGATATCGTTTACGGTCCCATTGCTAACGACCGTATCGGCGCACAAATCACCCGCTTCAAGCAAGGCTACATCACCTTCGACGAGTTCTTGCGCCGTATTCAATACATCAAAGGTATCACTTTCCAATATGCTTTCTGCACGCAGCAGGCAGTGGACAAACTTATCAAGTTATGAACGTCACCCAAGCAGAATTTCAAATTATGAAAGAGGAGATCGTGAAGGACATGATTGCCCGCCTTATGGAAGAGCGAGGACTCACGATGCAGCAGGCTTTCGATGCCGTTTACACCTCCCGCCTTTTCGAGAAACTTGGCGACCCCAACACCGGCCTTTTCTTCCAGTCGTCAGGCTATGTTTACAGTTTTCTGATGGACGAATTAAAGGCCAAGTTATTTGAACAATCAGGTGTCATCAAAGAGAATGTCGACTTTCATGTTTTTTTAAGAAACGAGCTTGTTGAGATTGCTTTGAAATGGCAAGCGAAATTTGGGGTTTCTCCATCTATCACAAGTACGGTCTCAGAATATGATGCGGCGATGTTAGTTGGGATGTCAGAAAAAGAATATTCTGAATATATGAAAGATAAAACGGCCGTTAATAAAGGATCGGATTTCGTTTTTAAGAATATTCGGTATCAGGTAAAGGGCAATCGACCAAGTGGCAAACCAGGCAGTATTGTAACAATGGTTCCAAAGGCAACGAATTATGAATGGGATAGATTAATTTGGATTCTATATGATAAAAACTATGTGATGCAAGAGGCATGGGAGTGGAATGTGGAGGAGTATAAATCAGCGTTTGATCGCATGAAAAGATTGTCCCCTAATGATTACAGAAAGGGGAAATGTCTATATAAAAAGCAGTAAAGAAACTGTCTATTTACAGATATAGCCTGAAAGCTTGCAATGCAGAATCTCAGATTTGCCTCCGAGAAAGTCGTTATTATTTTTTCGCCATAGGTTGAAAAGAGTTAAGATGGGGGTTGTGAAGATTATCGGATTCGCTGCCGCTACAGACACTTAGGCATTGGAGAGTGTCTGCTGAAAAACGAATGGTTACACGGAAGCCCTTATCCTGGAGGTACTCCAAATAAGATGAAGTACAGTCAGACAGATGGGCATAACCGGATTTGCCTGTACAGTATTCTTTTGTCTCTATGTTATATTTGAAACGTATCGAATCGCATATAGTGCCAAAAAGCAATAGCTCTTCGTGCAGGGTGTCATCACTGTATTCATAGATGGCAGAGGCATATTCTTTTTCCCATCGAAGAACGGTTGGACCACAAAGGAGAGGTATGTGATTGTTTCTACAAAAGTCCATTATTTGAGCCAACTGGTATTCTGCAATACCATAACGATCAAGAAATGCGCTGCTTTGGCCGGTCAAAGGGTATGCATCAATGGTGTCTGTGCGGTTCCGAAACCGCCAACGCTTGATTTTGTCGTAAGAGGCAAACCCTATTTCACCATTCGCAAACGATACAACCCATCCGCACGACAGGGGTGCGACATGAAAACTGATTGAATGGATGTTTTGCAAGGATATACCCGCAACCGTATCCATGTAGGTTGGCTCAGGATGGTCGTAGTCACAGTTGCTACGTGTGCCACACGCTGTCAACAGGCAGCAGGTGATGGTAATGATAAAAAGATATTCTTCAAGGTCTATTAATTTGAAGGATAACTTCTTCAAAAAAGATACTCTTCTGGTTTGTTTTTTTTCAGCTCCATAATCTTTCTCTCCTTTGAACTTACAAAAATACTTTTTTTCAATTGCGGATTGTTTTTCATCAGTCACGCTAACTTCCTAATTAACCCTCAAGTAGGGCCCCGTAACAGACCCCGTATCCTCCGCCATCGCCTTGGGCGTTCCCTCGAAGATGATGTCGCCGCCCATCGCGCCGCCGCCGGGACCGAGCTCGATGAGCCAGTCGCAGGACTTCAGCATCTCGATGTTGTGCTCGATGAGGAAGATGGTGTTGCCCGCCTCCACCATCGTGTCGAAGAGGTTCAGGATGCGGCGGATGTCGCCCGCGTGGAGACCGTCGGAGGGCTCGTCCATGATGAAGATCTTGCCCGCATCGCGCAGGTAGGAAGCCAGTTTGATGCGCTGCAACTCGCCGCCGGAGAGGGTGGAGAGTGACTGGTTCAGATGGAGATAGCCCAAGCCGACCTTGCGCAACGGCTCCAGTTTCTCGGCAATCACACTTCCGGAAAACAACTCGGCGGCTTTGTTGGCGGTGAGGTCCATCACCTCGGCGATGTTGAGGCCGTTCACCTTGTAGGAGAGCACTTCCGGCGAATAGCGCAATCCGCCGCAGGCCTCGCAGGTGGTCTCGATGGCATCCATGAAAGCCATGTCGTTGACGATGACACCCTTGCCCTGGCAGACGGGACAGCCGCCCTTGCCGTTGAAGGAGAAGAGATCGGCCTTGGTCTTGTTGGTCTTGGCGAAGAGCTTGCGGATGTCTTCGGCGACGTCCAAATAGGTGGCCGGGGTGCTGCGCAGACTGATGCCGATGCTCTTCTGGCTGATGTAGACGATGTCTTGATGGGATTGTAGGGATTGAACGGGTTGTTCGGGCGAATCATTATTCGCCCCTACGGGGTGCGGATAGGCGTTCCGGAAACATTCCATCAGCGAACTCTTGCCCGAGCCCGCCACGCCCGCGATGCCGCACATCACGCCCAACGGCAGCTTGACGGAAACATTCTTCAGGTTGTGCAGATGGGCGTTCTCCAACAGGAAGAAATCCTTGGGCGTGCGCACCTGCTCTTTGATGGCACTCGTCGCGCTGAGCATCGTACCCGTAAGCGTCTGACTGTGCATCAGTTCCTCGTATGTGCCTTCAAAGACGATTTCGCCGCCCTTCATACCGGCGCCGGGACCCATATCGACGATATGGTCGGCGATTTTGATGATTTCCTTGTGGTGCTCCACGAGGATGACCGTGTTGCCGTGGTTCTTGAGCTTCTGCACCGACTTCTGCATCAGCAGGATATCGTGGTTATGAAGCCCCACACTGGGCTCGTCGAGGATGTACATCACGTCGGATAGTGGTGAGTTGATGTATTTGGCGATCTTGCAACGCTGGGCCTCGCCGCCGGAGAGGGTGCCGATGGCGCGGTCAAGGGTGAGGTAGCCGAGTCCGATCTCCTCCAACGCCGCCAGCCGCTCGGTGGTCGCCCGCTTGATGTCCTCCGCCAGCGGATTGTCGATGTTTTCCATCCATTGGCGGCAGTCGCTGATGCTCATCGCCGTCACCTCTGCGATATTGAGTCCGCTCCCCTCGCCTTTGGGAGAGGGGCCGGGGGTGAGGTAAATCTTGCAGGAGCGTATCTTCTCGTTGAGGCGCGTGCCGCCGCAGTCGGGACAGGTGCCCATTGTCAGCATCGGGTTGAGCACGGCGGCGTGGAGCAGTCCCTCCTCCGAGTTGATGATGCTGCGGTACATGCGCGGGATGAGGCCTTCGTACTTAGCGGTCTTAGGCCAGTTAGACGGCGGGTTCTTCAGCTTGATCTGCGGCGAGTTGAGGAAGAGATCGAGCTCCTCGGGCGTGTAGTCCTTGATCTTCTTGTCGAGGTCGAAGAGGCCGCTGTGGGCGTAGCGTATCCAGCGCCAGCCACCCTTGCCGAAGGCGATGTAGTGGATGGTGTCCTCGTCGTTGAGCGACTTGTCGAAATCCACCAGCTTGTGGATGTCCAGCTCGCGGATCTCGCCCAGTCCGCCGCAGCGCGGACAGCTGCCCGAGGGGTGGTTGAACGAGAAGGCGTCGGAGTAGCCCACGAAGGGTTGCCCGATGCGCGAGAAGAGCAGACGCAGCAAGGCGTAGATGTCGGTGTAGGTGC
The DNA here is from genome assembly GCA_017394765.1 of Bacteroidales bacterium. Next base: position 2 of record JAFPXF010000052.1, on the reverse strand, counting down.
CG
>JAFPXF010000051.1 GCA_017394765.1 Bacteroidales bacterium | reverse complement strand
TCCATTCTCCATTCTCCATTCTCCATTCTCAACTCTCCATTCTCCACTCTCAATTCTTAAAGATTCCCGCGTGTTTGTTGGCCCAGCGCTCGGTGTAGAAATCGTAGTAGCGGCCCCCTTTCTTCATAAATATTATATGTAATATGGAGGGGAGGCCGATGACGAGGAGGTACAGGGGACCGAAAATCTTGGAATCGACGGTGTGCCCGTCCATCTCGTGGCGGATGGTGAACTCGTCGTGGGCCGTGTCGGGGTGGAAGAAGGCGAAGTTGCCCAAGGAGATGCCGCCGGCCCTCTCCGGGAAACGTTTGCCGGCCAGACCGATACAGTAATTGCGGTACGCCACCTTCCGCAACTTGCCCAGAAAGGGCATTATGGCCAATGCCACCAGATTCTGGGGCAGCTGCCACACGAAAAGGAGCGCGAAGAGAATGCTGCGCGTTACTCTTTTATCCATTCGAAGTCCATCTGCTTTTTGAGGAGGTCAACGGCCACGACACGCACCTTGAGCTTGTCACCGAAGCGCAACGAGCGCCCGTGATGCAACCCGACAAGCGTATAGTTCTCTTCGTCAATGTAATAGAAGTCGTCGTTGAGGGTGCGCATCGAGATGAGGCCTTCGCACTTGGATTCGGCCAGCTCGGCGTAGATGCCCCATTTGGAGACGCCGGAGACGGTGGCGTCGAAGGTTTCGCCCACCTTGTCGGCCAGGTACTCGGCCTGCTTGTACTTGATGGAGGTGCGCTCGGCTTCGGTGGCCTGGTGCTCCATCTGCGAACAGTGCTTGCAGTACTCCTCGTACTCCTCTTTCTTGACCGACTCGCCGTTGGCCAAGTAGCGGTCGAGGAGGCGGTGCACCATCAGGTCGGGATAGCGGCGGATGGGGGAGGTGAAGTGCGTGTAGTAGGGGAAGGCCAGTCCGTAGTGGCCGATGTTGTCGGTGGAGTAGCAGGCACGGGCCATCGTGCGGATGGCCAACTTGCTGAGCATATCGTAGTCGGCGTGCCCCTTCTGCTTCTCCAGCATATCGTTGAGCGAGCTGCTGAGCGCCTTGGGCGTGTTGGTCTTGAGGTCGAAGCCCAACTTCTTGACAAAGTTCTTGAAGGTGTCGATTTTTTCGTCTAAGGGCTTGTCGTGGATACGATACACGAACACGTTGGGCTCCTTGCCCGTGAGCCGTTTGCGGCCCACCTTCTCGGCCACGCGCTTGTTGGCTAAGAGCATAAACTCTTCGATGAGCCAGTTGGCCTCCTTCTGCACCTTGAGATAGACGCCGATGGGGTGGCCGCTCTCGTCGAGCTTGAATTTCACCTCCTCGGTCTCGAAGTTGATGGCGTTGTTGTCGAAGCGCTTCTTGCGCATAATCTGGGCCAGTTCGTTGAGCTTGGGCAACACGTCGGAGAGCACGCCCTCGCCGGTGTCAATCACCTGCTGGGCCTGCTCGTAGTCGAGGCGGTGGTCGGAGTTGATCACCGTGTGGCCGAACCACTCCTTGTGGACCTTGGCGTTGTCGTCGAGGTCGAAGACGGCGCTGTAGCAGAGCTTGTCCTCGTTAGGCCGCAGCGAGCATAGGTTGTTGGAGAGCGCCTCGGGCAGCATCGGGATGGTGCGGTCCACCAGATAGACGGACGTGGCGCGCTCGTAGGCCTCCTTGTCCAAAGCGGTGCCGGGGCGCACGTAGTAGGAGACGTCGGCGATGTGGATGCCGATGCGGTACAGTCCGTTGTCGAGTTTCTCGTAGGAGATGGCATCGTCGAAATCTTTGGCGTCGGCGGGGTCGATGGTGAAGGTGGTGACGTCGCGGAAGTCGCGGCGCTGCTTGAGCTCTTTGGCCGAAATCTCCGTGGGGATGCTGTTGGCCTCCTCCTCGACCTCCTTGGGGAACTTGAGCGGGAAGTCGTTTTCGGCGAGGATGGCCATCATCTCCACGTCGTTGTTGCCGGGCTTGCCGAGCACGTGGATCACTTCGCCCAGCGGGCTGCGCGTGCCGGCCACCCAGTCCACGATAACCACCACCACTTTGTCGCCGCTCTTGGCTTTGCGCAGCAGGCGGCCGGGGATGATGATGTCGCGGCGGAAGAAGACGTTGTCGGGGATGAAGTAGGCCACGCCCTTGCGGATGGAGATGGTGCCCACGAGCTGTTTGCGACTGCGCTCGAGCACCTCCACGACCTGCCCCTCGGGACGCTTGCCCCGGCGGGTGGGGAAGAGCGCCACCTTGACGAGGTCGTTGTTGAGCGCGTTGCCCAGGTTGCCGTCGGCGATGAAGATGTCCTCTGCCTGCGATTCGTCGGGCGAGTCATTCGGGTCGTTTTGCGGGATGACGAAGGACATGCCGCTACGCTTCATCTCAATACGGCCGACCACATAGTTGCGGTTGACATCTTTGCCCTGCAGCTGCTTGTGATTCAGACGATATTTGCCACGTCCGGCCTTGAGCAGCAACTTGGCTTCCACAAGACGGTCGATTTGCAGTTTCACCTGTTCACGACCTTTTTTGTCGTAAATGTTGACCTTGGCGGCGATTTGCTTATAGTTCAGTTTTTCGTTTTTGCCGGAGGCGAGGGCCTCCAATATTTTCTTTGCTAATAGTTCCATGTTTTGAGTCTCTGTTGGTCAATAAATGTTTGTTTCAAATTAAAGTTCTCTTTTTTGAATGATGAATCTGTTTGTTCCAATTTTCACGGCAGTGTGGATTCCACCTTCAGTTTTCCGCCCTCGTCATAGATGAAGCATGCCTCTATCTCCTCGTCTCCCTTCACGATTTGCAAGGCCCTCTCCAATCCCAGCACCATGAAGGCGGTAGCGTAGGCGTCGGCGGTGGTGCAGTCGGGAGCCACGACCGTGACGCTGAGCAGATTGGTCTCCTCGGGGCATCCTGTGGCGGGATTCAGAATATGGGTGTATCGTTTGCCGTCTTTTTCGAAAAAGTTCCGGTAGTTGCCGGAGGTGGCTACGGCGCGGTCATGCAGTTCAAAACTGCGTTGGCTCTCCACCGGGCCGTCAGCCGTGGCAGTCGGGGTCTGGATACCCACTCTCCAAGGCTTCTTGCCCTTGCTTCCGTGTGCGACAATCTCGCCGCCGATCTCGACCAGGCAGCTCTTGTATCCTTTTGCCACAAGAAGCTCCGCCACTTTGTCAACCGCGAAGCCTTTGGCAATGGCGTTGAAGTCGAGTTTCACGCGCGGGTCGTCTTTCACCAACCGCCCGTCTTGGAGGTGTATCAGCCGACTGCCCACAAACAGCCTTACGGAGTCGAGGGTCGTTTGGGGCACGATCTGCTTCTGGTTCCCGCGTCCGAAACCCCATAGTTCCACGAGGGGTTGTACAGTGCAGTCGAACGCTCCGCCGGTCTTGGAGGTGATGTCAAGGGCGGTTTGCAGGACACGGAGGAAGTCGTCGCTCAAATCGGGATCATGTCCCGCATTGACCCTCGAAATGAGCGAGTTGGTGTCGAAGATGGAGAAGGTGCTGTTGATCTGTCGCAGCACGGAGTCCACCTGCGAGGGTAGGGCAGAGTCGGGGTCGCCGACGTAGGCGATGTGGAATGTGGTGCCGAGTGCGACACCGTCGAATTGCTGCACGGTGGCGCGCTGGCAGGCCCCGCTCAACAGCAGCAGGGCGAACAGGATAAGGGTTATTTTTTTCACGGGTGCAAAGATAGTAAAATTCAAAGTCCATTGTTTTTTATTCCACAGGAAAAGGTGTGTGCTCTTTTCGGAAAATATGTTATCTTTGCCGCGTAAAAGAATATGCCTTTTGTATGCCTTACGCGAGCGATTTATTGAAAGTCAACCAGACCGGCTTTTCGTTGGACGCCGGCAGGCTGTTGATTTCCGTGCCGTACTACAACGACGCCTTCTTCAATCGCTCGGTGGTGTTGTTGACGGATTACGATGCGGAGCATTGCGCCGGCTTGATTATCAACAGGCGGCTTCCTTACCGTGTTCGCGACTTGGTGGATGGTTTGCGGGTGAACACCCCCATGTTCCTGGGCGGCCCTGTGATGCCGTGGGCCCTTTTCCTGTTGCACGATATTGAAAACAACGCCGCCTCGTCCCGCATTGTGCCGAAAGTCTATGTCGGATACGACCAAAGTCTATTGACCCAGATTGAAAGCAATGCTTTGGCTTCCGGCAATTGCAAATTCCTGATGGGATATGCAGGCTGGTCGCCCGGGCAGCTGGAAGATGAAATTAGCAAAAACATGTGGGTCATCGGCAACCCGACCCCCGAACTGGTGTTCCATAAAGAGCCGGAGTCTGTCTGGTCCGAGTCGGTGCGCATTCTGGGCCCCGACTATGAGCACTGGCTGCGAATTCCCAAATATATTAATCTGAACTGATGAATAACAGAACCTGCACTGTTCTTTTTCTGCTCTTTGCATTCTGGCTGACTGTCTGCGCTCAAGACCGGCCACCGGTGGGGACTTTCAAGGGTGGTGTCCTTGCGGGAGCGACCACGTCCCAGATATCCGGGGACAATTTGGCTGGATTCCATAAACTGGGTGCCATGGCGGGTGTGTTCGCCAACTGTGTTTTGGTGGAACAACCCAAATTCGGCCTTAAGTTGCAAATGGAAATGGATTTTGTCATGAAGGGCAGCCACTCTTTCTCTCGTTCCGGACAAGCGGTGAACCCAATGGCAAAATATGTGCTTAATCTTGGCTATATAGAGGTTCCGGTCCTGCTTCGTTTCCGCATTGCAAGAATCACCATCCGCAACAGCAGCGATTTCGAGTTCGAGCTCGGCCCCGCGTTCGGCGTGAATCTTTATGCCCATGAAAGGGATGTGTATGGACGAATATTGGGCAGGCCTGCGTTTAATCGAATGGAGTTTTCCATGGTTGGCGGCCTGACGTATGTGTTCAAGGAACATCACGGCATTACGCTCCGCTATTCCAACTCCATTGTGCCTGTGCGCATTCCCGACTGGGCTGTCAACAGGCGTATCAAGAAGCAGTTCAACTCGGTGCTGTACCTTATCTACTCCTATCAATTTTGAAATCCTCTTCCACATCCCAGAAAGCACGCACATGGATGTCGTGCGCGAATGGAATGATGGGCTCTGGCTGGCGTTTGAGCGGGTAGTCGCCTGAATCCCATCGCCCGTTGCCGTTGATGTCCAAAATCGCTCTGATGTGGTATCCGTCAGGCTCCAGATGCGGGTAAACGATGGTACTGTCGGTCTGCAATATGTGCTGCTGCACAATTGATTTCCCACGCCAAAGTTGTACGATGACAGGATACTCCTCTCCTGTCAGTCGATAATTGATTTGGATGTTGCCATACTCTTTCTCGGATTTTGAAGTGAACGAGAGCCGAATGGTGTCGTTGGTCAGATTGTTGTACCCGAAGAACATGGAGTCAGGAATCATCAAGGTATAACTTTTCTTGTTTTCCAAATCGAGTGGAATCGGCAGTTCGGCGATGAAGGAGTCCGGGATGGAAAATCTGCTGACAACGGTGTCGGCAACGCCTTGCCGCTGGAAGGATAGAAAAACAGGAAATGAATCCACAGGCTTCACAGGGTAGGAAAAATGCATCATCATGGGCTCACAACAATGTCCCTCCTTTGAAAATGATACTTTCAGACGGGGAGCCTCCTGGGCTCTCGTGCCTCTTCCACCAGTGGTTTGCTTGGCTTTGTATGGCTTCAGGAGAACCGTGTCGATTTGCTCGCCTCGAGTGAAAAGGATTGGGATGGTGTCGAAATCCAGGGATTTGAGATACCACGTCAGCGTGTCTCGGTTGGCCGACCATTTTTGGAAATACTCGACCGGATTGGCGGTGAACGTGCTTTGAAGGTCGCCGACAGAAGTGGAAAACGGGAACCTGTACATGCCGGCCTCGGGGTTGTCGTAGTGCAAAAGTTTGGGGACAGGGTCGGTTATGACAAAGCTGTGGAGCAATAGGGGAGCGCGTGTGGAATCTTTGTCGAGGATGTTTCCGATGCTGTCTTTGACTTCAGGAGGATATGCTTGGATTCGTGTGTCGTTAAAAGCGATGACCTCATTGGGCAAATCATAGAAGTAGTTGCTGTTGATGTCCTTCAACGCGAAAATCGTGTAATCACCTTCCGAGATGTTCCGGAAATGGAACGTCCCGTCTTTTTGTGTCCGGGTGACGTATGTGGGCAGGGTGTTCAAAGGCAGGGAGTCGTTGTCCTCACGGTAGAGCATGACAAGGAAGTTATCTTCACTTTCAAGCGTGAAGGCGTTTTGCACTTTCCCGTCGATCATGAACGAGTCGATATAACTGCCGGAGGAAAAGCTGTATTGATAGAAATTCAGCTTGTTGTTTTCGTTGAAGTCCTGTATGCAATTGGAAAAAACGATGTTGTAGGTGGTGTTCTCCCGCAGCGTGTCCTTGATTTTCATGGTGAGTGTTTTGCCATTGATTGAAAAATCGATGGGATGGGCAAATGGCGGGGAGACCATCACGTTGTCGTTGGGATTGTTCAAGGTGAAAAATTCGTCCATGGTGATGCGGATCTGCTTCTCATGGAAATTGACGCTCTGATTGGCGGGGACCTCCTTGACGATTTTCGGGGGCATGGTGTCCCGAGGCCCACCTACCGGCGCGGCAACCTTGGCGCACGCACCCAATAGTATCGTGACGATTGCTAATAGCATCGTCATACCGGCATTGAGACGGCCGTGTGTGCGTGGGGTCGGGGAGATAGGGTGAAGTTTCATGGGCGAATTATCGTGTCACATCCTTTCAGGCACATCGATGCCGAGCAGCTTCATGCCGTTGCGAAGGGTGTTGGCCACCCACCGCGAGAGCTGCAGGCGCAGCAACCGCTTGTCAGGATCGGTTTCACGCATGACAGGAGTCTCTTGATAGAAATGGTTGAATTGTTTGGCAAGGTCATATACATAGTTGGCGATGAGCGCGGGACTGAGGTTCTCTCCGGCGGCAAGTACCACTTGCGGGTATTTGTAGAGCGTCTTGACAAGCTGCTTCTCCTCGCCTTCCGCGTGGATGCCGTCGGGAAGGGATGCGCTGATGTCCACCGACTGCTCCGCAGCCTTGCGCAGCAGCGAGCGGATACGGGCGTGCGTGTACTGGATGAAGGGGGCCGTGTTGCCATTGAAGTCGATGGATTCGGCCGGATTGAAGAGCATGTTCTTGGACGGGTCCACTTTGAGAATGAAATATTTGAGCGCGCCAAGGCCGACCATCTCGTAGAGAGCCGCGGCTTCGTCAGGTTGGAAATCGAACTTGCCCAGTGCTTCCGTGCTCTTCTTGGCCTCCATGAACATGTCGTCCATCAGATCGTCTGCATCCACAACGGTGCCTTCACGGGACTTCATCTTGCCCGAAGGCAGCTCCACCATGCCGTAGGATAGGTGGAATATGCTGTCGCCGAATGCTTTGCCGAGTTTCTTGCCCAAAACAAGCTTGAGCACGTCAAAATGATAGTTCTGCTCGTTGCCTACAACATAAATCATGCGCGAGGGAGTGAACTCCTCGTAGCGCAGTTGCGCGGTGCCGAGGTCCTGCGTCATATAGACGGAGGTTCCGTCTTTGCGCAGCAGCACTTTCTCGTCCAGACCTTCATCAGTGAGGTTGACGCGCACGGAGCCGTCTTCGTGACGCTGGAACACGCCCTTGTCGAGGCCCTCCTGCACGAGTGCTTTGCCCAGCAAATAGGTGTTTGATTCGTAATAGGTCTTGTCAAATTGGATGCCGAGCCGGCGATAGGTCTCGTCGAAGCCGGCATACACCCATTGGTTCATTTTTTGCCACAGCGCGCGCACTTCGGGGTCGTTGGCCTCCCAACGACGCAGCATCTCTCTGGCTTCAAGCATGATAGGCGCTTGCTGTGCGGCCTCATCCTCGCTCATGCCTTTGGCGATAAGATCGGCCTGCTCCTCTTTGTAGTGTTTGTCGAAGACAACGTAATAGTTGCCCACCAGATGGTCGCCCTTGATGTGGGCGCTTTCCGGTGTCTCGCCGTTACCGTAGCGCAGCCAGGCCACCATCGACTTGCAGATGTGGATGCCGCGGTCGTTGACGAGATTCACCTGCACGACCGGATGACCGCATGCCTTCAGGATTTGCGAGACGGAATGCCCTAACAGATTGTTTCTCACATGCCCAAGATGAAGAGGCTTGTTGGTGTTCGGGGAAGAGTATTCTATCAGCACAGGCGCCTCTTCGCGTGGGGCGAAAATGCCGTAAACCTCGTTCGCGTGTCCGTCGCGTAACTGATCGCACCAAAAACTGTCCGCAATGGTGAGGTTAAGATATCCTTTTACTACATTGTATCCTGTCAGGCAGTCGAGCCGTTCGCACAATTTGTCGCCAATCTCCTTCGCGACGGCATCGGGTGCCTTGCGCGCCAGCTTGACATACGGGAACACCACAATTGTCATGTCACCCTCGAATTCCTTGCGGGTGGGCTGCACCACAGAGGCGTCCGCTTCGATGTCTATGTTGTATAATTCTTTCAGAACAACCTTGAGTTCTTGTGCAAGTGTGATCTCTAAAATCATGTATATTTGTTGTTTATATGATTGTCTTCTTGTTAGATATGCTCCTCTTTCTTTTTGTTTCTGAAGAGGCTTTTCCAATAGTTGGTGTGCCAAAGAATATGGAAGATGGCGATGATGGTCATGGCGATGCCGAACTCCACATGCAGGAATTTGACGGTCCAAAACCAGTCCATTTTGATGTCATAGTTGATTTGGATGACGAGGAAAAAACCGAGGAGACAGGATACAAGTGCGCCTATGAGCAGTAGCACATTCCAGATCTTGCGATGTGTGGCTAATTTCATCACTTTCGTTTTGACAAGGATGAGGGTGAACGCATAGAGCCCGATTGTGAGTAGCGAGATGAGGATGAGATGGTAGGGGCTTCCGGAAGATGATTCATCCATATTTGATTCAACTTCATTCATTTCAGGTGCAGACAGGTCGGGTTCGGTATTTTCCGGGGCAGGCGCGGTGGCTCCTGTCATGCCATCGGGATCGTGTTTTTCAATTGGAGAGGCGGCTGGTTGATCCGCAGGTTCCTTCATTTGGGATTTTGGCGTCGTGCTTTTGTTCTCAGATGTTGCATGTGTGTTCCCTGCCGGTACGGCGGTTTCGGAGGCCTTGGCTTCAGTCTGGCTGGAGAGGTGCCCGTGGTCGCAGAACCCGTCGCCGTTTTCATCAATGAAACGACCGCAGCGACCGGGACAGTCGGTTTGCGGGCAATCCACTTGGGCGAAGACGGGGATGGCGATAATGGCAAGCAGGAAAATGAGGATTGTTTTTTTCATGAATTACAGCGAAAGGGTTTATCAAAAGGGGCGAGTGTTGAGCTCGCCCCTGTTTTTTTATTTGAATGAGATTAATTCGATTTCGAAAATCAGGGTTGCACCACCGGGGATTTGGCCGCCTGCGCCTCTGTCGCCGTAAGCGAGGTCGGAGGGGATGTAGAAGATGAATTTGGAACCGGTGGGCATCAATTGGACACCTTCCGTCCAGCCGGGAATCACGCCGTTGAGCGGGAAGGAGATGGGCTCGCCGCCTTGTTTCTCAGTGGAATCGAACACGGTGCCGTCAATGAGCGTTCCCTTGTATTTTACAGTCACAGTGTTGGAAGCGGTAGGCTTTTCACCCGTGCCCATGGTGATGACTTTGTATTGGAGACCGGAAGGCGTGACCTTCACGTCCGGATTCTTCTTGTTCTCTTCAAGGAATATTCTCCCTTTCTCTTTTTCAACGGCAACGGCACTGTTTTGTTTGGCCTGCATATCCTGCTGGAGCATCATGAATGCTTCTTGCATTTGCTCGTCAGAGAATTTGTTCTGGCCGGCCATGGCATCACGCAAGCCCTGCATGAGGGCGTCCAAGTTGAGTTCAATGCCGTCGTGAGCCACTTGGGTGCCCAAATTGGCGCCTATGGCGTAGCTGATTTTCTGTTCTTTTGTCATTTCTTCTTGGGATTTAACGGACAACGTGGAACCAGCAAAAAGAAGCACGAGTCCGAATGTGAGTAATTTTTTCATTTTTATTTGTTTTTTGAATTAATCGTTTAAAGGGCGGCAAAAATACAAAAAAAAAAGGAAACAGGCCCCTCTTATCCCCGCACGTCCATGGCATTGCGTAATGCGTTTCCAATGAGCATGAAGGAGAGCACAAGGAGCATGATGGCGATGCCGGGCACGATGGCCAGATAGGCCTTGTCGAGCACGATGTAGGCATAGTTTTCTTTCATCATCATGCCCCACGACGGCATAGGAGGCTGCACGCCGAGACCAAGGAAACTGAGTCCCGCTTCGGTGAGGATGGCAGACGAGAAGTTGGAGGCGGCAATGACGATGACCGTGCCGGTGATGTTGGGCAGGATGTGTTTGAAGATGATACGCGGATTGCTGTATCCCAACGCTTTGCCGGATTCTACAAAGTCTTGCTCCCGAAGACTGATGACCTGTCCGCGCACCACACGCGCAATATCGACCCACATGGTCAGACCGATGGCGATGAAGATTTGCCAAAAGCCCTTCCCCAAAGCGAAACTGATGGCGATGACCAACAGCAGGGTGGGGATGGACCATACCACGTTGATGATGAACATCAGCACATCGTCAATCTTGCCGCGATAATAGCCGGCCACGGCTCCCACGGCGATGCCGATGACGAGGGCGATGAATATCGACAGGAATCCCACCGCTAAGCTGACTCTTGTGCCCATCATGAGCTGGCTGAGCACGTCTCGTCCATAACGATCCGTGCCCAACAGGAACTTGCGTGTGACCACGGGTTCGTCAGCCAGCTCGCCAAGGGAGTATGCAACCCAGTCAGACTGCTCCAGCAGGCGGGCGCGCAACGTGTCGTCGCGCACTTCGTATTCGCTGATGGGAATGGTCTGGTACCGGTCGGGCTGCCCGGTGAGCATTTTTCGCAAAAGACCCACCTTGGGAACCTCCCGTCCTGTCTCAACTTGCAGAAGTTGTGTGGTGAAGCCCGGCGAACGGAGCGCGATTTCAAGTTGCTGGTGGTTGCAATGCGGCGAGTGGTCCGGCGTGATAAGATACCCCAAGATGGCCACGACAATGACCAACAAGATGAAACCGAGGGAGATCATTCCCTCTTTTTCTTTCTTGAAACGCTGCCACGTCAGCTCCGACAAGGATGTGGCACGGTAATTCTTGGTTTCTTTTCTGAAAAATGACATTTTCGGTGTGGCACCGCAAAAGTGCAAAAATGGCGATTATGGAATTGTTTTAGGGTAGGAAGTCTGCGGAAAAGGTGTAAGGCAGCAGATCGGCCACGCAATGCAGATGATAAACAGGCCCTTCTTGGCCGGAGAGAATCACTTCGATGGGCTGGCCGAATTTCTGTTCATACTCGAAAAGCACCTGCCGACAGCTGCCGCACGGGGAAACGGGCACTTTGAGTGTCTCCACGGGGTTGATGGCCGTGATCGCGATGCGGGAGAAGGGCACTTCCGGGAAGCGTGCTGACGCGGCAAAAGCGGCATTCCTCTCGGCACAAAGTCCGCAGGGATAGACTGCGTTTTCCTGATTGCTGCCCGTGACCACTTGCCCGTTGTTCATCAATATGGCCGCCCCGACTTGGAAGTGGGAGTATTTCGCGTATGCGCGTGTGGCGGCTTGTTCCGCCTCAGCCAAAAGCTTGAGGATGTCGGCGGGAACCTCATCGCGGTTCTCATATACCAAGATGCGTGATTCTAAGGAGATTGTTTTCATATCGTGAAATTGGTTCTTTCAATATTAATAATGATAATGTCAGATGCAGCCCCGCACTTCATCCCAGCTTTGGATTCCCTCTTTTTCGCAAAGCGCCTGCAGCTCATCAATGATATGTTTGCAAGCAAGCGGGTCGTTGAAGTTGGCGGTGCCGACCTGCACGGCGGAAGCGCCAGCCATGATGAACTCAAGCGCGTCTTGGGCAGTGGCGATGCCGCCGATGCCGAACACGGGCACCTTCACCTTTTTGCAAACCGAGTGTACCATGCGCAAGGCAATGGGTTTGATGGCAGGCCCCGAAAGGCCGGCGTAAACGTTGTTGAAAACAGGCTTGCGGTGATGAATGTCAATGGCCAAGGCCTGGAAGGTGTTGACCAACGAGAGGGAGTCGGCGCCGGCCTCCTCACAGGCAAGTGCCATCTCCACGATGTTCTCGGCATTTGGGGAGAGCTTGACGATCAGCGGTTTGGAACAGGATTTCCGCACGGCGGCCACCGCCTCGCGGGCCACGTCCGCCTTGATGCCGAAGGCCATGCCCCCGCTCTTGACGTTGGGACAGGAGATGTTCAACTCCAGCATGTCGATGTCGGCGCGGGAAAGCAGTTCCGCCCCTGCGACATAGTCCTCTATGCAGCTGCCGCCCATGTTGGCGATGAGCACGGTGTCGAAACGACGCATCTTGGCGATGCCCTCCCCGACAAACGCACGCACGCCGGGGTTTTGCAGCCCCACGCTGTTCATCATTCCCGATGCGGTCTCGTAAACGCGAATGCCTTCATTGCCGTCTTTGGGAATCCAGGTCAGCCCTTTTGAGCTGATGCCGCCCAGACAGCTGACATCATACAATTCATTATACTCGTCTCCGAATCCGAAAGTGCCGGAGGCGGCAATAATGGGGTTCTTGAAATGAACGCCATTGATGGTGGTGGATAAATCCATGGTGTCGATGTTTTAGGGTTGACGATTCAAAAAAGGATGTGGGCGGGGAAGACGGGCCCCTCTTTGCAGACTCGCTTCATGCCATCGGCGGTGCGGATGCTGCATCCGAGGCAGGCTCCGATGCCGCAGGCCATGCGATGCTCCATGGAACACCAGCAGGGTGTCTTCTGTTCAGCGCACAGAGCGGCCACTTTGCGCATCATCACCTCCGGTCCACAGGTGTAAACAGTATCGTATTGCCCGGGCTTGAGCAGATCGGTGATATATCCCCGATAGCCTTCGTCGCCCACCTCTGTGGAGACGAAGATGTGGCTGCAGTAGGGCTCGAAATCTTCGAGGGCGAAAAGCCGGTCGCGGAACCCTAGGTAGGCATCCACCCGAACACCCTTGGCTGTCAGCTCCTTGGCTGTCTGGCAAAGCGGTGGGATGCCGAGGCCTCCGCCTACGAGGGCTACATGGCCGGTGGTCTGCTCGACAGGGTATCCTGTGCCCAGAGCGCCTGTCAACGTGATGGCGTCGCCGGCCTTGAGTTCCGCAAGTTTGCGTGTGCCCTGCCCGACGACCCGATACATGAAATGCAGTGTTGTCTTGTCGGCTTTGTAGATGCTGATGGGGCGCATCAGGGTGAGCTCGCGCTCCCAGGCCTTGAGCATGAAGAACTGCCCGGCATGGGCTTCTGCGCCCTTCCGCTCAGTTTCCAATACAAAGATGTCCTCGGTCAGCTGATGTTGGGAGATAACTGTTGAATCGAAGTGCTTCATGGTGCTAATGGTTTGGTTATATGGCAAAAGGGAGAACAAGTAGATGTTCTCCCATTGTAAGATTACGGTTGGATGGCGTTCCGGATGTCGTCTCGCATGCGTATGGCTTCTGCGCGGGCGCAGTCGGCAAAGTGCAGCTCTCCGTTGGGTTGCTTGCGGTAGGCGAGCAGGATGCCGCGGGAGGAGTTGACCACACCGCCGTTGCCGTTGCGGAGATACTTGGCGATGTCCTCGGCCTTGCCGCCCTGGGCTCCGTATCCTGGAATCAGGAAAAAGGTGGATGCGAGCATCTGGCGGATCTCGGAGGCCTCGTCGGCATGGGTGCATCCCATAACACCACCGATGCCCGAGTAGCCGCAAGCCCCCAGATAGTCACGCCCCATTTCGTTGATTTTCTCACCCACGACGTGATAGACGCGCCTGTTGCCCGTGGGAAGGTATTCGATGTCTTTGGCCCCTTCGTTGGAGGTGCGGATGAGTACGAAAATCCCTTTGTTATGGTTCTGAACGTAGGGCAGATAGGGGGTGAGACTGTCCAGGCCCATGTAGGGGCTGAGCGTGACGAAGTCGGCTTCGAAGTCGCCGGTGAAATGGGCCTTGGCATACATTTCGGCGGTCTTGGCGATGTCACCGCGCTTGATATCGGCGATGGTGACCGCTTGCACTTCCCGAAGGAGCGCTAACGTGCGCTGGTAGGCACGAAGTCCTGCCAAGCCGTACGACTCGTAGTAGGCAATCTGCACTTTGTAACATGCCGCCACGTCCAAGGTGGCCTCGACAAGGGCTTTGTTGAATTGGAAAAGCCCCTCTTCAATGTCGGGAAAACGCTGGGCCATGTCGGCAGGCAAGTAACTGTAATCTGTGTCCAAACCTACGCAAACATGTCCGTTTTGGGCAACTTTTTCGAAAAGCTTGTCTATGATCATGATGCTTTTTTTCGAGAGTGAATAAAAAAGAACCGCACAAAAGAGGTCTGCTATTCTGCCACCTTGAGCATGAAACCGGTCCCGTGTACGTTGACGATCTCCACCAAGGGCTTGTAGTTGTCGATGTAAGTGACCTTGCGCTTGCCTTTCTCCTTCGGCGCGATGTGTTCGAGATCGTCAACCTGGAGATAGGAACGCAGCTTGGTGAGGAACACGTCCATGCTTCTGCCGACGGCGTGGTCGTCTTCGCCCCATACCTCCTTGAGGATGATCTCGCGGGGGATGAGCTTGTTCTTGTGGTCCAGCAAAAGCTTCAGGAGCTCGGCTTCCTTGCGCGTGAGCGTGCGGGTGACCTTCGGGTGGATGAGCTGCATTCCGCTGAAATTGAAGGTGAAGTTGCCCATCTTGTAGATCTTTTCCTCGTAAAGCGCTTTCTGCATGGCAGCACCGCGTCTGCAGCGCTTCAGGATGGCGCGCACACGCAACTCTAACTCTTCGATGCTGAAAGGTTTGGCCACGTAGTCGTCGCAACCCAGTTTGAAACCTTTGATACGTTCCTCTTTGGAAGCTTTTGAGGTGAGAATGATGATGGGGGTGAAATCGTCGATTTTCCGGATGTCTTGCAGAAGTGAGAAACCATCCTTGCCGGGCAGAACTACATCTATGATGCAAAGATCATACATTTCTGTGTTGTAAGCCTTGGCGGCCATGTCGCCATCTTTGAAATCAATAACTTCATAACCTTCCATTTCAAAATAGTCTTTTATGACATAGCGCAGGTTTTCGCTGTCATCGACCAACATGATTTTTTCTTTGTTGTTTTCCATAAATGGTTAATTTATAATGTTTTATCCCTTGTGGGCATGTGTATTTTTAAATTATTTTCTTAAAATTCTTAATTTTGCGCAAAAGTACAAAAAAAAATTGTACAAATGACTATTTTCAAAAAAATATAATCATTAATTGTGGTTTGTCTTGATTGGCATGATATTTTGTATTTTTGCGGCCGATTTTGATTGTCGTCTTGCACGGGTTGTGTGGCGTTGAATATTGCAAATATAGTACGAAACTACATGGAAAAGAAGGAATATTTTGTGGCCAAAACTTTTTTGGGTTTGGAGCCGTTGTTGAAATCGGAGCTTGAATCGTTGGGGGCGGAAAATTGTTGTGAGATGAACCGCGCTGTCTCCTTTGAAGGCCCGATGGAACTGATGTACAAGGCTAATTATTTTTGCAGAACGGCATTGCGGGTGTTGTGGCGGCAAAAGACCTTCACGTTCAACAGCAACCGGCAGTTTTACGAACAGCTGTTTGACTATCCGGCTGAGGAATACTTGCACCAGGAAGGCACGATGGCCGTGCATGCCACCATTGCGGAGTCTATTTTCAAGACGCCTCTGTTTGCTTCCGTTTTGGCGAAGGATGCCATTTGCGACCGCTTCCGCGATCTTTGCGGAGAGCGCCCCTCTGTGGACCGGGACGCTCCGGACGTGCAGTTCCACCTGCACGTTTTCAGGGATGAGGCGCAGCTGTTTCTGGACAGTTCCGGCGAGTCGTTGCACAAGCGCGGGTACAAGGTCCGCAGCCATCCGGCACCCATCAACGAGGTGATGGCGGCTGCCATGCTCATGCTGGCGGGCTATGATGGCACATGCGATTTCATCGACCCGATGTGCGGCGGGGCCACCTTGCCCATCGAGGCCGCCATGATCGCATTGCACATCCCGGCCGGCTTCTATCGCCGCGACTACGGCTTCCTCCACTGGAAGCGTCAGGACCCGCAACGCTGGAGAAATGTCCGCAACCAGGCCCATATTCTCGACGATGTCCCCGTGGAATTTTACGGCAGCGACATAGACCCCAAGTTCGTGGAGATGGCGCGCGACAACGTGAAGAAGGCCCGGTTGGGTGACTTCATCCATGTGGAACGAAGGGACATGCGGCAGTCTAAACCGTCTCGCACGCCCGCCCTCGTGATGATGAATCCACCATACGGCGAACGCCTTGAGGTGAACGATATCAGCGACTTCTATGCCGAAATCGGTGACACCCTCAAACATAACTACGCTGGCTGCAGAGCCTTCATGATCAGCTCCGATTTGCAGGCGTTGAAACATGTCGGGCTCAAGCCCAATTTCAAGTCCACACTCTACAACGGACCGTTAGAGTGCCGTTTTCTCGGCTATGATCTCTTCTCTGGTGACCATAAGAGCTATATGACCGGGAAAAACATTAAAAGAGGTCCGGAGACAAAACAATAATCGTCAGGAAAAGACGTTACACATCATAAACGGCTTTTAATGAAGAGAACAATAATCCTTTTCTTGGCTTTGGCGGGATGCGTTGCGGGAATGGCGCAGAACAAGTACAGCAACGAGTTCTTGTCGCTGGGCATCGGTGCGCGAGGACTGGCGATGTCCAACACCATGACCGCCATCTCCGACGATGTGACCTCCGCCTATTGGAATCCTGCAGGCTTGTCGAGGATGGACAAGCGGTACCAACTTGCCTTGATGCACGCCGAGTATTTCGCGGGCATTGCCAAGTACGACTATGCCGGCGTGGGTTATCGTGTGGACGACCACTCTTCCGTGGCGCTCTCCTATATCCGCTTCGGTGTCGATAATATTATGAACACCACTCAGCTGATAGATGCCCAGGGAAATGTTGACTATGACAGGATTTCCTATTTCTCCACATCCGACAACGCGCTCCTCTTGAGCTACGCATACGCTTTTTCCAAGGTCGAGGGCCTCGCATTGGGGGCCAACGCCAAGATTATCTACCGCAACATCGGGAAGTTCGCCCATGCCTGGGGCTTCGGCCTCGATTTTGGACTTCAATACCATCACAAGGGCTGGCAGGCCGGGGCCATGCTTCGCGACGGTACCTCGTCGTTTAATGCCTGGAGCTATCGGCTTACCGACGAAATGCAGGAGACTTTCCTGCGCACGGGCAATGAACTGCCGGAAAACAGCCTCGAGCTGACACTGCCCGCGCTTCTGCTGAGCGGCGCCAAGAAGGTGGAATTCGGCAAGGGTTTCAACGCCACTTTCGCCCTGGGGCTCGACTGCACCTTCGACGGACGACGCAACAACCTGGTCAGCACTTCCGTGATGAGCATGGACCCGCACTTCGGCATGGAGTTCGCCTATAAAAATATTGTAGCCTTGCGCGCAGGTGTCGGCAATTTCCAAAAGGAACCCGATTTCGACGGGAAGAACCGCACGACTCTACAAATCAATCTCGGATTGGGGGTCTGCATCAAAGGCTTCGCCACCATCGACTATGCGTTCACTGACATCGGGGATCTCTCCATCGCTCAGTATTCGCACATCTTTTCTTTAAAATTGGCAATTGACAAATTCAAAAAAAACAAGAATCATGATTGAAATCGAAGATTACCCTTATACCGACGCGCAATTAAAACAGCGTCTTCAAACCTTGATGTCCAAGCCGCTTCGTGCCATGGACGAGCAGGAAGCCTACCGTTTCATTTTGGGCAGCATAGACCTCACCACTTTGGAGGGCTCTGACAACAAAGCTGTCGTGGAATCGCTTTGTCGCAAGGCCATCGGGTTCCGGAACGAGAAACGCCGTATCCCATCCACGGCAGCGGTGTGCGTGTATCCGCCTTTTGTGAAGCAGGCCAAGTCGGTGCTGCAGGGAACGGGCATCAGGGTGGCCTCCGTGGCGGGTGCCTTTCCCGCTGGACAGTCGCCCATCGAGATAAAGGTGGCCGAGATCAAGTACGCCATCCAGCAGGGTGCCGACGAAATCGACATGGTCATATCAAGAGGCAAGTTCCTGGAAGGCAACTTGCAAGAGGTCTTCGACGAGATTCGTGTTATCCGCGAGGTCTGCAAAAATGTTACACTGAAGGTCATCTTGGAAACCGGTGAGCTGAAAACGCCGAATAATATTTACAGGGCGTCCCAGTTGGCCATGCTCGCCGGCGCCGACTTTATCAAGACCTCCACGGGCAAAATAGCGGTGAACGCCACCCCGGAGGCTTTCGTCGTCATGATGGATGCCATCCGGAGACACCATGAAAAAACCGGCCGGAAAGTGAGCATAAAAGCGGCCGGCGGCATCTCGGATTCCGAAACCGCCCTCCTATATCTCAATTTGCTGACCCAAGTTCTCGGTAAAGAATGGCTCTCAAACAGTTGCTTCAGAATCGGCGCAAGCCGCCTCGCCACTAAGGTTCTTGATGCCATCCAATAATTTTTTTCATAAATAGCGGAGCGTAAGCAAAATAATTGTATTTTTGCGCCCTCAATTAGAACACTGTATTTTTTAACATTAAAATTTTAAAAATTATGACGAAAGCTGATATCGTTAATGAGATTTCCAACAAGACTGGTTTTGACAAAAACAGCGTGCAAACCATCGTTGAAGTTTTCATGTCCTCCGTTAAGAACTCTATGGTCGGCGGCGAGAATGTTTATTTGAGAGGTTTCGGTAGTTTCATCATCAAAGAGAGAGCCATGAAGACTGCTCGTAATATCTCCAAGAACGAAACCATTACCATTCCCGCTCATAACATCCCGGCCTTCAAGCCCTGCAAGACGTTTGTCAACGCTGTGAAGAAATCAACAAAATAAATCATAACCCCAAAACCTTATAACTATGCCAAGTGGTAAGAAAAGAAAGAGACATAAAATGTCCACTCATAAGAGAAAAAAACGTCTGAGAAAGAACAGACATAAGAACAAATAGTCTCTTATGAGTTGAATGAATGAAAACTAAACGAGGCCCCACTTGTGCCACGTTTAGTTTTCATTGTTTTTATAGACCCCTGAAATATGAGTGAAACCCAAATATCGAAAGAGATTGTCATCACATCTCATGGCAATGAGGTACAGGTGGCCGTGCTGGAAGACAAGAAATTGATGGAGATTCATAGAGAGAAATCCTCCATGCAATTTTCTGTGGGCGACATCTATTTGGGCAAGGTGAAGAAAATAATGCCGGGGCTCAACGCCGCATTTGTGGATGTGGGCAGCGACAAGGAGGCATTTCTGCATTATTTGGACTTGGGTGTCAATGCGCGCACGGTCAATGCATTCGTGAGCCAGGCTGTCACGACAGGCAAACGCAGCATCAGTCGTGTGCAGTATTTGGACGAAGTCCCCAAAAACGGGCGGATCAGCGATGTCATCACTTCGGGCCAGCAGTTGATGGTCCAGGTGGCCAAGGAGCCGATCTCCACAAAAGGCCCCCGCGTCACGACGGAGGTCTCTTTCGCGGGACGTTATCTCGTGTTGGTGCCCTTTAACGACAAAGTCACGATTTCCCAGAAAATACGCAGCGGCGAGGAACGCAAGCGACTCAAATCGCTTGTACAGGGCATCAAGCCCCGCAATTTCGGCGTCATTATCCGCACCAATGCGGAGCACCACACTGCCGAGGAACTGTCTGCCGACCTTGACCACCTGCGTTACAAATGGGACACCGCTGTCGAAAACCTGTTCGCGTCCAAGCCCCCTGTGCGCGTGAGCCAAGAGGAAGATTGCATCTCCTCCCTGCTCCGCGAGATGCTGAACGACTCTTTCCAGGCCATCCATGTCGATACACCGGATGCCTTCAAGGAGGTGAAGAGTTTCGTGCATCTCTATTCTCCCGACAAGGAGAATATCGTTAAACAATACAATGACAAGCAACCCATCTTCGAACGCTTCGGCGTCGCCAAGCAGATCAAGAGCTCCTTCGGCAAGGTGGTCACCGTGCGCAGCGGCGTTTATCTTATCATAGAACACACCGAGGCCATGCATGTCATTGACGTCAACAGCGGCAACCGGGTCAAGTCAAGCCAGACCCCGGAAGAGAATGCCCTGAACACCAATCTTATCGCCGCCGCTGAAATTGCCCGCCAACTCCGACTGCGTGACATGGGCGGCATTATCTGCATCGACTTTGTCGATCTGCACGATGCCAAAAACCGACTTGCCCTCTATAAGGCCATGGAAGAGTTCATGGCCAACGACAAAGCCAAACACACCATACTGCCCCTCAACAAGTTCTGCGTCATGCAGATCACACGTCAGCGCGTACGTCAAGCCACAATCATCGAAACCACCGAACAATGTCCGACCTGCCGAGGCACTGGCAAGGTGAAACCGCCCATCCTGATTGAGGACGATTTGGCCAATATGCTGGAATTCCTGTTCGACAAACAGGGTGAGAAGGGCGCGACTATTATGGTACACCCCTTTGTGGCCGCATACCTTAAACAAGGTTTCCCCTCCATTTTGATGAAATGGAGATGGAAATACAAGAAACGCATCAAATTGGTCGCAAACCATAGCTATCACTTGATGGAGCACCACTTCTTCAATCTTGACAATGATGAAATCATGCTTTGGAGCGATTCAACGGTGAAGGAGGAAACTCCCCAAAAGAATCCCAAGGCCAAATCGAAAAAATAACCCAGCCCTGAAACAACTCGTAACATGGACGTGCCTGCCGAACTGCTCAGCCAATTGGAACGCTTCTGCGCCTTTCAGGAGCGCTGTGAGTTTGATGTCCGGAAAAAACTGACCACGATGCCGTGTTCCGTGGCCCAACGCGATGAGATTATCCGACGCCTGCGCGAGCACGACTTCCTCAATGAGGAGCGTTATGTTGACATTTTCGTGCGAAGCAAGTTGAACGACCAGTGGGGAAAGCTGAAAATCCGGCAGCATCTTTATGCCAAAAAGATTGAACCTCAATTGATAGACAATGCCTTGGATGCGGTGGACGAAGAGGAGTATGTTCAAATGCTGTCCAACACCATCGAGAAATGGAAACGCCAACATGCCGCCGATTGCAACGACAAGCCGAAACTGGTGCGCTTCTTGCTGTCGCGTGGCTTTGGGATGAGTGAAATTCAAAATAGTATCAATTCATAATACGGCCAACGCCTTGTGCAGGCCCTGCAAAAAAAATAGTATGACCACATCCGAACAAATCAAAAACCTTATAGCCAGGCTCGGTGAGCTAAGGAGGTATCTTTGACGTCGATGGCAAGAAATCCGAGATAGCGGAAAAGGAGCGTGCCACACAGCAGGACGGCTTCTGGGACGATCCCAAGGCCGCGGAGAAGCTGATGCGGGAAATCAGCGCGCTGAAGACTTGGGTGCAGGACTATGCTGCAGCCGAGGAACTTTGTGACGAGCTTTCCGTCCTGGACGAGTTCCACGACGCGGGGGAGGCTACCGAACAGGAGGTTGACGCGGCGTATGCCAAGGCCCTCAAAGCCGTGGAGGCTCTTGAATTCCGGAATATGATGCGCGACGAGGAGGACTCCCTCAACGTCGTCATCAATATCAACTCGGGTGCGGGCGGCACCGAAAGTTGCGACTGGGCAGAGATGCTGTTGCGCATGTACACCCGCTGGGCAGAACGCAACAATTACTCCATCAAGTTGCTGGACCGCCAGGAAGGCGATGTGGTGGGCATCAAGTCGGTGTCTGTCGAATTGGACGGTCCCTACGCATACGGATACCTTAAGAGCGAGATCGGCGTTCACCGATTGGTGCGCCTCTCGCCGTTCGATGCGGCCAATCGTCGGCACACCACCTTCGCATCCGTCTTCGCATACCCTATCATCAACGATGACATCGTCATCGACATCAATCCCGCCGACATCAGCTGGGATACCTATCGCTCCAGCGGCCATGGCGGGCAGAATGTCAACAAGGTGGAAACGGCCGTGCGCCTTCACCACCATCCCTCCGGCATTATCGTGGAATGCCAGGTCACCCGCTCGCAGATCCAGAACCGGGAAATGGCCATGCGCATGCTCAAGTCGCGCCTGTACCAGATTGAGCTGGAGAAGAAACGTGAAAAATTGGCCGAGATAGAAGGCACCAAGAAAAGGATAGAGTGGGGGAGCCAAATCCGCAGTTATGTGCTGCAACCCTATAAGATGGTCAAGGACCTTCGCACAGGCTATGAGACCGGAAATGTCAACGCAGTGCTGGATGGAGACTTGGATGAATTCATCAAAGCTTACCTGATGAGCGGAGGCAAAAAATGACCGGTTTTCTTTGTTGATAAAAAGTAACAAGTTTTTTTTGCAGTTTACGCAAACAGTATATACTTTTGCAGTCAGACAATTAAAAACCTAAAATCTACAAATATCAGCAAGTTATGGATTACGAATACGTTTTAGTTGCGGGTCGAGCCAACCCTGAACTGGCAAGACGCATTGCAGAACATCTGCAAAAACCCTTGTTCCCTGTGGATATCCTCCAATTCAAGGATGGTGAAATCCAGGTCTATTTCAATGACACCATCAGGGGAAAGAATGTTTTTCTCATCCAACCGACCTTCGCACCGTCTGACAACATTATCGAATTGCTCATCACGATTGATGCCGCGAAGCGCGCTTCCGCACGCAACATCGTGGCGGTGATGCCCTATTTCGGCTATGCGCGTCAGGACCGCAAAGACAAGCCACGTACCTCCATCGGGGCCAAATTGATGTGTAACCTGCTCACCGCGGCCGGTGTCACGCGCGTGATCACCATGGACCTGCATGCTGACCAGATCCAGGGATTCTTTGAGGTGCCGGTTGACCATCTTTTCGCCTCCAATGTTTTCATTCCCTTTGTGAAAGCCATGAATCTTGAGAACCTTTGCATCGCCTCTCCCGACACGGGCGGCACCAAACGTGCCTCCACGTATGCCAAGGCCCTCAATTGCGACTTGGTTATAGGCTACAAACACCGTGAGAAGCAGAATGAAGTGGCAACCCTTCAAATCCTCGGTGATGTTCAGGACAAGAATGTCATTATTGTGGATGACATCATCGACACCGCCGGCACGCTCTGCAAGGCGGCTGCCCGCATCAAGGAGATGGGTGCCAAGAGCGTCCGCGCCATGTGCGCGCACGGCCTCTTCTCCGGCAACGCCATCGAGAACATCGAGAACTCCGTCCTTGACGAGGTGCTCATTACCGACTCCATTCCATTCCGCAAAAAATGCGACAGGATCAAAGTGGTCTCCGTCTCCGAACTTATGGCAAAAGTTATCCAAAGCGTTGTGGACGACACCTCCATCTCGACGCACTACTATGTGTAATAACCCGAAATTCATAAAATTCCAAATTTCTGACTGTTTCTGATGCTTAGATTGCACGACAAGATCGCCATTCAATGTGCGGACAGGAGATACACATACGACGACCTTTCGCGTTATGCGCAATGCTATGCCGATGCGTATGGCTCGATCGGAAAGGAGTCCAAAGTGGCCATCTTCGCCCCCAACTCTCCGGAATGGATTTTCGCGTTTTATGGCATCATCCATGCCAAGGCCATAGCCGTTCCCATTGATGAGCTGGCCACACCCGACGAGCTGGCGTATGTGCTGAAGGATGCCCTCCCCGATGTCTTGGTGACAACCTCGGAACGGTGTGCTTCGGTGCAGAAGGTGCTCCATGAGTCAGGTGTGCCAACCCGTGTGGTTGTGATGGAAGAGGTTCCCGTGGCAAACGTGAACGAGCGTGTCCCGATGGACATCCCCGCCGGGGAACCCGACGACGTGGTGCTGATCATCTACACCTCAGGCACGGCCGGCACTCCCAAGGGCGTGATGCTGACCTATCGCAACATCCTCTACAATGTGGATGCCGTCTCCAAGAGCGTCCACATCTTCGACCCGGAACGCAATGTGATGATTCTGCTGCCCTTGCACCATGCTTTCCCGTTAATGGGCTCGATGGTGGCCCCACTGCGGGTGGGCGCCACCGTGGTCATCGCGAGCAAACTCAATGCCGAAAGTGTGCTGCAAACCCTCAATGACGGCAAAATCAGCATCATCATCGGTGTGCCCCGACTCTACGACCTGTTGGCCAAGGGCGTGATGTCCAAAATCAATGAACGGCGTATCACGCGCTGGCTCTACAAGATGGTGAACGCCATCGGATGGCAATGGCTCTCCAAGACGGTTTTCGCGGCGGTGCACAAGAAATTCGGCGGCCACATCAAATTCCTGGTCTCCGGCGGGGCTGCACTCTCCATTGAGACCGCACGCATCTATAAAGCATTGGGGTTCTATGTGCTGGAAGGCTATGGCATGACGGAGACGGCACCTATGATCAGCTTCACCCGCCCAGGCGGACGCAAAATCGGCTATGCGGGTCATCCGCTGCCAGGCATTGAGGTCCGCATTGACGACAATGGAGAAGTCTGTGTGCGTGGCGACAACGTGATGGCCGGTTACTACCACCGCGAAGAGGAGACCGAGGCTGTCATTCGGGACGGATGGCTCCATACCGGCGACACGGGAATCCTCGACAAGTACGGGCTCAAGCTCACAGGACGCATCAAAGACATTATTGTCACCTCTAACGGCAAGAATATCAATCCCGAAGAGATTGAAAACGCTCTGTCTAAACACTATGCCTGTATCAAGGAGGTCGGTGTGTGCGCACCCGACGGCATCCTTACGGCTATTGTAGTGCCTGAGATGAGTGCCGTGCGTGATGACACCGGACGCTCGCTCGACGACACTGTGCGCGATGCTATTCTGGACTACAACAAAAACGCTGTCACATACAAGCGACTGCGCAATTTACATGTGATCTCCACAGAGTTGCCCAAAACAAAGTTGGGTAAACTGCAGCGGTTCCTGCTCGAACCGTTGCTGGAAAAGAATCAGGAAGAGAAACCTGCTGAATCGGAGATGGAGAGTCTGGGCGAGACCTACGACTTGCTGAAACAATTTGTGGATGCTGAGACAGGGACTTCCGCCGCCCCGGATTCTCATTTCGAAATCGACCTTGCCATGGATTCGCTTACGCGTGTGGCCCTGTTGGCATATGTGGAGAGCACATTTGACGTGAAGATAACGCCCAACCAGTTGGAGGAGTGCAGCACACTGCGTACCTTGACGGAGCTTATTGAAACCCAAACCCATGCCACCCATTCCAATCAAAAATCATGGCGGGAGATACTATTGGATAAAATATCTCAAGTAAGGCTGAATAAACCAGGTGTAACACACTGGTGTGTAGATGCTTTCATTCGCTGTGCCATGCCTGTCGTCTATAAAATCAAAGGTCAGGGAATGGAGAATATTCCTCAGGATCCTTGTTTGATGATTGCCAACCACCGCAGTTACATGGACGCCCCAAGCATTATCTCCCAATTGACAGTCGCGCAGTCTCGAAGAACCTATTTCTTTGCCAAGGCAAAGCACTGGCGTTCCAAGTTCATGGCATTCATGGCCAAGAAGAACAACTTGATTCTCATGGATATCAACCAGAATGTCACCGCCGCCTTGCAGCAGGTGGCGGCTGCTTTGATGCGAGGCAAGAATGTTATCATCTTCCCGGAGGGTACCCGTTCCAAGGATGGCAAGTTGGGCAAGTTCAAGGAGACATTCGCCATCATCAGCCAAGCTTTGAATGTGCCGATTGTCCCTCTTGTGATAGAAGGGACCGAACGCGCATTGGGACGTTGGGGCAAATTGCCGTATTTCCGGTTCAGATTCCCCATCAGCGTGCGTTTTTTAAAACCGGTGTATCCACTTCCCGGTGATGAACCCAAGTCCACACGCGATTATGTGTTCAGCATTTTCCAGGACGCTTTGAAGGAAAAGAAAGAGTAGGGGAGGTTCCGCCACACGGTGGCTTTCTGCCGTGGCCAGGGATGACTGCGGGTGTTGTTGGAGGTTCCGCCACACGGTGGCTGTCCACCGTGGCCGGAAACGACAGGGGGTGTGGCGGAATGGTGCGGCAGAAATGCAGACCTACGGCCTGTACTACATACGCCATGCCATCGCCATCCACCTCAACAGATCACTCTTCACTGATCACTGCTCACTGGCTTATAGGGCGTTGTCAATCAGTTGTCTGACCTTAGTCCCATCGGTCTCGTTGTAGCCGCCCGGCATGGCGTGCTTGCAAGAACCGTGCACCTCTTTTACGCCGGTTGTGTCAATGAGCGACCGCACGTTGTCGGGTGTGACGCCGCCACCGGGCAGGATGGTGATGCGACTGCCTGCGCGTTCCACAATCTGCCGCAGGTTCCCGGCACCTTCCTCCACGGTGGGCATGCATCCGGAGGTGAGGATGCGAGCACACCCGCAACTGATGACTTGTTCCAAGGAGTGCTGCCAGTCGGGACAACGATCGAAGGCCCGGTGGAAGGTAACGGGCAGGGGAGCGGCAAGTTCCACGAACCGACGGGTCAGCGCGGTGTCGATGTTGCCCTCCTGTGTGAGAAAGCCCACCACGATGCCGGCAACGCCCAATTGCTTGCAGATGCGCACATCTTCCGCCATGGTCTCTATCTCCATGTCATTATAGCAAAAATCGCCGGAACGGGGGCGGATCAGGACGAAGACATCAAGCTTGAGATTCTCCACGCAGTGCCGGATGGCGGCATACGAGGGGGTGGTCCCTCCGTTTTCCAGGTCTTGGCACAGCTCGATACGCGTGGCACCGGCCGCCTTGGCGTTGGCGGCCGACTGGATGGAGTTGCAGCAGATTTCTATATTCATGTTGGCAGAATTATTGCACGGCAAGAAGAAGCCCCTTGAGATACTCGCCTTCAGGATGATAGATGCTTACGGGATGGTCAAGGGCATGTTGCATCTGGTGAATCACACGCACGTTTTTATGCTCCATGGCGGCGGCGGAGAAGGCAATGGTCCGGAAATCATCCATGCTGATGGCTTGGGAACAGGAAAAAGTGAAGAGCAGTCCGCCTGGCTTGAGCTTGTCCATGGCCTTGCGGTTGATGTTGCGATACCCCTTGATGCCCTGCTCCTTGACACGATGGTGCTTGGCGAAGGCGGGCGGATCGAGGACAATGAGGTCGTACTGCCGGGATGGGGTCTCCTCCAAAAATTGGAACACATCGGCGCAATGTGCCGCGTGACGGGCTTGGGCCTCGTTGCCGAGGAGCTTGATGTTGCTTTCTGTCAGTTCAATGGCCTTTCGGGAAATGTCCACGGAATCCACATGGGTGGCACCTCCGCGCAGGGCGTATGTGGAAAAGCCGCCGGAATAGCAAAACAAGTTGAGCACACGGCGGTTTTTTGACAAGGTGCCTACCATGGCACGGTTGTCGCGTTGGTCCAGAAAGAAGCCTGTCTTTTGCCCGCCTGGAATGTCAATATGGAACGTGATGCCGTTCTCCCGGGCCGTGACGGCTCCCAAGTCCCCGTAAAGCAATTCGTCTTGCGGCTCAAAGTCCACCATGTCGTTGAGCGTGAGTCCGCTTTTGTTGTATATGGAGCGAAGGTCCGGAATCAATTCGCACAGAATCTTTACAAAGATGTCCTTGAGCAAATACATGCCGTAGGAGTGGAACTGCATGACGGCGTTGTGATCGTAGATGTCGATGATGAGGCCGGGCAGACCATCGCCTTCTCCGTTCACCAAACGATACATGGTGGTGGCGGGATTGTCGGTCAGTCCAATGGATTGTCGGAAGTGTATCGCATTTGCGATCTTTTCTTTCCAGAAGTTGTAATCCGGTTCAACAGGCTCAAAGGAGAAGACACGGACGGCGATGGAGCTGTCGTTGAAGTGCCCCAAGGCAAGGAATGCCCCCGAATGGTCGCACACTTCCACGATGTCGCCGTCTTCAATGCCTTTGTCCACCTTCGACAAGGCGCCGGAGAACACCCACGGGTGAAATCGCAGCAACGATTTTTCTTTTCCTTTGTGCAGTATTATTTTTTTCATTGTATGCAAACTGTGACGTGTAATCCTGAAGTTCCATTAGAATAGCGGTAGCCCGAGGATCGTGGCGAATATGGAGCCTAAATAGGTGCCGATGGCATACCCCACCAATCCGATGGCGATACCGCTGATGAGCACCTTGCGGTTTCCGATGGCTTCCACCACGGGTGGCACGAATGGCGGTGAGCAGAGCAAACTGATGTGCCCCACTGTGAAGAGGTCGCCGCTCACCTTTGATGCCCGGCAGAAAAGCAAGTGCAACACAATGGAGGTGACCATGACGAACAAAATGTACCACATGATTGTCAAGGAGGAACTGTCGATCTTCGTCACATCGAACTTGGAGGCCACCACGACACTGAAAACCAAGATGAAAAACATGCCTAACTCGAAAGTCTTGGGCAATTCCCTGATTTTCTTGCTGAAAGAGGCGATGATGGCCAGTGTGGTGATGGTTAAGATGACAATCAGTTCGTTGATCTTGTGGACAATAAGCAGGGAAAGGCCGACACCAATGCCAAGCATGAGTATGGAGAGCAACAGTCCGAGCATCATTTTCCCGAAGGTCTTGGACTGGAGCATGCCGTGGTAGTTTTCAAATGTGCTTTCGGAGATATGTTCTGAGTTGACATCCTCTTCAATCGAAGTCTCGTCCTTGAATGGTAAGAATTTGCGGAAAACCTTGTAGCCGCCAGCGAGGATGAAGATGATGAAGGGAAGGGTGACAATCTCCTCGAAGGCCAAGGTTATGCTGATGGTGTTGGGGTCGGCGTGGATCATCTCGCCCAAGGCTGCAAAGTTGAGCGTGCCGCCTGTGTAGATGCCCGTCATCATGACAGCCACCTTCTTGAACTCATCTGCAGAGCCGAAATCATGGTTGCGGAAGATGAAATAGCCGGCCACCAGGGCGACAGTTACCGAAAGAACGCCGCCTACCAATACGGCCAGCGTCTTGGGCAGCGACTTTGTCCACAGCTTGAAATCGGAATTGAAAAGCATCAACGGAATGGCCAACGGCACGCAGACGCTCATCAGGTTGCTTTGTATGGAGGAGAATGTCGTGAAACTCTCCGTCCCTTCCGCAGGAAAGAAATTGAAAGCCGTGTTCAGCAATGCAATGATGATGCCTACAGCGTAGGCCAAAATGACGGTGCCCACTTTCTGGGCCCATTTATAGCGATTGAACAAGAGGATGATCAGGATGGGGAATATGAAATACCCCGCAAGCATTAAGTAAGAACAAATCATGGGCGTGTGTTTTATGACGGTGCAAATATACAATTTTTTGAAAGTGGTTTTATGCGTTTTTTTTCCAGACATGGAATGACGATGCCACCAATCTTCTTTCCATTTGTCTTTTTTGTCGAGATTGTTATCACAAGGGGTTTTATTGAAATTAAAATTGTACCTTTGCACGCTCGTGAAAATGCGGGTAGATTATAATGTAAGTATTTGATTAATAATAGTAAAACTATGAGAAAAAAGATAAGATTCTGTCTGGTGTATCGTGATATGTGGCAATCGTCGGGCAAGTACCAGCCTCGCGTCGATCAATTGAAGGAGATTGCCCCGGTAATTGTGAAGATGGGCTGCTTCGCCCGCGTGGAAACCAATGGCGGCGCTTTTGAGCAGGTGAACCTGCTCTATGGCGAGAATCCCAACACGGCAGTGCGCGAGTGGACGAAACCTCTGCGCGAGGCTCATATCCAGACCCAGATGCTGGAACGCGGCCTCAACGGGCTTCGGATGTACCCCGTGCCCGCCGACGTGCGCCGGCTGATGTTCAAGGTCAAGAAGGCGCAGGGCGTGGATGTTGTGCGTTCTTTCTGCGGTCTCAATGATTACCGCAACTTGGAGCTTTCCATCAAATATGCCAACGAGTTCGGCCTGATCCCGCAGGCGGCCCTGAGCATCACATATTCCCCCGTGCATACGGTGGAACACTATATGGAAATTGTGGACAAATATGTGGAATATGGGGCCAAGGAGATCGGCCTTAAGGATATGGCCGGCATCGGACGTCCAAGGATGCTGGGAGAGCTTACCCGCCGCATCAAGGAGAAATATCCCCAGATATTTGTCCAATACCATGGCCACACCGGTCCAGGCCTCTCAATGGCCTCCGTGCTGGAGGTTTGCAAGAACGGCGCCGACATCATCGATGTGGCGATGGAACCCCTCTCATGGGGTATGGTGCATCCCGATGTGATCTCCGTGCAGGCTATGCTGCGCGACGCCGGCTTCGATGTGCCCGACATCAACATGAACGCTTATATGGAGGCTCGCTCCCTGACGCAGAAGTTCATTGACGACTTCCTCGGCTATTTCATTGAACCCAAGAACAAGATTTGTACTTCCTTGTTGCTCGGCTGCGGCCTGCCCGGCGGTATGATGGGCTCTATGATGGCTGACCTGAAGGGACTGAAAGACGCCATCAACCTCTCACTCCGCAATGCCGGAAAGAAAGAACTCACCGAAGACGAGCTTTTGGTCAAATTGTTCGACGAGGTGCAGTATGTGTGGCCGCGCGTCGGCACCCCCGGCCTGGTGACACCCTTCAGCCAATATGTGAAAAACATTGCCTTGATGAACATCCTCGCTGAGGCCCAGGGCAAACCACGCTACTCCAATATGGACAAGAACATGTGGGATATGATCCTCGGTCGCTGCGGCCGCCTGCCCGGCGAACTCGCTCCTGAAATCGTGGAGCTTGCCAAGTCCAAGGGCTACGAGTTCTTCACCGGCGTGCCCCAGGACAACTATCCCGACGAGCTGCCCAAGTACCGCGAAATGATGAAAGAGCGTGGTTGGGATTGCGGGAAGGATGACGAGGAACTCTTTGAGCTGGCCATGCACGAACGTCAGTATATTGATTACAAAGAGGGTAGGGCGAAGAAGAATTTCATCGAGGCGCTTGCCAAGGCTAAGCTTAAAGTCGAGGACAAGGGCGGCAGCGAGAAAAAACTGCCCGAGGAAATCAAGAAGACGGCCATCGACCGCGTGCTTGCCACGGAACCGAAAGCAAAAATGATCGTGGCTCCAGTGTCCGGACAGGTGATATGGGAACTCTCCGTGGATGAGAAATCAATGGCAAAGCCCATCGGCACCTCCTTGAAGGAAGGTGATATTGTATGCTTCATCGCCGCCTACTACGGCCAGGAAGAAGTCCGCTCTTTGTTCAACGGCAAACTTATCGAGATCATTGCGCAGCAGGGCGACAAGGTCAAAAAAGGCGATGTGATTGCGTTTGTCTTATAGGCATAATGCTCTCGGTAGAGATATGAGGCGTGTTTTTTTCCCCTTGCAAGACAAGAGTCTCTTTGTCCAACTCCTGTTTCTGATCATTTTCGTGTTCTTTGGAATGATTGTATTCAGTGTGCTGGGGCAGGGGGTTGCTTATCTGGTTTATCATACGTTGGATTACAACGCGGCAAGCAGTCCTGCCGGATTTCTTCGTATCACGCAGACACTCGGTTCTTTGGGTGGATTCATGGTTCCTGCACTGCTGTTTTCCTGTTTTCAAGATGGGAAACGGCTTGAATTTTTGTCTGCCAACAAAAGTCCCAACTATGTTTTGGCAAACACGGTACTGGTGATGTCCATCGTGATATTACCTGTGGTGGCGTTGTTGGAACAATGGAACATGGCCATACATTTGCCGGATTGGTTGTCGGGACTGGAGCAATGGATGAAACAGATGGAGGAGTCGGCAGACAGCATCTCCGAGATTATGTTCGGGGATTTGACATACGGCACACTTTGTGTTAATATATTAGTCATGGCTGCCCTGCCTGCCATTTGCGAGGAATTCCTCTTCCGGGGTGCGCTTCAGAATCTTTTGGAAAAGAAGAGCGGCAGTCCCCATTTGTCCATTTGGATTACGGCCATCGTGTTTAGTGCCATACATTTGCAGTTCTACGGTTTTATACCACGCCTCCTGCTCGGTGCCTATTTGGGGTATCTTTTGTATTGGAGCCGATCATTGTGGCTGCCGGTTTTGGCACATTTCCTGCACAATGCACTGTCGATTCTTGTGTCGTTCACGTTTTTGCGGCGTGGGGTT
Organism: Bacteroidales bacterium; assembly: GCA_017394765.1. Next base: position 106,957 of record JAFPXF010000051.1, on the reverse strand, counting down.
GACTTGGACGAAATGAAATTCACCGACATTCACGGTGCAACCACGTTGGTCTTGTCGTGTGCCGTGGTGCTGGCAATGGGCCTCGCCTTTATGTGGCGTACACAGAAAGAGCTGAAGTGATACGGTCAAGAGCCTCTTTGACGATGGCTTTGGGCGTTCCGATATTCATCCGCATAAAGCCCTCACCATCGGGTCCGTAGTCAAGACCGCTGTTGAGTCCGACTTTGGCGTCATATAGCATTTTGTCCACCAATTCCTTATGGGAGAGCCCCAACGCGCGGAAATCCATCCAGATGAGGAAGGAGGCTTCCGGACGCATCATCGTTACTTTCGGGAGATGTTTTTGGAGATATTGTTCCGTGAAATCAATGTTTGCTTGCAGATAGTCCAACAGTTGCAGCCGCCACTCCTCGCCGTGACGGAAGGCTGCCTCGGCGGCGGTGTATGCGAAGATGTTGCCCAAGGAGAGTTCGTTGGCGTCCAGGAAGCCGAAGAACTGTTTCTTGATCTCCGGGTCGGGAACGTAACCTACAGAGGAGGCTAACCCTGCCATGTTGAAGGTTTTGCTCGGGGCAATGAGGGTGATGGAGTTGTGGAATGCCTCGTCACTGACTGTGGAGAACGAGGTGTGCCGGCGAGGCGCGAAGGTCATGTCGGCATGGATCTCGTCAGCGATGACCAAGACGTGCTGGCGGTGGCAGATTTCGGCGAAACGGCGCAGCTCTTCCGGAGACCAGACCCTGCCTCCGGGATTGTGCGGGTTGGCGAGGATGAACACCTTGCACCCCTTCGCTTTCTCCTCAAAGTCCTCGAAGTCAACGGTGAACCGGCCGTCCACAATGTGCAGCGGGCTGCTTACAAAAACGCGACCGCTGCGGTGGGGCACGTTGAGGAACGGGGGATAGACCGGTGTGGTGACCAGCACCTTGTCACCGGGCTGGGTGAAGGCCTGCAGCACGAAGGCGATGCCCTGCACGATGCCGGGGATGAAGTGGAGGTTTTTCCATTGCGTGGTGATGCCGTAATGCGTTTGCAGCCAGTTGATGACGGCGCAGACGTAGGTGTCGGAGGAGAAAGTGTAGCCCAACACCTCGTGCTCGCACCGTTTCCGGATGGCATCGAGGATGAAGTCGGGTGTCTTGAAGTCCATATCGGCCACCCACATCGGCAGGAGGTCGTCGGTGCCGAAGAACTGTTTGAGCATATCGTGTTTCACACAATGGGTGCCGCGACGGGGAACGATTTCGTCAAAATTATACACAGACATAGTTTTCAGTATATTATCGTAATAATGTGCAAAAATATGAAAAAAACGGGATGTTTGTTTACCATTCAGAAAGAAAAATAGTATTTTTGCAGTTTTTAAAAAAAATAAGATATGCAGATTAAAATCGCCATCATAGGTTATGGCAACATAGGAAAGGCCGTGGAACAGGCCGTCTTGGCCGCTGACGACATGCAGTTGGCTGGTATTTACCACCATAATGACAATTTGGACGCGCTGGACGCTGACGTGGCTGCGCTCTGTACGCCCACCCGCGAGGTGCCGGCGTTCGCGGAGAAGCTGCTTCGCCAGGGCATCTCCACCGTGGACAGCTTTGACATACATGGGCAGATCTTTGACCTGCGCAAGCGCCTCACCCCTGTCGCTAAGGAGCATCAGGCGGTCAGCGTCATCGCTGCAGGCTGGGATCCTGGCTCTGACTCGGTGGTGCGTGCCCTGTTGCTGGCTTTGGCCCCCAAGGGCATCACCTACACCAATTTCGGTCCGGGTCGCAGTATGGGCCACACCGTAGCCGCCAAGGCCATTCCCGGCGTGAAGGACGCACTCTCGATGACCATCCCGCTTGGCACGGGCATCCATCGCCGTATGGTCTATGTGGAGCTGGAGGCAGGTGCCGACTTCGCCACGGTGGAGAAGCTGCTGCTGCAGGATGACTATTTTGCCCACGACGAGACGCATGTTATCCCCGTGCCCTCCATCGACGCGCTCAACAATGTGGCCCATGGTGTGCATTTGACACGCTCCGGGGTGAGCGGTGACACGCACAACCAGCGCTTCGAGTTCGACATGGAGATCAACAACCCCGCTCTCACGGGCCAGGTGCTCGTGTCGTGTGCTCGTGCCGCTATGCGGATGAAGGCGGAGCAGCGTTACGGTGCCTTCACGATGATTGAAATCCCGCCGATACAACTCCTCCCCGGCGATGAGGAACAGTTGATCCGCAGCCTCGTGTGAAAATCTTTATACAATATGAATATTACAGAAGAAGAACTCCAACGAATCGTGGCATTGGCCGTACGGAAAGCCTTGGAGGAGATTAAAGGCGTTCATGGCCAGGAAGAAGGTGTGTCTGCCCCCCCTGTCCAATACGGGGGAAGTAGTGTGCAGCCGTTTAGCGACGAGGAGTTGGAGGAGGCCATGCGTCTGATGGCCTCGAACAGGGGCAAGGATGGGGAGCCGAAAGTGGGTATCTTTTGGTTTGATCCCAACAAGAACGATCTTTTTGGCGTGCGTTCCCACAGGGTGTCCGACTATGTGAAACCCAATGCGCGCTCGGAGTTCGGATGCGTCTCATGTTCGGAGATGCACGAGGATGTGTGGAAGAAGGAATACCACAAGCAGAAATACAAAAATGGAGGTGTGGGCCCCTATACCGGTGCATACGAGATGGTGCCCAGAGGACGTGTTTTCTATGACCCGAGAAGTGATGAATTCACTATCGCGGTTGGCTCGTGGATAGAGCAATATCCGCAAGCGATACCCCTTGTTGAAGAAGAATTCAATTTGAAAGACACGAAGCATTCTGTCAAGACTGCTTGGCACTGGGATATCGGACAAAAATGGATATAAGCAAAAAAGCCCTCGGATTTTCCGGGGGCTTTCTTTATGAGTGGATTTGAAGATTATTCGAAGGAGAGAATGGCCTCTTTGATCTTGGAGATGGCATCTCTGAGTTCCTCTTCGCTGATGACCAATGGGGGAGCGAAGCGGATGATGTGCTGGTGGGTCGGTTTGGCGAGCACACCGAGTTCTTTCATCTTCACGCACACATCCCAGGCTTCCTTGCCGTTGGTGGGTTGGATGATGACGGCGTTGAGGAGGCCTTTTCCGCGGATTTGTTTGATGAGCGGGCTGTTGACCTTGTTCATCTCGTCGCGGAAGATCTTGCCAAGGTATTCGGCGCGTTCGGCGAGTTTTTCCTCTTTCACCACTTCAAGGGCTGCGATGCCGACACGGCAGGCGATGGGGTTGCCGCCGAAGGTGGAGCCGTGTTCACCGGGCTTGATATTCAGCATGATGTCGTCGTCGGCCAGGACTGCGGAGACAGGCATGGTGCCGCCAGAGAGGGCCTTGCCGAGGATGAGGATGTCAGGACGCACGCCTTCGTGGTCACAAGCCAGCATCTTGCCGGTACGGGCGATACCGGTTTGCACCTCATCGGCCATGAAGAGCACGTTATGTGCCTTGCAGAGGTCATAGCATTTTTTGAGGTATCCATCATCGGGAACATAAACACCAGCCTCGCCTTGGATCGGTTCCACGAGGAAACCGCACACCATGGGATCTTCGAGGGCCTTGGCCAAAGCATCGACGTCGTTGTACGGGATCTTGATGAATCCAGGGGTGAACGGGCCGAATCCTGCGTAGGCATCGGGATCGATGGAGAGGGAAATGATGGTGATGGTGCGGCCATGGAAGTTGCCTTCACAGACGATGATCTTGGCCTGGTTCTCAGGGATGCCTTTCTTGTCGTAACCCCAACGGCGGGCCAGCTTCAAGGCGGTCTCGTCAGCTTCGGCGCCAGAGTTCATCGGGAGAACTTTGTCATATCCAAAGGTTTCGGTAACGTATTTCTCATACGGTCCAAGGCAGTCGTTGTAGAAAGCGCGGGAGGTCAGGCAAACCTTTTGGCACTGGTCCATCATGGCTGCAATGATCTTCGGGTGGCAGTGGCCCTGGTTGACAGCGGAGTAGGCGGAGAGGAAATCATAGTATTTCTTGCCTTCCACGTCCCAAACGAACGGGCCTTGACCGCGGGCGATGACCACGTCCAACGGATGATAGTTGTGAGCGCCATAACGGGCTTCCATGTCAATGGCTTGCTGACTTGATGTAATTTTTTCAACCATAATAATGTATTTTAGTGAGATTTATATTTTACCAAAAGAGGGTGCAAACATACATAAAAAATTTGGATTATCACTTGTAAACTTATTCCCATTTATCAACACTCGTGTGTACGATTTTATTCGTTTACATAGCCAAAACGTTTGTCCAGTGTGTCCAGGATGAGCGGAACATACTGCAATATCCGCTCTTTTTCCTCTTCGTAGTCGCTGCCATCAAAATAATCGGGCGCGTCGATAGGCCAAAATGCCGCATTTTCCTCGATGCCTGAGCGAATGTACGCATCGTTTTCCGTCATCATCCTTGCAATGTTTTCTTCGCTGAAAATGTTGTTGCGACGCAACATTTTCCATCGTTCAGATAAGGCTTTCTTGTATGAGGGTGACTTCAGCAATCTGTCAAACAAGATGTTCCGATGTTCATCTGCCATGCGCGCCAGCATGTTGGGCTCGTTGTCGCCGTCACGTCCAAAACTGTGGTCATAGTCCCAGATGGCAATGCGATATGGCGTGGAGCTGTCCACCTTGTAAAGATAGAAGTTCTTCAACAAGCCATCGCTATTGTTCGTGAAAAGCAACAACAGATGCCAATCCGCGATGTTCCTCAGGTCGAACAGGGTGCCGACTTTGTTCGTGAACTCTTCATCGGAGGCGTGCAGCAGGAACGACCGTAGCTCATCCATGGCCGCATTCCTGTCTTGCTGGTCAAAATCAGGGTATTTTTGCTCGTGGTAGTTCTGCGCACCCTCTGACCGGTAGGGCAGCTCGGTGTCATTGTAAAAAACCTTGGGTTCTTTGAAAATCAATGCGCCGGTGTCTGCCTCGTTTAAACGAAGCACTTTTTTGTTCAAGCGTTGCATCACCACATACAGTCCTTTGGGATCCGCATTCTCCCGAACCATGGCATAGCCGCACAAAGGGGCATTGTTGTGCTTGCCCATCTGCCGAAAGAGGTCAAAACAAATCTTGTGCCGCATGAAGGTCTTGTCGATGTAGCTGGCATTCAAGATCCAGCTGCGATTTGCCGGCAAGTTGCAGAGTGAAAGGGGATCGTCAAACTTCAACGAGTAGGAGTGCTTGCCGTATTTCGAGGAGATCCCGCCCCTGTACTTGATCTTGCCCGGCCATGTGGAGGAGTCAGCCGCCATGGCATATCCTGCCAGACAGGGGATGCTCTGCTCCCACTCAATGACATTCTCTGTCATAATGCTGATGACAGGGAGTCTCTTTGCTTCGTTTGGCTTGCAGCCGTTTAGAAGCAGTATGCAAACGGAGTAAATCGTGAGTAGGGCTGGGTAGTTCCTGCTTTTAAAATGAGAAAACATAACTTGTACAAATATTTCCTACAAATCCTGTCACTTTTGTGTAGGATTTCAGTTTGGTTCCATCTGAGTTGGCATCTATGACTTTGTCACGCACATAATCGCCGAGGAAGGCGAAGTTCAGGTTGTGTTTTTTGTTGATCTTGACATCCATGCCCAAGCAACTGCGCACGCGGTTGACATAGCAATTGTCATAGCCGGTCAAGAACCAACCTGGATCGCCCGTCGTGGCACCACTCTCTGTCATATAGTCCGTGCCATCGAAATATGCGGATACAGAAGGTGCGTTGAAAACGTTGCGCACTTCCACAGAGACGTAAGGCTCTATAATCCGGCCCCCCTTGTACTTGAGCATGAGACGGCTTTTGAGACCCAGCAGGTTCCTCGGGTTTTGGAAAAGATTTATGTCGCCCATGCGGTACGTCCACTGGAAACGTTCCTTGAGCGAGAGATTCCAATTGCCCATCTTCAGAGTGCCTGTGATGTCGGCCATTAGTCGATGGCGCATATTCTTGAAGGTGGAGTTAGATGGACTATAGGGTGCGATGAATGCATATCCCAAACCCAACTTGACATTGTTATGTACTTTGTATTGAATACCCAGCGTGGTCTGCAGGCGGTCAAAACCACGGAAATTGTTGTCGAAACGGGCCTCTTCTTCAAGGGTGATGTGCAATCCTTTGACGATTTTCTTGTCCAAGCCCAAGGATATGCGGGCGCCAAATTCAGGGGCGTCCTTGACATTCGTCTGTGCCCGCAAGGATGTGGAGAATAATAGGGATAGGCCGATAAAAACGGTGAGAGGCCAAAATTTTGCTGATTGTATCTCCATGATGCTATAATTCGAATTGATGTAAGGTTTATGTCAGTGTCCGCCGGGGCCTTGGCCGCCGCCCGTATAGGACGAGAGGGAAACAGATGATCCGCCGCTCACGGAGCCTTCCTGTATCAACATGCCTTCAAAATAGGAGACGCCCCCTGACACGCTCACACCCGATAACAAGGTCGGGGTGGAGGCGCCGGAGACGACAAGCGGCGTGCCACCGCTGGCAGGTGTCTTGAAAGCGTAAGTGTTTGATCCGACGGTCATGGCATACATGGTGTTTGGCGACCAGCTGGAAGACGAGTAGCAACTTTGCGTCAAAGAGGCCCCTCTTTCAAGACCGCCGATGGCGATGACGGTACCGCCCTCCAGGTAGAGTTTCTTGCCCTCCTCGGAGTTGGCATCAATGGCCACTTCGGGTGAGCGGGCACTTATGGCATATATCACGCCCCCTTGGATGTGGAAATCGCCATTGGCATCGAGCGCATCGTTGTTGGTTGATCGCCCGTAAACGTAGCCGCCTGTGATCGTGAAGTCGCCAGACGAATTGATGGCATCATCGTAGGACTGGCTAAATACGATGCCATCGCTGATGACAATGGCCCCTTTGGATTCAATGCCCTCACTTGACGTGCAGTGGACTGTCACCGAACTGCCTGCGAAGGCAATGTCGCCATCCATCTTGATGCCTTTGGCGGAAATGTCGCCGGTCGTGTAGTCGGAACCCGCGGCCGTGATGCTGACTTCACCACCATAAAAGTAACCCTTGCCATCACAGTTGATGCCCTTGCCGCCGGCGCCGGAATTGGTGATGGCCAGTTTTCCGCCATTCATGGTGAAGGTGACGTCGGCTTTCACGCCCGAGGTGCCGGAGTAATCCATTGTCTCACTGTCGTATGCCGCACTGCCGGTAACCGTGACTGTCGTGGAGCCCCCGTCGATACGCACATAATTGTCTGAGCTGAGACCGTTTTTCATGGCCGCCGACACCGACACGTCGAGGGTGCCGTTTGAGATGAAAAGATAGTCTTTGCCGCGCATACCGTGCCCGGCGGACGAGCTGACATGCAGGGTCGGATTCGACATCACAAGAACGGAGGCGTCTGAGGTGATGCCCGCCTTGCCCGTGGCGGTCACGATCAAGGCGCCGCCGCCGCAAAGGATGAGCTGCCCCTCGGCAAAGAGGGCAGCCTTCTCGTCCTCACTCGTCGGGGTGTCTGTGTACAGGGTGCCGTCTGCCAGCATATTGCTGCCTTTGACGACAATATAGGTGGCCTCGCCATCCGCCGGAGAGGAGAGCGGCCCCTGCAAGTTAATGGCGGCGCCGTTGCGGTTGGTGATGCTCACGGAGTTGAGCTCCAAGGCCTGCATTTGGGCACTGTAAATCTTGAAGAAACCATCGGTAGTGGTGCCGGACAGGGCATATTTCACTTTCTCATCGCCCGAGTAAACAATGGTGACGTCATTGCCATTGATGGTCACGGTGAAATCGGCGGTGGTATTCTCAACGGTAGCACTGCCACTCGTGGAGAATATCACAGATACGGTACGGGTGAACTGTGTGTCGTCAATGTAACTTTCGAACACAGTTGTGTCTGTCTCACTGACGGGATCCACGAATATGATGTTGTCGTGGCCACAACTGGTGGCAAACAACAAAAGTCCGATGACTACCGACAAAACAAGCGGGATTTTATTCGCAAACATGAAATACTACGTTTATATATAGCCTTGTTTTTAAGAAGGGCAAAAATACAAAAAAAAACGCAACGATACATTTCGTTGAAAATCAAATGGAAACAAATCTCAGCGAGGGCTTCGGGAAAGCCAGGAAAGAGTCACTTCATATCCACCCAGACAACTGTGCTGTCTAAGTCTGCGTCAACGGACCATGGATTTTTGACCACGGCAATCGTTTTGCCAGCCTCTTGCAGCTCGTGAAGCACTGACATGGGCGGCAACTCAGTGTAACACTGTCGATTGCTATAGAACATGGCTGAAATGCAACTGGTGTAGTCTTCCTTTGACAAAGAGGGACTTTTGACACAGAACACCATGCAATTCTCGGGCAATTCCTTATCCCAACGTTTGTAATATTCCACATTATCTTTGAGGAGTTGGAAATATATAGGAAAGGACTCCTTGTAAAAATAGCGGTAATTGGTGCTATATAGACAAAAGGCGACGCAGAGCACGGCGGTCAGCAGTGTACGAAAGGTCTTGTGACGCATCTTTTGCAGGAGAGAGCGATCCAAGGCGGAGAGTACGCACCCGATGGCCATGAATCCGATGAAACAGAGTACAAAAGTGAACGACGGCATCTTGGTGGTCGCCAGGCTGAAAAACAGAAACACGAACAGCAGGACGGAAACCAGTGTCTGCCAGTGACTGCGGGTGCGGGCCGCGCGTATGGATATCACCAGCCCGATTGCCAGCACCACATAGCATAAAATGGTGTGGAAATCCCAGAGGAAACGGATGTTATAGATGACGGGGCCGCGCCCGAAGTACTGCATGGGCAGCACCATAAGGTAAAAGGTGGCTTTACCGGTATGGTCTTCGACTGCCTGGCCGAGATGCTGGAAATTGTAGAAAAGTTCTTGCCGTGCAAGGTCTGGGAATCGATGGAGGCAATATACTTGCCATGGTACGGCAATCAGCAGGGTAACGCACAGGGCGGCAAACAGATGCCCCCATTTCCATTGGCGCAGCCGGAAACCGTACTCGAACAGCAGATAGCAGCCCCACACCAAATAGAGGAGCAATCCTACCAGCCACTTCGTGAGGATGGCGCAACCGGCGAGACCGCCCGCCAACAAGGCCCATCCCCACTGTTCGCGCCCTCGGTGCACATATTCCATGAACGCCCAAACAGATGCGGAAACGTAAAACAGGAAGCACACGTCGTTGTGGTCGGTGCTCATCATGCCCGAAGTCAACTGTACGAGATACCAGGAAGCCGCCACTGCCAACCCCGTGAAGTAAGCGATGTCGCGACGGTTTGTGAGCAGATGTGCCATCCGGTAGAATAGGGGAATGAGCAACGTACTCATCACGACCGAAGGAAGCCGCAAGGATAGTAATGAAACTCCAAAGATTTTGAACGAGAGCGCAATCTGCCAGAGGAACAGAGGCTGCTTGTGCAACCAGATGTAACTGCCGCACCAATTGCTGTAGTCGTGGCCAGGTACAACAGGTTCATCGTACATCATCGGCAAGAAGGGGTGCTCCATGCAGTTTTTGGCAACCAGCGCATGATACTGTTCATCCCAAAGGTTCAAGTAGGGGAATAGTTGGGCAGCCATGAAGTAAAGAAAGAATCCCCCGACAGTCAAAAATAACAATGACCATCTTTCCCAACGTTCTCTGCAACAAGCAGACAAAAATATGAAGAGAAGAGAGAGGGAAAAGAATAAGATATGTGTGGTTGATAGTGTCAAAACGAATTTATTTAGGATGCAAAAATACAAAAAATAATATATGTGGTTGAGAATTGCATTTTGGAAACAGAATCGTATCTCACGTCAAAATAATCGATTCTCCACAAAACGGAAAATATGAAATACCGTAGCAATGGCTTAATACGATATGTGTATAAATGGATAAAATAAAAAATGAAACAATTATACAAATGTAAAAACACAAACGCAACTATATGTACAAATGTACTCAATCAACAAAGCCAAGAATTTACAATTATAAATTACAGATGCCACTGGATTCACATAAAGATTTTTTTTTCTGCGACTTGTTTGATTCCCAAACTTGATTTTATGATTGTCCATTAAATTTTATATTTATCATTGATTATCTGATTGATTTTCAATATAAATACAATTGATACATAATGTTTTACATCAGATAAAAACTTATTTTTACTAACAAGATTTAATTTTCATTATTCTTTATAATTAAATAAGTGTATTTCATATAATTATATCTTTTTTTCTAATGTAAAGATGTTGAATTTTATAAACATTTTTCAAAACAATATTTTTTGAGGGAATTGATTTTAATATTGTAACTTATCACAGGGTATTTCGTATGTATATTTTGCGCACTCATTAGTTTTGATACAATTGTAAATAGAAAATGATATAATATGGTTGACAGAATTAAACGGATTCTTGAGTATTCACAAATGTCAACATCTGCTTTTGCAGATAAGATTGACATCAGTAGATCCAGTTTGGCACATATCTTTGCCGGGCGAAATCAGCCAAGCTTGGATGTCGCCAAGAAGATTCTCGTGGCGTTTCCGGAAATCTCAACGGAATGGTTGATTATGGGTATGGGAAATATGTTGCAGAGTGTTCCGGTGCAATCCGTCGCCCAAGCATCGGCAACGGTACCATCGGATGCTCCATCACCAACGCAGTTTGATTTGTTTGCTGGGGCTTCGGAGTCGGATACGGAGGATAAAAGCGCCACTCCATTGGATTCCAACTCTATGGAAAGTGTTGATAACGAGAATATTAATTCATCGGAGGCTTCTGTTTTGACACAAGATTTGGTACAAAAACCGCAGATACGAGCTAAGGTGCGTGCCTCAGAAACCAATATTTCGGCCCGAGAATCGAAACGAGACCGAAATATCAATTCTCGGGGCGATAAGAAAGTTGTTCAAATTGTCTTCTTTTACGAAGACAGGAGTTTTGAGGTTTATACGCCTTCGCGCTAAAAATAAAAACGGGATGACATGATTGCCATCCCGTTTTTTTACGGATACGCCATATTGCGGCGTATGTACTAGTATTTATAGAATCCTTCGCCAGTCTTACGGCCGAGAAGTCCGGCGCGCACCATCTTGCGCAACAGCGGGTGCGGGCGGTACTTCGGGTCGCCGAATTCTTTGTAGAGCACCTCCATGATGGCCAAATTCACGTCGTTGCCGATAAGGTCGGCCAAGGCGAGCGGACCCATGGGATGGTTGGCGCCCAGCATCATGCATTTGTCGATGTCCTCGGCGGATGCGATGCCGTCGGCCAAAATGCCGACCGCCTCGTTGATCATCGGGATGAGGATGCGGTTGACGACAAATCCGGGAGCCTCGTTAACGGGTACGGGCGTCTTGCCGATCTGGGTGGTGAGGTCGATGATGGTTTGGCTCACCTCTTCGGAGGTCAGCTGGCCCTTGATGACTTCCACCAGCGCCATGCGGTCGGCGGGATTGAAGAAGTGGCAGCCGATGAACTGTGAAGGACGGCTCGTGCAAGCTGCTATTTCCGTGATGGAAAGCGATGAAGAGTTGGTGGCGAAGATGGTCTCCGGCTTGCAAATCTTGTCGAGTTCCATGAAAACGTCCTTTTTGAGCTGCATGTCCTCCACAGCGGCCTCAATGACGAGATCGGCATCGGCGAACGTGGCATAGTCGGTCGTGGTGGTGATGTTCTTCAAGATGGCATCCATGGCCTCTTGCGTGATTTTGCCTTTTTCTACGAGTTTACCGTAGGATTTGGAGATAGACCCCATGGCCTTGTCCAAGCTGGCCTGGGTTCTGCTTTTCATGACTACCGGCATCTTGGCGGCGAAAGCCTTGACGATGCCCTTTGCCATGGTTCCTGTGCCTATAACACAAATTTTCATAACAATAGGGTTTATAAAAGGGTTAGACAATGATTATTCGTTGGTGAAATGGGCCTCCGTCTTGGTCAGGAAGGCGGTCATGCCGGCTTTTTGGTCCTTGGTGGCAAAGCACTTGCCGAACATTTCGTTTTCGTATGCGATAGCCGGGTCCGCGGCAAGGTCGTACTCCTCGTTGATGCACTGTTTGGCGTAGCGGACGGCGATGGGGGCGTTTTTGACGATGCGTGCGGCAAGTGCCCTCGCCTCGTCCATCAGCTGCTCAGGTTCGTAAACGGAGTTTACCAGCCCGATGCGCAATGCCTCGTCAGCCTTGATGGCGCGGCCGGTGTAGATCAGTTCCTTGGCAGCGCCCATGCCGACAATCTTGGCCAACCGGTAGGTGCCGGAGAAGCCCGGGATGATGCCCAAGCCCACTTCGGGTTGGCCGAACTTGGCTCTGTTGGAGGCGATGCGGATGTCGCAGGACAAAGCCAGCTCGCAGCCGCCGCCGAGGGCGAAGCCGTTCACTGCGGCGATCACGGGGATGGGCAGCGTCTCGATCTTGCGGAACACCTGTGCCCCCAGTTTGCCAAAGGACACGCCTTCGGGTTCTGTCAGGTTCTGCATCTCCGAGATGTCGGCGCCTGCCACAAACGACTTCTCACCGTCGCCTGTGATGATGAGGACGCGAACGGAGGGGTCTATGTGGTCGAGAAAATCGCCCAGCTCCTTCAAAATGGTGGAGTTGAGGGCATTGAGAGATTTCGGAGCCGAGATGGCCAGCGTGCAGATATTATCGCTTGTGCTGATTTTCAAAAAATTGTATTCCATAAGTTTTCAGTTTCAAAAAGAGCTTGCAAAGATAAAAAAAATATGCGAAGGCTGTTGTTGTCAGCCGATGTATTTCTCGTAAGCCATTCGTTTGCCGTCGCGCACCTGCACGATGCCGCAAAGGGTGAAACCACAGCCCCGTATCAAGTTGCGCATGTGGTGGTTGCCCTGATGGGTGTCGATGCGGAAATATGTCACATGCCGCCGCGTCGCCCGCCGTTCAGCGTCCTTCATGAGATGCTTGGCCACGCCGCGCCGTGTGTGCCCGTCGTGCACAGCAATGCGATGCACCACCACGTATGGACTGTCCGACAGCCAACGCCCGTCTATGTGCGCGTAGGTGGGCTCTTCACGGAAAATGACGGCGGCGTATGCTATGATCGCGTCACCCTCCACCATGACAATACCCTCTTTGTTAGCAATATCCGCACGGATGGCCTCCTCGTTGGGATAGCCGTCCTGCCATTGGCTGATGCCCAGCCGGCGGATGCGCTCCTTGGCGTGGGCGATGATGGTCATGATGTCGGGAATATCCGTTATACGCGCTTGTCGTGTATGCATGAAAATTACTTTTTGAAGATGAAATAAACGGCCAAAATGAGAAAAATGAAGCCAATCAAGTGATTCAGACGCATGGGCTCCGATTTGAACAACACCAGTGTGAAGATGGTGAAAACGGTCAAGGTGACGGCTTCCTGGATGACTTTCAGCTGCCACAGACTGAAGGGGCCGCCATTCTCGATGAACCCCATCCGGTTGGCAGGAATCATGAAACTGTATTCAACACCCGCCACCAGCCAGCTCAACAGGATGATGAGGGGCAATGACAATTTGGAAAACCACGGGTAACTTTGCAATTTCAAGTTGCCATACCATGCAAATGTCATGAACACGTTGGAACATAAAAGCAATAAAACGCAATATAATCCTCTCATTATTGATGTATATCTAACATTAGATCAATGTTTTAATTTCTTGACAAAGAGTTGGGAATTCTCGAATTTTTCCACAACAACGGGGTCTCCTTTTTCAATAAGCCCGTGTTCCGAGGTGGCTTCGATGATTTCGCCATCGATGTTGACCTTGCCGGCGGGGCGCATGAAAGTGGCGGCAACACCAGTTTTGCCCACATGGTTTTGCATCGACATATCTTGCGCCACGAAGCCCTTGTCGGCATCCATGCGGGTGTTGAGGGCCATGGTGCCAAATGGCGTCTGCGCGGTGATGAGCTTCTTGCCCAGCCAGATGGAGAGAAAGAATCCGGCGGTAGTCGCAACGACCACGATGGCCGTGCTTTTGCCCACTTGGGTGACCGCGTCCAGATCGGGGTTGAAGTTGAACTTGAAGCCGATATTGAAGACCATGGTGAGGATGAAGGCTGTCAATACCAACACGATGCCGGAGATGCCTGCCACACCGAAACCGGGGATGACGAATATTTCCAACATGATCAGGATTACGCCGATAACGAAGAGCAAGATCTCCCAGTGGGCAGCCAATCCCTCCAGGTAATGGGGCGCGAAAAAGAGCATCGCGGCCAGGATGGCGATGGCCAACGGGAATCCGATGCCGGGCGACTGGAGTTCGAAGTAGAGGCCGCCCACGATGCACATGATGAGCAGGCCGCTGACAGCGGGATTGACCAGGAAGTTGATCACCTTGTCGATCCAGGAGAGTTCCTGTTCCACCCATTCGTAATGTTCGATGCCGGCAGCGCTCAGAACCTCTTCACGGCTTTCGACCTCGCCTTCGCAGTAGCCGTTGCGGACAGCCTCCTCCGGCGTGAACGTGAGCACTTTGCCCTTTTCGCTAATCCCCTTGATCTCCACGTCTGGATCGACCATGGCCTGCGCAATGTCCGGGTTGCGACCGTTTGTCTCCGCCGTGGAGCGCATCAGGGAGCGCATGTACGATTGGTATTTGTCGGGCATGATTTCGCCATTCTGGTTCACTACGGAAGCCGCGCCCAACGAGGCTCCCGGTGCCATGTAAATGCTGTCGCACGCGATGGAAATCAGTGCACCCGCCGATGCCGCATTGTTGTTGACAAATACCAATGTCGGCATCGGGGCGTTCAATAGCGTTGTCCTGATTTTGTCTGCAGCCTCCAACTCGCCGCCGAAAGTGTTGAGTTCCAAAAACAGGTAGTCCGCATGGGCTTCCTGCGCTGACTCCAACGCCTTTTCGGTGTTCCGTTGGGCGGGCTTTGCGATATTGTCGTCGATTTTGTAATAGAAGACCTTGACATTGTCCTGTGAGAACAACATTATGGGGATCCACAAGACAACCGTGCATATAAATGTTCGAAAAGCGTTCATGTTCTGTTCTTTAAATGAGTTCAATATTAAATGGTATAGGCAATTCCAGGTTTTTCAACAGGAGTTCGGGATTGACATTGGTCGTGAAATTGGTGAAATCGGAATAGAAGACCCCGCCTTTTTCCACGATGCGTAGGGAGAATGGCACATTCCCCTTGTATTTCTTGAGCTGGTCGTTTAGTTGTATGGCAATTTCCGGATAGATATCAGCGATGCCGACAACGATACGCATCTCGTGGCAGAGTTTTTCATAGGCATCTTCCAACCAGATGATTTCGATGGGTTCGACATCGACGCGAACAGTTTCTTCTTTGGTTTCCGGGTTCCACCATGTCTTGGTTTTGAGGCGAGCCCTGATGAACAGGCGCTTGCCGTTTTCGAAAAGGTGCTTGAATTTGGCGTATTCCTCGCCAAACAGATTCCATTTCCACGATCCCTCGTAATCTTCCAGATTGATGACCCCGAATTCGTTCCCCTTCTTGGTGAGGCGAGTGACAGCCTCTGTCACGACGGCCACGAAGGAGAATGCTTTCCCCGACACGAATTTGCTTTTCATGTAGTCGAGATCGGAGACTTGCGACAGGTTGACGGTCGAGAAGTTTTGGATGATGGGTTTGTATTCGTCCAGGGGATGTCCGGAGATATAGAAGCCGGCGACCTCTTTTTCATACTTGATTTGTTCATAGCTGCTCCACGGCTCGCAAGACGGGAAGTCGATGTGCTCGTTTTCCTGCACGCTCTCGTCCATGTCAAAGATGGAGAATTGGGAGGCATCGCTGTGTGTGCGGGTAGTGTAGGTGATGAGTTTGTCCAGGAAGGTAGGGCCGCCCTCCTTCTCTGTGTGGAAAAATTGTGCGCGGTGAATATCCTTGAAGCTGTCGAAAGCTCCTCCCTTGGCGAGGGTCTCGATGCAGCGTTTGTTGCAGTTGCGCAGATCCACGCGGTCGAGGAAGTTGAAGATGTCCTTGTAAGGTCCGTGGGCAAGGCGCTCCTCCACGATGCTGTTGGCGGCACTGTTGCCCACGCCCTTCAAAGCGGCCAGACCGAAACGGATGTTGCCCGCTTGGTTGACGGTGAAGGTTTGGTCGGACTCGTTGATGTCGGGAGCCAGTACATGGATGTTCTTTTTGAGGGCGTCCTCGATGAAGGTGCTGATGGTCTCGATGTCGCTGATGCTGTTGGTAAGGTTGGCCGCCATGAACTCGGCACGGTAATGCGCCTTGAGATAGGCGGTTTGGTATGCCACCCAGGAGTAGCAAGTGGCATGCGACTTGTTGAAAGCGTATGAGGCGAATTTCACCCAATCGCCCCATATTTTTTCCAGAACCTTGGGATCATGGCCATTGGATGTGCCCTGCTCAATGAATTTCGGCTTGAGTTGTTCCAACTTGTCGCGCTGTTTCTTGCCCATGGCCTTGCGTAATGTGTCGGACTCGCCACGGGTGAAATTGGCCAACAGGCGAGACAGAAGCATCACCTGCTCCTGATAGACCGTGATGCCATACGTGTCGTGGAGGTATTTCTCCATGATGGGAATGTCGTATTGGATCTCTTCTGTGCCCTGCTTGCGGCGGATAAACTGCGGAATGTAGTCCATGGGGCCGGGGCGATAGAGGGCATTCATGGCGATGAGATCCTCGAACTTGCTGGGCTTTAGCTCCTTGAGATATTTCTGCATACCCGCTGATTCAAATTGGAATGTGGCCACGGTATCACCGTCGCAGAAGAGTTGGTAAGTCTCGGGGTCATCGAGCGGAATATTGTCAATGTCCACGACGATGCCCTTCGATTTCTTGATGTTGGAAAGGGTCTCCTTGATGATGGTGAGCGTCTTGAGTCCCAGGAAGTCCATCTTGATGAGCCCGATGTCCTCCACGACAGAGCCTTCGTATTGGGTGACGAGGATATCCTGCTTGGACTCCTTGTCTTCGACGGTTGCGAGCGGGGCGAACTTGGTGAGGTCGTCGGCACCGATAATGACACCGCAGGCATGGATGCCGATTTGCCGGACGGTGCCTTCGAGCTGGGAGGCGTAGGTGAGCACCTCCTTGACCGCCTCGCCGCCGTTATTGTATTCGTTTGCCAATTCGGGGACCATCTTGAGGCAGTTTTTGATGGTGACTTTGGGGGCCTTGCCCGTCTTGGGATCCTCGGGAAGGCGCACAGGGATGAGCTTCGCGAGCTGGTTGGAGAGTTGCAGGGGCAGGTTTTGCACGCGCGCCACATCCTTGATGCTCGACTTGGCGGCCATCGTGCCGTAGGTGATGATGTGCGCGACACGCTCCTTGCCATATTTTTGCGTAATCCAGTCAAGGATCTTATAACGCCCGTCGTCGTCGAAGTCCACATCGATATCGGGGAGGGAAATTCGGTCGGGGTTGAGGAAACGTTCAAAAAGGAGGTCGTATTTGAGGGGGTCAACGTCGGTGATCTTGAGGCAATAGGCGACCACGGAGCCGGCTGCGGAGCCACGGCCCGGCCCCACAGAGACCCCCATGTTGCGGGCAGCAGCGATAAAGTCCTGCACGATTAGAAAGTAACCGGGGAAGCCCATGTTTCGCATCACGTCCAACTCGAAGTCGATGCGTTCCTGGATCTCATCGGACAAGGGGTCGCCATACCGTTTGTGGGCCCCTTCCATGGTCAGTTTACGCAAATAGTCGGACTCCAATTTGATGCGATAGACGCGTTCATAACCGCCCAACCGTTGGATACGCCCCTCGCCATCTTTGTCGGCTTCGAACTCTTTTTCCAGATCTTCATGCGAATATTGTTGTGTATAGCTCTCCACCGTGCCGAACTCCTGTGGAATGTCGAATACCGGCATGATAGGGGGGTGCTTCAGCTTGAAAGTCTCCACCTTGTCCACAATCTCCTGTGTGTTGGCGAGAACTTCCGGAATGTCGGCAAATATGGCGGCCATCTCATCAGGGGTTTTGAGCCATTCCTGCTTGGTGTAGTGAAGACGGTCGGTGTCGGTATATAACTTGCCGGTGGAAAGGCAGATCAGCCGGTCATGGGCCTCGGCATCCTCTTCGTTCACAAAGTGGGCGTCGTTGGTGGCGATCACCTTGGTGCCGGTTTCCGCCGCGAGGCGGAGGATGCCTTCGTTGACGATTTTCTGTTGTTCATACACGGAACGGTCACCGCCGGGCTTGTCTGTCTGGTGGCGCTGCACCTCGAGGTAGTAGTCGCCGCCGAAGATGCCTTTGTACCACAGCACTGCCTGCTTGGCCTTCTCGTAGTCGCCGTTCTTCAGGGCGCTGGGGATTTCGCCGGCAAGACAGGCCGAGGAGACGATGACACCCTCGTGGTATTGCTCGAGCAGGGAGCGGTCGATGCGCGCTTGATAGTAGAAGCCGTCCACCCATGCGGAAGAGATCATCTTGCACAAGTTGTGATACCCAGTTTCATTCTTGGCCAAGAGGACAAGATGGTAGCCACGACCGTTTTCTTTTTGCTCGCGCACGAGACGGCTTGCTGATGGGTTTGTGCTTGTTTGGCGCGCCACGTATGCCTCGCAGCCGAAAATAGGCTTGAAGATGCGTGCGTGCGCGGCAGCCAGTTTCGCTTCGGCCTCCTCACGAAGCCCTTTCTCGTTGATGACGGCAAGATTTTGTTCCAACGTCGCTATATGCTTGAGCGTCTTTCCGTTCAACTTGTCCACATAATCGAAAAACTCTTTGATGCCAAACATGTTGCCATGGTCGGTTATCGCAAGGGCATTCATCCCGTTGTCCAGACATTTGTCCACAAGGTCTGGGATCTTGGACATGCCGTCCAATATGGAATATTGTGTGTGTACATGTAGATGCGTGAAAGTGCTCATATTCAATGGTTAATTAGGTTTGAACGATTGGAAGAAAGTCGGTGGCAAATTTACATTAAAAAATCAGAATACCTCTCATTGTGAATAAAAAAATATATGTGTCATGTTTTGCGGAAAAATCATGCCAAAGCTGATATTTCTGGTCGGAATTTTCACATAATTAGACAATTATTTTTCACTGAAAACAGATTATTTTTCATTCTAATAATGTTGAAAAAATAAATTAAACGATTGAAAATCAAATATTTCATTATTTAATAAAAATGTTTTTTTTCAATTTGAAAAAAACGAGGCCGGGGTAGGGGGAAGGGTAATGAAAAAAATGTATTTTTGCAGCCTTGAAATAAAAGCGAAAAATAATAAAAAAAATAAAGAGATGAAACAAGAATTGATTCAGTACGTAGAGGACAATTTCATTACGAAACAAGAATTTCCGAAATTCAAGGCCGGTGACACCATCACCGTTTCCTATAGAATCGTGGAAGGCTCCAAGGAGCGTATCCAGCAATTCCAAGGCGTTGTGCTCCAAATCAATGGTGCTGGCGCTACCAAGACCTTCACGGTGAGAAAGATTTCCGGCGGCATCGGTGTGGAGAGAATCTTCCCCTTCGCAACCCCGATGATTGCTGAAATCAAGGTCAACAAGCGTGGTGTCGTGCGTCGCGCACGCATTTTCTACCTCCGCAACCTCACGGGCAAGAAGGCTCGTATCAAAGAGCGCAGAGGATAATAGAAATCATATCCACCTTGACAACTATCAAGCGGTTATTTTCGGAAACGAAAGTGACCGCTTTTTTTGTATTTTCGCGGCCTAAAAAGATAACCCGTGGCACTACAGCAATCTTTCGAGAAATCAGGCAATTTCCTGTTCAGGTATCGTGGGCAGATCCCCATTCTCATCTTCCTTTTGGCGATTCCTATCCTTGTCTATAGCAACCCCGACCTCTACATGCGGCTCTTTGTGGGGCAGCGTCATGTCCTGCGCGTCATCCTTACGGTGGTGGCATTCCTGCTCTCTTTGTCGGGACTGGTATTGCGCGCCTATACGGTTTGCACCACCCCAAAGGGCACTTCCGGCCGCAATACCGACAAGCAGGTTGCCAAACGCCTCAACACAGTCGGCATCTATTCTGTTGTCCGTCACCCGCTGTACCTGGCCAATTATCTCATCTGGGCCGGCATCTTGGTCTTCACTATGAATATCTGGGCCTTTATCATCGTTTCTTTGGTGTATTGGCTTTACTATGAACGCATCATGTACGCGGAGGAGGCCTACCTGCGCAGTCAATTTGGCGACGAGTTCGAGGCATGGGCCGACACCGTGCCCGCGTTCATCCCCCGATGGTCCCTTTTTCAGCGCGGTGAGATGGATTTCTCCTTCAAGACATTTCTCCGTCGCGAACATGCCACCCTCTATTCGACCATATTCTGTTATACCATAGCCGATTATCTGATGTTCGTGCTCTCGAATGTGCGCTTCCACGGCTATGTGGTCTCGCTGTCGGCATGGTTGCGCCCGTCGCTCTATATTTTGGCCGCCTGCACGCTCCTTCTGATTGCAATACATGTCATCAAACACCATACCCATTGGCTCGACAGTGACGCTGCCAGAGATTGAAACTTGAATTATTAACCCATTAAAACCATATTTACAATGAACATTTCACACATTGAACACATCGGCATCGCCGTTAAAAGTCTGGAAGAATCCATCCCTTATTATGAGAAAATTCTGGGACTCAAATGCTACAACATTGAGGAGGTCGTTGACCAAAAGGTGAAGACGGCTTTTTTCAAGGTTGGACAGACCAAAATCGAACTGCTGGAGCCCACCTCTCCGGAGAGCACCATTGCCAAGTTCATTGAGAACCGTGGTGAAGGCATCCACCACTTGGCCTTTGCGGTGGACGACACGGCTTCCACCTTGCATGAACTGGCGGAGGAGGGTGTGCGCCTTATCGACAAGGAACCGCGCGGCGGTGCCGAGCATTTGAAGATCGGATTCGCTCACCCGAAGGCCACCGGCGGCGTGCTGACCGAATTCTGCTGCCCCGACAAGGACGAATAGTCCCATAATTCTGTTGCAATGAAAGAAAAGAATGCGTATCTCTCCACCTTGAAATGGGGTGCTGTGCTTGGTGTCATGCTCGCGGCTTTCGAGCTGGTCAAGATGTTCGCCCGCCGCGTGGATTTCACCGGAGCCAAAATGCTTGACTTGGCTCTGATTATTGGATTCATACTCGTGCTCTATGCGGGCATCAAGGAGTTCAAGGAGTTGTATTCCGAACGTCTCTCTTTCGCAAAGGCTTTTCTCGGATGCCTCCTCATTTCCATTGTCGGTTCTGTGATCTTTTTCGGCTACTGCATGCTCCACTACGCTGTCATTGAGCCCCATGGCTTGGCCACGAAGTATGAGGTGGCTCTGGATAATTATCGGAAGGTCATCGAGAAAGACACCATCACGCAAGCCGAAATGAAAACCTATCTCAGCGAGGTGGAGAAACTTTTCGCTGAAGAGAAGGAGACTTTTGCATGGCCGGACACTGCCAGCGATGCCTTGAAGACCGATGCCGAAAAGGGATTTGGCATGATATACGACTTTTTCCTGCTCAAAATCACGGACAAGAGAGCCGTGGACACGGCCAACAACTACCAATTGGGGCATTTTGACCAATATGCGAGACGAACGCTGGTCGAAACCACGATGCTCTATATGGAGCAGAACGAAAGTCAGCTTTCCACGCCATTCGTGCAGCAGATGGTGCAGGATGTGAGTCGTCAGTTGGAAAAGTGCAGTCCGGTGGATGCGCGTTTTGCCATGAACAAGGCCCATGTGCCGCATTACGACAAGCCCGGCCGATATGCTGCTGTCGCCGCGCTCATGGACTTGCTCTACGGCATGTTTTTCGGTCTCTTTATTGCCATGTATCACTACACCTCCAAAAAGGCGCCTGAACCAGTGGAGGATGAGGAACTGATTACGGAAGATGAGAGTGTGGAGCATGTCAATCAAGATGATCCTGTGGAATAGAACTACATTTTTTGTATTTTCGCAATCTAAATTTTTAAAGAAAGTATATGGATGATTCATTGTGTAACCTTTTGATTACCAAAGGACAGCTAAAGCAAGACATCTTCGCCATAACCTTGGAGACCATGCAGCTTTTCAAGGAATGTTCGAAAAATTTCGAGGATTTCTATCGTGTCAACTATGCGGATGACCATGAGGACATTCCCGTGCGTTACGACAACAAGACTCAATACCAGTTCCAGCTGAAGTTCGCCGGTGATGTGCTGGTTTTCCTCATGCACAGCAACATCTTCGAGTTCTCGCGCGACCACGAAGTGATGCATACGCCGTATATCAAGGAGGATAAAACCCGTTCCTATTGCGGCATGATCCAGATTTTCAACTTCCTCGGCGACTCGTTCAAGTACAACCGTGTCAACGACCTTGGTTATATGATTGGACGTATCCTCATCAACAAGGAGGGTCATTATTACATCGAGGGCAAGCGTGAGCTGGCACAGGTGCTCAATAATTTTAGTGACAATAAAATCGACAAAGAATCTGTCAAGGAGATTCTCAAATCTGCGATAACTTACACGATAAACTTCGATTTATTGGTCCCGGATTACGAGGAAACGAAGATTATTTCGGTCAATGACATGCTTCAAATCGAGGACCAGAATAATATACGGACTGCTAAACGTCTGGGTTTCAGGTTTGAACAAGACAAATCGGGGGATTAACATTTTTTATGCTTCAAAAATTGGAGCGAAACAAAAAAAGTGTATTTTTGCAGCGTCAAATAATGACAGTCTTGGCGAGTTCGTATAACGGCTAGTACACAAGATTTTCATTCTTGCAATAGGAGTTCGATTCTCCTACTCGCTACAAAAGAGGTGCCTTTTGCTGTACAACAGAAAATGGCACTTTTTTTTATGCCATCGCGACAAAAAAGCGACAAGTCATAGACACTTTCTTGTTGAACAACAACAGAGCTGTAGCTTTCATTGAGTCTGGATGTCGTATTGTGCAAAGTGTCTGCTGAACAACTGCTAACGGCGCATCAGTTGCATGATATTGCCATCCTTGTAATAGATGTCCTCGCGATATTGGATGCTGCCGTCGTCGCCCATAAAACAGGTGAAGTACTCAATGTATAATGGCATTGTCTTCTTGAGTTGGATGGTGCTGGGGCGGAGTTCGCGATAGAATTGTTTCTCTCGATCCGAAAGTTTATCGTAGTATTCTTGTTCCTTTTCAAGTTTTTTTTCCAAATATTTCTCACCATCTTCCGTTGTGGGGGCATTGCCCAGAATGATGCTGATCTCCTCCAGCCTTTTTTCATCGAAGTCGTTGATGGCATAGAGCACAGCGGCGAGGTCCATGGGGTTTTCGACGCGAATGCAGCCGTGGCTCAAAGCCCGCACCCGGCGTTTGAAAGCTCCTTTGTTGTTGGTGTCGTGCAGATAGACGGATTCTGTGTTGGGAAAATCGAACTTGATGCGTCCCAGGGCGTTGTGTCGTCCGGAGGTCTGCCGCAACCGATAGGGGATGTTGCCAGGGTTCACCTTGGTCCAGTCTATGGAGTCCGGGGTCACGTAGCTGCCGGTACGCGAATCGATAATATAGAGCTTCTCTCGGTTGACCACAGCCGTGTTGCTCTTGCAAAGTTTATGGTAGTATTCGTTTTTAATGATGTCGTATGGAATCCGCCATTCTGGATTGAGCACAATACGGTTAATTCGGCTGAAGAGCAGCGGCGACTCGGCCTTGTATGCGCTGACGAGGCCTCTTTTGGTACGCGCGGGGCTCTTGGCGGGATCCTGCGTGCGGCCGCAGCAAATGCGTGTTCTGAAGGCCACGGTGTCCTCCACAATCGCCTTCAGTGTGAAATCGGGAATGTTCACCGCGATATAGGTGTGGCCCTTCTCGGGATCGACATGCCAGCGCAGGCGCTCCATGTTGGCGGCCAGTTTGTCAAGATAATAGGCTATGGGCCGGTTGAGTTTGCGGACTGTTTCTCCGCCCAAGCTGTCGCACTCGGGGATGGCGTTGTGACGGCGGAAGAGGTTGATGCCCGCCAACAGTGAGTCGGTGAGACGGTCCGTGACGGTGAAGTCGGCAGGCAGCTCGCCCGTGAGCATGAGTCGCCGGCACACCTCTTGCAAAGCCGCATTACGCTGTCCTTTGCGAATCGTTGGCATGGCGATTTCGGCGAGAACGCTGTCCTTGAGCGGATAAAGTCGCAGCAACTCCGCCTGCAAGTGCTTGTATTCTGGAATTTTAGGTTCGTTTTCGTGAATGGTGGACGGAAACTGTTTCATCCGCTCCATTGTGGAATATCGGAATTCGTTGTCCGGCTTCAGACTTTTCATCAGCCACTTGCCGCCATTGGCCTTGACAGGGTCTGTGGCCCCGTAGTGCAAGGCGCAAACATACTTGAGATACGCCTCGGAGAGGTGCATTTCCAAGTCAAAGAGCGTGTCGAGCAAGGTTGAGTCATTGGCGACTTGGTGGCTTTTTAGCAGGTTGACTGTGCGGTCGATGGCAGGGCGAAGGAGAAACGTGTCGGGAATGCCATGCTCGTAGGAGCGTCCCAACAGCTGCATAAGTGTGTCAATGCGGGCTTCCTGCACGCCACGCGCTGTCCAGTATGGCTCGCAAGCATGTGTCTGATAATAGTGTTGCAAAGCATCCGCATAGACGTGACTGCTGTCCATGGCATCCACTCTTCGCGCGAAATGTTCCGCATACGACTTTGCGGAGAAGGCTGTGTAATGCGAGAACCAATGCGGTGCGCGCTCCGTGCCAATGGTTTTGTTGTGGCAGGAGGAGCCAAGCAGAATGGTGAAGCACAAAAACAGTACGTTAAAGAATCGAGCCATGTTGTATGGGGTTGCAGGGTGCAAAGATACAAAAAATAGCGCACCATTGACTATAAGGGTACGCTATTTGCATAATGTGTTTTATTATTATATTTTGTAGGTTTTGGCGGGCTTTCGTCCCTTATCGGGCTTCTCCGACGGATACTCCTGCTGTCGGGCAGGCGACACTGTGATTTGGTAGTCTTGTGAAGAGATGGTCTTGTAACTGCCGCTGTCATAGTCGTAATATTGATATGAGGCTCCTGGAATGAGAAACGTTCCTTCCGAACGCGGAATGATGGTGTATTTGAACGTTTTTGAACCGCTTACAATATCACCCTTGGCGGAGATGTTGCTTGTAACCTTGGGGTAGGTGATATCGCAGTCGGCGGGGAAGTTTATCTGAAGGTCATCGGCACTGATGTGGTGCAAGTTTCCGGTTCCGGAGAAGGTGACCGTTAGAACAACAGGCTCGTTGGCATGTACGTCGGTCTTGTTGAGGGAGGAGCTCACGGTGAAGTTGCCTACCACCTCGGTCTTCGTGCTGCGCGCATTGGGCAAGCTCTTCACTTTGACGGTGATGTCATTGGAGGTGAGCGTAATATTTTGTCCCTTATAGGTGGTGTAAGTGCCCCAGAAAGGATCGCGTCGGGTCGTGGGTACCTTGATGAGCAAGGTGAGGTTTATTTTCGGAATGGTGATTTTTCCTGTCTTGGTGGGGTAGAACGCTGTCTGCTTGATGGTGTACACCGAGTAGGTCTTGCCGTTGACGCTTTCGGTGCCTTCGTCCCGATATTTCAACTCCAGGCCGTTGCTCCAAAACGCATCCGTCGGTTCAAAGACGGCACGTTCAATGGAGTAACCCTGTTTTTGATCCCTGACATAGAGTTTGTGCGTCACCACAATGGCTTCTCCTTGATAGGCTTCCAGACTGCTGCTGGTAGCCTTGACGAAGAAGTCCTCCTTGTTTACTCGAGCGTCAGATTCCGTTTTGTTACCTTTGGACTTTGGCTGGGGTTGTTCTTCAGGCATGGTGCGCGGGGAGAAGAAATCGGACCAATTCGGCATCTCAAACTGGAACCAATTGTCAGTCTGTTCGTTCTCGGGTTGCGTTTTCGGGGTCTTGACCACGCTGACAGCAACGGGGTTGCTTTTCACTACACGACCGTCAATGGAAATCGTGACGCCGGGGATGTTGAATGAGCCCTCCTTGTTGCCTACGAGGTAGTAGGTATATGTATAGGTGGTGTTCTGTTCCACCGTGCCGTTCGTGACGGAGATGGAAGTGCTTGTCCCGATGTTGGGTCCACTGACCAACTCGAATTTGCCGAAATCGTAAGAGAGCACTTCACCTTGGGAGGTCGTCGAAACCGTATATTTGAATTGTCGTCCCACAGCCACTTCCGCCGGCGCTTTGGCGGTACAGTCCGTCTCTACCTGGGCCCAAAGAGCAGTGTGCATGGACGAGACAAAGGAGAACAGGGGTATTAGGAACAAAATAATTCTTCTCATGATTTTTCGTTTTAGAATAGTGATGTCCTAACGTATTACAGTGACAAATATTGTATGAAAAAAGCGGGAAAGCTTGTGAGCATTTCCCGCTTGCAGGTTTCTTATTTCAAATCGAACTCAAACGTGTCGCCCGGCTTCTTTTCCGCAGGCTTCTTTCCATAGCGCAGCACAATCATCTTGCGGGTGCCGCGCAGTGTGATACGCTCGTGGTCGATCCAGAGGGCGGTGCCTTCGCGCAGGCCGGCCACCGTGCGCTCCTGGTTAACCGCCAAATACTCGTTGATGCGAATCTGGCGGGTTTCGCCGCCGTGACGAATGGCATCGTTGATTTTCTCCGGATATGGGTCGATGTAGTGCGGGTTGATCTGGAAAGGCACCAGATCGAGGCATTTGAAGCTCTCGGGCATCACAATGGGCATGTCGTTGGTGGTGCAGAGAGTGGGGCAAGCCACGTTGGAGCCGGCGCTCCAGCCGATGTACGGCGTGCCCTCCATCACTTTGCGGCGGATCGGCTCGATGAGTTTGTTGCGGTGCAACTCGGCCACCAAATGGAATGTGTTGCCGCCACCGACCACGATAATGTCGGCCTTCTCAATGACCTTGGCGGGGTCTTTGGCAGCATGGACGGAATTGATTTTCTTGCCGAATTGTTTGAACACGTTCTGCACGCGCTCCGTATAGGCGTCGTAGCTGGCGGGATAGACCTTCCCGGCCACGTCCACGCCGGCGTAGGGTATGAAGGCCACGTTTTTGCCCATGCCCTGCATGAATTCCTCCAATAGCGGTTGACACCAACCTAAATAGGGTTCCTTGTAATTTGTGGAATTGCTGATTAGTAATAGTTTCATATCCATTAAATTTAAAGTGAATAATTTCGGAAATGAGGATCTGCATAGGAGCTTAATCCTTTAATTGCGCCAACCGCTCCACCACATACGGCCTGTCTTCCTTGTAGGTCACACCAAACCATTCGGCATCGCAGTGCAGCACTTTGACGCGGGCCTTGCCTTGTGTCATGAGGGTGGCAATAACGTTGGGGATAGGATACTCTGCCGTGATGTTGTCCTGATTCTCTTTCAGGAACTCGACAAAATGTTCCTGCAAAGCGTTGAAGAAATCAGGCATGAAGCCCCAGAAATTCATGGAGACGGGCTCATCGCCGACAAAGCGGTTGTATAGTCCTTCTTCAATATTTTCAATGCCGTTCTCGGTATAGCCAATCTTGTGGTTCTCCACGATAGCGGTCAGGAAATCCTGGCCGTCGGTGCGGCATACGCCACGGGAGACGGTGCCGTTACGCGAAAGCGTCTTGTCGAGACGATAACCCACCATTGAGTAGGTCGGGGGCACGGCCGGGGTGCTGTCGCGCAGGAAGTCAGCCATCACCTCAAATGCCTGCCGGCCATAGAAGTCGTCGGCGTTGATGACGGTGAAAGGCTCATGGATGGCATCGCTCGCCACCAAGATGGCATGCGCCGTGCCGTAAGGTTTCTTGCGCTCAGGATTGGCCACAAAGCCCTCCGGCAGCAAATCAAGCTCCTGAAAAACATATTGCACGGCTATCTTATCGACGTAGCGGGGTAAGATATGCTGTTTGAAATCCTCTTCCATGGATCGGCGAATGACGAAGACCACTTTGCCGAAACCGCTCTCCAAGGCGTAGCGGACTGAATAGTCCATGATGGTCTCACCATTTGGTCCCATCGGATCCAATTGCTTGAGTCCACCGTAACGACTGCCCATGCCGGCAGCCAAAATTAATAATGTAGGGGTCATGTCGGGGGGTGGTATTTGGTATTAATTTTAATATTAGTAATTGGATATCAACTATTATTGTTATCTATCACTCTCTCCCTCACGGTGCCATATTAATATAGTCCTCCATCATCGCATCGTCGAGTTGGGCGAGTTGGGCATTGATGTAGTGCTTGATGAGATACCGGTCTTGATGGGTGTCAAGGATGCGGTGGATGGCCTCATTGACCTCTTTGAGGGTGCCCACGCATTCAAAGGGCTTGTAGGGGCTGAGACCGGTCAGCTCGTCGAAGGTGTGTTCCAATTCGGGTTTGTCGAGCAGGTCTTCCCCAAAGATTTTTCTCAGCTCTTCGCGAGGAATGAAAGGGGAGAGGATGATGAAGGCGAAGAGGCATTTGGGACAGTTGCAGCACCATTTGTTCTCTTTGCTGCCGGCGTTGCAGCTCTTGAAGACGGGGAAATATTGAGGGTATTGGGCAAAGCGCTCGGCAATCTGCAACTCGTTGAGCGGACGCAGATGGCTGTAATAGTGGTTGCAGTCGCCCATGAAGTCATGGACATATTCACGAAAATCCTCTTCAAACTCCAAGGATTTGGAGTACTGGTGGTTGACGTATGTACCGGGAATGGTTGGCTCGTTGGCGGACGACTCGTTGGAGAGGGCCACATCTCGTATGCCGGTGACGGCGCCAAGAAGGGTGGTGTAGAATGCCAACATGGCGGAGAAGGGGGTATGGCCGTTGAGATAGCCTTCTTTGTTCAGTTCAAGCAGCCTGGGATCAATTTGTCGTTCGAGGATGATGATGTCGTCGGGGGCGGTGAAACCGGCCACGCGGGCACAGTCCAAAGTGGCACCGCGCGGGTTGATGATGAAGGGCACAACCTCGCGCCCAAGGCGCAGCTCCTCCAGTGTCACCACGGAGTCCTTGCCGCCGCCGATGGGCACAATCACCCGGTGGCTCTCCTCTGTGCACGGGTAGGTCAACGACGACGCATCCGGCGCTTCATCGGGAAACTCGAAATTGAGAAACTCTTCGTGATTGCTGTGGATATGGTTTTTGAAGAAAAACTCGCCGAGTCCGTTCCAATAGAGCTTTCTCCAGAAAAACTGCTGGTCGTCATCAAGCTTGTACCCGTGGATGCGCAAGCGAGGGCTACAGGTGCATTTCCAATAGCTGATCAACTCAATCATCCCAATGTTGAAGATGATTCCATCCAAGATGGAAATGTCTTCGGGCCATCGGGCATGTCTTCCGGGCTTTAGCACCATGTGAGGGTGAAAAACAATTCCGTCCGGGATGGCAAAATTGAATGTTATATGCAAAGCATTATCCACCAATTCGTAATGGTACGAGTTGTATTCAAAAACAGGATATTGCCGGCGTAGGTCTTCGAAATTCATATTTGTAATGGAATATAGGTTTTTGGGTTCAGGGAACAAGATCCGCAAAATCATACAATCTAAAATCAATCAGCCAACAGCACGAGTGCGATTGCCGTGATAATCCACTTGTCCGGGATGGTCTCGAAATAGATGAGCGGGTCGCCCCAACGGTCCTTGCTGCGGAGTGTCTGGCCGTCAAGATAGAACAATTTCTCGCCCCAGCGGTCTTTGAGACGGATGGTAAGGCCGTCGAAATAGAGGATCTGCTCACCCCAGCGGTCCTTCGCGCGCACTGTGTTGCCGTCCATGTAGAAGAGCTGCTGCCCCCAGCGGTCTTTCTCGCGCACGGTGCTGCCGTCTAAATAGAGCAGCTGTTTTCCCCATTGGTCCCGTTCGCGAATGGTGTTGCCATCCACATAGAAGAGCTTTTCACCCCAGCGGTCTTTTGCCCGGATATACTGGGCGGAAACGGTCTGGACGGTGAATAGGATTAACAGGAAGGGGAGTGTTTTTTTCATCGTGTTGTATTAAAGCATGGCAATGGCGGCGGCACGGGCGTCCTGGATGGTGTCGTTGACGCTCATCGGGCGCTTGCAGCTTCCGGCGACGAACAATCCCTCTTCCTTCGTGAAGTTGTCATTGAGATGTTCGTCAACACTTTGGGCGAAGCCATACAAGCCGTCAATGTGGACAGACTTGGCCAGTTCCATTGTGCCGTTAGAGGGGCACATGCCCACCATCAACACGAGCAGGTCGGTGTTCATGTTCAACGGGATTCCCATGAGCGTGTCCTCAGCCTTGAGCTGTATGCCCCCGTCGTAGGTGGCGGCGGCCTCTGAGATGCGGCCGCGCACGAAGTTGATGTCGTACTCCTCTTGCGCGGTGCGGTACATCTCCTCGAAACCTTGGCCCCACATGCGCAGGTCCATGTAGAAGAGGTGTACATTGGTGGCGGGGGAGAGGCGCTTGACCTCAATAGCCTGTTTCACAGCCGTCACACAGCAGACCTTGGAGCAGTAGTTGTTGCCGCTCTTCTCGTCGCGCGAGCCGACGCACTGCAGGAAGACCACCTGCTTGGGAGTGTCCCCCATGGTGTTGACGATTTTGCCAGCCTTGACCATCTTCTCCAAGTCGAGGGAGGTGATGACACCTTGGTAGATCCCGTAGCCTAACTCTTCCTTGCGGGTCGCGTCGAAGACCTGGTAGCCCGTGGCGATGAGAACCTTCTCGTAGGAACGTTTTGTCCCTTTGTCATCGGTGGTCATCCACAGACCGCCTTCGCGGTGCAGGTCCGTGACGGTTGTTTCAGCGAGGAGGGTGATGTTGTCGTGGTTTAGTTTGGCTTCTAACCGGTTGGCCAGCTCGTCGGCGGAGGAGAAGTCCGGGAACAGAAGTGCCTTGTTTCGGATGTTGGTGAGTGGAGTCTTCTCCTTTTCAAAGAGGGTGACATTGTGTTGTTGAGCCAGAATGCTGGCGGCTTCGATGCCGGCAGGGCCAGCTCCTATGATGGCGATGTTTTTCATTGTTTCGTTTTGGATGATATGTTTTGTTCAGGTTCAGACTTTCAATACGGCAGGCTTGTCGGGCAGGGAAAGCACCTTCCCATCAACACCTTTGTATTTGGAGTCGGGGTCGAATTGAATGCCGATTTTGTTGAGGAGGCTCTCACACTGCACTTGGTGCAGCTGCAGGCCGAGCGTCCACGGGTCGTAGCCCAACAGCAATCCGGCCAACTCTTCATAGGAGAGGACAGGAATGCCGTAGCCGTTTTTGTCGTAGGTCTTGTGCTCCATCTCGGCGATAGTGTATTGCCATTTGTCGAGGAACATCGTGCAGCCCGGACAGTTGGCCACAATGAAATCGGGCTCGTATGGTTCCATAGACTCGAACTTCTTCTTGGAGTTGGAGACTGAGTAGCCGCGGTTTTCTTGTACGAGATACTGGCGGAAGCCGAAACCGCAGCAGTGACGACGTTCCGGATAGTCGATGACCTCGCCGCCCCACGCCTCAATCATGCCAGCCAACACATATGGGAATTCGGCATTGCCGATGCCGTGCTTGGGGAAGATCTTGGCATAGTGGCATCCGATATGCTCCACGCCGCGCAGCGGTTTGCCCGTAAAGCGGTTCACCAACTGGTATTTCATCTTCTTCTTCAGATCGAAGCGGAATTTGTAGATCAGGTCGGAAGGATGGGCAATATTCTTGGGAATCTCGAACTCGCGGCCCGTGGCCTTGCGCAGGTATTCGCGTGCCTGCTCCAATAATTCGGGACTCTCGTGCCATTTCTCGATAATCTCTGTCATCACGCCGAAGGAGGTTACGCAGGAAGGCACATAGTTTTCGTAGCCGTGTTCGGACATCAGCGAAAAAAGTCGCGCCACCACGGTCATGGTCGTCTCGAAAGGCACCACATCGGCATGGTAGCCGATGCCTGTGCAGGTGTGCTGATGCGAAGAGTCGTAGATGTCTTTGCCCAGGTCGTTGCGCAGGATGTTCAGAAATGCGGCCTCAGAACCGGGAAAGAAGGTCTGCCGGATGCAACTCCGCTCGTAAAAGAAGTGGTCATCGGCAATTTCCTTTTGGTACTCGTTCCAATATCTTTTCATTGTCTATGGGGTCTGATACAAGGCTGCAAAGATACATTTTTTTTGTATTTTTGCGCTTCCCAAAAAACAACGATATGAAACGCTTCCTTCTTCTTTGCTGCCTTGTGGCCCTCACATGGCCGTTGCTGGCCCAGAATGCCGACCAAGCCAACCCTGACCTGAACCTGGATGCCGCATATTTGCCACCCACCGACCCGGCCGTGCAGGCCAAGCTCGC
Source organism: Bacteroidales bacterium (assembly GCA_017394765.1). Next base: position 74,787 of record JAFPXF010000051.1, on the reverse strand, counting down.
CCAGTGGCAGGACCTCAAGTTCGGAATGCTCATTCACTGGGGCATCTATGCTGTGCCCGGCATCGTGGAGTCGTGGTCCATCTGCTCGGAGGACGAGGATTGGATTCCGCGCGACAGTAACATGCGCTACGACGAATACAAGCGTTGGTATTGGAATCTCAACAAGATGTTCAACCCACAGCAATTCGACCCTGACCAATGGGCGGATGCGGCCAAGAAGGCAGGCATGAAATATGTGGTCTTCACGACCAAACACCACGACGGATTTGCGATGTACGACACCAAATTCAGCGACTACTCCATCGCCAAGGGGCCGTTTGCCGGCAACCCGAAGGCCGATGTGGCCAAATATGTGTTTGACGCTTTCCGACGCCAGAATATGATGGTTGGCGCCTATTTTTCCAAGCCCGATTGGCATTCGCAGGACTATTGGTGGGACCGCTACGCCACGCCCGACAGGCATGTCAACTACAAAATTGCAAATCATCCCTATCGATGGAACCGTTATAAGGATTTTGTTTACAACCAGATAAACGAGATTACCTCCAATTATGGCAGCATTGACATTCTATGGTTAGACGGTGGTTGGGTGCGTGCTCCTAAAGAGGACATCGACATGGACCGCATTGCCCAAAAGGCGCGCGAGAACCAACCGGGCCTGATTATTGTGGACCGCACGGTGACAGGCAAGTACGAAAACTACAGGACCCCGGAGAAGATGGTGCCAGACAAGCCGCTGTCATACCCGTGGGAGACCTGCTTGCCCTTGAGCAAGGACTGGGGTTATGTGCCGGGCGCGACGTTCAAGACCCCGAAAGAGGTGCTCAACACTTTGGTGGAGGTCGTGGCCAAAGGCGGCAGCTTGCTGTTGGGTGTCGGTCCGACCCCGCAGGGCCTCATCGAGCCGGTGGTGGTGGAGCGGCTGACCACGATAGGGGAGTGGTTACGCGTTAACGGCGAGGCCATTTACGGCTCACGTCCTTTGGTGGTCAGCAACGAAGGCAGTATCTGGTTCACGCAGAGCAAAGACGGCTCCGAACGTTATGCCATTGTCACTGTTGGCGACAACCGCAGTGTGGAAACGACCTTGGAGTGGCGCTTCAATCTCCCGGCGAAGCATAGCGACCTGATTCTGTTGTCCACGGGCGAGAAGTTGAAATACAAGCTGAAAGGCGGACAAGTGTCAGTCACGCTGCCGCGTGGCACGGGTGCAGATGGGTTGCCAGTTGTGCTAAAGTACAATTAGTCACCGATAGGGCATGACGTTTCCTCACGACTTCCCGGAATGTTGGGCTGCCGACAAACCTCTAATCACTTATTTTTGTATTTTTGCCGCCTGATTTGAAAAAAAGGATGCAGATTACGCTTTTAGGAACCGGAACGTCGCAGGGTGTGCCCGTGGTGGGTTGCAACTGTGCTGTCTGTCAGTCACAAGACGTGCGTGACAAGCGATTGCGCACCTCTGCGTTCGTGGAAATCGGGGATGTCCATATACTTATCGACGCGGGTCCCGATTTGCGGCAACAAATGCTGCGCAGCAATATCACCCGCGTGGACGCCATCCTGATGACCCATGAGCATAAAGACCATCTCGCCGGCCTTGACGACATCCGCCCCATCTATTTCATGATGAATGCTCCGATGCATGTCTATGGCTTGCAGCGCGTGCTCAATGTCATCCGCAAAGATTTCGACTACGCTTTCCGTCCCAATCCGTATCCTGGCGTGCCTGCACTGCAACTTTTCCCTGTCCGCGACGATCCCTTCACGGTCAAGGACGTTGAAATCACCCCCATCCATGTGCGGCACCTCACGTTGCCCATACTGGGCTATCGCATCGGGAAACTTGCCTATATCACGGATGCCAGCTTTATCGCAGAATCGGAGTTGCGAAAGCTGCAAGGTCTTGATGTGTTGGTGATCAATGCTTTGCGAAAAAAAGAGCACTATTCCCACTTCAACCTCAACCAGGCCTTGTCTGTTATCAAGCAGCTGCAGCCAAGACAAGCTTATCTGACCCATATATCCGACAAAATGGGACTGTATGAGGAAGTAGCACCAATTTTGCCCGAAAATGTCTTTTTGGGCATTGATGGAATCACAATTCCTGTAGAAGAATAAATTTTCAGATTTCGGCGGGCGAGGAGCTCTCGTTTCCAGTATGTTTATATGGAGTTTTTGACGTTGACCATGATTTGCGAGAGCATGTTTTTGGCCCTCAGCAGCTGGATCTTGACGTTGGAGAGGGAAATGTTCAGTTCTTCGGCAATCTCATCGTAGGAGAGCTCTTGATAGTAACGCAGCTCGACCACTTTCCGGTATTTATCGGGAAGCTGGGCCACAGCGAGACGCATCATGCGTATGCGTTGCTTGTCAATCACCTCCTGCTCCGGTGTGGGCGTAGTGTTGGACTGCGAGCGGTCTATGAGCAACTGGGTGTTGGCTGTGGAGAGGTCATCCTCCAGACATTGGGGCGAGTTGTTCTTGTGCCGGATATAGTCAATGCTGTTGTTGACGGCAATCCGGAAGAGCCACGTGGAGAAGGCGTACTGAGGCGTGTATTTGTCCAAATAGCGGAATGCCTTTCCAAAGGTCTCCAATGTCAAGTCCTCGGCATCATCGCTGTTCTTGACAATTTTCATGAGCATGTAATAAATACTGTCGCGATAGAGACTCATCAACTCGGCATACGCCTTTTGGTCATTGTTATCGAGTGCTTTACGCAACAAGACGTAATCACGTCTGGCTTTTTCTGTGGTGCAGGGGTTTTCCATTATAAAAATCTATCGTGACGAATTTGAGCATCCATGAAATAAAGCGGATTCAGCAGTGCGAACAGGAGATCGTAAAGGATGAGTCCTGGAATCACTTGCTTCTCGTTGAGTTTCTTGGCGGCGAAGCCGAAGACGAGGTATTGGCTGATGACCCTCACTGCGGCAATGCCTGCCGTGACGGCTATTAGAAGAATGTTCCCGATGCTGTAAATGATGGCAAAGGCAAGTGCGATATAAAACAGCAGGTTGACGATGGCATAGCTGGTGAGCAGGAACCTGTTGCGGAAAGTGTTGTAACGACGTGTGTAGTACAGGCCTTGCTTGTGGTCCTTCCAATAGTGGTGAAGAGCACCGCGTTGCAGGATAGTGACGGCGTCGGGAGAGTACTCTATCCCCGTGTTGTTCCGGTTTGCAGCGCGGGAAATAAAGATGTCCTCTTCGCCATAGCTGATATGGTTGTGTTTGGCAAAACCGCGCTGTTGGGCAAACACCTGTTCCGTGAACCCCATGTTCTTGGCGTCGCCGCGATAGGGGGAGTGGATCCGCGCCAGCGAGAAATACTGAATGGCATTCAAGAGGTTGTCGAAATGTAGCAGACGATTGAAGGGATTGTTTTTCTTTTCAAAGGTGCTGTATCCCAAGACAATCTGCTTGCCGCCCTCAAAGTTGCCGGCCATCTTCTCTAACCAGTGGGTGGAGGTGGGGGCGCATTCGGGATTTGTGACCAGCAGGAAAGGATGGGAGGCGCAGCGAATACCCATGGAAAGGGCGAATTTCTCGCCGCGGATGGTCGTAACAGCGGTGTCAAGCTCCACCAGCTTCAGATTGTTGTATTGCTGTTGATATTCCAAAATCAAAAGCTTGGTGTCGTCTTGGGAATTGTCGTCCACCACCACCACCTCAAAATCGCCATATTGCTGGTTCAGGAATTTGGGAAGGGTCTTCAAAAGGACACCAGCAGCATCTTTTGCCACCATGACGACCGACACAGGTGGTTGGTACAATGACTTTTGGGGCTTTTTTCTTTGGAAGGAGAACCGAGCATAAACAAGGTAGTAATACACTAGTTCTATGAAAGTTATGGCTCCAAATAGAATAACGACGAGGCTCGGAAGAGACACTTCGGACATAGGTTATAGGTTGGTTATGGTTTGGTTCAGCAAAAATATTATTTTGATTCCAATAAAATGCTATTTTTGCACGCAAAATACTAACAAAATGAAGTTTATAATTGAAGGTGCTGATACTAAGAGCAATGCGCGTGCTGGAGTAATCTCCACGGCGCATGGTGAGATTCAAACTCCGATATTCATGCCCGTGGGCACGTTAGGTGCCGTGAAGGCCATGCACATGAGGGACATGAAAAACGAAGTCAAAGCACAAATCATACTGGGAAACACCTATCATCTTTTTTTGCGTCCCGGCACTGATGTGCTGGAGCAAGTAGGCGGCTTGCACAAGTTCAACGGCTGGGACCGCCCCATACTGACAGACAGTGGCGGCTTCCAGGTCTTCTCCCTCAGCCAACGACGCAAAATCGACCCCGAGGAGGGCGTTTGGTTCCAGTCGCACATCGACGGCTCGCGTCATCTCTTCAGCCCTGAACGAGTGATGGACATCCAACGCTCCATTGGCGCCGACATCATCATGCAGTTCGACGAGTGCATCCCGTATCCTTGCGAGTACGATTATGCCAAAAAATCAATGGAAACCACTTATAAGTGGCTGTTACGCTGCATGAAACGTCTGGATGAGACGCCACCGCTCTATGGATATGAACAGACATTGTTCCCTATTGTGCAGGGTGGGGTATATCACGACCTGCGTGCCCGCTCCGCCGAGTATGTGGCCTCACTGGGCTGCGACGGGAACGCCATCGGTGGGGTAGCGGTAGGGGAGCCCACCGAAAAAATCTATGAAATCACGGATTATTGCTGCCAAATTCTGCCCAAAGACAAACCAAGATACCTGATGGGAGTCGGAACGCCAGCTAATATATTGGAAAACATTGCGTTAGGTGTTGATATGTTTGACTGCGTGATGCCCACGCGCAACGGTCGCAACGGCATGATTTTCACCTGGGACGGTATTCTCAACATGCGCAATGAAAAATGGAAAAACGATTTCACACCCATCGATGCAAACAGCGAAATGTTCGCCGACCGTGAATATACACGCGCGTATCTGCGTCATCTGTATGTATCCGGCGAGATGCTGGGGCCGATGATCGGCAGCATCCACAATTTGCATTTTTATCTGGAGCTTGTGACAACCGCCCGTGCGAAAATTCTCGATGGAACGTTCGCAACATGGAAAAATGAAATTGTCGGACGGATATCAAAACGACTGTAGTTTTTTCTGTATTTTCCACAGATTCTTCATTAACGAAATTGGCTTTATATACTGCGTACATCACGGTACTTTACTGAGACCTGTTTGTCTGATAATTTATATTATGTTAAATAGAAATTATGGGGCAGCAAGCACCATAGGGCTTCCCCCCATTACGATGCACATAAATGAATCAAATCAACATAAAAAAACGGTACACTGACATGTACCGTAAATTCTAAATTCTTATTTCTACCGAGCTCTTGCCCCTGTCGGGGCTTTCAGGGAAAAACTATTATCTACTAACTCTTAACTGTAATGTTCTTCTTCCATTTCTTCGTCATACTCCTGAATTTCAAGCCAATGACTCCAAAGATGGCCTCCTTGAAGATTCCTCCGCTCATCTTGGACGTTCCCATAGTACGATCCCTGAAAATGATGGGCACCTCAACAATCTTGAATCCAAGTTTGTATGTAGTATATTTCATTTCGATCTGGAAACCATACCCAACATGTTTGATTTCATTGAAGTTTATGGTTTTCAATACATTAGAACGATAACACTTGAATCCAGCGGTGGTATCGTTGACCGGGATGCCCAGTATGGTGCGCACATACATGGAACCGAAATATGACATCAACAGGCGTCCGAGCGGCCAGTTGACAACGCTGATGCCCTGACAATAGCGCGATCCGATGGCCAAATCGGCATTTTGCTCGACACAAGCATCATAAAGGCGTTGCAGGTCGTGCGGGTCATGGGAAAAGTCGGCGTCCATTTCAAAGAAGAAATCGTAGTTGCGTTCCAAACCCCACTTGAAACCGTGAATGTAGGCCGTGCCCAGTCCCAACTTGCCGGCACGCTCCTCAATGAACAATCTGCCCTCAAACTCCTTCATCAATCCCTTCACAATATCGGCTGTGCCGTCGGGTGAATTATCGTCAATGATGAGAATATGCACGTCAATGATGCCGAAAATGGCACGGATGATGTTCTCAATGTTTTCTTTTTCCTTGTAGGTCGGAATAATGACCAATTTTTTATCCATGGGTATTAAATTTTATTTCGAAAGAATGATATAGACCGGCAGATGGTCGCTGTAGCCGCCCTGATAGTTTCCGCCGGCGAAAGTGCGGAACGGATAACCTCTGTAGGAACCGGTCTTGGTGAACATGAAATCTTTGCGGAAAACATGCGCCGACACGAATCTGTAGGTGTTCGGACGGGCCCACATCAGTCCGCCGGAGACCACTATATTGTCAAGCATCTCCCAGGAGTCGCGATACGCGTATGATCCGATACCGTTATGGAACATTTTCCACATCGGATTATACAAATCATTGAGGGTAACGCTCTTTTCATTGGTCTTAGTGCCAAGGCACTGCATAATGGCCTTGGAATTGGGGTTGTCGTTCAAGTCGCCCATAAGGATGAACTTGGCACCGGGATGTTTCTGCTGGATATTGTCAGCGATTTGTCGCGACAGTTTGCCGGCAGCCAATCGTCCTGGAAGGCTCCGGCGCTCACCCCCTGCTTTGGATGGCCAGTGATTCACCAAAATATACAAGGTGTCGGTGTTGTCGAGAATACCAGTCATCAGCCATTGGTCACGGGAAATAAATTCGGGCTGGTCAGGCACCACCAATGGAAACGAAGCCGTATCTATGACGCGGAAGCGTGCGGGGTCGTAAAAGAAGGAGACGTCCACTCCCCTTCTGTCGGGCGAATCATGATGACAAACCTTCAAATTGTAAGGTCTCAATCTTTCCGTGTTGGCCAAGTCCAACAACACATTCTCGTTTTCCACCTCGGAGAGGCCCAAAACCACCATTCCCCCATCCAGTTTCATCATTTCACTGATCACAATGGACAGGTTTTCCAACTTGGCATGATAGCGTTCCGATGTCCATTGATAATCGCCTTGTGGCAAAAATTGTTCATCATTTTTGGCGGGATCGTTAATTGTATCAAACAGATTCTCAACATTATAAAATCCTATCACAGCCTTCTTCCCCGGTTGGGCCCATACACTGGCATATAACAGTGTCAATGCGAGCAGTATCAATAAAGGTATTCTTTTCATCGATGAAAAATTTTAGGTGCAAAAATACAAAAAAAGCAATTGTCTTTTCATTTTTTGAATATTCGACAAAAAAAAACCGCCCTCTTGCGAAGACGGTTTTTTGAATGGTTTTGGCAGAGTTTATTTATGTCCCTGGCATTTGTGCTCGCCATTGGCTTGTCCTTGGCACTTGTGCTCGCCATTGGCTTGTCCCTGGCATTTGTGCTCGCCATTGGCTTGTCCTTGGCACTTGTGCTCGCCATTGGCTTGTCCCTGGCACTTGTGCTCGCCATTGGCTTGTCCCTGGCACTTGTGCTCGCCATTGGCTTGTCCTTGGCACTTGTGCTCGCCAGCTGCATGACCCTGGCACTTGTGTTCGGCATCTTTGGAACCGCACGAGGATTTCCCTTGACAGCAGGCAGGCAGTGCGGCGCGGGCTGCCTTGTCGGCTGGCACATTGTCAGCATTGTAACCCAACTTGCTGATTTCCTTGCGCAAGATGTCCGGATTGGTCTTCTTGGCATCATAATTGATGGTCAGCTTGGCCGTTTTCATGTCATACGAGTATGTTTTGACTCCTTTGAAATATGGGACATTTTCTTTGAAACGGTCTGCACATTTCTGGCATACACCATTGGTTTGGATCACCACCGTCTCAGTGGCGGTTTTCTGCGCGAAGGCGCTGAAACTGAAGATGGCCATAACAGCCAGGATAATCGCTTTTTTCATTTTGATGTTGAATTTTTATGATTAAATAATGATGAAAATCTAAAAAACTTTTGCAAGACTATTGGTTTATATGAAAAGTTTAAATGTACAAAATTTATTTCAGGACATATCGGAATCCGACATATCCCATGATGCCGGTAATCGGTGCATAGACGACAGTGGCGTCAAAGTTCGGGCCGAAAGGATCGTCGGGGGCGATAATGGGATTTTTCTGCTTGTAGTTGGTCAGGTTCTCGCCGCCGACATAGAGTTCCCATCTGCGGAATTTCTTGGTTATCTGCGCATTCAGCAGACAGTAAGCCGGGGATTTCTCGGGCAGGGCGGCATCAGGGTTGGCCTCCATGTCTGGCAGGCGTTGCGGACCATAAACCTGCAGATTGACGTTGAATTTCCATCGGTCGTAGCGGGTGCTGTAGTTCACGTTGACGATGCCTTTGTGCGGGCTCATCAGTACTTTCTCCCGCATCACGCCATGTGTCATATACCGTACATCGTTGAAACGGTAAGCCAGCAACAGCTCAAAGCGTGTGAACGGACGCAGCGTCAGCTCCGCCTGCACGGAATGCGAGCGTGACCGGTTGTCGATACCGTTATAAATGCCGTTCAGGTTATATACATATATATAATGTATGTCCTGATCCATGTCGATGATGGTCTGGTTGGTGAAGGTGGTGTAGAAATAGTCGAGCGTGAAGGTTGACCTGCCACCCGGCAGGGTGAAACTTTGCACCATGCTGACACCGAGATTCCAAGCCTCTTCGGGTTGCTGCATCTGACCGTCAACATACAGAAAATCGCGGTTGGAGGTCAGCAGCGACATGTTTTCGGCCATAAAGTGGGCGGTGCGGTATCCTTTTCCGGCGGAGGCGCGCAGCGAGAGATTGTCAGCGGCCTGCCACTTGACATGCAGGCGAGGCGTCCAATAAAGTCCTGTCATGTTCCCGTAATTCATGTTATAGTCGAGACGCATGCCCGCCATTACCACCAACTTCGGCTCAATGATATAGCAGTATTCCGCAAACAACCCTGGTATCCATTCGTCCGAACGGTTATTCATTGGCATGACAGGACCGTGCGAAAAAACACGCAGATGATCAAAGAAATCATATTGCAGGCTGGCTCCTGCAGTGAGTTTGTGACGTTCTCTCTTCCCGAACTTATTGCTATACATCACATTGATGTACAGACTCTGTTGGTCAAACATATAACTGCGCGCCCCAAACAGGGCGTTGGTCCAGTTACCCGTATAGGAGACAATGGTACCGATGCTCTCATTTTTTCCCTTGAGAAGGAATCCGTTCTTGGTGATGAAGTCGAATTTCTTGTTGTCCACATGGACACCATAATGAAGCAAGTCGGGATTGAAGCCGTCCGCCTTATAATCGTGTTGTCCCCCCACCCTGTTATCCCAGACAAAATCGACCATGGTGCGGCCTTCCCAAAACCTATTGACTTTGTAGTCCCAGCGATTCATCGCATTGATTTGCTGGTTGAGCGGAACATCCAGGAAACCGTCGTGGTTCATGTCCATCTTCAGGAATTGAGCCCCGCCGTAGAGCATCAGCATCGTGTGTACCTTGTCGTGTTTGTCCACTTTAAAGCGCGTGGTCAGGTTCAGTTCGCTTTTTGTCATGGAATTGAGATAGAAATTGAGGAACAGCCTGTCGAAGTTGGTTTCCGGTTTCTTGTAATCGACATTGACTTGGCCGGTGATGGCCTCGAAGCCATTGGTGACGGAGGCCACGCCTTTGGAGACACTGATGGACTCCATCCAGGAACCGGGCATGAAACCAAGTCCAAACTGGTGGGAAAGGAGTCTGATGAATGGCACATTTTCAAGGAGCACCTGGCTGTAGATACCGGCGAGTCCCAGCATGGAGATCTGGCGGGCGCCCGTGATGGCATCCGCGTATTCCATGTCCACAGCCACGGTGCTCTCAAAACTCTCCGCGAGGTTGCAGCATGCGGCACGTCGCAGTCCCTCTTGGGAGATGACTGTCGTGAGGATGGGTTGCGTGGAGATATAAGAACCGTCGCGTGCCACGATGCTGACTTCCGCGAGTGTGTGCGAATGGGATAGCAGCACCAAGATGTCGTTTTGGGAGCGCGGCACCACCAGGGTTTCGGGTTGGAATGTAGGGAAAGTGACGACTAAAGTGTCAGTTTGGGTACGCTGGATGCTAAAATTGCCTCTGTTGTCGGAGAAAGCACCGGTGGTAGTATGAAGCCATTGGACAATGGCGGATTGCACGGCTACGGTGTCGCCTGTTTCAGTCACTTCGAGCACCCGGCCATTAAGCGATTGGGCTGTCAGGGTCTCCCCCACCCCACTCATCATGAGCAACAGGAGTAAGTATTTGATTATTTTAATGTTAGTTCTATTCTCAATGCTTGTCATAATTGTAGATTTCTCTGCAAATGTTGTCGTATTTCTGATAAATGACTTTGCGTTTGAGTTTAAGGGTTTGCGACAGCTCGCCTGTTTCAATACTCCACACATCGTTAATCAAACGAAATCGTTTGATTTGCTCATGATCGGCCAATGTCTTGTTCACCGAGTTGACGGCATGGTTGATCACCTCCATGAAACGGGGGTGGCTCATGTATTCGGATCGATTGGCGGGGATGCTGAGGCGGTGTCTTTTGAACTCCTCGTCCATCTTGGCAAAGGAGGGCACGATGAGTGCGGAGACGAACTTTTCGTTTTCGCCGATGACCATCACGCTGTCGATGAACGATGATTCGCGAAGTTTGGTTTCGATGACTTGCGGGGCGATGTATTTGCCAAGCGAAAGCTTGAAGATTTCCTTCTTGCGGTCGGTGATTTTCAGGAAAGAGCCATTCTCAATGGTGCCGATGTCGCCGGTATGGAACCAGCCGTCCTCGTCAATGACCTCGCGGGTGTAAGCTTCGTCCTTATAGTAGCCCTTCATGAGGCAGGGCCCCTTGGTCAGAATCTCGCCGTCATCGGCAATCTTGCACTCCACGGTGGGCAAGATTTCACCCACGCAGCCCACGCGGATGATGTGCTTGCGGGGCACGTTGACTGCAATGACAGGAGATGTCTCTGTAAGGCCGTATCCCTCATAGATGCGCACCTTGGCAGCGGTGAAGAGCCGGATGACCTTCTCTGGAATGGACGAGCCGCCAGAGACCACAGTCATCTCCTTGCCGGAGAGGTTCTCGCGCCACTTGCTATACACCAGCTTGTCGGCAATCTCATACTTGAGTTGGTAGAGCTTGTTGGGGTTCTCGTAGTCGTACCGGGTGGCGATTTTGAACGCCCAGTCGAAAATACATTTTTTGAAGCCCTTAAGGTTTCTGCCTGCCGCCTGAATCTTGTCATACATCATCTCGAACACGCGCGGCACAGCGCAGAAACCATCAGCCTTCATATCATGCATGTCTTTGGCTATTGTGGCCAAGCTCCCTGCATAATAATGACTTACTCCCATGAATTGGTAATGGTAGTTGACTGTGCGTTCATAAACATGACACAACGGCAGGAAACTCAGCATCTTGGCATGGTAGTCCAGCAGCTGGTATTCCAACGCGATGGGCAAAAAGTTGGAACAGATGTTCCTATGGGTGAGCATCACACCTTTGGAGCGTCCTGTCGTGCCGGATGTGTAGATAATGGTGGCCACGTCGTCGGGCGAGATGTTCTTCTTGTTGTCTTCAATGACGCTCTTCCACTTCTCCAAGTTGCGATGCCCCATTTCCAGCAATTCGTCCGAAGAGGTCAATCCTTCAACATGGTCAATGGCATAGACAATCGGGTGTTGCTCGATTTCCGGCAACACCTTCTCGACACGCCGGTAGATGGTCTCCATACCAAAAACAATGCACTTGCAGTCGCAATGGTTGAGGATGTATTTGTACTCGTCGGGGTTCAAGGTCGGATAAACGGGCACATGGATCATTCCGGCGAGCATGATGCCCATGTCGAGGAAGTTCCATGCAGGACGGTTTCGCATGATGGTGACAATTTTGTCGCCCTTTTGGAATCCAAGTTCAAGAAATGACGATGCTATGACATGTGAGTAGTTCACATAGTCCTGAATGCTGTATTTTTTCCAGCCGTCACCGTCACGTTTGGCAAAGAAATCATCCTTTTCATAGTTATATGATATGACATCAAGAATATCAAACAATCGTGTTGGCAGCTTTGTGCCTGGTTTCAAAGTCATCATGGAAAACAAATTATAATTTCTCGGAAATTTGATATTTATTGCGGTCTGGGTCGTTTCGGGCAATCATTTCCCCGAGGAATCCGGCCAAGAAGAGCATGAAGCCCAGCACCATGGCCAGCAGGGCCAAGAAGAAAAGAGGCTGGTCGGTCACCTGACGGAAAGGAACGCCGTGGGATTGATGCACCAATTTGGCGATGATAAGCCAAATGGCGCAGATGAAACCCACGAGAAAGGCAATGGTGCCCCAAACACCGAAAGCGTGCATGGGCTTCTTGCCAAAACGGGTGGTGAACGAGATGGTGAGCAGGTCAAGATATCCGTTCACAAAACGGTTGAGGCCGAATTTTGTCACGCCATATTTCCGTTTCTGGTGTTGAACCACCTTCTCCCCTATCTTGTTGAAACCGGCCCACTTGGCTATCAGAGGGATATAACGGTGCATTTCGCTATAGACTTCAATGGACTTGACGACCTCCTTGCGGTAGGCCTTCAGTCCGCAGTTGAAGTCGTGCAGCTGGATGCCCGACATTTTGCGGGTTGTCCAGTTGAAAAACTTGGAGGGGATGTTCTTGGCGATCTTGGAATCGTAGCGTTTCTTCTTCCAACCGGACACCAAGTCGTATCCGTCCTCCTTGATCATGCGGTAGAGTTCGGGAATCTCGTCGGGACTGTCCTGCAGGTCGGCGTCCATGGTGATAACCACATCGCCTTCGCAGGCTTCGAAGCCTGTGTTGAGGGCGGCCGACTTGCCATAGTTCCTGCGGAAGCGTATGCCACGGATGTTGGGGTTCTCTGCATGGAGGCGTTCCACCACAGACCACGAACTGTCGTTGGAGCCATCGTCCACCATCACCACTTCGTAAGTGTATTGGTGTTCGTCCATGACGCGCTTGATCCAAGCCGCCAACTCGGGCAGCGACTCTTCTTCGTTAAAAAGGGGTACAATTACTGATATATCCATATATTGTGTTTTTACATTTTTCTAAAGTTCAATAAATCAACAGGTTTAACCCCATGATACACTTTTTTTTAAAAGTGCAAAAATAATAAAAATCTTCCATTCGCTGAAAATTAAATCAGGGTCGTCGTAAATGTGCGGAAGAGCCGCATACCCACTTGTTTTTTTCAAAAAACGACATTTACAATTTTTGTATTTTCGCGGCCTAAAAATCCATCTTATGAGTAAACGGAAAATCTTGGTTATATATACCGGCGGTACCATCGGAATGATCATGGATCCCGAGAGCAAGGCCCTTGTGCCTTTCGAATTCGATCATATCCACGAACAGCTGCCGATGCTGCATCTTATTGAGGCGGATGTCACTTTCCAGTCGCTGTTGCCACTGATAGACTCCTCCGACACCAACCCCGACTTCTGGGTGCGACTGGCACGGATGGTGAAGAACGAATACGACAACTATGACGGGTTCGTCATCCTGCATGGTACTGACACGATGGCCTACACGGCCTCTGCAATGAGTTTCCTGCTGGAGAATCTGGCCAAGCCCGTCATTCTCACGGGATCGCAGCTTCCCTTGGGGGTCATCCGCACAGATGGTCGGCGCAACATATTGAATGCCATAGCTATAGCCGCCGAATATTACATCAACAACACGCCCTTGGTGCAAGAGGTGTGCATCTATTTCCAGAACAATCTCTATCGGGGCAATCGCACATACAAGGACAACGCCTCGCGGTTCAATGCCTTCTATTCGCCCAACTATCCTATTCTCGCGGAGGTGAACACGCATGTGGAATACCACAGGAGCAACCTCTTCCGGCCCAAACTGGATGAGCAGCTCTGTTTCCACACCCGAATGGATGACAACGTGGCCATCGTGAAAATATACCCGGGCATCCGCAACGAATTCCTGGAGTCAGTGTTCAACACGAAAGGTCTGAGGGCTGTGGTGATGGAGACTTTCGGTGTGGGCAATGCGCCCACCAACCCGGCATTCATCAATATTCTGCGGCAAGCCGTGGAACGCGACATCATCATCGTGAACGTCACCCAGTGCAAGGGCGGCGGCGGTGTGGAGATGGGGCGCTACCTCACAAGCAAACACCTCGCCGACGCCGGCGTCATCAGCGGCTATGATATGACCACCGAGGCCGCCGTCACCAAGGTGATGTACCTGCTCGGCCAGGATGTGACCTTGGAGGAGGTCAAGAAATATATCGGTTACCCGCTTCGCGGAGAACTCACTCGCGAATAATACATTCAGAAGTCGAGCTGAGGAATGTATCACTATAATCGCCATTATGGAAAAAGAACGCAGTATTGACAGACTTGCCCGATACATCATCATCATCGGTGCCATCGCGCTGGCCGCCGTGTTTTGCTACTATTTCAGCAGTGTGCTCGCCTATATTATCCTGGCCTTTGTGGTCTCGTTGATTGGACAACCCGTGCTCCGGCTGCTGCGGAAAATCAAAGTCAAAGGGAAATCTGCTCCGGATGCCGTTTTGGCAATTATCACCATCATCATCATTTTTGCCATACTGTTTCTGCTGATTATACAGGTGATCCCAGTGGTCACCGGCATTGTTGGCGAAGCCTCCTTGATGAAGGCTCAGGATATTTCCGATGGCTACAATATCATCAATCAGGTCAACCTATGGATTATCCAAGTATTTCCATGGGTTGACAAAGATTTCGACGGAGTTCAACTGCTCATGCAGAAAATATCTGAAGTGCTTGACCTGTCGAACATCTCCGGCATATTGGGTTCTGTGGCCTCTACCGTGGCAGGTATTGCTGTCGGACTCTTCTCGGTCATCTTCATCTCCTTCTTCTTCATCAAGGATGACACGCTTTTCGGGCGGATCGTGGGTGCCATGGTCCCAGACAGCATTGAGGAGCGAGTGAAGAAGACCATCCTGGACATCGAGCGGCTTCTCTCCCGTTACTTCGTGGGATTGATTGTCGAGATTCTCGGGGTGGTGGTGCTCAACGGTCTCGGGCTCTGGCTCATCGCCCGTGTCGGGTTCAACTATGCCTTCGGCATTGCTTTCATTGCCGGCCTGCTGAACGTCATCCCGTATGTGGGACCACTGATCGGAGAGTTGATCGGGGTTGTGCTTTGTGTCATCTTGAAATATGGTGCCGGCATCGGTTTGGGCGTGAACATCTGGATCTTCGCCCTTATTGTCCTTTGCATCATGTTGGCCACCCAATTGGTGGATGCTTTCATTTACCAGCCGCTCATCTATTCCACGAGCATCAAGGCCAGTCCGCTGGAGATTTTTGTCGTGTTGCTCATTGCCGGCCACATCGGCGGCGTAGTGGGCATGCTCATCGCCATCCCCGCCTATACCGTCATCCGTGTCATTGCCAGCCGCTTCTTCTATGATTTCAAGCCTGTGAAACGGTTGATTCCGGACGTGGAAAAAGAAAAGACAGACGGATTGATCTGAAGTTACTCTCCCAAGAATGTCACGCCGTCCCAGCTGCTTATTTGCATATATGGCAATTGTAAGCTGACAGAGTGCACTTCTTGATACAGGTCGTAGATACTCTTCTCTTTCCAACCGATCACTTGCGGCACAGGTTTCAGCTCGGGCACGTCTTTGTTGTACTTGTCGAGAAGCTCCTTCATATTGTTCTTGAACAGGTCGCGTTTGGCGCGTTCCGAGGCATTCAACATGCTGTCGGCCACTTGTATGGGATAGATGCGGAAATTCTTATGCCCCGAGATGACGGGTCTGGACACCCACACCAGACTGTAGCTGCAATTCTCCAAGGTCACCGTGTCGCCCCGTTTCACGAAGTCCAGATGAAGCATGGCCCCACCGTCGGTGTTCGTCTTGCTCATGTTGCTAACATAGTTGCCCAAGGAGTAAACCACCACATTGCCGCCATTTTTCTCTTTGTTGCGCAGTTCCATCGGCTGCAGAACGTGCGGGTGGCCGCCGATGACGTGGTCCACACCCTTCTCCAACAACCAAGACGCCATTTGCTTCTGCTGTTGGTTGGGCTGCAACACATACTCAATTCCCCAATGCGGGATGGCGATTAGTATATCCGGATGCATTGCCTTGGCTTTTACAATGTCTTGTGCGATTTCCGCCGTGTCCATGTAGTTCACCACATTCGGCTCCTCGACCTCAATCCCGTTGGTGCCGTATGTGAAGTTGAGCAACACAATGCGGAATCCGTTTTTTTCGATGAGAAACGGGTATTTATTGTTCCTTTCCTCTTGGTTTTTGTATGTTCCAAGATGTGGGATGTGGAGGCTGTCCATCATATTGATGGTGCGTTCCAAACCTTTTTGGCGCGTGTCCAGGCAGTGATTGTTGGCGGTCAGCAGCACATCGAACCCTGCGTCAATGGAAGCTTGCAAGTATTCGTCGGGCGCCGAGAAGCGGGGATAACCTTGATAGGGCTTCCCGCCGAGTGTCACTTCGAAGTTGGCAATGGCGAGGTCCGCGCTGATGATCTCGTCACGCACATACCGGAAAGTCTCTTCATAGCGATAAATGCCATCGGTATCGCGTGCAGCATCGATTTGACCTTGATGCTGCATCAGGTCGCCGACAATGAGCATGGAAAGTTTGTACTCGGCAGTGTCCTGCTCTACAAGCAACTCTCCCCCGCTGTGCGGCTGCGCATGTGACGTACAGGCAGAGACAAGAAAAAAAAGGGATGCCCAAAGCATATTTTTATATAACATTTTCATTTTAGCGACTTTACAATTTAATTATTTAGCAGTTTAACAATTTGTCAATCCATAAGCTGTGCGGTTGTACACACATAATTGGAATCTGAGGCGATCACGGTGTGAAAGTGGCATTTGGCCTCCTTGAGAATATTTTTCATATCATTGCGCAATCCCTCCCCCGTCAGCTTCAGGAGACTCTCTTTTTGGGTCCACAAAACGGTGAAGGAGAGTGCGGGATCGGGGGCGTGACGCACCAACTCAAGTTCGTGTTCATTGAACACGTAGGCCGCCAAATCGTCGTTGAAGGGGCGCACCCGCTCAATGTCAACGCCAACGGGACGTGTATCCACCGCACAGGCCACGCCTGCAACGCAATGGCTGAGCGAGAAGTGGACATCGGGGAAATTTGGGAAATAGGGCTTGCCATGCGTGGCAAGGGCCACTTCCGGCACGTCCTTCAGCCCAAATTCTTTATGCAGTGCCTCCCGCAGCAACAGCCATACGGCCACGCATTGCCGACGACCGGCATCGTGCTTGAAGCGCAGGCACTTCTCCCGTCGGGCCTCGGGAAGTTCGCACAGATGCGCCTCCCAATCCAATGTGTCAATATGGTCGTTGATATACAGCATTTACAATGATTCATCAAAATATCCCAACCCATCGATGGCGGTAAGGAACCTGTCGATGTAGTCCCACGAGGTAGTGGACCAGCGGAACCCCAAGCGATAGAGCACTTGAGTGGTATAGGTGTTGTCCGTCGGGATCATGGTGGACACCTGTCCATGGGCCATATCCTGATAGGCCAGCAAGCTGGAGAGGAACTTGGCTTTTTGCGGGTCATCTTTTACCGCTTTGAGCCGACAATCGAACTCTTCGGTCTCCACTTGTTCCGGGGCAGGCCCAATGACACTGAGCTCCTTCATCACGTCGCCAAAGTGGACAAAGTGGTTGTTGTAGGGATGGAACAGGCAACATGCCTTCGGAGTGGCGCTTAGTGCCACGATGGAGGCGGCGACTTCATTGATGGGTGAAAATTCCATGGGAACATCACTGTTCTCGTATGGGTAGCTGCCGAGGATACGGAACGCCCGCACACGTCCCATCGCACTGTTGGTTTGGAAGTTTATTTGGAACTCGCCGTCCGTGGAGCGCGGGGAAAGATTGCCCACGCGCAACACCTTCGCATTCAGTCCTTGCCGCACCATTGCCTCCAAGATGATGCGCTCGGCCATGAACTTGGAGTTGATGTAGGCATTGTCCATAAACTGGCCGAAATACAAGAGCTGTTCGGTTTGGGTTGTGCCGGGTGCCGGATTCCCGTTCACGGAGAGCCCAGCCGTACTGTAGGTCGAGATGTGAACCAACCGGGCGCCTGTTTGGAGGCAGAACTGCACGCAGCGTTCCGCACCGCCAATGTTGACGTCTTCAATCTCCGTGCCCTTAGAGAAGTGCTTCACGATGGCGGCGCAGTTGAAGACTGTCTGAATGGAGCCTCTGGCGAAGGAAGCTCCAAAATCGGTGGTGACATCGCCACAGGCGACAGAGAGTCTCCCAGTGCTGAATTCCCTGTCGTAGGAGCTGTCGAAGTAATAGAACAACAGCGTCTGCAGGCGTTTTTTGGCATCTTCATCGTCCTTGCCACGCACCAAGCAGCAGATGCTCGCAGCATCGGAATGAATCAGCTCGTTGAGCACATGGATGCCAAGGAAGCCTGTGGCGCCTGTCAGCAGCACATTGCCCAAGGTCTGTCGATCGCCCGCACGGAAAGCATCGAGTGTGTTGCTCTTCAGCATCTCGTGGATGGCAGTGTAGTCGTAGTCGGCAATGGGGTCGGACTCGCGGATCTCAGCCGGTGCGTTGCCAGAGATGAGGTCGGCGAGGAGCCTCGGTGTGGGATGGTCAAAGAGGTCACCGTAAGCCAAATGGTGTCCGGCCTTGTCGGCCTCGATGATGACGCGCGTCACCATCAGCGAGGTGCCGCCGAGGTCAAAGAAGTTGTCGGAGGCCCCCACCCTATCCATGGCCAAGATGGAAGCGTAGATGTCGCAGAAGAGCTTCTCCAAGTCGTTTGCGGGTGCCACATACTCGCGGTCCTCCGCCGTGATGACGGGTGCGGGCAGAGCCTTGCGGTTCACCTTCTGGTTTTGGTTCAAAGGTATAGCATCGATTTGCATTGTGGCGGCGGGCACCATGTAAGAGGGCTTCTGCCGCGCGATAAACTGGTTGAGCAGGGGCACATCAATTTGCGTGTCGCTCACAATGTATGCGGCGATGTACTTGCCGCCATTCTCGTAGTCGAAGGCCTGCACCGTCACATCCTTGACGTCGGGGAACTGACGGATGACAGCTTCCACCTCCTTCAGTTCGATGCGGAAACCGCGAATCTTGACCTGTCCGTCTCGGCGTCCCACGAACTGCACGTTGCCATCGGGTTGGAAGCGGACGATGTCGCCGGTGCGATAGACCGTGCCGGGGCCGAACGGATTGGGAATATAGGTCTCGGCGGTTTTTTCAGGGCGGTTCAGGTAGCCTCGGCTCACCTGCGGGCCTGCCACCCACAGCTCGCCCGCCGCGCCCACGGGCAATCGGTTACCCTGCTTGTCCACAACATAAAGCTGCATGTTGTCAAGTGCCTTTCCGACGGGAATGTCCTTCAAGGTCTCCTTCACATCAAAGGTGGTAATGCAGATGGTGGTCTCCGTCGGGCCGTAGATGTTGACCAAGGTGTAGTTGTCGGGTGGGGTGAGTGCCGCCAACTTCTCGCCGCCCGTGAGCAGATAGCGCAGTGTGCCGCACTGTTGCGTTGTGGCGAATTGGTAGGCAATCTGCGTGGTCATGAAAGCATGGGTGATCTGCTGTGCTTCGAAATAGCGACTCAGTTCCGGCAAGTTCAAACGAATGTCCTCAGGAATGATATAGACGGCTGCACCGCACGTCAGAGCGGAATACATGTCCATTTGGCAAGCATCGAAACCGTAGGATGCATACGCCGACACGCGGCAGTCCGCTGTCAACGCGAACTTGCGGTGATACCAGTGGCAGAAGGCCACAATGTTGCGATGCTCCCACTGACACCCCTTCGGAGTGCCGGTGGAGCCTGAAGTGTAGAGCAGGATGAAGAGGTCGTGGGGCCTGATCTCCGGGTTAGCCGCAGACAAGGAGAGGGACTTATCGGACAATTTGGGAATATCCTGGGTCAGCAACACCTCGCCGGCATATTCATTGACGATGGAACGCAACTCCCGGTCTGCAATGAGCATCTTTGCATGGGCGTCCTGCATCATGAAGTTCAGACGCTCAGCAGGATACGACGGATCAAGCGGCTGGTAGGCACAGCCGGCCTTCAGCACGCCCAAAGAGGCAATAGCCATCCACTCACAGCGCGGTATCAGCACCGACACCACATCCTCGTGCCCAAGCCCTTTTGAAGCAATGAATGCGGCAATACGATCCGAGATCTCGTCCACCTCTTGATAAGTGTAACTTCTGTTCATAAAAACAACCGCTGTGTCATGGGGATGTGCTTGAACAGATTTTCGGAAGAGGGAAACAATGGTTTCTGTGTCATCGTATGGCACAGCGGTTTTGTTGAAATTATCCAACAAATCTGTCTGCGCCTTATCCAACAGGGAGACACTCTCTAACACGGCATCGGGCTGCTCGACAAATGCTTTGGCAACGTTGGCCACGGAGTCAGCCATCTCCTGCATCATCCCCTTGCTATAGCGCCCGTCATCGTATTCGACTGACACGCACGGTTTTCCGTCTTCTTCCCTGATGTAGAATGCAATCGGAAATTTGGGCACGTTCAGTTCCATGCTTTCGACAGAGAGTTCTGTGCCGGAGACACTGTAATGGTTGATGACACCTATTTGGTAGGCGAACATGATCTCGGCGGAGAGACCATAGTCAGCAGCGATTTGCGCAAACGGATAGCTTTCGTGCAAGAGAGTGGCATCGAACTTGTCGCGGGTTTGGCGGATAAAGTCGGATACCGTCTGATGTCCAATTTTTGCACTCAAAGCCAGCGTGTTGACAAACATTCCGACGGTGTCTTGGATGCTCAGGTTGCTGCGTCCGCTGCTGATGGTGGTGATACAGATATCTTCTGTGTTGGCGAAACGGGAAAGCACATAATATACAGCAGACAGTGTCAGGTGCGCCGGTGTGAGGCCATGCATGCGGCAGTATTCATCGATAAACAGCCAGTCGAGGGGGCTGCTCACACAAGCCACGGTGCCGTTGGCATGCGGGTTGGTGAGATCGGAGGAAAGCTCCGTGACGCCATCCACCTGCGACAATTGGTCATGGAAGAATTGCTTGGCTTCGGCGTAAGAATCCGTCTGCTCGGCTTCTTTCTCCGCATTGACAAACGCGGCATAGCTCAATTTTTCGGCATCCACGCCATTACCCTCCATCAAGTCGCAAAGCTGACGGATGAACAGGTCGTAGGAACCGCCATCTGAGACAAGATGGTGCATGTCGGAGAGCAAACAGACACCCTTCTCCGTCCGGACAATCTCAAAGCGGCACAAGGGGGCTTGTTTCAGATTATATGGCTTGACGAAGTCCTGTTTGTGTACTGCAAGCTCCGCTTCTCCCATCTCTGCAATGGGAACATCTATTTCCATGTCGGGATGGGTGGTTTGCACAACATTTCCGCCCTCATTGCCGAAACTGGCGGTCAATTGGGGATGCAGCTTGACGAGTGTCCGCACCGCCTCGGCCAGTCTGCCTGTGTCGGCATCGGCGGGAAAGCCTATTTTCATAGGGATGTTGTACAACGTGGAGAGCGGATTTTTCATGCAGTCGAAATAGACGCCCGTCTGGGCATGACTCAACCCGCAAGTGGTGGTGGTTACCGTCTCCGCATCCGCATTCCCCTCCACTTCACTCGTGTCCGGATGGAGGAGTTTTGACAATATCACATTTTCAATGCTCTGAATGGAGCCGCTTTTCACCAACGACTTTGCATCCAGAGCGACATTGAATCTCTTGTTGACCTGCACGGCCAACTTGATGGCGGATATGGAGGTCAGCCCGACGTAGCCCAGCACTGTCGTGATGCCAAAGTCCTCGTGTCCCAGAATCTCCGATACGATCTCTTTAATCTGCTGTTCCAGCACGTTGAGTGGTGCGTTGGACCCTTCCACGGCGGCGGCTTTCTTTTCGGGTTTTGGCAGTGCACGCTTGTTAACCTTCTGGTTTTGGTTGAGCGGGATGGCATCTATTTGCATCGTCACGGCGGGCACCATATAGGGTGGTTTCTCTTCCATGATGAACTGGTTGAGCGCCTCGATGTCGATTTTCTGGTCGCTGACAACATAGGCGGCAATGAACTTGCCCCCACCCTCTTCATCGAATGCCTGTACCGTGACATTCTCGATACCGGGGAACTGGCGGATGATGCCTTCCACTTCGGTCAACTCAATGCGGAATCCCCGAATCTTGACCTGTCCGTCGCGCCGGCCCACAAATTGGATGTTGCCGTCGGGCAGGTAGCGTACTATGTCACCGGAACGGTACATGCGGGCATATTTTGCATCAGTCTCGTATGGATTCGTCACATACACCTCGGCCGTCTTCTCGGGCCGATTCAGATAGCCGCGACTCACTTGCGGCCCTGAGATACAAAGTTCACCCGAAGCGCCTACCGGCAAACGATGGCCTTGCGGGTCAACGACATACAAATGCACGTTGTCCATCGCTTTGCCAATAGGGATGTTGAGAAGCTTCTCTTTCACGATATAGATGTTCGTGAAGATGGTACACTCTGTCGGGCCGTAGCAATTATGGAGCGTATATGATGCGGGCGGCGCCAGGGATGCCAATTTCTCGCCACCAACCGTCAAATGCAGCAGAGAGTGATTCTCGATCGTGGTGGCGAACTGGTAGCCCACCTGCGTCGTCATAAAGGAGTGGGTGATGTGATTCTGTTCAAAATAATCGTTCAAGGCAATCAAGTCCAGACGAATCTCTTCGGGGATGATGTGCAATGTGGCTCCGGATGTCAAGGTGGGATACATGTCCATCATGTTGGCATCGAATCCGTATGATGCATAAGCGGCCACATTGTTTTGAGGGCCAAGATCATAATGGAGCTTGAACATGTGACAGAAACACACCAGATTTCGATGTGTCAGTTGGCAGCCTTTGGGCACTCCCGTTGTGCCACTGGTATAGAGCATGATGAAGAGGTCGTCGGGCGAGGGCTCCATCGCCTCCGGGGTTGCATGGGGCAGACTGTCGATATCCTGAGTCAGCAGCACATCACCATCGTATTCGCTCACGATGGAACGCAACGCCTCGTCCGCAATCAACAGCTTCACATGGGCATCCTTCATCATAAAATTCAACCGTTCGGAGGGATATGACGAGTCGAGGGGCTGGTATCCGCAGCCTGCTTTCAGTATGCCCATCGACGCAATGGCCATCCATTCGTTTCGAGGGATCAACACCGAAACAATATCCTCGCGCCCAAGCCCCTTGAGGGAAACAAAAGCGGCGATTCTGTCGGAAAGCTCGTCAAGCTCTTTGTATGTAAAGTGTTTGTCTTTGAATACAACAGCCACGTTGTCGGGTGTTTTTTGCACCTGCTCACGGAAGAGGGAAACTATGTCCTGCGTGTCGTCATACGGCACATCCGTGTTGTTAAAACTGTCCAAAAGTGCAAGTTGCAATTGGGTGGCAATGTCAATGTCGCGAAGATGTTCCTTCGAGAGAAAACCTTCGACGACGGCTTCATAGCTTTCCATGATTTGGTCGATGAAAGCGTCGGAATATTTGTCGGCGTCGTACTCCACATCCAGATGTACTTGCCCGTCCAGGATGTAAGCCCGCAAGTAAAACGGAGAGAGGTGGGTCTCCACGCCAATGGGCTCCGCTTTCATCGGTTTCCCGCCCATCGTATCGTCACTCAGGAGCATCCCGTGCCACACGAAGTCCGTGGCCATCCGCAGTTGCAGGTCGTTCATCAAATCGCGGTACGAGTAAATCTCGTGCATACGGCAGCCCGTCATGAGATCCTGGCAGGATTGCATAAGCTGCAAAACCGTCGTCTCCTCGTCAAACTTCAGATATACCGGCAGCGTTTTGACAAACATGCCTTGTGTACGTGCCAGTCGCTTGTCGCTGCGACCATTGTGGACCGTGTTGAACAGGGCCTCTTTGTCGCCCACAAATTTGGCCAGCAGAAAGGCATACGCCGTTGTGAAAAAAGTGCTTTTGAAGACGCCTTTTTCGCGGCAAAAAGCATCAATATCCTCCAGTCTTGTTTGCAGGACACGGCTTTTCATGCCATCACGCGGAACAGACTCTTCCAAATCGGGGATAAGTTCCGTACATGTGTCACCACAGTCGAAATGCCGGGCATACCACTTTTTCCCCTCCTCAAAAGCAGGTGATTTTCGCAATTCGACTTCCTCGTATGCCATATCCATAAGAGAGAACGTTTCCGGCTCAATAGAGTTGCCTTCGTAAGCAGCGGAGATCTCCTGCAACATGTTATGGAACGAGGAGCCATCGTTTATAATGTGATGCACATCCATCAACAAGTAAAAGCGGTCGCCCTGGCGCAGAAGGCGAAAACGGAACAAGCGGCCGCCCTCCAAATCGAAGGGTTGCGGGAAGGATGCCTTCTCGGCCTCGATGTCCGAAACCTCTTCCAATTCAAGCGTCCAGGTTTCGTTGTCCATGTCAATGGTTTGCATGAGTTCGCCATCGTTGTTCAATTCGATTCTTGTAAAGAAGGCCGGATGCGCATGAACCATGGCCATCACGGCTTGTCGCAGACGCTCGCCATCCAAAGAGCCGTCAATTTCGAATATAAACGGCAGATTGTAGCAGAGTTCACCTTTGTGAGCAACACATTCGGCATAGATGCCGAGTTGAGAGGATATAAGGGGGGCTGTTCGTTTCATTTTTTCAATCTGCTATTTTTTATAGTTAAACAGTTCGGGATTCACTCGCAGCATCAGCCATCCCCAATGGAGTTGGGAAGACGGATTCTTTCTTTTGAGGAATTCCATTGTCTCGGTACCAAACATAAAAGTATATCCACCGGACAATTGCACAAATGGAAGAATATTCCAGCAGGCGTTCAACTCCAGCTCATGGCCAAGTGCTTTCGAATGGTCTCTGATGGCTGTGGCCGTGGCCAGGAAATGATATGCAACCGTAAGGTCCACTTTAGGCACAGGCCTGTAATAACCTGATAAAAAAGCATTTTGCAAGCCTGGGGTAAAACCGTTGACGTATGTCTGCATATAAAAGAAGTCCATCGCCCCGTAGAATTTATGGTGGGAGCCGAACAACGGGCAGAAACCGCGTATCGTTTCATGACGGATAAGCCCCAGCTGGCCTTCCGCGGGCACAAGGAAGTTCGGGTCTCCGCTCAAGTAGTCGTAGCCCACACTCACCCCCCATTTGTCTGCTTCGTATGCAGCCTTCCCACTGCCCATGTAGGCGGAAATGGGGATGTTGTGTTCCTCCTTGCCGAACTGGTAGTAGAAGGAGCCCTCTATGTTCCAATTTCGAGGTCTATATTGAAGAAATGCGCCAGCGACATGTTGGTATTTGGTTTGATAATTATTCACATTACCCGCCTGCACCCCCACGTTCATGAAGAGCAAAGAAAAGCCGAGATTGATTTTGGTGTCATAGTGATACCATAATGTCTGCATTGTCTTGTACGGTTGGGCTCCGTTCTCATAGAATGTGCCGCCGTTGAGCCGTTCATTATTCTGGTTGTAGGCGACAACCAGGTGCAGTTTGTGGCCCTTGCCTTCGAATCCGACCTTGACAATATCGTGGGAGGCCGCTGTCATCGTCCAGTCATCCGATCCGATGATGCGCTGATCGTCGTAGTTCAGGGCTTGTCGGCCCACTTGCATGAAAAGGCCGTTGCGGGCAGTCAACTTGATCCAGGCCTCGTGAAGCTTGAACGCTCCGCCGCCCTGTTGTCCCCAAATGCCGGCATGTTGGGGCGCAAGACGTATATTCAAAAACTTGTACTGATAATCCAAACGCAACCGCACACGCTCCATGAAGAAGGCTGCATAATCCTTGATCACATCGTTGGGGTCTTCGGCCTGCATGCCGCCATAACGAAATTCGCCACGTGTCATCATGTCGGCATTGACAGAAAACGAATGTACAATGTCGGGGACGGGCGTGATCTTCACTGTGTCGGGAGACTGTGCCGAGGAGGGCAACGACAACAGCAGCAAGCTGCACATAAATGTCAGCAAAAAAACAACCTGTCTCATTCCAAACCGAATAGCTTGTTAAACCCTGTCATGTCAAAGATACGTCGCAAATCGGTGTTCAAGTTTATAATGCTCGCGTTCTTGTCTTTGGTTTTCTGATTTTTCAACACGCTCAGGAAAAGACGAAGGCCGCTGCTGCTGATGTACGTCAGTTGTTCGCAGTCCAGGATAACATCCATATCGGATTCCATAATGGGCTGGAGATCTTTCTCCACTTGCACCACGGCGGCGGTGTCAAGTTCGCCCGCAAGTTTGGCCATCATGATGCCGTTTTCTTGTATGATAATGGTAGTCATAAAAATTTATTTAATGGATTTACTGATTGTCAAAACATTTCTTTCGTTCACTCGCTCGTAATTGATGCTGTCGGTGAGCTGGCGGACGAGGTGGACGCCCAGGCCGCCAATGTTGCGTTCCTCGACAGAGAGGGTGATATCAGCCTCGGGCAAGGCTGTCGGATCGAAGGGTTTGCCACTGTCGGAAAGACGCAGTTGCAACATTTCCGCATTCCAGGAGACTTCTATCAAAACATCTCCTTTATGCCCAATTGGATAGGCATACGACATGGCGTTGACCACCAATTCTTCGGCGGCCAGCTGCAGCTCTTTCAGCGGCGACTCGCTCATGCCGACTTCCTGACCCACCGATTGCACAAAACTGTTCAATTCGGGAATGCGTTGCACGTCACAAGGAAGCGTCAAGCTGCGCATGCTCTTGAAGGCCGAGACGGGTTTGTGATACTGCAAGGCTAACATGGTGAGATCGTCGCTCTGCTCCGTGTCACCCACAAAAAGGGCCACCTCCGACTGCATGGCGGTTATAAGCCGTTCTGGGGCCATGTCATTGGCCTGCGTCAGTCGCCGCAACACATCCAACACCCGATTCTCAGAAAAGAGCGCATGGTTGCAATCCATAGCTTCGTTCAACCCATCGGAGTAAAGAAACAGGGTGGCACCGTCCGGAAGCACTGTTTCTTGCGCTTGAAAGGGGAAATTTTCCATGGCGCCCACAGGCAAATTGGACTCAACCTCTAAATGTTCCACACGCCAAGTCGAGTCCTCGGCGGCTCCCACCAGCATGATGGGAGACCCATGGCCTGCATTGCAAAAACGAAGTCGTCCTGTCGGCAAATCGAGCACGCCTAAGAAAAGTGTGACGAACATGTTCTGCGAATTGCTTGCGATAACGGTCTTGTTCATTGCGGCGACAATTTGGTCGGGTTTGCTGTCGCGGTCAGTCAATGTGCGGAAAGCACTGCTCATCACGGCCATCAGCAGCGAAGCAGGCACGCCTTTGCCGCTGACGTCGCCAATGCAGAAGAAGAACTTCTCGTCGCGCAACTGGTAGTCATAGAGGTCGCCGCCCACCTGTTTGGCGGGTGTCAGCAAAGCATGGCAGACAATGTCCTTGCGTTGCGGAAACGACGCGGGCAGCAGTCCCCGCTGAATGTTGCCCGCCACACGCAGTTCACCTGTCAAACGGGCCTTGGACTCTTCGGAATCACGCAGATGATTCACCATCTTCCGTGCAATCCAGAAGATGAAGCCCAGAAGCAGAATGTCGATACAGATGAGCAGCAGGGTCATGACCCACATTCGACGCTGCAATTTCTCACTTTGTGCCCGCAACGTCGTTTTAACCACAGAAGCTTCGTCCAGCCACGCCACAGGCATGTCCGCATAGTACACGGCGATGATGCTGTCCGAGCCGCCCCAAAGCGGGAAAGCATACGTGAACACCTGAATCCCATGTGTGTCATCCATATAGGAATCCGTCCATATCGCTTTTTTTGCTTCCAGGGAACTTTGATACCACTCGCGCTGGTAATAATTGAACAGTTGTGCATTGTACACATCGATGCGGATGGTGTCGCCGTCGCGATAAGCGGATGGTATGAAACTGCCTTTCATATTCTCGAAATAATCGGGACGAAAGGCGATGCCGCTACATGAAATGTGTTCATTGCTCTCCAATGTCAACCGCGCCACAGAGAAAAGACTGTCGGGAAGATTGTCTCGGATGTACTGCTCTGCCAGCTTGGAAAAATCCCGCACAGCAATCTCCACCAACTGCTTTTCCTTTTCCATGCGCCTCTTGGAGATCCGATTGTCCAGATCATTCAGCTCGGTTTCCGTGTCTATCGCATTCTGACGCACGATATACAACCGCAAGACATCATTGACCACAAGCATCAAAATAATAATCAATACAATGGCGACACTGTATTCTATATTTTTAATCTTGAACTTTGATATCGGGTTCTTAAAATTCATACATCCATCTGTTTTTCAACAATATATGCAAATAAGTTCAACCAATGGATTCGATTACCAGAACACGGTATAAATGACGACCAACAACAGGCAGATGGCATAGGCTGCGATATTGAAGTTGCGGTCGGTCTTGAACAGGGCGCTGGTCGTCGGGATGGACTTGGGGTCATCGTCGGCAGGATTAGTGGCAAGACTCACCATCACGATGACGGCCATGGTCATGATACAAGTGTAGAACATTTGGTCGAGGAACGGCATGTCAACAGGTAGGAACTTGAGAGCCAGTGCAATGGGAATGGAGAGCACCACACCCACGATGGCACCTTTGTTGGTGGTCTTCTTCCAGAACAAACCCAAGAGAAAGAGTGCCAGAATGCCTGGACTCACCAAGCCGGTGTATTCCTGGATGTACTGGAACATCTGTCCCACGTTGCCAAGCAGCGGGGCGATGAGACAAGCCACGAGCAAGGCGGCAATGGCAGCGATGCGGCCAACCTTTACCAAGTCGACGTCGCGCCCGATCTTGATGCCCACCGACGGGGCAAGATAGGGCTTGAAGATATCCATTGTGAAAATGGTGGCCGTGGAGTTGAGCATGGAGGCTAACGACGAGATAATAGCCGCAGCAAGTGCGGCGAGTACCAGACCTTTCAACCCGACAGGGATGAATGTACTGATGAGCCACGGGTAAGCATTGTCGTTGTTCAGCGCACCGTTGCCGAGCGTAAAGGCGTCCACTGCGCCGTAACTGCCCTCTGTGAACATCACATATGCGATGATGCCCGGAACGACCACAATGAAGGGGATGAGCAGCTTCAGGAAGGCGGCAAACGCCAAGCCTTTTTGGGCTTCGGATATGGACCTGGCGGCCAATGCGCGTTGGATAATGTACTGGTTGAAGCCCCAATAGTAGAGGTTCGCGACCCAGAGGCCGCCCACAAGCATCACAATGCCCGGAAGGTTTTTGAACTCGGGGTTGTCTTTGGAAAGTATCAGGTGAAAACGGTCTCCAGCCGTGTCGGCCATGTGTTGCACGCCGTGGAGCACCTTGCCGTCGGGACTGACATAATGCAAGGCAACGAGGGTCGTGATGACACCTCCGATGATGAGCATGCCCACTTGCAGCACATCGGTCCACGCCACAGAAGAAAGGCCACCGCGCAGCGAGTAGCAGGCGGCCACCACAGCCAGTCCGATAATGGCGGGCACGATCAGCGAGCCGTCGCCCGTGCCTATGATGGTGTCAATGGCCTTGCCGCCAAGGAAAAGCACGGACGTGAGATTGACGAAGATGAACAGGCCCAACCAGAAAATAGCCAGAATAGTCTTCAATTGTGGCGAGTATCGGCGTTCCACAAACTCTGGGATTGTATATATGCCCTGCTTGATGAAGACAGGCAGGAAAAACTTGGCCACAATGATGAGTGTGAGCGCGGCCATGAATTCGTAGGAAGCCACGGCAAAACCGCCCGCGAAACCCGAACCGGACATCCCGATGAACTGCTCCGCCGAGATGTTCGCGGCAATCAACGATGCGCCAATCGTCCACCAGGGCAGCGACTTGCTGGCCAGAAAGTAGTCTTCGGCGGTTCTTTTTTTCCGGTTTGTTCTATAACCAATCCAAATGCCCAATCCCAAGATGAGCAGAATGTAGGCTACGAAAACAATAATGTCTATAGCGTGA
This sequence comes from Bacteroidales bacterium, assembly GCA_017394765.1. The sequence continues at coordinate 44,813 of JAFPXF010000051.1, read as the reverse complement.
AATGCGGGATTCATTCTTTAGAGGTTTTAAGCAGGGTGCAAAAGTACAAATTTTTGGCTATAGGCTGTTAGCTTATGGCTTCGTTCACTTCCATACTGGACAAATTATCAATACGCGGAGACAACTTGTTGCTCGCCAGGAATGTCGAAGGTGAGAGTGGCACCGTCCGCACGCACATCCATGGTGACGGGCGCGCCCAACACGAGCGGCAGATTCAGCTTTTCATGACCGGCGGGGAAACCGCAGAGCAACGGGATGTTGTACGGTTCAATGTATTGGCGCAGCATCGCCTCCACACTTTCATAGCCGACATCGTTTTCACAATCGGTGAAATCTCCCAAAACGATGCCTTTGCAATGAGCGAGTACACCGCTCATTTTCAGCATGTTGATAAGGCGGTCGATGTTATGGTGCGTTTCTTCCACTTCCTCCACGAAGAGGATAATGTCGGACTGGCCGATTTCGTTGACCTGGGAGCAGAGCAGCGGGGCGAAGGTGGCGAGATTGCCGCCCACGAGGGTGCCCGTGGCCCGACCGAGGATGTTCTCGTTGTGGGCGGGCAGCTCATAGCGCGGCACCTGACCCTGGAGCAGATTACGCAGCAATGTGCAGGATTGTTGTACGCTGACGCTGTCTTGCTTGGCAATGTTGCAGCCCATCACACCGTGGATGCCCATCACGCCGGCGCAGGCCTCCATGCTGAGCAGCGTGGTGATGTCGCTGTACCCGATGAGCCATTTCGGCGAAGCGGCAAGCTCTTTCAGGGGCAAACCTTCCACCAAGTGCAGGGTGCTGTAACCGCCGCGCAGACAGAGGATGGCCTTGATGCCGGGGTCTTTGAACGCCCAGCGGAGGTCGGCGAGCCGCTCTTCCACGGTTCCGGCATAGTGTTCCAAATACTGTTTGCCGACATTCGGCCCGATGACCGGCTCGTACCCCCAACTGCGCAGGGTATCTGCCGCTCGGAAAGCCGTCTCCATCGAGCAATAGTACGACGGGGAGATGAGCGCCACCTTGTCGCCCGGCTTCAGGTAGGCGGGTGCGACACATCTGAGTGGCTTTTTCGGTTCTTTTGCATTCCCGGCGAAAGGCCGTAAAACTATGAGACCCAGTGCCATCAGGGCAATCAGTATCCAAAAGGTTTGTCTGTTCATTTTCTGAGATTAAATTATTTGGAGTGAACAGTGAGCGGTTTACTCAAAGTAAGACATCAACTCTTTCGGCAGACATTTACCAAAAGAACGACAATATTGCTTATCAACGTTGTAATACCGAACAATGCATAAATGAAAAATGCTATCAGCGTTTCGCCTCTTCCACCAAACAAAGGAAGAATCAAAAAATCGAACACCAAGAACAAGCACACGACAATAAGGTGTATAATGTTCAAGTACTTAAGAAAGCGAAAATACTTGACATTTTGTCTTTTGCTTAAAATGCATGACGCAGCCAAGCTGACGGCCACAATGATCAGCGGTATTAATAATATCATCGCAATGACTTTACCTTTATTATGAATATTTGAACAATTCCCTTGCTCCGTCGCCGATCTCCGCCACATAGAAATCCGCACGCAAGCCGAAATGCTCTTCGTACGCGCGGCCGAGACTTTCGATAAACGCATTTACTTGATCATCAGAGATTAACGTTACCGTGCAGCCGCCGAAGCCCGCGCCGGTCATGCGGCTGCCGAGCACGCCGGGGAACTGCTGCGCCCGTTCGGCCAAGAAGTCCAGTTCGGGACAGGTGACCTCGTAGTCGTCGCGCAGGGTGGCGTGCGAGGCGTTCATCAGCTGCCCGAAGCGGACCATGTCTCCGGCCTTGAGGGCTGTGATTGCCTCGCGCACGTTCTCGTTCTCGCGCACCGCGTGCCGAGCGCGCTTGAGGACGTCATCCGTAAGATATGGCGAAACCTTATCAAACTGATCCATATTGAGTTGGCAGAGACAATCGATCGGTCGGTGCGCACGGATGATCTCCAACGCCTGCTGGCACTCGCTGCGCCGCTGGTTGTAGGCCGAATCCACGAGTCCGCGTTTCTTGTTGGTGTTGGCAATGACGAACTTCAGCCCGTGCATCTCCAACGGCACGTGTTTGTACTCCAACGTGTTGCAGTCCAGCGCGATAGCACAATCCTTCTTCCCGAATCCCGAAGCGAACTGATCCATGATGCCGCAGTTCATCCCCACGAAGTTGTTCTCCGCATGCTGGGCTATCTGCACGAGTTCCAGCATTGAGAACGGACTGTTGTTCAGCGCGTTGAGAGCCACGGCGGTCACCATCTCAATGGAGGCCGAAGAGGAAAGCGCGGCCCCGATGGGCAGGTCGCCGCGGTAGTGGAAATCGTACCCCTCCACACTCCAACCACGGTCGGAGAACTCCTTGAGCACCCCCAAAGGATAGTCCACCCAAGCGTGCTGAGGCTCCGACAACTGCCCGCCCCGAAGAATGAAGGATTTGGGCTCATTGTCGGAAGAGAAGCTGCAGGAAAAGTGATCAAAGCGTTCCGTCACCGTGAGATATGTGCCCATGCTGAAGGCTGCGGGGAAGACAAGCCCGCCGTTGTAGTCGGTGTGTTCGCCAATAAGGTTCACGCGCCCGGGGGCGAAGAAACGGTGTTGGCGACGCATCCCGTCCGATGACATGTTCCCGCCCATTTAGTTGTACAAATAATTATACGTGTGGACAACTTCCAAACCAGTAGAGGCAACGGCTGACCATGTCTTCTTCACCGGATAATCATTTTCATACTCGTAAGAATATTCGAGACCTATCTCTACATCATAGAGAGCGGAATGGGTGACAGTCTGGGATTCCACAACATTGTTGGCAGAGTAGAGTTCTTCAAAGCCGTTCAACGAGCCGTAGCCGTTGCTGAATAGACCTTTCAGAGGATTGATGGCATTGTCGTATGTCCACTTATAGTTCTTATTGAGCACACCGTTGACAAATTGCTCCATACTGACCAAATTTCCGCCATCCCACACCAACTTGTACACAGCGGTGGCCTTCTCGTCCGACGGTTTGATGACTTCGGCAACATCGTCGGGCAGCACCAGTTGCAGAGGATTTACGACGGCAATGCCATTGGACTTGGAATAGCCCGTGACCGTGATTTCCACCACATTCTTGTCCTCCCTCACAAAGGTGTACACAGCCACATCCTTATCGCTGGAAGTATGGGTGATCTTCATCAGGTTCTTGCCCTCGTATGTAAAATTGTAATCATCGATATCCGATCCCGACACGCAGTGCAACGAGGACACCCGCTTTTTTTTGTCGTATTGCGGCACGATGACACCGTCAATGTCTCCGTCACCGTCTCTGAGAGTGATTTTGGAGAGCAGTTTGCCCGACCACTCCCACTCCTGGCAATCGGTCACTGCAGTAGTGTTGATACCCCACATTGACGTGGTCATGACATGTTCGATCTTTGCAATTTTCTTCTTGGGAAGATATTGGCCTTCCTTGTGGCAAGCGGAGAACAAGAAAGCACCTATTATGAAACAAACGGCAATTTTAAGTAAGTTCTTCATAAGTAATGGTTTTGATATAAAAATTTTAGATTATCAGATTCCAGAATAAGATTTGCAAAAATAATAAAAATCACAAAAACTTGAAAAATGTTTTGCCGCGGTACACTTCGCCCAGTCGCAAAAAAGCATTCGATTCCGGCCAGTTCTGGTTCGGCGAATCGGGGAATTTCTGTGTTTCGAGGCAGACGGCGGCCCGCTGCTGATAGACTACCCCACCCTTCCCGACGACCGTGCCGTCAAGGAAGTTGCCGGTATAGACCTGCATTCCCGGTTCGGTGGTATAGACCTCCATCGCGATGCCTGTGAGTGGGCTCTCCAATCGGGCGCACGGTCGGGCATCATCGCCTTTCGTGTTCAGTACCCAGTTGTGGTCGTAGCCGTGCCCGATGTGCAGCTGCTCGAAATCGGCGGCGATGTCGCGGCCAATCGGCTTGGCCTGCCGGAAATCCATCGGCGTGCCCTCCACGGATGCCAACTCGCCCGTGGGGATGAAAGTTTCCCCAATCGGGGTGTAGCGGTCAGCATCGATGGTCAGCAGATGGTTGAGGATGTCGGTGGAAGCGTCCCCGTTGAGGTTGAAGTAGCTGTGGTTCGTCAGGTTGATGACCGTTGGCTCGTCCGTAACCGCCTCATACTGAATGTCCAGCGCATTGTCGTCCGTCAGCATGTAGGTGACGCGGGCACACACATTGCCCGGGAACCCGCTGTCGCCGTCCTCGCTAACCAAGCTCAGCACGAGCCGGTTGTCGCCCACTTCTTCAACATTGAAGATGCGGTACTGCCAGCCGTCGGGCCCGCCGTGCAAGCAGTTCTTGCCATCGTTTTGCGGCAGTTGATAGGTTTGTCCGTCAATGGTTATCTGTCCGTTGCACAGCCGGTTGGCGTAGCGTCCGATAATGGCCCCGAAGTCGGAGCGGTGGTTTTCGGGCAGGTAATCTTCCGGTGTGTCAAATCCGAGCACCACATCGCGCAGTTGCCCATGTTTGTCGGGCACCCAAAGCGACACGACGCGCCCGCCGAGGTTGGTGATGTCCGCGCGGAGGCCGTGGATGTTGCGGAGGGTGTGGAAGGATATTATTTGTTTCATATTCTTAAATACACTTCTCAAAACAGTATTACTCTATCCAATATTCATATTGAAAATCGAAGGTCCATCTGTTTTTAACTTTCTTAAGCACTACGATTCCTCCTGAAATACATTGACTATAAAACACAACGGCATGACGAAGAGAAAGGTCAAATACAATCTTATCTATGGTGAAAAAAGGAACAATAGTTGTTGGGCCAAACATGTGAGGGCAGTATATCGGACCAGTGAAATCCCTCAAAAATGACGATCTCTCGATGTATGCTTGTATTTTTGCTGTAAATTCATCGTAAGGTTCATTATTGTTGTCTGTTACAGTCCAAATACTATCTGTTTCTGTTATTTCCCAATTATCAAATGTATTATAGTCAATCAGCGCCGGAGGATTAAATGTTGAAAAGTAGTCGTTGACTATCGTTCTGTAATTATCTGATAAATATACTGTTGTAATGTTTTCAAGCTGATATTTCGGTCGGAAATCTACGGCAGAATCCACGATAGTATAAATGATACCGTCTAAGTTTCCAATTAAAAAGTCTTTGGTTTTTCTTTTCACACAACCTATTTTTTCCAGCGAACCCTGAACCACAAGAACATGACCATACACCTCAATACCAATTTGTGATGAGATTTCCGGACGCACCATCGCGGCGAACACCTTGTGCGCCTCCGCGATCCATTTGTCGGGTGCTTCCACCTCATTATCAGCATATTCCTTCTGCCAGTTGTCAAAGAACTGTTCCAGAAGGTCATACGATTTTGTATCGTAGGCCCGCTCCAACAGATCCCGTTGGCCGGGAGCCTGCGCGAAGGCTATGAGCGGCATGCCAGCAAGAAAGAGCAGACATAGGGCGAACAATAACAATTTTGGTCTCATATCTTTCGGTTTGGGATGGCAAAGATAGTCTTTTTTCTATTTCTCATAGTTCTACACGCACAGCTCCTGAATTCGCTCTATGACAAACTTCTGCTGTTCTTCGTTAAGCAACAGTCCGAACCGCACTTTTTTGGTCTTTCCTTTCGCGTTTTTGTAAGTCAGACAGAGTGTCTCGTCTCCATCTCGCCCTTTAAATTTGTACCACGGATAAGAAAAGGGCTCCACATTCAGGATGCAGTCCCACGGAATCCGCCACTCCCCGCTGAACAGACTCTTATACTGGATGAGTAAGTCCTTGTCCGAATAGGTGACAAGTTCCTTTCCCTTGATCTGCCAAATCAGCGCGTCTAATATCACGAGCGTGTAAACAATGGGCACACCACAAATGATAAATGCCTGAAAAAAAACGTACAAAAAAGACCAAAAACCGTCTAATTCTTGCCATCCGATTTTAAAAATCTCGGAAATCACAAAATAAAACGCCGAGAAACAGAAAAACAGCCCGATCAACGTCTCCATCCCGAACACCAAAATGTTATCCGGCTCCGGCCGGCTGCGCAGCAGTGGAGTGCGGCCGTTGAGCTCGTCGTAGGCTATATTGTTACTTGCACACATAATAACTCTTATTGGATTTCCTTCCCTGTCAGGTCCAGATAACCTTTAACACCATCTTTTATCACCGTATAACCACTGTCTGTCCTCTCAAAGTCTTGGTATTTGGGCGGGAAAATAATTTTTCCTGTGGCATCAATGCACCCCCATAGACCTTTTTGCAGAACTTTATAGTATGTCTCCATATCCAGAATGTCATCGTAAGAGGGCTTTACAATTTCCCGGCCGTTCATATCGCACACACCCACTTTCCCAGATTTCGACACATACAGATTTTTCGAGTACGAATCATACATAATCTTATCATAATGCCTATCTGTATTGATAATATATTTGCCCTGGGGGGTCAGCAACACATCATATAATCTATTATCTAAATGTGTTTTGCCAATAAAAACACCGTTTGAATAGGATAGTTTTGTGAAAATGAATGGTGTCAAGGCTTTCCCGCTGGCATCCCCAATGGCGTAGTTGTAATCCTGCCGCATCTTCGTCCATACAAAGCCATCCTCCTCTGTGTGCCGTTCCTTCGTCACATCCTCTTTTCGAATGCTCACCTGTAGTTCCTTCACCTCATTTTCATCTGATTTTCTAACAATATCCACGTAATAATCACTTACTGGCAATGTGGCAAGAATGATATTCCCTTGGCCCAGACTCACTTCCTGCACGGTTCTTGATTTATCGGCCACGTATGCCCGGACAGCGTATTGATTCCATTGTTCCTCTGGAATGCGGTCAATGTCTGCCCCATTCGTATTGTAGAAAATAACCGGTGCCGTATCCTCCTCCACAATCTGCTTCTTTCCCAAGGTAGTGAACCAATGGAGGGTGGTGTCTCCGAACTCCCCTCGTCCATTTTGTCCGAGCGCAACGGCACAATATTGCGTGCCACGGTTCAGAAAAAGATGCCCCCATCGGTCTGTTTCATACAACCTTGATGAATTCAGCACGAGTCGGCACACCGAATCCAGTCCTATTTTATAAAACCAATCGGCGGGAATGATACCGTTGTAGTAACAGAACGTTTCCTCGTTTGGCACACACACAATATACGCGGATGTATCTGTAATAAAGCTGCTTGATATTAGAATGTTTGAACGTCCAGTAATACCTGATTCCGGTGTGGAAAATCGAGTTCCCTCACAGGGATATCGATGTCCAACTGAATCATACGGAACGATATAAATGTGGTATTGGTTATTCGGAATAAGATCTGTCCAATAAGAATTCCATACTGAAACAGTGTCAATTCGTTCTCCCCAAATGCATATCACATCATCTACTGTCAAACCAAAAATATTTGACCAAAGTGCCACCTCGTTTCCGCGATCCGTATAGACATAAAAATGGTGGCAGGCATCATTCGGATGATAATTGAAGATAATTGTAGATGGGGTCGTTTGTATTAGCTCGACAGTCACATGTGGGACATCGGTCTGTGCACGAAGCCCGAATATGCTGGCAAGTAGCAGAAATGTCGGTATATACAATCGCTTTTTCATTGGAGATTTTTCTCATCGGCAAAGATAGTCTTTTTTCGGAATCGTGGCGTGCCTCCGGCACGCAGGCTCCCGCGTGCGCACGTCCTTCCCCACTCTGCGCTCCACTTCGTTACGCTGATGTGGGGTTAATAAAATATAGTGCCTTCGGCACGGGGACACAGCACACCAGTACAGTAATGCCGAGAATTCTGCGGATGGTCACAGAATTTCTCACAGTACCGATGCGATTTTGCGGATTTTAGCGAGGCGGGCGGTGAAAGACTTGTTGCTTTGCGCCATCTGCATATCGTATTCCGACTGCATACGGATAAACGTCCCGGCATCCAAGTCAAGAGCCTTCCCGATGAGCAGGGCATATTCAATCGTGACAGGTCGCTTCCCATTCAGGACCTCATTAATCACTGAATAAGCGATGCCAGTCACCCCTGAAAGTTGCCGTTGCGTAATGCCGCGATATTCAATCTCATCCTTGATAACATCCCCCGGATGTATTGGGATGAACGGCGTTAAATTATTGGCAATCATATTGTCCGATACTCCTGCTTTATGTATCATAATCCTATTTGTAATGGTTTGACAATTCTATTATATTACAGATGGTTGCAATTTGCTGGTTATCAACTACGGACTCCGTGAATTCAATCCTATATTTGTCATTTACTCTCACAGAGGAAATCCCTTCTTTGTCGCCTATCAGATGTTCATAATGCAATCCTTTGAAACGGGTGAGTTCAAGCACATTGTTGGCATTCTTCATAGTATTCACAACTTTAATATACCTCGCCACCACGTCAGGCTGGAAGCGATGTTTCTTGCTCGTTGAACGTCCGTTAACGTACAATTCCTGCAGATATTCCTTATCAAATGTTACAATCATAATCAACCGCAAAGATACAACTTTTATCCATATCTTCGCAAAATTGAGAATATTTTTTATCTCCGCGCATCGGAAATCACAACAAGCAATTTAGTGAATGCCACAAAGACAATAAAATTTTATGAATTATACATTATAAAAAAAGATTCGAAATGATTTTTGTTATGCATAGTTAATAAAAAAGGTGTTTCGCTTAGGCATAATTCCACAAAATCTTCAATAAAAAAATGCTATTATCTGAAACCATTTACTAACTGGAAACCCACCAATCATACAGATGGTCAAATGTCCATTTGTTTTTCACTTTTTTTAGCACGATGGTGCCGCCGCGTTTTTCGCTGTCTTGTCTGTATCGCACAACAGCATATCGAAACGAACGGTCAAAAACGATCTCATTAATGGCGAAAGAGGGATGGATTGAAGGACCTAGAATGTGGTTGCAGAACAGGGAACTCGCATCTTTCATCAAAAATCGCTGTCTTTCCCAACTTTCGCTAAGATAGGCCGAAAGATAGTCGTAAGATTCTTCTTCATCGCCAGTTAGAGTCCAAGCACTATCTGCTTCGGTCATTTCAAAATCCTCATACGTATCGTCAAGCGGTAGCGAAGGAAGCACGAAATTCGAAATAAAATCTTCCACTAAATTCCTATATCCCTCTGTCAAATAAACAGTTGTCTGATTGTCAAGATGCGGATTAGGTCGGAAATCCACGGCGGAATCCACAATCACATAGATTGTTGAGTCCAGATTACCATTTTTGAAAGCGTCCAAGTTCCCTTCCGCGAAACCGATTTTATCCAGCATACATTGAAGAACGAGAACTGAATCTTGAATTGAATAATTAAACATTGGAATCTCTGAGGAAATATCCGGACGTAGCATCGCGGCGAACACCTTATGCGCCTCCGCGACCCATTTGTCGGGAGCTTCTGCTTCATTATCAGCATATTCCTTCTGCCAGTTGCCAAAGAACTGTTCCAGAAGGTCGTACGATTTTGTATCGTATGCCCGCTCCAACAGATTCCATTGGCCGGGAGCCTGCGCACGAAGCCCGAATATGCTGGCAAGTAGCAGAAATGTCAGTATATACAATCGCTTTTTCATTGGAGATTTTTCTCATCGGCAAAGATAGTCTTTTTTCGGAATCGTAGCGTGTCTCCGACACGCAGGCTCCCGCGTGCGCACGTTCTCCCCCACACTGCGCTCCACTTCGTTACGCTGATGTGGGGTTACTAAGATATCGTGCCTCCGGCACGGGGTGGAAAACGGAACTGATCGCTAAAAAGGGTTCGTGACCTTTGTGGCGGTTTCTGTTAACGCGGAAAAAAGAGTATCTTTGCCCCCAAAATTCCACATTATAATGAAACTGAAGAAAGAAATATCAAATATCGTCCTCATCTTCTCAATCATCTTTTCAGGTTGCACGGCGCGCCATACGGCAACGACCCAAGGGGCACAACAAGACACAATAATTGAAAACAAAACGGTAGAAATGTTGCCATACGAGCCACAAATTTGGATAGACAATTTCCTCTCCGTCGAACACAAGGACACTTTGCAGGTGAAGCTATGGTCGGAAGTGAGCCATCAGTTTATTAACGAAATACCCAACGACACCACAATGGATTGGTGGTGTTGGTATCAAGAGCAGGGAATCAATGCAGTACTACTCTTAAATGACATCGAGCCTCTCTATCTTCAAAATGCTTACGCCCTCGCACAGTGTTATCCAATTACTGAAGGAAAGAAAAGAGCGATAGTCATTGTTCCATATATTGCACAGCCTTCGTATTGGGTTCAATGCTGTATATATACCATAAAAGACAACAAATGGGCCGAACAAAAGTCTTTCGGCGTAGCGTTGTGGGACGATTGCGGCAAGGAGAGCCTGCAGAAGTGCCTGGTCAAAAAGGATGGGCGATGGATGTACGCCGATCAGTTTGACATAGACATAGAACCGAAAGAAAACCCGTATCATTACCTTTTCGATTAGGTGCTGATGAGCCACCCCAAAAGCGTGTTGGACTTTTTTTCACATAACACTCTCCAACAGCAACTCCCGGATGCACTCCACCAGATTCTCCTGCTGTTTTTGACTGAGATGATAGCCGAAATAGACTTTGCGGATTTTATTATTGCCGGTTTTATATGACACTATCACGCACGGATCGCGGGTGGGGAGCGCCGCGTAGATCAGTGGCTCGTCATACGGGACAACGTCCATTATGCTGTTTAACGGTATGACATATTCCCTTGTGAAAGGAACTTTCTGACGGATGCGGAGTTGCGTCCCCGTACAACTCACCTTCTCCTCCCCCATCCATTCCCAAAGGATGCGGTATATCAGGTTGAAAATCAGATAGCCGGGCAATGCGAGAAAAACCAACACCACAAGAACATCCTCCCACCGGTACCAAGTGGTTTTCAATATAAAAGTTGAAAATGGGATGAAAAACAGCAGGAGAATCACCAAAGCGATGCCCCAAGGGATGACGCCTCCTTTGTCCGGCTTGTTGTAAAGCAGGACATCCTTATCGTCTGCATAATCTGTTTTTCTCTGCATATTTAACCGATTCACCGATTCATAAGTCGCGCGGCTGCGCGCCTCTACAATATTATCATCGCCGTTCCTCCTCCCGGGGCCAACTCCACACTCAACTTGCCATCTGCGGGAACAGACATCGTTTTCTTCTGATAGTCAACGCCTTTGCGCTTGGCGTTGGGGCCGTCCACGAACATCGTCACCATGCCGGAGGTGATACCCAAGGCCTTGAGGTCAATCTCGACGGTGCGGGCGTTCCAGTCGGTGATGGCACCGATGTACCAAGTGTCGCCTTTGCGCTTGGCAGAGATGACGTACTCGCCCACCCTGCCGTCCAGGATGTGGGTCTCGTCCCACACGGTGGGCACCTTGGCTATGAACTCCGTGCATTCCGGTTCCTCCAGGTAGGCGGTCGGGGCGTCGCAGAGCATCGCGAAGGGAGCGTCAAAGATGACATACTCGGCCAGCTGGCGACAGCGCGTACCCTGGCTCATCGGTTCGTTCCAACTCGGGAAGTAGCAGCCCTTGGCACCGTTGCGCATCGCGCCCTGCGTGAAGTCCATCGGACCGGCGAGCATCCGGATAAACGGGATGGTGACTTCGTACTTCACCATATCGGTCTTGCTGTCGGCCCATTTGCACTGCTCCAGCCCGAACACGCCCTCGTAGTTCAGCACATTCGGGTAGGTGCGACTCAGTCCCGTGGGCTTGTACGCCCCGTGGAAGTCGATGAAGAGGTGGTATTTGGCGGCCATAGCGGCCATCCGCTCGTAGAAGTTGACCACAATCTGGTCGTCGCGGTCCATAAAATCGACCTTGAAGCCTTTCACGCCCATCTCGGAATAGTGCTTGCAGACGCGCTCCATCTCCTTGTCCATGGCGGCGTAACCCGCCCACAATACGATGCCAACACCCTTACTTTCAGCGTATTTTACCAACATCGGCAGGTCGATTTCGGGTACGACCTGGAAAAGGTCGGCCTGCTTGTTCACGGCCCAGCCTTCGTCTAAAATCACGTATTCAATACCCTTATCCGCGGCAAAATCGATGTAGTATTTGTAGGTTTCGTTGTTGATGCCAGACTTGAAATCCACGCCCCAGATGTTCCAGTTGTTCCACCAGTCCCAGGCCACCTTGCCGGGCTTAATCCACGAGATGTCAGCCACTTTCGAAGGTTCGGCGAGGAGATAGACGAGGTCGTTGTCCGCCAAATCCTTATCCTCGGTGGTGATGGCGATCACGCGCCACGGAAACGCCCTTGTGCCGGCGGTCTTGGCGATGTAGTCGTGGCGCTCCTTCACCACATACTGCAGGTTGTTGTGCCCGCCCTGCTCCCAGGTTTTTGGCAGCGGTGCGAAATAGCCAATCATCGAGTTGCCCTCGGTATGTTTGAGGTACATGCCGGGATAGTCGTGCAGGTCGGACTCGGTGATGACGGCAAGACGGGAGCCCAAACCAGCATAGTATCCGCCTTCGGAAGCGGAACAGGTCTGCGCCACCAACATCGGCAAGAAGGCGAGGCGGTTGTCATCCATCTCCTTGAGCGGGATTTGAGTGTAGGTATTCTCGAACGAGGTGCAGAACTGTTCGGAGAAGTCGCCATTGACGGCCGCTTTGCGGTTTACGTATGGAATATATGCCTCGGTGCCGTTGCGCTCGCCCATAGTGGAGCCCTCTGAGAAATTGAACTCCGCAATCTCGTGCTTAACGGTGATGGGCTCCTTGAAGGCGGTCTCGAAGCGGTAGGCCACGCCGGAGTTATAGACACGGAACACGACGCTATAGCCCGCTTTGTACTGGAGGTACAGCTCGTTGTATTGGTCGCGGATGGAGTCCTTGCGGTAGAGCGGGGAGGCCACCATACGGTCCACGCTCCGGCGACCGCCTTTGCGCAGAGAGCGGATGGGCTCACGGCCAAGCAACGTGCCGTTGTCCAGTTCCATCCCGATTTGCGATGGTTTCAGGAACTCACTGTTGTCGACTGTGACGGAGTAGCGGATTCTGTCGCCGCTGAGGTCCACTTTCAGCTTCAGTTTCTGGTCCGGGGAGAGGATGGTCTGGGTGGTCTGGGCCTGAAGAGTCGCGAAGCCGGCAAGGAGCAGCAGAAGGGTGAGGAGATGTTTTTTCATAGCGGGTGGGGTTTGAGGGTGCAAAGGTACATTTTTTTTGCGGGAAAAGAAGTTTGATGGGACTAATTATTCGAAAAATACTTATCTTTGCGCCGTTGTCCGCACCGTTGCACCGGACGGGCTGAAGGCGGGCGACGAAACATATAAAAGGCGTTGCAATAGGGTTTACCACAATTAATTGATATCCAGCCCAAGCATCGCAACGCAGCTGACAAACGTAAACTAAGGCAGAATGATAATAGACAACAAGCAAAGCTACGGCTCCAACCCGGACATCAAAACGGTCTGGGATTGCATACTTTCCTATACCGACCCGTCCGCGAGAGTCGGGCGGATGGACGTTGTGACGGGGTTCTTCTCCATCGCGGCACTCCACCTTCTTTATCAGGAACTTTCCGAGAACAACTCCTATAGAATGGTGTTGGGGGACATTCACGATATGAAAAGGGACGAAGACTTCTTAAAAAAGGCCGTGAACCTGCTACAAGGGGACAGCGATTTGGAAAACGGATTCCAACTCTCTTACTACGCAAAGAATGCCGTGACCTTCCTGAAACGGGAAACGGTGAAAATCCGCACCATCAACAATGCATTCTGTCACGCTAAAGCCTACATTTACGAAGACAAACTGGATGCCGTACACGACTATGGCATCGTGGGAAGCTCCAACCTTACCGAAGCTGGAATGGGCAGGAAGGAAAGTGCAAATATCGAGCTGAATATGGTGGAAACAGGGCGCGACAATGCTACTGTCAAGGAACTGAAACAGTGGTTCGATGACCTATGGAAAAACGTTGCCTCCTCCCGGATTGCGATTCCGACAGAAAACGGCAAGACCAGACAGGAGGATGCCAAGACCTACCTGATCAATCAGATAGAACAACTTTTCAAGGCATATACCCCCGAACAAATCTACCATAAAATTCTGTTTGAGTTTTTCAGGGCGGACATCGAAATGAACGAATCGCTGGAATACCGCCGCGACATGGAATTTCTGCAAAAGTCGAAAATTTGGAACACCTTGTTCGATTTCCAACAAAGCGGTGTGGTGTCTTTGGTGAAATTGCTAACTCAGTACGGCGGTGCCATTTTGGCTGATGCCGTTGGTTTGGGTAAGACCTTCTCTGCCTTGGGCGTGATCAAATATTTCCAGAACAACGGTTATCACACGCTCATCCTCTGTCCCAAGAAATTGCGTAACAATTGGTTGAAATACAGAGTGAACGCCAATTCCAGATTCGAAAAAGACCGGTTTGAGTATATCGTTCGTTCCCATACGGATTTGCAAGAGGATCGCTTGAACAATTACAGTGACGGGACTACTAAAGCTGCCATCCAGGCTTTTGACAAGCTCCTTGTTGTGGTGGATGAAAGCCACAACCTGCGAAACGACAAGTCCTGCCGATATAATATGCTGCTGAATGACATCATCAACGAGTCCGCTCGACAGGGACATACCGTAAAGGTGTTGCTGTTATCGGCCACGCCCATCAATACGGGATTGATAGACATTCGCAACCAGTTTAATTTGATTGGCTATCAGGAGAACAACCATTTCTATAAAGAGTTCAAACTACCTGCTGTTGAATCAGATCCTTTGCGGAGCATCTTCCAACAAGCGAACAGCAAGTATTCAGAGTGGGCAAGAGAAAAGGAGCGCAATGTGAACACGCTGCGTGAAAAATTGAGCAACGTGAACAATTTTTTCAAACTCACGGACGAACTGATCATCGCCCGCAACAGAGCATTCGTAACCAACCATAATAACAAACTACATTTCCCTATCCAGCAAAAGCCCAGAAATGAACATATTGCCGTGAAAGACATCGGTGCCTATAAAAACATCGATGAAATGTATGACGACATGAAGATTCTGAGACTGACGGCCTATCAGCCCACCCAATACCAACACAAGCTGAACGAGGACTGCATTCATGCCGCACAAAAAATCTTGAAAGAGGTTAATTCCGGAAAATCATACAGTGGAGATTCTGGCGACGATAATACTCTTTTCCTGGCTCTTAAAGCTGTGATGAATGAGAAGAATGCCCTGGAGTTGCAAAATCTCATCCTGCAAAACTGGGTGGTGAAACAATCCATCAAAAAAGAGAACAAAGGGAAAATCAAGTGGGATGACAACGCCTTACGAGAACTTTCATTGGCGGGCATGATGATTTCGCTGTTCATCAAACGCTTGGAAAGCAGTTGGACATCCTGTCTCTCCACGTTGAAAGCGGTAAGGACCGTTCACGAGACTTGGCTGAGCCATGCAGAGAGCCGCACCAACGCGGATTTCAATGACGTGGACAATGTAACCGAAAATGAAGAAGATATCGAAACCCTTGGCAAACGTGCCATCGATTTCAATAAGATGGTCCGCATAGAGGATTATATCTTCGATTTGAAGCGTGACATCTCCATTTTGACCCGATTGATTGACAATTTGGAGCAATATGAAACAGCCGTCACAACGGGTGCGCGTTCTGACGAGAAATTAGACACGTTGATACGACTGCTTGCCGAAAAGCAGGAAAAGTCCAACCGCAAGGTGGTGGTTTTCACCTCCTACACCGACACAGCAGAGTATCTGTATAAGCATATCAGCTCTCAATTTGAGC
The DNA here is from genome assembly GCA_017394765.1 of Bacteroidales bacterium. Next base: position 29,029 of record JAFPXF010000051.1, on the reverse strand, counting down.
GGGTAGCCTTGGTCACGGGCGACATTGACAACCAGACTTTGGAAACCACGCTGCAGCGGTTCGCCCCCTACAGCAAACTTTTCCTCGAACTGGAGTGGGACAATTTGTACAAGGTAAACAACACTGACACAGATGATTACAAAGACAAGTTGGACGAATTATATCCGATTTGGAAAAAACTGATTTTCAACTCAACGTCTCTCAAAGAAGTGAAAGACGCGCTCAACCAGCCTGTTGACATTTTGGTGGCTTCCGACTGCGTAAGCGAGGGACAGAACCTCCAGGATGCCGATATGGTGATCAATTATGACATCCACTGGAACCCGGTCAGGCTGATTCAGCGCTTTGGCCGTATCGACCGTATCGGTTCGCCTAACACGCACATTCAAAGCGTAAACTTCTGGCCATCCACAGACATCGAGTCGTACCTCGGTCTTTCCGAAAGGGTGAGCAACCGCATGGTGGCCATGAACGTGGCAGGTTCCGAAACGTTGCAGGCCAACGAACAGATTGCCGAAATGGAACAGAACAACCAGTTCCGTCAAAGCCAGGATGCCCGAAGCCTGAAATCCATCCACGACGACAAAGTGGGCCAGATTGAGGACATGGGAACGCCCACTTTCGATCTGCTCTCGCTTTCCGAGTTCAAGGCCGATGCCGAGGAGTATGCGCAACAGCATCTCAACGAGTTGGAGCAGATGCCGAACGGCGCATTTTCAGGATTCCGATGGGGTTTGGACAAATATGCCAATTATCCTGAATGTTTGGTGGCATTGCTGCGCCATCGCGAGGATGCCAAAAGCTTCCATCTGCTCTGTTTGCCGATGAATGCCTCAAAACCGCCGAAATTCGGGAACCTTGACAAGACCGAGGTGCTGCAACTGCTCAGCGAGCACAAGAAAGAGAGCACCTATCTGCCACAGGAAATCCTGAAAGCGGATGCCGGCACCCTAAAAAGGCTGTCCGGTACCATCAAAGATTGGTTTAATCCCCAAAACGCCGTGATGGACACCATTGCCAACTTGATGCAGGGCAACACCGACAAGGTGGTGAATGCCAATCCGGAAGCGACCATCGAGCAACGCACCGACATCGGCAACTATGACCTGATTGCTTGGGACTATGTGTCTGAAATGAATTGAAGGTGGAAAATGTAGAATCAAGAATCACCAATAAGAATCGTTTTTGAAATATGGGTAAATCAATAAGCATTATCGACAAGGACTATAGGCAATGGGTGAAAGATCTCGTCTTGCGATACCGCCAAAGCCAGATAAAGGCTTCTGTCAAGGTGAACCAAGAAGTACTCAGATTCTATTGGGAACTTGGCAAGGATATTGTGGAACGTGATGCCGAAAACCATTATGGAAGCAGGTTCTATCCGTCGCTAAGCCGCGACTTGAAGGATGCCCTTCAAACAGATGGTTTTTCTGAACGGAACCTGCGCTATATGAAAAGTTTCTATCTGCTTTATAACAGACAGATTGAAAATTTGCCACAAGTTGTGGCAGATTCTGAAAAAGCAATATTGCCACAGGTTGTGGCAGAATTGTTCATGGTACCCTGGGGGCATCATCGCTATATTATCGACAAGTGTTCATCAAACCCTGACAAGGCTCTGTTTTTCATACATCAGATTGTCGAGAATGGTTGGAGCCGCAACGTGCTGCTCAATTTCCTTGACACAGACCTGTATGAGCGGCAAGGCAAGGCTTTGACCAATTTCAACAGAACCATGCCGGAAGAAACAAGCGATTTGGCACAAGAGTTAACCAAGGATCCCTACGACTTTGCCTTTACGGGAATAACGGGGCGCTATAATGAGCAATTGCTAAAAGACAAGTTACTTGGGAACATTACCCGGTTTCTAATAGAGTTGGGAACCGGCTTTGCTTACGTTGGAAAGGAATATCGGCTGCAGGTAGGAGAACGGGAACAATTCATCGATTTGCTGTTCTACAACTTGAAGCTTTCGTGTTATGTAATCATTGAGGTGAAAATGGGTAAATTCGAACTTGCCGATATAGGGCAGTTGGGTGGATATGTTGTATCCTGCAATCACATTCTTCGCAAAGAGGGACGCGACAACCCAACCATTGGCTTATTGATTTGCAAGGAAAAAGACAGAATACAAGCTCAGTATGCTCTGGAGTCCAGCAGCCAGCCCATTGCCATCTCTGAATATGATTTGGAAAAGTTCTATCCGGAAAAATTGGAAGGTGCTTTGCCCTCAATCGATGAGATTGAAAATAAACTAAACGAAAGTAATGAATAAAAGACCTTCTCTGCCGCAACTATGACCTGATCGCTTGGGACTATGTGTCAGAAATGAAAATTGAAGAATAAAAAACGAAGAACCATATACTATGAAGGAATGTTTGAAACGATTTGTGAATACCGGGCTGTTCGAGGCCTCTCTATCCCTGCTTGACGAGCTCGGCATCCGTTATACCAAAGGGTCGGCGCAGACCATCGACGCCCGCCGGTTGAGTACCGACAGGCTGTCGAAAGCTGCTGACGCGGCGTTGGATTTGGTGACGGGCACCTGGTTTGTCGCCCAGATTGACGACCGCACATTCCAGCAGCAGCCCGACAGCGTCACATTGGATTCGGCGTTGAGCGATGCCGGCCAAGAGAGATACAACGGGTTGTTTGTGTTTGCCGTGGAGGTGAAGCCGGAAGTGAGCCTAACGCGCTCGACGGCGGCCACGCTCACGCGCGTGTTCAACCGCATCGCGAAAGCACAGCCCGTCATCCTGTTCATCCGCCAAGGCCACGAGCTCTCGCTGTCCACCTGCGAGCGCAGCGAATACACCCAGCAGTGGCGCAGCGGCGAGAAGTTGGGCAAGGTGAGCATCTTGCGCAACATCAACTGTGAAAACGCGCACCGGGGGCATATCGACATTCTGAACTCCATCCGCGACAAAGCCTATTCCACCTTCGACGAACTCTACAAGCATTGGATGGAGGTGTTCTCCAGCGAACTGCTGACCAAGAAGTTCTATGGCGAACTTTCCGACTGGTATGCATGGGCGGTCAAAGTGGTGCATTTCCCCAACGATCTTTCCTCAGAATCTGACAATCAGCAATATAATTCCGAGGCAATGATTCGCCTGATCACACGGCTTATCTTTGTATGGTTCCTCAAGCAAAGGCATCTTATCCCCGAGGAGTTTTTCGATGAGAAATTCATTGCCGAGAACCTCATAAAGGGTTTCTCCCCCAATGCACGGGTCACGCTGTTTGGCAAATCCGAAGAGAGCCATTACTACAAGGGTATCTTGCAGAACCTCTTCTTCGCCATGCTCAACAGTCCAATCACGCCCGAGGGGAAAGACACCGTTTCGGAACGCCGTTTCCGCAACGGGCGGGGTGATTATGACAACAACAAGTTGATGCGCTATGAGGATTTGTTCATCAATCCCGATTTATTTGTGAAATTGGCCAACGAAAAAGTCCCGTTCTTGAATGGCGGGCTTTTCGACTGCTTGGATGACAAGGACAACGACATCTACATTGATGCGTTCACCGACCGCGAAAGCGTTTCGCGTCAGCTCATCGTGCCAGATTATCTGTTCTTTGGAGAAGACGTGGGGCGTAATATCGACCTTTCCGAGTGGTATGGGGATGCCAAGAAGAAAAAAGTGAGTGCAAAGGGCATTATCGACATCCTGAGCCATTACAACTTCACCATTGAGGAAAACACGCCTTTGGAGCAGGAAGTGTCGCTTGACCCTGAGCTTCTCGGAAAAGTGTTTGAAAATCTTTTGGCTTCTTACAATCCCGAGACCCAAACCACCGCCCGCAAACAGACCGGTTCGTTCTACACACCGCGTGAGATTGTGCAATATATGGTGGACGAAAGCCTTGTGGCGCACCTCAAACGTTCTGTCGGAGACGACATGGAACCAAAGTTGAGGCAATTGGTGCAATATAATGACATCGAACCCGAATTAACCGCTAACCAGAAGAAGGCCATCATGCAGTCTTTGTACAACTGCAAGGTGCTTGACCCTGCTTGCGGTTCGGGCGCTTTCCCGATGGGCATGTTGCAGCAAATGGTGCATGTTTTGAACCGCATAGACCCCGACAATGCCTTGTGGAAAGAGATTATGGTGGAGAATGCCATCAGTGAGACCTCCGAAGCCTACCGCAACGCCACAGACGAGGAGCGTGCCGAGATGGTGGCCGACATTGAACGCAGTTTCAACGAAAGCATCAACCGTCCCGACTACGCCCGTAAGCTCTATCTGATTGAGAACTGTATTTACGGTGTTGACATCCAACCCATCGCCATACAGATCAGTAAATTGCGTTTCTTCATCTCGTTGGTGGTGGACCAAAAGACCAACAACAATCCTGTAGATAACTTCGGCATCCGTCCGTTGCCCAACCTCGAAGCCAAGTTTGTGGCGGCCAACACCTTGATTGGGTTGGAGAAAAAAGAGGCCAATCTTTTCGACTCCGAAGCCATCAAGCAGAAGGAAAAGGAGCTGAAAGAGGCGAAGCATCGCATTTTCGGTGCCAAGACGGTGAAGACCAAGCGCAAATACAAAGAGCGTGTGGCCACATTGCGCACCGAAATAGCCGACATGTTGAAAGAATCCGGCTCCATCGGCAACCAAGAAGCCCAACAATTGGCCTCCTGGGACATGTTCGACCAGCACACCTCGTCTCCATTCTTTGACCCCGAATGGATGTTCGGAGTGGGCGATGGCTTTGATGTGGTGATTGGGAACCCGCCGTATGTATTTGCTCGTGATGCCCATTTTTCAATTGATTTTAAGAAACAAATAGAGAAAGATTACTTTTCAAAACTATCTAAAAATGCTAAATCCAAAGCTAACCAATCTGGTAAAATAAATCTTTTTGCATTGTTTATTATGAAAGGGATAATGGTCTCAACAAAGAATGGGATTTTATCGTATATTGTTCCAAATAATATTTTAAGGACAACAACCTATGATTTAATCAGAAAATACATTTTGGATAACACATCAGTTGGGCAGATAGTCGATTTAGGGAGCGGCGTTTTTGAAAAGGTCACAGCATCAACAATAATTCTTCAATTAACAAATAAAGTACAAACGAACAACGAAGTTTTGATTTTAACTGATGTGAAAAAATTGAATGAAATTGATGCTACAATAAAAAAAATATCACAATCGCAGTTTATCTACAACACAAGTTATGCTTTTAATATCTTCGGCGATATGAAAAGTATTATGCTTACAAGAAAAATTGACGAAAACGCAATTCTTTTTGGTGATTATTGCATAGATATTATTGAGGGGATTGTTGCCAAAAAAGATTTGATATATACAGATAGTGGTATTAATCGTTTTCCTATGCTTGAAGGAAAATGTATAAAAAAATATTCTATTACAGGTATAAACAAATATATAGAATGGAATAAATCTGAGATTCATCGAACACGTCCTGATTACCTTTGGGAACAAAAAGAAAAACTTGTTACCCAACGAATAAGCGGAGGCGCTCATCCTATCGTTGTAGCATATGACACTTCGAAATACAAATCTTTTGCATCGGTTAACAACATAGTTCTTAAAGATGATTTCAAAAATCTATACAAGTATTTTCTAGCATTGCTTAATTCTAATGTTTTGAATTGGTATTATGCTAACAATTTTTCTAATAATTCAGAACTGACAGTTAATATTTCTAAGACTTATTTGGAAAAACTTCCTATACCTAATACGACTCCAATGCAGCAGCCCATCATCGCCTTGGTTGACAAGATCCTTGCGGCGAAGAAGGCGGACCCACAGGCGGACACGGGCGCGTGGGAGGCGGAGATAGACTTCCTCATTTACAAGCTGTACGGGCTGAGCTACGACGAGGTGCTGGTAGTGGATCCGGGAATGGGGATAACGAGAGAGGAGTATGAAAGGGGGTAGCGATATGGGGAAAAGCATTTATCAAAGAGCATTAGATTGTTCAAAGTATGCATCAAAGAATGTTGCATATTTTCAAAATAACCAAAATGGCCGTACATGGTTCTCCGTAATGGGTGCTGACAAACAATATGAGATCCTGCTTTTTACTCTGTGCGACTTGACCAAAGTCAAATATCCATTATTATCTGATTCTTTGAGAAAACACGTGTTGCAATACGATTTACATCCAGTCAAACATCAAAGTGCAATTGATGAATTGGTGAATTATATCCTGCATTCAGAGGAAGATTCTTTAGACTGTCCAAAATTCTTTATCAGCCACTCTTCTGATGATGCACTAATAATAAAAGGGTTTGTTGAGAAAATATTACAACTAGGTTGTGGATTTAAAAGAACAGATATTTTTTGCACGTTGGACCATACAGCCATACGCACCGGCGACGAATTCAGAGATGTCATTATCGACAAAATGAAGAGGTGTGATTATATATTATGCTTCGTGTCAGACAATTATAGAAAGAGCGAAGTGTGCCAAAATGAATTAGGTGCTGCATGGGCTTTTGACTACAAACGGGTACTTCCATTTAAGTTCCCTAATATAGAGTTCAAGGAGATTGGTTTTTTGAATGTGGTCAAACAGGCTGCTGATATCACTGACAAATCAAAACTGGATGAATTGTACGGTGAACTATGTGAGCACTATGACATTCAACCAGATTGGCGGAATTTTAATGAACAAAAAGATGCTTTTATTGAGTTGGTTCAAAGCCATTTTTAATTGAAAAAGATGACGATAGAATTCATAGATAACACGAACAAGTTCCTTGATGAAGTTAAAGCATTGGGAAGGAAAAATTCTGCCACTTTGGGTTTTATGCCTGAAGGCGGCTTCGAAGACCATGCACGAAATAAATGCATCATTATTGCACATGAAAAGGAACAGTTGATGGGCTATTTGATGTACAGAATTGTTTTCCGCTATTCTCGTGTTAGCATTGTACACCTATGTGTTGCTGATTCGTATAGAGGACGAGGGGTGTCAACTTCACTGTTGGATGCATTAAGAGAAAAATATCAGAAATCTTTCAGAGGGATTTCACTGAACTGCCGAACAGATTATGTCCATGCTAAACAATTATGGGAAAATTATGGTTTTGTTCCAATCAACGAAGTGCGAAGTCGGAGCTTTGAGGAAAACCACTTGAACACTTGGTGGTATGGTTTCTGTCAGCCGGATTTATTTTCCAATTACGAATCTTTTAAGGTAAAGGCATTATTAGATACTAACATTATAGTGAAATTGAGAGAGGCTCAAGTGAATGAACCGCAAAACGCAACGGAAGATCCTCGCGGTTTATTGGCAGACTGGCTTACTGACGAAACTGACTTATGCTATTCTCCAGAAATTTATATTGAGGTAAACCGCGACAATAACAAAGCGAGAGCAAAAAGAACCAGAGATTTTTTAGCCAATTTCACACAAGCACAGTTCGATGCCGATGAACAAAAAAAGGCTGCTAAAGAATTAGAATCAATAATCCACGGTAATTCTGAAAACGATATCTCCGACAGAAAACAATTGGCCTCCTGCATCGCTGCGCATATTCCATATTTTATCACCTATGATGAAGGAATACTGAACAGAAGAGATACTATTGAATCAATGTATTCGACCCAACTGTTTAATCCACAAGAATTTATCATACAGATTGACCAGCTTTTGCATGAAGATGAGTATTTGCCCGATCAGCTGAAAGGTGTCGTTTTCCATTCCATTTCAAAGCCAAATCCAAGAGACAAGCAATTGTGTGTTGAAAAATTTTGGAATCAAAATGGAGGAGAAACAAAGAAGTCATTCAATGATAAGATTGCCCAATTAATAAACAGCGATAACGGAAAACTATTTATTGTAAAAAGACAAAATGAGATTGTCGCATTTTATGGTATCTTAAAAGAGCAGTCCAAAGTAATAATTGAGTTTGTTCGTGTTTTAGAAGATTCGTATTGCAACTCTTTGTTTTTCCAAATCATCTCTTATGTATTAAACAACGATTGTTTGAAAGACGACAAAGAGCAGATTGTCATAAGGGAGCTCCATTTGAAACCAGAATGGAAAAGTATCCTTCTTAAATTTGGTTTCGTACCATACTCATCTGACTGTTATACTAAATATGCGATAGACAGGCAGATTGACCGTCAAGAAATCGGTTCCTTTATTCAGGAATCGGGAATTCCGATAGACATAGATATGAGCAATGAGGCCCAGTTAATATCTGTTGAAAGCATGTTGTTTCCCCTGAAGATAAAAAACTTGGATCTTCCAACATATATTATTCCTATTATATCTCATTGGGCAGGACAACTGTTTGATTTTAGCATTGCGAGCGAAGATATTTTTGGTGCAGATCCAGACCGATTATGGAGTTTTGAAAATGTCTATTATCGACATGCTCACGCTATAAATGAAAAAGCACCCGCAAGGATCTTGTGGTATGTGAGTGGTCGAGACAAAGGTTTTTCCCGATCAAAATCAATCGTGGCCTCTTCTTATCTGACGGAAGTACAAACAGGAAAGCCCAAAGAACTGTTTAGATTATACAAGCACTATGGGATTTATGCGTGGAATAATATTTATGAGTTATGCGGTCAAGATATCAATAAAGATATTAGAACTTTGAAATTTAGTCATACTGAAGTGTTCAATCATCCAGTAAGTTATAAAACTGTGACAGAGGTCTTTACACGTCATGGAAGGAAAGTTAATACTTTTGCTTCACCTGTCTTGGTATCAGATGCAATATTTTTTGACATTTACAATTTAGGGAGATGAGAAATAAAAGAGCAAAAAAACAGAAGTATTTATTCATTGCGGTAAAACCAGAATATGCATATAAACTTATATCTGGTGAGAAAGACATTGAGCTTAGAAAGACAAAGCCGAATGTCAGACAAGGTGACTATGTCATCATATACGCATCCGCACCAGAGAAAGCAATTATAGGTTTTGGAATAATAAAAGGATTGATACTTTGTTCCCCAAAAGAAATGTGGGTTTCATACTCTGACAGATTAGGCATTGACGAACAACGGTTCCTGTCTTATTATGAAAATTCAAACAAGTCTGTCGGTATTGAGTTAGAAAAAATCAAAGCCATTAATCCCATCGGATTAGAAGAATTGCGTAGTTTTGCCCCCAATTTTCATCCGCCCCAAATTTATAGATATATCACGAATGAAGTAGTGCACAGAGTTCTTGCAAAAAGTGAATGTTGAACAGAAAATCGTAAAAAATATACATCATGTCATATGATGGCATCCTAACTAAATAACAAAACTAAATGACCCCACCCCCAACATAATGCTCAGCACCTCGGTTTACGGATTTGAAATAGAACAACAAGAAAAAGTACAACTATGAAAAAAAGCAAAGAGAATAATACGGATAACAATTCGTCCTTGGCTTTCAGGGATGATTTCGAGGCTGTGTATGGCATCATTGCCACGCATCGCAATAGGGTGACCGATGGCATCAACAACGAATCGTTGTTGATGGTGTGGGAAGTAGGAGGTTTTGTTTCCACCAAGTTGAAATCATCAGCGTGGGGTGACGGCGTAGTGCGCATGCTGGCGGATTATATCCATACGCGCAACCCCAAGGCAAAAGGTTGGAGCTACCGTACATTATACAAGATGGTACAATTGTATGAAACCTATGCTGCAACAAGTTTCGTTGAAATCACCAATCACTACCGGTATGCAACATTATTTAGCTGAACGTTCAGAACATCGTTCAACTATGCCAACACCTGAATTTGTGCCAGTTGAATTGGCACAAATGGAACAAGCCGAAAATGTGCCAATCGAATTGGCACAAATACCGTCTGTTTTGTTCGCCACTGGTTGGAGCAACCATCAGCTCATTATGAGTCAATGCAAAAACGATGAGCAAAGGCTGTTTTATATACTTTATGCAGGCCGAGAGCATTTGGAATACAAGGAATTGCAACGTGCCTTGAAAACCGACGTCATGTCATCGTTGTTAGGGAGCAAGAATGTTCAGTCCGAAATGATGAGAAAGCAATACCCGCAATCAGGTGTGCTGTTTAAAGATACCGTTTATCTCGATTTGTTCGGGCTGCCAGAACGCCATAAAGAAACGAAACTGAGAAAGTCCATCGTTTCCCACATGAAAGATTTCATCTTGGAGTTGGGGAAAGACTTTCTGTTTATTGACGAAGAACATCGAGTAACTGTAGGCGGTAAGACATTCAAAGTGGACTTGTTGTTTTATCACCGCTTGCTGCAATGTATGGTCGCCATCGAATTGAAGACGACGGAATTCCACCCGAAAGATCTTGGGCAACTGGAATTTTATTTGGAAGCACTCGACCAGGAGGAACGCCGTTCCAATGAAAATCCGAGCGTTGGAATCCTTCTTTGCAAAGAGGCGGACATGGAGGTGGTGCGATTTGCCCTGAACCGTAGTATGTCACCTACTATGGTGGCTTTATACAAAGAACAGATGCAGGTTGGAAGTGTCATCCAACAGAGTTTGGTGGAGTTCTGCAGATTTATCAATGAGAACAAATAGGAGTTAGACTTCATCATCAAATATGACTTCAAGTATCGAATGAAGAATGAGATTTCCCAGATCTGCGCTCTGCTGAAGGTTTTAGGCTACAATGTGTGGAATCCGCATCTGGGCACCATCAGAGTGAACCCCGCACTGTCCAATTTGGAGAACTGCCTTAAAGCGGTCGAAGATTGCGATTTGTTTCTGGGCATCATCCGCACACAATGCGGCACGGGCTACATTGACAACAACAACCATCACCAGCAAAACGTTTAAATATTATGGAGTCTTTTCGAATTAAAATGAACAAACCTATTTGTTCGCCTTCTCCTCGTCGTTGTCGTACCAATCCAAATACTCGATAGTGTGCTTCCGGCCGGAATCGACCAGATCCTGCTTCTTGTTTTTGGAAATCTTGAAATCAACGGCACCCACTCCGAGCGTGTCAATATAGACCGTGCGCTGCCAGTCGTCGCTGTGCAAGTGCACGTTGTTTTGGAAGTCAATGAGCGTGGTCACCAGCGCCTTGACGTAGGTGAAGAAACTGCCGATCTCGTTGCGTACCGTCGGCTTGTGCGTCAAGTACATCGTGATTTCCTCCTTGGAGTCCAGACGGAAGCCCAACGTCTCCCTGTTGTAAACATAGATGTTCTCCCCCACATCTTCTTTAATCCACTTTTTCTTGTTGTACTTGTCATAATACTCTGTGCGGCGGACATTTTTGCTCTTGTCGTCCACAAAATCCAAACGGTCGAAGGTCTTGATGGAATAGTTGTCCAACAACCCGCCGTCCACATAAGTGTGGCCGTCCGTTTTGCCTTTCACCGAAGCGAAAAAGAGCGGAATGGACATTGAGATTCGGGCGGCATCCGCCACAATCACATCCGGAGTCTCTTTGGCGCAGAATGTCTGGGTGGTTCCGGTGGAGAGGTCGGCCCCCACGAGAAAGATATCCCTGAATTTTTTCATATTGGCCAACTCCTTGAACGTGATTTCACTATTGCCCGTTTTGTCCTTGATATAGCCGGCCATCAAGTTGCGGAAGAAGTCGCCCTTATACCAGCCATATTCGTTGAGTAACCGTTTCGAGTCGCGAGCGAGGCCGAAGGAATCATCCATAAAATTCTGGAAATTCAAGTTCCAGAGTATTTTCCGCATCTCTTCGGCGGAGTAACGCAATCCAACCAGAACCGCTATCATCGCGCCGGCGGAGGTTCCCGCCACTCTTTTAATATCTTTCAGGATTCCTTTTTGGTCGAGCACTTCCAAAGCGCCCACATAAGCGATGCCTTTCACACCACCGCCTTCAAAAACCAGATTGTGAAAATGATATGCCATAATTAAGTATTTGTTTTTCTAAAAAAATCTTCATTGTACTTCTTCCCTGCAAAAATACAAAAAAATCTCCCCGCCATTGTAACCTTTTGCTATTTTTGCGTCATCAATATGAATTAGGTGAAAAATGGAGAATGCGGCATTTTGGGAACGGATGTATGCGGCCAACATCGGCAGGATGATTGGACTTTGCCATCGCTATGTCAACGACCTGGCGTTGGCGGAGGACTTGGCGCACGAGGCGTTCCTCAAGGCGATGGAGCGTGCCGACACCTACCGTGCCACCGGCCACTTCGAGGCCTGGCTGATGCGCATCACCGTGAACCACACCATCCAGCATCTGCGGCAAAGCATAGATATGGTGCCGTTTGTGGATGAAGAGACTCTGGATGTCGCCACGGAAGAGACATCCATTTGGAAGATGGACTTCACGCAGGAAGAATTGCTCGAAGCCGTGCAGCAGCTGCCGGTCCGTCCGCGCACCGTCTTCAACCTCTATGCCATTGACAACCAGTCGCACGCACACATTGCCGACCTGCTGAACATCTCCATCGCCAATTCCAAGGAGCTGCTGTTCCGCGCCCGCAAACGGCTGCGGCAGCTGCTCACCCAAATGGCCGAAGAGAAAGAAAAACGAAAAAAGGGAGTTTTTGTCATGATACTACTATTCTTATTGCAGCATTCCGAGGCCGCCCGCACCGACCGGATGTTCCGAAACGGACTTGCCTCGTTAGAGTATGCGCCGGCAAAGCCGCTCTCGTCCAGCCAAATACGGAAGGCGGCGGCAGAGGCGCCCTCCAGTCCGGGCGTGTTCGTGGCGACATACCGTGCGGCATTGGCCACCGCCACCATTGCGGGAGTTGTAGGCGGAGTGTGCCTCTGGCAGGTCGCCCGTACTACAATGGACAGCAGCCCGTTGCATGAGCCAACCACCCCTGCCCAATTGCCTGCCGACAGCCTCAATGCGTCAAATATTCAGATGGTTGTGCCTGACACTATCGCACCAACGGAGCATCCCGAGGTAAAAAACAAACCTGAAACCATCGTCGTCACCAAAGAGATTGTGGTGAACGACACGGTCTTTGTGCGTGACACCGCCATCGTGAAAGACACGGTCTATTTAATGAAGAGACTATGAAAAGGCATCGCATCAACGTATTATTAATGCTGGTATTCAGCACAATAGAAGGCCTTCTCGCACAAAGTGCCGACACTATGTATGTGGTGAAGCGGCACGTGGTGCGTGACACCGTATATGTGTGCGACACGGTGCGCGTGCAGGACACCATCATCATCGCCGACTACATTCACAGTGAGGAATTCAAGCGGCTTTTTTACGAGTTGAACGGTGCCGATGCGCAGACGCCGCCCGATTCTTTGCAAAAAATGTGGGCCCAGAGTGTAACCATTTTGGAAAACCGCGTCATACAGTACGAACAGCAAAATGTATCCACAATGGACAGCATCAAGAAATACGGATTGGCGGGACTCCTGCTTTTGGGGTTGAACTCCCTCGCGCCCGCACAGACAGAGGCACCTCTGCCCGTGAGCGCACCTAAAACGAAGGCCCAGTCGGTTTTGCACGACAGTCCTTTCAACGGTTTCCACTTCGGTTACACATTGGAGGCAGACATCGTACATCCCGTGGAGATGACTTCTATGTCCACAGGAAAGAAAACTTTTTCCTCAGTACGTTATGGCGGACGCTTGGGCCTGGAATGCTCCTACCACTTTGCGGATTATTTCGGAATATCTGCCGCATTGGATATAGGTTGCATCCATTTGGGCACAAGAGGAATTAATGGAGAATATTTTGGCCTCTCCATGCCATTGAAATTTGAGTTCCACTACCCTATCGCCGACAAATTATGGATAACTGCGAATGCAGGTGCTCAGTTACGAATGCCGTTGGAGACTTTTTATGACGGTTATGATAAAAATGAAGGAGCAATCATGTATAATTTTTCTTATGGCCCGTTTTGGAATATCGATCATTATATTAGTTATCATTATAATAGAGATGTTTTTTATGCGGATATAATGGCTGATGTAGGGTTGTATTACCAATTACCCAATAAAAATCACCTCCGTTTTTTGTTGGGATTAGACATTGCCACAACGGATTTTGCAAATGGAAATGTGCTCTTCATGACAAACAATGGAACTTCCCCAATAAATGGTCAGTACTTTTCCGAGTACCCTTCTCCGACGGAAAATCAATACGTTTCCAAACGCAACCACTACCTCTACTTCCAAATCGCTTACCTGCATAGTTTCAGCAAGCATCGGGCCATCAAGCAGGCGCAACCGCATTGGAATGCTGACAAATCTTTGTGTCGTCACGAGTTTCGGTTAGGGGTGAGTGATCCCTTGGGCTTTACCTATTTGAGGGAATGGTTTTATTCTCCTATTTTGGGAGAACCGATAGACGATATCTCACCCACAAAGCAAATATTCACTCCCGTATTCTCCTTGGACTATCATTACCGTGCCTCAAAATGGTTTTGGTTAGGCATTACCGCTGGTTATAATTTATATAAAGAGAAAGGCTATGGTGAACCAGAGCATCTTACGTGGCAGTATAAAGAGCATCATTTCCTGATAATGCCCTCTTTGCGGTTCTCCTATCTTAACCGTCCGCATTTGACCCTTTACTCCGGGCTTTCCGTGGGTTTTTATATTAAACACGGACGAGAATACAGAGATGATGATCTTCTTATCCGGCCGATAACCACTGACCACAACAGAGTGTTCTCCGCGTTCCAGCTGACCGCCTTCGGGTTAAAAGCCGGCGCGAAACATTGGTTCGGCAGTTTTGAGGCAGGATTCGGCATCAAAGGATTTGCCAATCTGGGTGTGGGGTATGAGTTTTAACGCTTGCGCCCCTAACGGGGCTGCTCAAGGAAATCTATTATCTATTAATTATTATCTCCCCTCTGATGTCCTGGCTCGAGCTTCCCACCATCAGCGTGACGGTGCCGGGCTCCACCACCCATTGCAAATCCTCGTTCAGGATGGCGAAGTCTGACTTGGAGAGCATCATCGTCACCGTTTTGGTCTCCCCTTTCTTCAAGAACACCTTTTCAAATGCCTTCAGCTGGCGCTCCGGGGTTTTGACCGATGCCTTATTGTGGCGCATATAGAGCTGCACGGCCTCGGCACCGTCGTATTGGCCAGTGTTGGTCAGCTGGAAGGAGACCTCCAGGGTGGAGTCGTTTTTCCAGACGGACTGCAAGTTGGAGTACTCAAATGTGGTGTAACTCAGTCCGTGGCCGAAGGGATAGAGCGGGCTGGCGGGCGCGTCGGTATAGTCGCGGCGCACCTCCGTGGTGTTGTAATAGACGGGCAACTGGCCTACAGAGCGGGGATACGAAATGGGCAATTTGCCCGAAGGGTTGACATCACCGAAGAGGATGTCGGCCACCGCCCTGCCGCCCTGCGCGCCCGGATACCACGCGTTGAGGATGGCGGGCACATTGGCATCCGCCCACGACAAGTCGAGCGGACGGCCCTGTATCATCACCAACACCACGGGCTTGCCCGTAGCACACAGAGTCTTCAGCAGTTCCTCCTGCCAGCCGAGCATCCGAAGTGTGGCGCGGTCGAAACCCTCGCCCGCGTCCATATCGCTGACGGCGGGACCGGTCACCTCGGCGGCACCCGTTTCCTTATAGTTGGTGCGGAAGTCGCGGGCGCTGGAGCCGCCCAGCACCGCCACCACCACATCAGCCCCTTCAGCGGCACGCACCGCCCGGGCGATGTCGTTCAGCGAGGTATCGCGGATATGGCAGCCCTGCACATACTCCACCTGCGCGTCAGGCAGCTTCTCGCGTATGCCTTGCAGCACCGTTATCACGGAGCCGTCGGCCTGCGGGGCGGTGTAGTCGCCCAACATATTATAGACATTGTCGGCATTGGGCCCGATGACGGCCACCTTTTTCACCTCCTTGGAAAACGGAAGTGTATGATTGTCATTCTTTAACAAGATAACGGACTCTTGTGCGGCCTTTAGATTCCAAATCTCGTGCAGCGTCTTGTCAAACGCCACATACGGTTTGTCAAACGTGTCATCAAACAGACCGAGCTGGAATTTTTGAGTCAGCACGTGCTTCACCAACTCGTTGATTTGAGCTTCCGTTACCAGTCCGTTCTTCACGGCTTGCACCAGCTGTTCGCCATAGCAGGAACCGCCCAAATCGATGTCCACACCGGCTTTCACCGCAAGCGCGGCAGCCTCGGAGTAGTCAGCGGCTATGCGGGCGCTCACCAGCCCGTTGATGGCAAAGAGGTCAGAAATTATCAATCCTTTGAAACCCCAGTCGTGGCGCAGCACGTCACGAAACAGCCATTGGTTGCCCGAACAGGGGATGCCGTCCACATCGTTGTAGGCAGTCATAACCGATTTTGCGCCAAACTGTTGTGTCGCCAACATAAAGGGATACGAGAGGACAGACAAAAGCTCGCGTTTGCCGACCTGCGCGGTGTTGCCGTTGTGCCCGCCTTCGGAGATGCCGTGGGCGGTGAAGTGTTTCAGCGTGGAGATAATGTTCGGCATATACGACTGTCGCGAGGCATAGGATTGTATTCCAGCAGCATACTCGCCGCCCATCTGACCTGCCAGCACCGGGTCTTCGCCGTAGGTCTCCTCCACTCTGGACCAACGCGGGTCGCGCACGATGTCAAGCACGGGACCGAAAGCGATGTTGGCACCTTGCGCATACAGTTCATTGGCCACAGACCAACCTGAAAAGTTTTCCAACTTTTTGTTAAAGGTGGAGGCGCGTCCAATGGCAGTGGGCAACACCATAGTGCCGATGGCCATGTGCCCGTGGGGTGCCTCCTCTGCAAACATCAACGGGATACCCAAGCGGGTGTTTTTCCGGTTCCACAACTGCATCTCGTTGGTCAAATAGTGCGCGGCCTCCGGGGTGAGACCGTTCTGCAGCGTCTTCTGCGTCCACGGGTCGGCTCGCATAACGGCCCAAGTGCTGCCGATGTTTCTGTTTTGGATGGCATCCTTGAACTTGTCCGTCAGCACATATTTTCCCCCGGTTTTCTCATAATACTCCCACCCCATCGTCATCACCAGCTGGCCCGCTTTCTCTTCCAAAGTCATCTTAGAGAGCAGATCCCCCACCCTCTCCTCTACGATGAGTTTCGGGTTCTCGTAGGGATCCATCCGTCCGTTGTGGTTAAGGTCTTGGAAAGATTGGGCGAGAGGGCGCCCTGGCATAAAGATGAAGGATATGAGGATAATCGCGTGATATCTATTCATTGCAAGGTTTTTTCAGGGTGCAAAGATATTAAAATTGTAGAGACTCCACGTCGTGACGTTTCAGTAATTTCCAGAAGCCTCTAACCGTATATCATGCAGTCAAATATGGCATCTGTTCATAACTTTATGAATTTGGGCTCTGAGGGTAATTGTTTTTTTGGGATATTTGCACCCCGAAATCAATAATCAACCTTACTTCCCAATCTATGGAAAACAAGCCTGTTACCGAAAATAGGCAGACAAAAAACGTCTCCTACAACCGAATAGAGAATGTCTTGGGCGTTGCCGGCAAAGTCACGCCGCAAGCCGTGGAATTTGAAGAGGCCGTTCTCGGCGCCCTGATGATTGACGACAGCGCTGTGAGCAACATCCTCGATTTTCTGCAGCCACAAATGTTCTATGTAACTGCCAACCAACATATTTTCAATGCCATCAAGAAACTCTTCGCGATGACACAGCCCATCGACCTGTTGACTGTCACCAACCAGCTGCGCAAGGACAAGTTATTAGATGTGGTTGGCGGGGCAGCCTATCTGTCGGGGCTCACCAACCGTATCACCACGGCTGCCAACATCGAGTACCATGCCCGCGTGGTCATGGAGAAGTTCGTCGTGCGAGAACTCATCCACAACTGCAACGACATCATCACCGACTCTTACGATGAGTCCAACGATGTACTCGACCTGCTTGACAAGGCGGAAACCAAGATCTTCAGCATCATTGAGAACAACTTCAAGCGCGACAGCAAAGAGTTGCACCAAGTGGTCACATTGGCTCTCAACGAGTTGGACAAGATGCGTCAAAACACTGACAAGCTACAAGGCGTGCCTTCCGGCATCCGTGCCATTGATGAAAAGACTGGCGGTTTTCAGAAATCCGACCTTATCATCATGGCCGGTCGTCCCGGCATGGGCAAGACCTCCTTTGTGCTCTCCATCGCCCGAAACGCCGCCCTTGACCACAACTGTCCAGTGGCATTCTTCTCTCTGGAAATGTCCGCCGCCCAGCTGGTGCAGCGCCTCTTTTCCATGGAGTCCGGCATTGAGACAGAGCATATCGCCAAAGGACAGCTCACCAATGACGAATGGTCCAGGCTGATGAACAGTATCGGTGCTTTGGAAAGTTCAAACTTGATCATTGATGACACACCGGCGCTTTCCATTTTCGACCTGCGCGCCAAATGCCGCCGTCTCAAGCACAAATATGACATCAAGATGGTCATCATCGACTACTTGCAGCTGATGCAAGTGGGTTCCGAGAACAACAACAAAGGGGGCAACCGCGAGCAGGAAATCAGCCAGATCTCCCGTTCCCTGAAAGCACTTGCCAAGGAACTCGACATTCCCGTCATTGCACTTGCCCAGCTGAGCCGTGCCGTGGAGACCCGCGGCGGCACCAAGCGTCCTCTGCTCTCCGACCTTCGTGAATCAGGCTCCATCGAGCAAGATGCCGATCTGGTGCTCTTCATCTATCGTCCCGAGTATTATAAAATGGACACTTTCGATGACGATTCCCAGACTCCGTCGCAGGGCTTGGCAGACATCATGTTCGAGAAGAACCGTCACGGAAGCACCGGCAATGTGCGCGTGCGCTTCCAAAGCCAGTACACCAAGTTCTCCGATGTGGAGACAGGATACTATACCGGCAGCGTAAACACCTTCTCCGATACCGACATGCCAACCCCGCCCGGCTTCCCAGGTATTCCCACGAACGCCATGTCGCCCAGTCCGAGTTTCATCACCTACGAATCCAGCATGAACGACGATGCACCCACGCAGTCAGAGCCCGACAGAAATGACGATTACCCCTTTTAATCTCTGAAGACAATGAAAAAACTGACCATGGAGGAGCTGCACCGCGTCACGCCGGAACAGTTCAAGGCGCAACCCAAGGTACCCGTCGTGCTGGTGCTTGACAGCATTCGCAGCATGAACAACGTGGGGTCTCTTTTCCGGACCTGCGACGGCTTCAACATCGAGAAGATGTTTCTCTGCGGCATCACAGCATGCCCTCCCCACAAGGACATCGCCAAGACTGCCCTTGGCGCCACCGACAGCGTGGCATGGGAGTATGCCGAAGATGTGGTGGCACTGGCAAAACGGCTTAAGGACGAGGGCTATGCCATACTCGTTGTGGAGCAAGTGGATCAGTCCATCATGCTTCAGAACTTCTCCTTCCGGGATTTTGAAAAAACGGCTGTTGTCGTTGGCAATGAGGTATTTGGTGTGGACGACCGGCTGCTGCCTCTGTGTGACGCGGCCATCGAAATACCCCAATATGGCACCAAACATTCCCTGAATGTCACCATCGCAGCCGGCGTCGTGCTGTGGGAAGCCCTCAAGCAAATATCCTTGCACTGACGAAGATATTCGCATCCTTGCCTGACATGTTTAAAACGCGTATCCGATGGCAAACTTTATACTGTGGGACAACTTTATTGGACGAGGATCATCAAACCACTCTTTATTGATCCATCTTCCTCCGTATGAGGTTCGGGTCGGATCGTAGATCGGCAGGGCAAAATCCACACGGATGATCAGGAAATCGAAATCCAGACGAAGTCCGACACCCGCATTCATGGCAATTTCCTTGTAAAAACGATTGAACTTGAAAGTGGCACCCTCCATATCATTGATGTTACGCGTCAGCCAAATGTTACCGGCATCCACGAAAACCCCATATTTGAAGGAACGGTAGATCGTACCCCGATATTCAATGTTCCACTCCAGCTTCACATCACCCGTGAAAAGGCTGTCCTTGCCATGTTCATAGCTACCCGGCCCCAGTCCGCGATAGCCCCAACCTCTCATGCTATTGCTCGTGCCCATGGAGAAACCACGCTCAAACGGGATATAGGAATTTGAATCCAACGGAACCATGGCTCCTGCATTCAACCGAAGGGCAAGGGTGTTGTTATTGTTGATTTTATAGGCATAGTTCAGGGTGAATTCCAGCTTCTCGAATGTCGTGTAGTTGTAGCCTTCCCCATCCAGCAGACCACGTGCCAGCACCCACCGATGGTCACGGTCGAATATGGCATTCAACCCTTTCAGCAGAAGTCCCGACGATTCCACATTCAACGACAAACGCATGTTGTGATTCCGAGCCTCGGAAGAAAAAGGCACAAGATAATCAAAGTTGTATTTTGTGGACAACATGATATACTTGCCGAATTTTTTTTGATATTTCGGCGAGTAATCATAGAAATTCAATATGCCCGTGTACCATCTGTCGCTGTTGTTCTGAGTGCTGATGTCAATCGGACTCAGGCTATGGTTGACATAATAGCTCGGACTCCAATTATATGTAAGGGCTGCATTGTAGAGGAGCTTGTAGTATAGCCCGGAGTAGTTGACACCAAATTTGATCGAGGTGCTTCGCTTGATGGTGTTACCCTTGTGATATTTTCCAAAGAAAAGCAGTTTTGGGAAAGTCAGCGACACATTCACCCCGAATTCCGGATAAGTGTAGTAATTGTCGCGATTAAACAAGTTAGGCAAAGAATAATAGAAATAACCACCGGAAAGATTCACCGCCAGATGCTCGCCGCCCTTGAACAAATTCCGGTTGGCGTATGTAAATGAAATGGCCGATTTGTCGTTCCGCAAGTCAAGCTGACCGCCAACGCTGTGCACTTTCTTCCGCGTCAGACGATAGAGCACATCCAAATACCCTTTTTTGTGCAGGGTGTCCAATAAGCTGTCGGCCTCCACATAAGTAATGGTGTAGTATGAAAAATTGTCCAATTGGTTAAGGGCCTGGTTGCTGAGGCGCTTGGCATTCTGGGTGTACGGCAGGCCCTCATTCGTGAAGATGGCGTCCGTGATGGTTCTGTAATGGAAGTCTTGGATGGGTTGCCGCAAATCATCGTAATGCGGGGTGAGGAAATAGTAAGTCGTCGTGTCGAATTTGCTTTTATAATTCCTGAATCTCACCGTATCAAGCCGCAAATCCGGCGGCGCATTGGGCTCGTAATTGGTCTGTACATAAACTTTGTTGAAGTAGTATTTGTACAAATAACGCGACGTGTTCACGCCGGAAGGGAGACGCAGAATGATTGTCAACGAAACCGTGTGGGGATCCTTTTGTGTGGAATCGGAAGGCGGATCATACGAAACCTCGCCCCTGATGATGGATTTTTCCACATAGTAGTATCCTTCGTCGCGAAGCACATTGATAATGCGTGTGAACTCGTCGGTGATTTTATTCTCGTTGTACTGCATACCTTCCGACAGCAACGATTCATCCTTATGCAGCACAATGATGCGCTTGTACTCTGGCACATCGATGTCGTATGTGATTTGGCGGATGAAAAATGGTTCGTTTGCCTGCACCGAATAATTGACCTTGACTTTCTTGGGATCAATTTTCCGATGGACGATCTCATAACTGGTTTCTGAATCAAAATAACCCAACTGACTCATCACCGTGTTCAATTGTTTCAGAGAGTTCTCAATCTCTGAAGTGTCCACCAAGACAGGCGCCTCACCCAGTCTTTCACGAAGAAGACGACGGAATTTCGAGTCCTTCCACGTTCCATTCTTCTTGTATTTAGGGTGCCCCATCGAGTAAATCATGGTCCGGACATTAATCATATCCATGAACTTCTTATTCGGGATGGGGCGCACATACGACTTCAGGTCGTCAAAATCGGGATTCTTGGCATCTTTTAC
Organism: Bacteroidales bacterium; assembly: GCA_017394765.1. Next base: position 7,255 of record JAFPXF010000051.1, on the reverse strand, counting down.
CACCACATTGTTTCGTGCGAGCATATATTCCCCTTCCGCAAGGTGTTTGGTCGAACTGCAAGACGCAGCCAGAAACACCATAAGGCAAAGGAATGGGAATAGATGCAGCTTCGCCATCTTCAATATTTTCTTTGGGCAGGATAAAAAATATACAAGATGCAAAGCAGCACAAAGACAGTAAAAACGGTGTTGCATAAAACCACCAACATCGTATGTCCGAAATTGGCGAACTTGCTTGTTTCCAGCAGGATCACCAGAAATTGGTGCAAGGCGGAAAGTGTAAGGGCATAGGCGAACAGCCATTTGAAATCCTTGACACCGGGAATCGGCCGTTCAATGCCTTCGGAGCTTTTGCCGCCATTGAGGGCCTTGGCCAAATAAGGGCGCACGAACATAAGCAACACACAGGCGAAAGAATTGACGCCCAACGTGTGTGCAAACATATCAATGACAAAACCTGTGAGAAAGCCGATCAGATACTGCACGGAGAGAGGCAATTCAAAAGGCAGCAGCAGCAAGGCAAAAAGATACAGCGCCGGTCTTGCAAAACCAAACAGATTAATATGGCTGCACACAAAAATCTGCAGCAGTATCACCACCAAAAAGCGTAATATGTTCGAAAATACGTTGTTCAAGATTCTCTATTCGGTTTTAAATCCTGTTTTCAAAGAGTCAATTTCTTTTTTATATTGATTCTCGATAAGATACACCAAACTTAATTGGTTGAAATTAGTGGCCAATCTGATTTTAATGGTAAGGAAACTGGCATTATTCCCAACCATGACCTCTTTGACAGTGCCAATAAGTAGCCCTTTGGGGAAAATATTGGAGAAACCGCTGGTCAAAACGGAGTCTCCAATATTGATTTCCAGATGTTGGGGAATGTTTTCCAAAAAGGCCACTCGCGGGTCGGTGCCTTCCCACACCACGGTGCCCACCTGGTTGATGGGCGACACCACGGCACTGATACGGGAGTCGGGATGCAGTATGGGAATCACGGCGGCAAAATGGTCGGAGACATCGCTCACGACCCCCACGACACCGGACGGCGAGGTGACAGCCATGTCCTTGTCAATGCCATCCTTGCTTCCTTTGTCCACTATGATATAGTTGTAAGCCTGATCGGTAGTCTTGAAGATGACATGGGCATAAGAGTAGTCGTAGAGGCGGGTGCGCTGAGTATGCACAGAATCCTTTTCACTCATCATGGTGAGTGTGGTATCCTCCTTGACAATGAACATGTTGTCATGCTCGCGCATCAAGGCGATATTCTGTTGCACCAGATCCTCGTTCTCTTGTCCCAGACTGAACGTGTGCATCATTTCCGACCAGTTCTTCTGGATCGGCCCCGTGACGCTTTGGCTGATGCGAGCAAGCTTGTAGCTGCTGTAGGACATCGACTTCCCAAGCATCAGAATGGACAGCACCAGAAGAACTGCGAGTAGGAAATAATGAAAGTTGTTCTTAAAGAACTCAATCAGGTTGCTCATCTGAACGACAGTGTGGCATTAGAGTTTCTCGGCGAATTCCTTGCCGGCGCGCAAGCAGGCGAGGTTGGTATTGACCACATCGTCGCCCTTGCGGGCAAAGTTCTCGCGCACGGCGGCTTCAATCTCCTCGAAGGGAATGCCCAGATACGGGGAGGCGGCGCCCAAAATCACCATGTTGGCGGAACGCGCGGAACCGAGTTCCTTGGCAATCTTGTCGGCATTGATGACCACCTTGTTCTTGAGCTTGCCCAATTCGGCGGAAAGCTGGTCAAGGTCGGGATAATTCGGGATGTTCACAAAGGGTTGGTCGTTGGTGATCAGCCAGCCCGTCTCGGGATTGAGCCACGGCAGGTAGCGGAGCGATTCCATGGGCTCCACGGAAATGATCATGTCGGCCTTGCCCATGGGGATAAGGTCGGAAGCGATCTCTTGGTCGGAGAGCCGGAAATGGGACTGCACGTCGCCGCCACGCTGGCTCATGCCGTGCACCTCGGCCTGTTTCATATACATTCCTCTTTTGACGGCTGCATAGCCGACAATGGTGGCGATGGAGAGGATACCTTGACCGCCAACTCCTGCTAATATGATGTCTATTTTCATTTTTCGAAAATTATTTTGTTTATTAATTTGCCATTGGCTGTTGGTCATTGGTTATTGGCAAAAATCCAAAGACCAACAATCAACGACCAAAGACCAAAAGCCAAAGTCCTATTTCTTCTTTTCTGCTTGTTGTTTCTTCATGCGACGGCTGAGGGTTTGGATGCACTCGCGGGTCGGGATGATGACGGAGACGCCTTCATATTCGAGTTCCTTCTTGATGAGGGCAACGTTCTCAGCATGATGAGGCTTCAGAGGAGTGATACGGTGGATATGATCTTCCTTTACGCCGAGTCCCTTGCAGATCTCGCCAAGCACGCCGAGGGCGTGGGAGTCCTGGCCGCCGGTCATGCCGGTGGTGCTGTTGTCAAGGATCATCACGGTCACGGGAGTGTTCTCGTAGATGCAGTCGAGCAGGGAGGTCATGCCGCTGTGCGTGAAGGTGGAGTCGCCGATGACCGCCAACACGGGACGCAAACCCGCATCGGCAGCGCCCTTGGCCATGGTGATGGAGGCGCCCATGTCAACGGTGGTGTAGATAGCCTTGTATGGAGGCAGTGCGCCGAGGGTGTAGCAGCCGATGTCGGCGAAAACCTTGCCCTTGCCGTACTCTTCCATGGCCTCGTTGATGGCGAGGTAGGAGTCAATGTGCGGGCAACCCACGCACAAGGCGGGCGGACGGGGCACCACCAGTTCAGGGACAGGAGCTCCGTAGGTATCGGGCAGGCCGAGAGCCTTGGCCACGAGATTGGGGTTCAGCTCGCCATCGCGGGGCAGCGCGCCGGAGAGACGGCCAATGATGTTGCCCGTGCGGTTCAGCACGCCACGCACCTGCTCTTCGATGAAGGGATAGCCCTCTTCCGCCACGAGCACGGTCTCACACTCATCGACAATCTTGGCGATCAGCTTGGTCGGCAGCGGATATTGGGAAATCTTGAGCACAGGATAGGGGCACTTGTGATCCTCGAAGTTCTCCATCAAGTAGTTGTAGGCAATACCGGAGGCGATGATGCCGAATTTCTTGTCGGCACCGTCGATGTACTTGTTGAAAGGAGAGTTGAGAGACTCTTCCTCGAACTTGTCCTGCTTGCCCAGAAGGGTGCGGTAGTGCACACGGGCGTTGGCGGGCAGAAGGATGAACTGTTTGGGGTTCTCCTCAATGTGGAGCGGGTTTTGCGGACGGGCCTCCTTGCGTTCCACACCGGCACGGGAGTGCGACAGACGGGTGGTGAGTCGGATCAGCACCGGGGTGCGATACTTCTCGGAATAGTCGAATGCAGCATACGTGATGTCGTATGCCTCTTGCTGGTTGGAGGGCTCGAAGGAGGGGATCAGAGCGAACTTGGCAAAAAAGCGGGAGTCCTGCTCGTCCTGCGAGGAGTGCATGGAGGGATCGTCGGCCACCACCACCACAATGCCGCCGTTGGCGCCAGTGATGGAGGAGTTCATAAACGGGTCGGCGGCCACATTCAGACCCACATGCTTCATGCACACCATGGCACGCTTGCCGGCGTATGACATGCCAATGGCAGATTCCATGGCGGTCTTCTCGTTGCCGGCCCAGATGCTGTGTACTTGGCCTTCCTTGCCTTGCTTGGAGTTTTGGATGAATTCCGTGATTTCGGTGGACGGAGTGCCAGGATAAGCATACACTCCAGACAAGCCCGCGTCTAACGCTGCTTGGGCTACGGCCTCATCACCTAAGAAAAGTGTTTTTGACATAAATGATTTTTTTTTAATATTTTGATTAATACTAACTTGTATATTTCCACACACAACATCTATACCCTTCGAATCAACTCTTCGGAGGGCATAAAAAACGACCTGCAAAAATAATAAAAAAATCGGATTAAAGGGTGTCTTTTATTTCAGTTTGCCCAACCGCACACCCACCTTGACATAACCGCAATGCAGGTTGATTTTCTGCGCGAGATGGAAAAATGTATAACCTGCACTTATGGTGGCCCGCCGGTACTCAAGGCCCAAACCGGGTTGAAAACGGAATGCGGCCATCGTGGGAAAATCGAAATATCTTCCATCATAATAGAAGCCGTGACCGAATCGGGTGAGAAACGCCACACCTAAAGCGCACTCCACATAGGCGCCCAAGGTTTTCCTGGTGGGGAGGTAACCCCTAAAGTCAAGCATCAAAAGGTACGAGCCCACATCAAATCCTGCGGTGCCGGACGCAGGGGCCCCGAAAAAGGCGTCTATCCCCGTCTGCACCCCGATGAATAAATCATTCCTCAAATGAAAGCCCAATGTCGCATTCAGCATAGGGCCCGCCTCATCTGCCGTAAAAATGCAACCACCCTCAATGTAGGCGTTGAAATAAGGGGACATCTTCTGGGACGCCGCAGTGGCATCCGAGGTCGCAGACACGTCAGGGTTGGCTGGCTGTTGATTGAACACCTCCTTGGTCCCATTAGCGTACTTGATGAAGAAGACATCATTCTTGGCAAGCTGATACGAGGGGCCATCCAGGTTATCCCATTTCCTATAGGTGATGTCATGGACACCCACCACAAGAACCCTGGCTTGGATCTCCGTGGCGTCACGCAGCACGATTACATCCTGCGCAAATGCGGCCAAACAGAAAAAGAGAGTGAAAACAGCAGCAAACAGATACTTTTTCATAACCAAAAATTTTTGCTGCAAAAATAATTTTTTTTCCATGATGAACGACAAAAAAAAAAGCTGCCAAATTGTCAGCATCCCCCACCCCGTTATTTTTTGGCACAATTATTGTAAAAGAACCGACGCGGCCTTGGTTGGCCGACAAAAAAGAAAGTAATAACAATTAAATACATCAACTACTATGGGAAAAATTATTGGAATCGACTTAGGAACCACCAACTCCTGTGTTGCCGTGATGGAGGGCAGCGAGCCGGTAGTCATACCGAACAGCGAGGGACACAGAACAACTCCATCCATTGTCGCTTTTGTGGGCAACAACGAACGCAAGGTCGGCGACCCTGCCAAACGTCAGGCCATCACCAACCCCACCAAGACCATCTTCTCCATCAAGCGTTTCATGGGCGAGACCTACGACCGCGTGATCAAGGAGGTGGAGCGCGTCCCCTATACCGTGGAACGCGCCTCCAACAACATGCCGAAAGTCAAGATTGACGACCGCTCCTACACTGCACAGGAAATCTCGGCCATGATTCTCCAAAAGATGAAGAAAACCGCCGAGGACTACCTCGGACAGGAGGTCACGGAAGCTGTCATCACTGTGCCGGCATACTTCAGTGACTCGCAACGTCAGGCCACCAAGGAGGCTGGCGAGATTGCCGGACTGACTGTAAAGCGTATCATCAATGAGCCCACCGCAGCCGCATTGGCATACGGCCTCGACAAGAAGAAAAACGACTCCAAGGTCGCCGTCTTCGATCTCGGTGGCGGCACCTTCGACATCTCCATCCTTGAGTTGGGCGATGGCGTCTTCGAGGTGAAGTCCACCAACGGTGACACCCACCTGGGCGGCGATGACTTCGACCACAAGATCATTGACTGGCTGGCCGAGGAGTTCATGAAAGACTACAACGTGGACTTGCGCAAGGATGCCATGGCTTTGCAGCGTCTGAAAGAGGCTGCCGAGAAGGCCAAAATCGAGCTTTCCAGCTCCAACTCCACGGAAATCAACCTGCCGTACATCATGCCTATCGACGGCGTGCCCCAACACCTTGTGCGCACCTTGACCCGCGCCCAGTTCGAGCAACTGTGCGACGGCTTGATCCGCGCCACCATTGAGCCGTGCAAGAAGGCATTGGCAGATGCCGGCTATTCCACCGCCGACATCGACGAGGTCATCCTCGTGGGCGGCTCCACCCGTATTCCGGCCATCCAGAACATCGTGGAGAAATTCTTCGGCAAGACCCCGTCCAAGGGCGTCAACCCGGACGAAGTGGTCGCCATCGGAGCCAGCATCCAAGGCGGCGTGCTCACCGGCGAGGTCAAGGACATCCTCCTGCTCGATGTCACCCCGCTTTCCCTCGGCCTTGAGACCCTGGGCGGCGTGATGACCAAGCTCATCGAGAGCAACACCACGATCCCGACCAAGAAGACGGAGACCTTCACCACGGCCGTGGACAACCAGACATCCGTCGAAATCCACGTGCTGCAAGGCGAGCGCCCCATGGCCGCACAGAACAAGAGCATCGGGCGTTTCCACCTCGACGGCATTCCCGCTGCCATGAGAGGCGTGCCGCAAATCGAGGTCACCTTCGACATCGACTCCAACGGCATCCTCAACGTCACCGCCAAGGACAAAGCCTCCGGCAAGGAACAGAAGATCCGCATCGAGGCCTCTTCCGGCCTGAGCGACGCCGAGATCAAGCGCATGAAGGCCGAAGCCGAAGCCAACGCCGACGCTGACAAGAAGGCCAAGGAGGAAATCGACAAGCTCAACGCCGCCGACTCGCTGGTGTTCACCACCGAGAAACAGCTCAAAGAGTTCGGCGACAAGGTGCCCGCCGACGACCGTGCCAAGATCGAGGCCGCAGCCGCAAAGCTGAGAGAGGCCCACGGCCGCAAAGACATCCCCGCCATCGACGCTGCCACGGCAGAGTTGCAAAGTGCTTGGCAGGCCGCATCCGCCAAGATGTACCAACAGGGCGGCGGCAACCCGCAACAAGGTCCCTTCGGCGGTGCCAACCCCGGCGCAGGCGCACAAGGCCCGCAGGGCGGCAACTCCAGCGGCAACGATCAGGAGGTTCAGGACGTCGATTTTGAGGAAGTGCGATAATACGCCAGCCCATATCCCTGATATAAACGGGTGCTGATTGCTTTCGGCACCCGTTTTTTTTTGGGGGGTAGTTATATACATGATGGCACCGGGCCGGAATAAACAACACCTTTTTTTCCAACGCCTCCCTTTCGCGGCGAGCAATGCCGACTCCCGCGCCGCGAGAGGGTGTCGGTGCCGTCGTCCCACCCCACTGCGCTCCTTCGTCGCTTGTGTGGGGTTGTTGAGAGGATGTCGGTGCCGTCGTCCCACCCCACTGCGCTCCTTCGTCGCTTGTGTGGGGTTGTTGAGAGGATGTCGGTGCCTCCACCCCGCCCCACACTGTGCTCCTTCGTCGCTTGTGTGGGGTTATTGAGAGGGTGTCCCTCCGGGACAATAGAGGAAAGATAATAGTTAAAAGTTTTCCTTGAGCAGCCCCGGC